>NZ_JBHVSZ010000007.1:0-314585 GCF_042884885.1 Arthrobacter sp. NPDC058097
GGCCCCGCCGCCTCGCTGCATGCAGCGGGGCCGGCCCTTTTGGTTGTGGCGGCTGCCAGTGGCTAGCAGCCCTTAGGCAGAACGCCGTTCGCCGCGACGCTCGCGCAGAATGGTGAGGCGGTCTTCGAGGATCTGCTCCAGCTCAGGAAGCGAGCGGCGCTCAAGCAGCATGTCCCAGTGCGTGCGCACTGCCTTCTCGTTGCTGGTGTCCGGGCGTTCGCCATCAACGAGCAGCGCTTCCTTGCCGGTCTTGGAAACCCAGACAGGGGGAATTTCGGCTTCGGAGGAAAAGGTTACAAAAACCTGTTCGCCATCCTCGCACCGGTACTCAACCCGCTGACGCGGAGCCGGCTCCACGCCGGATTCGGTCTCCATGCTTTGGGCGCCAAGACGCATGCCTCGCAGGCTGCGATCGCTCATGATTTCTCCCTCTAATCGGTTCGCGGAGCGGACCCCGCGCTAGCCGGAAGCCCTGATAAGGGTGCCTCCGGACTACGGTGTGGTTCACGTAGCATCACTAGGTGAAACGCTTCGCCAAGCATTGTTGTTCCGCACGGACTGATCCGGCCGGACAAATATCCCATTATACGGATTCCGAAGGGCTGCAGCAATCCGAACCGGCGCAGCAATCCGGCGCGTGCAAAGCAAACGGGAGGCAGGCCGTTGCGGCCTGCCTCCCGTTGCTCACCATAAAGCGCTACGCCTGGGTCCGGGCCGGTGCCTCGCCGGGCTGGCCACCGTCCTGGCTGCCGAACAGGTCGCCGGAACGGGGATCGGCGTTGGTTCCGCCGAGCGCGCTGCCGATGCCCTTCAGCGCCTCGCCGACTTCGCTGGGGATGATCCACAGCTTGTTGGCGGAGCCGTCGGCGAGCTTCGGCAGGGTCTGCAGGTACTGGTAGGCCAGCAGCTTCTGGTCCGGGTTGCCCTTGTGGATGGCGTCGAAGACTTTCTGGATGGCCTGCGCCTCACCGTCTGCACGAAGGATGGCCGCCTTCGCGTCACCCTCGGCCTTGAGGATGGCGGCCTGCCGCTGCCCTTCTGCCGTCAGGATCGCGGACTGCTTGGTTCCCTCGGCGGTCAGAATGGCGGCACGGCGGTCACGTTCTGCCCGCATCTGCTTTTCCATCGAATCCTGGATGGAGTGCGGCGGGTCGATGGCCTTCAGCTCCACCCGGGAGACGCGGATGCCCCAGCGGCCGGTGGCTTCATCCAGGACGCCGCGCAACTGGCCGTTGATCTGGTCGCGGGAGGTGAGCGCCTCCTCGAGGTTCAGGCCGCCCACCACGTTACGCAGGGTGGTGGTGGTCAGCTGCTCCACGGCCTGGATGTAGTTGGCGATCTCGTAAGTGGCCGCACGCGGGTCGGTGACCTGGAAGTAGACCACCGTATCGATGGACACCACGAGGTTGTCCTCGGTGATCACGGGCTGCGGCGGGAAGGACACCACCTGCTCGCGCAGGTCCAGCAGCGGCAGGAGCCGGTCAACGAAGGGGATGAGGAGAGTCAGGCCGGGATTGAGTGTCCGCTGGTACTTTCCCAGCCGTTCCACGACGCCGGCCCGGGCCTGCGGCACTATCCGCACCGAGCGGACCAGCACGATGATGACAAAAATAATCAGGACCACCATCACGAACGTGAGGGCGACTCCTCCTGGGCTATCCATACTTCTCCTTTGTCCCCAACTTTCAGTGAAGCTCTAACCTGGCGAAAAACTCGCCGCAATCTGCTGCTCCGCCGCGGCGGGAGCAGAAACCAATGGGGGAGAACGCCTACTGGACGGCGGTCTCAGCCTGTGGTGAGACGACCGCCGTCGCGCCTTCAATGGCCGAGACGATCACGCGCTGGCCTTCGGCCAGGACGCCGGACTGCGAGCGGGCGCTCCAGATGTCGCCGCCGATCTTCACCCGTCCGCCCGTGGCCGTGACTGCCTCAAGAACAAGCGCTGATTCACCGATCAGGCGGTCGATGTTGGTGCGCTGTTCGGGGGGTCCCTTGTGCAGGTGCTTGAGGGTCACCGGGCGGACGAAGGCGATCATGAGCAGCGAGACGACGCAGAACACGACGATCTCCAGCCACAGGTCGGCGCCGGCGAAGTCGGCCACCAGGCCGGCCAGGGCGCCTCCGCCCAGCATGATGAAAAACAGGTCAAGGGTCAGCATCTCCACGGCGGCGAACACCAGGAAGAGGGTGAGCCACAGTGCCCACCAGTTTTGGCCAAGCCATTCAAACATCGCGTTCCCCCTTGATCCCGAGGGCTGCGGGGCAGACCCTCAGTAACTTTCTTTCATCGTAGACCGAAGCGGGAGCGCCCGGCAGGGGAATGGCGGGCCGCGCAGGAACGTGGCCAAGCCGTTATGGAGCGCGGTTTTCCGAGGGCACGAAGATGCTGATCCGGAACCGAGCGGACACTTCGGTGGTTGGCGGAAGGCCGGCCAGCCGCTCGCCAAGTGCGGCGCGGTCCGTGTGGTGGCCGGCGGGGCCCATGAGCGCAATGTCGGCCACGTCCTCGGGGGAAAGCGACAGGTGAACATCGATGTCCTGCGTCGACAGCGGGGAGAAGCGGCCTGCGAGCGCCTCGGCCAGGCGCTCGTCCTTGGCGGGGTCGATGCCCAGCATCCCGGCCTGGCTGGCGATCTCCCCGAGGTGGCCGGCGCGTGGCGTCACCACGATGAGCCGGCCTGAGGGTTTGAGGACGCGGGCGAACTCGGCAGCGTTGCGGGGCGCGAACACCACGGTGACGACGTCGACGGCGGCGTCGGGCAGGGGCAGCGGCTGCCAGACGTCCCCCACCAGGTTGATGGCTTCCGGATTGAGTCTGGCGGCGCGGCGCAGCGCGAACTTGGAGATGTCCAGGCCCACGGCGGCCACCCCGTCCGCGCCGTCCGCATGTTTGCTCTCCAGATAGTCAAGGATCGCCCGCAAGTAGTGCCCGGTTCCCGTGCCCGAGTCAAGGACCGTTGGGGCGGGGCCGTTCAGCGCCGGTGCGGCTGCCCGTGCCAACGCGTCGGCCAGGGGCCGGTAGTGGCCGGCGTCTAGAAAGGCCGTCCTGGCCGCGACCATCTCCGCGGTGTCCGGTTCGAAGGCGGTCCCCTTGCCCACCAGCATGTTGAAGTAACCCTGCCGGGCGGCATCGAAGCTGTGCCGCTCCCGGCACGCCAGCGCACGCACCCGCCCGGTGGCGCCGTCGTGGACTGCCTCGAGATCCTGGCGGCAGACGGGGCAGAGGAGGACGGGGAGGCGCGAAAGCATGAGTTCAATCCTAGGGCAGGTGTTCTGCGCGCTGCCGTTCCGTGCCCTGGCCCGACCCGCTAGGCTCACGAGGGTGAAGCCTGAACATCTGCCGCTGCTCAACTCCGTTTCCGCCCCTGCCGCCCACCCTGACGGCACCCGGGCCGTGGTGTCCGTCGTCCGGCCGGACTTTGACGCCGACTCCTACGTCGGCCAGCTGTGGAACGTCCCCCGGGACCCGGAGAAGCTTCCCCGCCGCGTGACCCGGGGCTTCCGGGACACCGCGCCGGCCTTTTCACCTGACGGCCGGGTGCTTGCGTTTCTCCGCGCTGCCCCGGGCGGCAAGCCGCAGCTCCACGTGGTGGAGGCCGCGGGCGGGGAACCGCAGGCCCTGACCGACAGAAAGATGGGCGTCACCTCCTTCGCCTGGTCGCCGGACTCCAGCCGCATCGTCTTCGGATCCCGGGAACCGGCTTCGGGCCGCTACGGATCGCTCGACGGCGTGGGATCCGGAGCCGAGGACGCGCGGCTGATCACGGACTACAAATACAGAATGAACGGCGTGGGATACACCCGCGACAAGCCGCTGCAGCTTTTCCTGCTCGACGTTCCGGAGCTGGGCGGGGAACCCTGGGTCAAGCCAGTGGGCCGCGCCGCCAAGCGGAGCGGCAGCGGGAAGGGCCAGGGCGATACCGACAGTGATATTCCGGACGAGTCCGGCGAGGAATCCGGCGGGTTCCCGGCGGCGCGCCAGCTCACGACGTCCGCAACCGACCACGCCGGCGCCACCTTCAGCAACGACGGCACTGCCGTCTACTTCGTGGCCGCCCTCCACGAGGATGCCGACCAGGATTTGGTGTCCGGCATCTACCGCGTACCGGCCGACGGCGGCACGCCGGTTTTGGTGCCGGTCCCCAACCTGGGTGCCCAGACCGTTTCCGATGTCCGGGAGTCGGCCGACGGGCGCTGGCTGTTCTTCACGGGCCAGGACCTGGGCAGCACCCGCCAGGACTTCGTTGCCAAGAACACGGTCCTGTACGTCATGCCCGCCGCGGGCGGCGACGCCACAGCCCTGAGCGATGCGGAGACCATGGATGTCGAGGCGCCCGGTGCCACCATCGGCCTCCGCGGCGTGGACAGTGCGCTGGTGCTCAACAACGCACAGGGAACGGTGGAACTCCTCGAATTCAGCGCCACAGGAGACCACTCCCTCCTCGTGCATGGCGACCGAGTGGTCGGCGGTGCCGGGGACGCTGCGGGCACAGTGTTCCTTAGCTACAGCGACGCCGCCTCGGCAGGTGACGTGGGTGTCCTCGAAGACGGCCAGCTCCGGCTGCTCACCGACTTCTCGGCCGCGCTGCGGACCGAGGCAGGCATCATCGAACCGCAGGAACTGACGTTCTCCGCCCCCGACGGCTACCCGGTCCACGGCTGGCTGGTTCTTCCGCCGGGCAAGGGCCCGCACCCGGTGCTGCTGAACATCCACGGCGGACCGTTCGCGCAGTACACCACGGCGTTCTTCGATGAAGCACAGGTATATGCCGCGGCCGGATATGCCGTTCTGATGTGCAATCCCCGTGGCTCGGCCGGTTACGGCCAGGCCCACGGACGGAGCATCAAGGAGCGGATGGGCACGGTGGACATGCAGGACGTGCTCGCGTTCCTGGAGGGAAGCCTCGAGAAGTTCTCCTCCCTGGACGCCGGGGCCCTCGGAATCATGGGCGGCTCCTATGGCGGTTACCTCACGGCATGGACCATCAGCCAGAACCACCGGTTCCGGGCGGCCATCGTGGAGCGCGGTTTCCTGGACCCCGTCAGCTTCACGGGCTCGTCGGACATCGGCTGGTTCTTCGGCGGCGAATATGTTGGCTCGGCGGCCGAACAGGTGGCCGCCCAGAGTCCGATGGCAACCGTGGCCGCCGTGCGGACGCCCACGCTGGTGATCCACAGCGAGGATGACCTGCGCTGCCCGGTGGAACAGGGCCAGCGCTACTTCACCGCCCTCAAGCAGCAGGGCGTCGACTCGGCGTTCCTCGTGTTCCCGGGCGAGGACCACGAGCTGTCACGCTCGGGCACGCCGCATCACCGGCGGCAGCGGTTCGAACACATCCTGGCCTGGTGGGCGAAGTACCTGCCGACGGACAGCAACCGTGGCGACTCTGCTGAAACCGGGTCTGCCTGATCCGCTTCGCTCAATCCGTTTCGGTTTCCCGGCCCGCCGGGCTGCCGGCGGGGAAGCCGAGTTCCCGGCTGGCGGTAGCGATGCCCGGTTCGGCCCAGCGTGCGGCGTATTCGCTGTTGGTGCTGAGCGACCGGAGCTCGGCCCGGTCGATGTAGAGCCGGCCGTGGAGGTGGTCGGTCTCGTGCTGCACGATCCGCGCCTGCCAGCCGCTGAAGTCCTTGGCGACCTGCCCGCCGTCGGGCGTTACATACTCCAGCCGCACGCTTTCGGGACGCTCCACCACGGCCTGCAGCCCGGACAGCGAGAGGCAGCCTTCGAAGAAGGCGGCCGTGCCGTTGCCCAGGCGGGAGTACGACGGGTTCAGCATCGCGAAAAACTCCAGCGGCACCCTGCCCCGGGCCGCGGCCGTAACCTCGTCGATCTCAAACTGGTCCTCAAGGACGGCCAGCTGCAGCGGAATGCCGAGCTGCGGAGCGGCCAGGCCGACGCCGGGCGCCGCGTGCATGACCTGCCGCATCAGGACGATCAGCCGGCTGAGTTCATCGGGTTCCAGCTGGCCCTCGAAGGGAGCCGCGTGCTGCCGCAGCACCGGGTGCCCGGCCTGAACGATGGGCGGCAGTGCCTCCAAGGCCAGCAATTCCTGCACTGTTTCCCTGATCCGGGCGGGGCTGTAGGTCGTTGGTGGCGATGCGTGGGTCATGGGGACAGCCTAGTGCCGTGCAGTGCCGCGTCACTGCGGTGCCGCGTCATTGCATGGTGAAACGCCGGGCCACCAGGGCGTTGAAAGCCGGTATGGCCGCGACGCGGGCGATCGCGGCGTTCCGGGGCCGCAGCAGGCCGTCCGGCAGGGGCCTGCCAAGTGCCATGTTCACCTCAGCCTGGCGTTTGGCGGCCGCTGCCGCCCGCCGCCGGTTCGCATCGAAACCCCGCAGCGCCGCAGCGGACGGCCCACCGCGCACGACGGCGAGAATCGCCGGCAGCAGCGCCTCTGCATCCAGCCAGCCAAGGTTCATTCCCTGACCGCCGATGGGGCTGATCTCGTGCGCCGCATCGCCGATCAGCGCCGTCCGGCCCGAGACCATGCGCGCGGCCAGCCGCGAACGGACACTGAAGCTGCTAAGCATGGTGTTCGCACCGGCGTCCAGTGCCATGCGGGTTCTGCAGGCAACGAGGCTCGCCAGCTGCTCCGCGTCGGGGCATGCCGGCGGTTTCCCCAGCCGGACCACCCAGCGGCGGACGCCGCCTGGAAGCGGGAAGGACTCCACAATGCCCTCGCTTTCCAGGAACAGCGCGGCATCGCTGCCGAAGGGGCTGGATTCGGGGAAGTCACCCATCAGATAGTGGTCCGGATACAGTTTCTCCGGCGCCGGGACCCGCAGGAGCGTCCGCATTGTCGAGTAGGCGCCGTCGGCGCCCACCGCGAAACCGGCGGAGTGGCTGGCGGTGCGCCCGCCAGTGGTGACATTGAGCGTGACCCTGCCCCCGTCGTCGTTCATTCCAGTGACCTGGGCGTTCCGGAGCAGCGCACCGCCGTCCAGCTCCCGAAGCCTCCGCTCCAGCACCTCCTCAGTCACGGGCTGGGGCACGGCCAGGACGAACGGATACCGGTCGGAGACCGGAGCGAACGGCATGCGGGCAATCTTCCGGCCGTGGCTGACAGCGAACCCCTGGCGTATCGGTACGCCGCGGCCAATCAGCTCCCGGGCTACGCCGATGCGGTCCAGGGCGGCGAGCGCCGGCGGATGGATGCCGATGGCCCGGGTGTGGGCGTTCCGGCGGGTCCTTCGTTCCAGGACCCGGACGGCGACGCCGTGCTGCAGGAGCAGCGAACCGAGGAAGAGTCCCACCGGCCCGCCGCCCACGATCAGCACATCGGTCATGCCGGGCGCTGCCGGTAAGTATCGTGCCGCCGGTACGTGAGCAGGCAGTGGAAGGGGGCGTGCGGTTCCACGGTCCAGCCGGCGGGGACCACGGCGGCCAGTTCCGGGACGGTGTAGCTGCGCCTGATGGAGGTCAGCCCGTCCCCGCGGATATAGGAGCCGGTGAGCGGCAGGGCCCCGGCGCTAAACAGGGCATAGGCCGCCGCACTCCGGCTGAGGTCGTTGTGCAGGGCCAGGCTGCGGGCAAGCCGGGCGGAGTCGTCCAGGAACGCCTGCAGCTCCGCTGTGGTCAGGTGGTGCAGCACATGGTTGGAAATGACGACGTCGTACCGCTTGCCCTCCGCAAGCAGGTCACCGCTGCCCGCCTGGCGGAACTCAACGCCGGGTATGGGTTTGCGGGCCGCAGCGAAGCGGAAGGCCCGTTCATCCGGGTCCACCCCCGTCACGTGGAGCGGGACCCCGTCCCTGGCGGCCCAGCGGGCGAGCATTACGGCCAGGTCCCCGCCGCCGCAGCCGACGTCCAGCAGGGTGGCCTGACCGGAGCCGGCCGCCAGTGGGCGCACCCTGGTGCGGTACAGCCGGTGCCAGCCGGAGACCACGCGGTTGACCAGCGCGAACTGTTTGTAGGTGCGGTGCAGCCGGTCCGGATCGCAGTCCGCCCGGTCCATCTCCTCGACGGCGTCCGTGTCCCGCCGGCCGAGGACGCCTGGGCCCGTTCCCGGGATTCTCACCGGATCAGGCCACGGACGGCTCGGCGTCACCGGAAAGTGTGTCACCGGAAAGCGTGTCCCCGGAAAGGGTCCCGCCCGCCATGGCATCAGCGTCATTCGCCCGCTGCCTCACTTTGGTGAACAGCCCGGTTTCCACCGTCAGGCCCGGGCCGAAGGCCATGGAGCAGATGCGTTCGTCCCCCTCCTGCGGCGGAAGATCCAGGATGTGTTTGAGGACGAAGAGCACGGTGGCGCTGCTCATGTTGCCGTAGTTCCGCAGCGTTTCGCGGGCCGGACGCAGCTGCACGTCGGTGAGATCCAGCCGGGACTGGACCTTGTCCAGGATGCTGCGGCCGCCCGGGTGGATGGCCCAGTGGGTGATGTCGCGGTAGGCGAGGTCCCGCAGGGAGTGGTCGCGGGCCAGCAGCGGCTCGAGCGCGCCCACGATGTGGTCGTCGATGATGTGCGGCACATAGTTGCCGAGCACCATCTCGAAACCTTCATCGCCGATGTTCCAGGCCATCGAGTCCTCGCCCACGGGAGTCAGGACCGTTTCGAAGTGGTCCAGTTGGAGCAGCGGCGGGGAGGGCAGGTCCTCGCGGGCTGTCACGACGGCGGCCGCCGCGCCGTCCGCAAACAGCGCGGATCCCATGATCGTGTCGGGATCGTTGGAGGTCCGGACGTGCAGGGAGCACAGTTCGGCGCACACCACCAGAACAACGGCCGCAGGGTCCGCCTCGCAGAACGATTTGGCCGCGCGGAGCGCCGGGAAGGCCGCGTAGCAACCCATGAAGCCCAGGTGGTAGCGCTGCGCCGCAGGGTCGAGGCCGAGCGCGCGGACAATTTTGTAGTCCGGTCCGGGGTTGAAAAAGCCTGTGCAGGAGACGGTGATGAGGTGGGTGACGTCCAGCGGGTCAATGCCGTCGCACTTGGAGACGGCCGCATCTGCCGCCTCGATGAAAAGCTTCGTTGCCTCCTCGGCGAAGAGGTTGTTGCGTGCTTTGGTGCTGGGGCTCCGCAGCAGGCCGGTCTGCGGATCAAAAAACTGGGGATTTTCGGCGGTGGAGTCCAGGGTCAGTTCGCGGACCGCCGTGTACCGGGTGTCGATGGCGGCCGAATCGAAGCACGTGGACACGAGCCGTGAGCCAAGGCGGGTCAGCCCCGGCTGGGCGGCGAACACATCACGGGCCTCATGCTGGATGAGGATAGTCGGCGGAACTGCAGTTTCGAGAGCTCTCACATAGACCGTCATTCGTTCATTCTTAACGAGTGCGCACGGTTAAGACAATGGATTGGACTGGCCGCAAACAGACATCTCCGGACTGGACAACCCGGTCAGGAGGTAGCACCATCACGACTGTGACCAGCAAACCCGCAGCAGAACAGCGCCTGGACGATCTGGCGCGGCTGCGCCGCGTCCGGGACCGCATGGACAGGGAGTACGCCCAGCCGCTCGACGTCGAGGCACTTGCCCGTGGCGTCAACATGTCAGCCGGGCACCTCAGCCGGCAGTTCCGGGAAGCCTATGGAGAGCCGCCGTACGCCTACCTGATGACGCGGCGGATCGAGCGGGCGATGGCCCTGCTGCGGCGCGGCGACCTCAGCGTCACAGACGTGTGTTTCGCCGTCGGCTGCTCCTCCCTGGGGACCTTCAGCACCCGCTTCACCGAGCTGGTCGGCATGCCGCCCAGCGCGTACCGGGCACAGGCCGCGGGCGAGACAGCAGGGATGCCGTCATGCGTGGTGAAACAGGTGAGCAGACCGGTCAGGAATCGAGAAGCGGTCCCGTCCGGCCGTACCTAGACTGGCGGCATGAACCTCACCATTCACTACACTTTCCTTCCACACAACGACGCCGACGCCTCCCTGGCGTTCTACCGCGACACCCTCGGATTCGAGCTCCGCAACGATGTGGGGTACGGCGGGATGCGCTGGCTCACCGTCGGCCCGCCCGACCAGCCCGGCACCTCCGTGGTCCTGGAGCCGCCGGCTGCCGATCCCGGCATCACCGACGACGAGCGGCGCACCATCACCGAGATGATGGCCAAGGGCACCTACGCGCGGCTGGTGCTCGGCACTCCGGACCTGGACGGCACCTTCGACAAGGTGCAGGCCAGCGGGGCCGAGGTGGTCCAGGAGCCCACCGACCAGCCGTACGGGGTCCGCGACTGCGCCTTCCGCGACCCGGCGGGCAACCTGATCCGCATCAACGAGGTCCGCTAGGTACTTTCCGTTCACCACCGGCGGGCGCAGCAGCTGCGCCCGCCGCTTCTTGTGCGGCTTACGAACACCGCTCCCGCGGTTGCTGTTGCCGCAGCTGTTGCCGCGGCCGCGCCGACGAACAAGAATCAGACATGGTGCACGAAGCCCGCGGGCGCAGCCCACCGCCGCTGAACAGATGGAGAGACGATGACCACTACGACGAGGACGGACACGCAGCCATCCGGACTGCACACCGCCGACGGCCATGACCTGATCCGTGTGCAGGGCGCGCGCGTGAACAACCTCAAGGATGTCAGCGTCGAGATCCCCAAGCGCCGCCTCACCGTTTTCACGGGTGTCTCCGGCTCCGGCAAGAGCTCCCTCGTGTTCGGCACGATCGCCGCGGAGTCGCAGCGGATGATCAACGAGACGTACAGCGCGTTCGTACAGGGGTTCATGCCGACCCTGTCGCGGCCCGAGGTCGATATGCTGGAGGGCCTGACCACTGCCATCATCGTGGACCAGGAGCGGATGGGGGCCAATCCGCGCTCCACCGTGGGCACCGCGACCGACGCCAACGCGATGCTGCGCATCCTTTTCAGCCGGCTCGCCCAGCCCCACATCGGCTCGCCCAACGCCTACTCCTTCAACATCCCAACGGTGAAGGCCAGCGGCGCAATCACGGTTGAGCGCGGCAACAAGACGAAGGCGGAGAAGGCAACCTTCAACCGGCTGGGCGGCATGTGCCCCCGCTGCGAGGGCATGGGCAACGTCAGCGACTTCGACCTCACTGCACTGTATGACGACAGCAAGTCGCTCAGCGAGGGCGCCCTGACCATCCCGGGCTACAGCATGGACGGCTGGTACGGCCGGATCTTCAGCGGGGCCGGCTTCAACATGGACAAGCCGATCAACAAGTACACCAAGAAGGAACTCCACGACCTCCTCTACAAGGAGCCGACGAAGATCAAGGTCGAGGGCATCAACCTGACCTACGAGGGCATCATCAACAAGATCCAGAAGTCGATGCTGTCCAAGGACGTGGACGCTCTGCAGCCCCACGTCCGCGCCTTCGTGGAGCGGGCCATCACCTTCACCACGTGTCCCGACTGCGGCGGCACCCGGCTCAGCCAGGAAGCACTGTCATCGAAGATCAAAGGCAAGAACATCGCGGACGTCTGCAGCATGCAGATCACCGACCTGGCGGACTGGATTCGGGGCCTGGACGAGCCGTCCGTGGCCCCGCTGCTGGCCGGGCTGCAGCACCTTTTGGACTCATTCGCCGAAATCGGCCTGGGCTACCTCTCGCTGGACCGGCCGTCGGGCACCCTGTCCGGCGGCGAGTCGCAGCGCACCAAGATGATCCGCCACCTGGGCTCATCCCTCACGGACGTCACCTACGTCTTCGACGAGCCCACCATCGGCCTGCACCCGCATGACATCGAGCGGATGAACTCCCTCCTGCTCCAGCTGCGCGACAAGGGCAACACGGTGCTGGTCGTCGAGCACAAGCCGGAGAGCATCGCCATCGCCGACCACATCGTCGACCTTGGGCCGGGCGCCGGCACCGGGGGCGGCACCGTCTGTTTCGAGGGCACGGTGGACGGGCTGCGGGGGAGTGACACCATCACCGGCCGGCACCTCGATGACCGGGCCCGGATCAAGGAGTCGGTGCGTTCCGCCTCCGGCGCGCTGGAGATCCGCGGCGCGTCGACGAACAACCTCAAGAACGTCGACGCCGACATCCCGCTCGGCGTGCTCTGCGTCCTCACCGGCGTGGCCGGTTCGGGGAAGAGCTCGCTCATCCACGGATCGGTCGCCAAGCGCGACGGCATGGTGGTGATCGACCAGTCCGGCATCAGGGGTTCCCGGCGTAGCAACCCGGCCACGTACACGGGGCTGCTCGAGCCGATCCGCAAGGCTTTTGCCAAGGCCAACGGCGTGAAGCCCGCGTTGTTCAGCTCCAACTCCGAGGGCGCCTGCCCCACGTGCAACGGCGCCGGCGTCATCTACACGGACCTGGGCGTCATGGCCACGGTCGAAACCACCTGCGAGGAATGCGACGGCAAGCGCTTCCAGGCGGCGGTGCTGGACTTCACGCTCGGCGGCCGGAACATCGCCGAGGTGCTGGCGATGTCGGTGGCGGAGGCCGAGGAGTTCTTTGAGGACGGCGATGCGCGCACGCCGGCTGCCCACAAGATCCTTGACCGGCTGGCCGACGTCGGGCTTGGTTACCTGACCCTCGGCCAGCCGCTCACCACGCTGTCCGGCGGTGAGCGGCAGCGGCTCAAGCTGGCCGCGCAGATGGCCGAGAAGGGCGATGTCTACATCCTGGACGAACCGACCACCGGCCTGCACCTTGCCGACGTCCAGAACCTGCTGGGCCTGCTCGACCGGCTCGTCGACTCAGGCAAGTCGGTGATCGTCATCGAGCACCACCAGGCGGTCATGGCGCATGCCGACTGGATCATCGACCTCGGACCAGGTGCAGGGCACGACGGCGGCAGGATCGTTTTCGAGGGATCGCCGGCAGATCTTGTGGCCGGCCGTTCAACGCTGACCGGCGAGCACCTGGCGGCGTACGTCGGCGCCAGCTGACACACGCTCCGGTCGAGCTAGGCCGCCGGGCCCGGCAGGACCGACAGCCCGTTGGCGACAACGCGGCCCTCGTGGATGACGGTGCGGTCAGCGCCCCGGTCCATGACGGTGCTCGTGACGGTTTCGCCGTCGACCAGGACGATGTCTGCTGGGTCCCCGACCGCCAGGCCGGGCCGGTCGTCGGGGCTCCTGAGGCGCCGGACGCTCCGGTCCATGATGGAGGCACCCCCAACGGTGGCAATCGCGGCACAGTGCTCGATCAGCCGGTCCTTGCGCAGCCGGTGCGTGAAGGCCAGCTGCCAGGTGCGGTCGAGCATGTCGCAGTTGCCGTACGGGCTCCAATAGTCCCGCTGGCCGTCCTCGCCCAGCCCAACCCGGATCCCGGCGTCGGTCATCTGGGCCAGGTCAAACTGGGTGCCTCCGCTTGCGGGGGCGACGGTCGCCCAGGCGATGTCCAGCTCGGACAGCTGCTCCAGGAGCCGCGCGGTCACGTCCGGATGGATGTTGGCCAGGTCGTAGGCGTGGGACAGCGACACGCGCCCCTCCATCCCCAGTGCCCTGGTGCGTTCAAAGATGAGTTCGGCGCTGAAAACGCCGAGGTGACCGGGCTCGTGCAGGTGGATGTCGACGTCGACCCCGTACTTTTCTGCCAGGCCGAAAACGATGTCCAGGTGGCGGACGGGATCCCGGTCCAGCTGGCAGGGATCAATGCCGCCGATGGTCGTGGCGCCTGCCCGGAGTGCGTCCTCAAGGAGCGGGACTGTGCCGTCTTCAAGCAGGAGTCCGGCCTGGGGAAATGCCATGATCTCCACTGTCGCGGCGCGGGCGAAGCGTTCCCTGGCAGCCATGACCGCCTCGAAGCGCTCCAGTTTGCAGTCGACGTCGATCTGGGCGTAGGAGCGGACGCGTGTGGTGCCCCGCGCAATCATCCGTTCCAGCGTTCCCGCCACCACCTCCGGGTAGGGGATGGGGGTATCGCGCCAGTTTTCCCGGTCGTTGCACATCATGTTCCACACGCCGGGCGCGCCGGTGTGTTCCCGGAACGGCAGCCCAATCCGGGTCGAATCGAGATGGACGTGCACGTCGGTGAAGGCAGGAATGGCGATCCGGCGGCGCCCATCCACTGACTCGACGGGAGTCCCGGCACTGACGGCTGCGGTCCCCGCGGGGTGGAGTGCGGCTATCCGACCCCCGCGGATCTCGATGTCCACGGCGGCCCCGCCCCACGGACGGACATTGGTGATGAGCATGGTTCCTTCCTTTCGACCGGCTGGGATACAGCTGACAGTGGAGAGGTACGGGTGCCGGCTGGCTCGTCCCTCGACAGCAGCATCTTCTAGAAGTTCAACGCAACCTGGGCGATGCCCGCCGCGGCGACGAAGCTCGCCGTGAAGGTTATCAGCGCAACGATGACGATCTTCCAACTGAGTGAACGCAGCGCCTTGACGTCCCGGCCAAGCGACATGCCGATCAAGGCAATCATGGGCAGGCCGGCAAAGAGGACGCTGACGTTCTGCGTGGCGGAGGCGATGAACGGGCCGACGGGCACGAATGTCGCTGAGGCAAGGGTGGCAAGGGCCAGGACCCAGATGCTCGACGGGACGGCCGGAACGAGTTTTGCAAGAACAAGTGCGACGGCGGTGAGGGTGAGAAGGATGACCACGCCGACGGCATCCAGGGGCCGTGCTGAACCGGTGCCGAGGGCATTCAGCAGCAAGCCGGCCGAGCCGGTCGCCGCAAACGCGGTGAGCCACGTCCAGTGCGTCCGGACAACAGTTGGGTCTTGTTCGACGCCGGTGACATCCACGGAGTCCGTCCTGGGTTCCCCTTCCACGGCGGCTACGGCCGGCCCTGTACGGCGGACACGGCGGCCGAGGTCGTCACGTCCCCAGACGCGGGACCACATTGCGTACAGCTTCTGGCACATCGGAAGCGCCACGAACACCCCTGCGTAGAAGCCCACGATGTTGGTGACGAGGTTGGAGAGGGCGGCCAGGGCCATGATTTCCCCTGCCGACTCCGGAAACAGGATGGACAGCGCGCCGACGCCGCCGAGCATCATGGAGGCCGACCCGAGCCCGAGACCCAATGCGAGGGCCCGCGGATCCAGGAAGCCCATTCCACCGAGCAGGCCGGCCAGGAGGGAAATAAAGACGGCACCGAAGACGCTGCCCAGCACCCACACGCCGAACACCCCGCGGTACTCCGGGGAACGGACCCCGAAGCGCTGAATGGCGAAGGCAAGATAGGACTCCCGGTCGATGGACCAGGTGGCGCCGATTGCTGTGCGGCCCAGGCCCAGCGCAACGGCCACCGGCAGGGCCAGGACCACCGTCCCTGCTACGTGGCCGACCTCCTGGAGGAGGATCGCGGGGCCAATGTTGGTGAACTTCGTCAGTGACGGGCCGATTTGAGTGCCGAGACCTGCCAGGAAGAAGACAATCGATACGTCCATCAGGTGCGTGGATACCGCGCGTGCCCGTCCGCCGATCGGCTTCCACTTCTGAACGCCAAGGAATCCGCCGATGAGCACGGTCCACAGGATGGGCATCAGGACGATGGCCGCCGGACCAACGTGGAACTTGTGCGTGCCGATCATGATGGCCAGGGCGCACACGACGGTGGAGGTTCCAATCATTGCCACCCATACGGCGGGACGGGCACGGAATGAACGCTGCGGGACTGCGTCCAGTAAGGCTGGCAAGGAGCCGGATGTGGTCTTCGCTTCATTGCGCATGACACAGGCCTTTCAAGGGAGTCAGTGGGGGATAACCGGGACCGGGTTCGAGTGAGGCTCGACCCGTTCGGTATACCAAATGACTGTATACTCGCTCCTAGTGAGAGGCAAGTCACATCCCCGCCAAAGCGGGGGGAATCCCCACATCTGTACAAGGAGTCACACATGTACACGAAAATCTCGGCCCGGTACGTCCTGGGGTCAGACGGAAAACAGCACACGCTCATCGAGGACGGGGATGTTGTCTTCCGTGGCGACCTGATCGTCTTCGTGGGACGCAACTACAGCGGACCCGTGGACGAGGAACGCGACTACGGGCAAAGCCTGATCATGCCTGGCCTGATCGACCTTGATGCACTTGCAGACATAGACCACCTCATTCTGGACTCGTGGGCGTCGCCCGACGTTGCGGCCGGCCACCTGTGGTCGGAGGACTACTTTGCCAACCGCCGCAGGGACGTGTTCACCCGGGCGGAGCGGGGCAAGGTCCGGCAGTTCGCACTCGCGCAGCTCGCCCTGCACGGGATCACGACCTACATGCCGATCGCCTCCGAGATCCACAGCTCCTGGGCCGAGAGCCTGGATGAACTCGTGGACATGACAGAGACTAGCCGGCGCATCGGACTTCGCGGGTACCTCGGTCCGGCTTACCGGTCCGGGGTCCATGTCACCACTGCCGACGGAACCCGCTCCGTCCGCTTCAACGAATCTGAAGGGCTCGCCGGCCTGCATGACGCCGAGAAATTCCTGGACTACGCCGACAGCCTTGCGGACCCGCTTGTCACCGGAGTTCTGCTGCCGTGCCGCATAGAGACACTGTCGGAGCACCTCATGCGGGAAACGGCCCGCATCGCCCGCGAACGGGACGTGATCATCCGTCTTCATTGCCTCCAGTCACCGCTCGAGGACGGTCTCCTGCAGCAATCTGCCGGGCGCGAAGTCCTGGAACTCCTTGAATCCACGGGGCTTTTTGGCACCCGCCTGCTCATTCCGCACGCCGTGGTGGTCAACGGCAAGGACCCCAGCGCACCGGCTCCAGGAGGGCCGCTGGATCTGCTCGCCAGGCACAACGTCAGCATCGTGCACTGCCCGCTGACGTCCTTCCGCTACCAGAAGCAGCTTGTCTCGTTCGACCGATTTCGGGCGGCCGGGGTTAATCTTTGCCTCGGCACGGACTCCTTCCCTCCGGATCTTGTGCGGGGGATGGACGTCGGCACGCACCTGGCCAGGATGGTTGAGGGTCGGCCCGACGCCGGTAAGCTCGCCGATTACTTCGCTGCCGCGACCTGCGGGGGCGCGCAGGCCCTCGGACGGGCCGACCTGGGGCGGCTTGCCCCGGGCATGCAGGCTGACATCACAGTCGCCTCGCTGGGACACTTCGGGGACGGCGTCGTCGAAGACCCCCTGCGCACACTGGTGCTCAACGGCACGGCGCGCCAGGTGACAGATACCTTCGTAGCGGGACGTCCCGTCGTCGTTGGCGGAAGCCTGCCCGGCGTGGACCTTAATGCCCTGCGCGCCGAGGGGCAGCGGCTGTTCGACAGGATGCGGGCAGCCTATTCAGAGCGGGACCACCGCCTCCGCGAACCGGACCAGCTGTTCCCACCTGCCTATCAGCAGGCCCCGGTGCCATCGCCGGCCGCAGCCCGGTAGATCACCCCTCTTGTTTTGGTATACCAAAAGCTGTATGGTGGGGTCATTCGATTCCTGCTGCACCTCCCGGCGAAGGCCTGCACTTCCCCTGACCTGACTTACTCACGAGGCCCGTCCCGCGGCAGGGCCAACCACTTTTGGAGACCACCATGTGCCTGCACGACCACACCCCTGAAGCCCCGCCTGCAACCGCTGTCCCGCGCCGGGGCATCCTTGCCGGGGCGGCGGCGCTGGCCGGAATTTCAATGGCGAGCCTTGCCGCCCAACTCGGAAGCGCCCCCGCAGCACGGGCGGCAGACCACGCAGCAAGCGCCACCCGCCGGGACCGCCCTGTTTCACCTCCGCCAATGATCATCGAGGGTGGCACCATCGTGGACCCCAAGACCGGCCACGTGGTGGAAGACGGCGTCCTCGTCCTGGAAGGAGGCCGGGTCAGCGCCGTCGGCAACCGTAATGAAACACGGCGTGCCGTCGCTGCTCTTGGCGGCAGGGCCCACACGGTGGATGCGTCCGGCCGCTGGGTCCTTCCCGGCCTCATCGACGTGCACGTACATGCCAATGCGCTATCCGATGCGGCCGCCATCCTGCAGGGCGGGGCGACGAGCGTCCGGAGCGGTTCGACGAGCTTCTACCAGGACGTCGCCCTCGCTGCCCTGCCTGAGTGGGCGGCTGGCGCGTCACCCCGGATGAGCCCCGCTGGCCTGTTCATTTCGCCCGAGCTGGGGGACTCGCTCCTGGCGGACCCGGACCTTGGGCCGCTTGCATCCCTCCGAGGGGGAGTGACCGAACCTGCCGACCTCGCCTACCTCGCGCGGGTCAACCTGAAACGCGGCGCCAAGGTGATCAAGACCCGGGCCAATCCGCGGGCCGGCCTGCCGGAGCAGGATCCGCGGGAACTCGTGTACAACTTCGAGCAGCTGTCCGCGGTGGTCAAGGCCGCGGGGAAGGCAGGCGTCCTCTGCCACGCCTACAGTGCTGAGGGGATCGACGGTGCCGTGCGGGCCGGCGTGCGCAGCATCGAACACGGCGTCTTCGTCTCCGAGGCGACAATCTCCCGGATGGCCAGCCAGGGGACGTACTTCACACCTACCCTGGACGCCATCACTGGCATGTCCGGCTCCTCCGACCCCATCCTCGCAGCGCGGGGCCGGGAATACACGCCCATCATCAAGGCCGCCGTGCGGGCAGCCCACGAGGCCGGCGTGACGGTCGTGGCGGGCACCGACTCCTTCGGCTCCGAGGTGACTCCGATCGGCACCGAGGTGCGCCTGCTTGTTGAGGCGGGGCTCTCACCGCTGGAGGCCCTGAGGGCGGCAACGGTCAATGCCGCCGCCCTGCTCGGCTGGAGCGGCGATGCCGGACGCCTTGTCCGCGGCGCCTATGCAGATGCCGTCGTGGTGAACGCTGATCCGCTGAGCAGTGCCTCGGCACTGGAGCAGATCAGTGTCGTGGTGGCACAGGGAGTCCTTGTGCGGAACGACCGCTGACCGGCCAGCCACCTCCGGACCCCGGCGCTGTCCCTCGCGCTCTATCCGCCCTCCAGTCGAGAAAGCCACCCATGACCCTGATCCTTACGGCCTCCGAGCTGCAGTCGCTGGCCGACATGCCCGGGACGATCACCGCCGTCGAAGGCGTCTTTGCCGGTCTCAGCCGGGGCACCGCCGTCCAGCCGACGCCCGATTCACTCCGCCTGCCGACCTCCGATGCCAGGTTCCTGCCGATGGCGGCGCTGTCCGGCGCCGACGGGCTCGCATCCGTAAAGCTGCTGGCGGACATCCCCTGCAATGGTGCGGCCAACCTGCCCACGCAGCGGTCCACCATCATGCTCGTGTCCCAGCTGACCGGCGAAACCCTGGCCATCCTGGACGGCAAAGTCCCCACCAGGGTCCGCACAGCCGCCGCCAGTGCTGTCGCCACGAAACTCCTCGCGCGGCGAGCCAGCACCACCTTGGGACTGGTGGGGGCCGGGGCCCTGGCCGTGGCACACCTGGAAGCCATGCTGGCAGTGAGGCCGATTGAAAATGTCCTGGTGTGGTCGCGCTCGGCAGACACCGTCGCTGCCTTCTGCCACGAAACTGCACGATACGGGCTCAACATCACGCGGGCCGCCAGCGTTCGGGAAGTCGTGGAAGGCGCCGATGTGCTGTGCACCCTCACTCCGGCGGTGGAGCCGCTGGTCAAGGGGGAGTGGTTCCGGCCGGGACTTCACGTCAACGCCGTCGGCTCCCGGCCCCGGCCGGACCATCGGGAAATTGATTCGGCCGGCATGGCGCGGGCGCGCGTTTTTGTGGACAGCCTCGCCACAGCGAAGGCCAAATCCGGCGGGCTCATCATACCCGTGACCGAAGGGGCAATGGACTTTGAGGACGTCGCAGGGGAGCTGGGTGACGTGGCGGCGGGGATAAAAGCAGGGCGCATGGGAGATCAGGACGTAACCTTGTTCAACTCGGTGGGTATAGGTCTGCAGGATCTGGCCATCGGCCGGCTCCTGTATGACGCTGCCCTGACCGAGGGAATCGGCACCCACGTGGAGCTGAATAACTGAGACGCGCGGCTGCATGACGCCGGCAACAACGGGAGGCATCAATGACAGTCCAGGCGGAATCCCCCGGATCCTCGGCGGAGACTACCCGGGCGCGGATCCGCGAGCTGATCATCTCAGGGGACTTCGCCCCGGGATCGCGGCTCCGGGAACGTGAGCTGTCCCAGTCCCTTGACGTATCCCGGGTCCCCGTCCGCGAGGCCCTCCAGCAGCTGGAAGCCGAAGGTTTCATCGATACCTCCCCCCGGCGCGGTGCCACGGTTAAGCAGATCACCCTGCGGGACGTCAACGAACTTTTCGATGTACGCCTGAGCCTGGAAGTCCTCGCCGCGCGCCTCGCGGCCCAGGCCGCCGCCCGCGGAGAGCCGTCGTTGCATCTGCGCCTGGTGATGGACCGGGCAGAAGAAGCAACCCGGCAACAGGATGAGGCGCAGATTCCGCTGCTGAACACGGCACTGCATGCAGAAATCGTTTCGATGGGAGGCAACACGTTGCTGGAGTACTCCATGAAGCCTCTGCTGGGCAGGATGCAGTGGCTGTTCACCCTCACCGGTCACCGCGATCCGCAGGTACAGTGCGCGGAGCACCTCAGCCTTTGCCAGGCCATCTACGACGGAAAGGCCGAACTCGCGGCAGCGCTGGCCTTTGCCCATGTTGAGCTCGGCCGCGCGCCCTCGCTCCAGAGGCTGGCCGGGCACCTGCCTGAAGGTTGAGCCGGCGCCGGGGAGGGACGCCATTTCCCCGAAGATCTGACATTATGTCAAGTTAAATGTGCAGAGCCCCTGGGAGCGGGGCCCAACTCCAGGGGCGGCGGCCAGCGGAGTGCACGCGGATCAGTGGCCGTCAGGGTAGCCAAGTCTTGCCCAGGGATTCCACCAGGACGACGCGCACGACATCCGGAACCAAAAGATGGATTACTCAACAGGAAGTTCGGATCGTGTCATTGCGTCCAGCGCTGGCGACCACGTCATGGCTGCAAACTGTGACCGAAGCGTCCAGTCGATACTGAGACGAAACCGGATGCGTAAGCCGTATGGATGTGCCGCGCAGGGCATCCACGCACCCCTTCTGCGCAGTGATCTTAAACGCCGATAATCAGCATTATGTAAAGTAGTTTCAGTTTTGGTCCTGGTTGCGGGTCGTTGGCTCAGGATCCTCCTCCCCTGCGGCCGGGGTGCAGAGGAATCACACTCAGCGCCTCGTCTCGTACCTCGTAAGGACCACGCCGCCGGAAAACGTACGCGTCTCCACGAGGTTCAGGTTCACCCAGCTGTCCAGCGCAGTGAAGAACGGCGTGCCGCCGCCCACCAGGACCGGATGCGTGGCCATCACGTACTCGTCGATCAGCCCGGCCCGCATGGCCGCCCCGCCGAGCGTTGCGCCACCGACGCTCATCGGGCCGCCGTCCTCGGCCTTGAGCCGGGTGATCTCGGCTATCGCGTCGCCGGTGACCAGGCGGGTGTTCCAGTCGACCTTGTCGATCGTCGAGGAGAACACTACCTTCGGCGTGTCCCGCCAGTTCCGCGCGAATTCGATCTCCGCCGGGTTGGCGTTGGGCTGCTGGTCGCCGGTCGGCCAGTAGGAGCTCATTGTCTCCCACAGCTTGCGCCCGTACAGCAACAGGCCGCTCGCCCGCTCATGGTCAAGCCACCACTGGAAGAGTTCGTCGCTCGGCCTGCTCCAGCCGATGTCATCGCCGGCCGCGGCGATGTAGCCGTCCAGAGTCAGGTTCATGCCGTAGATCAGCTTCCGCATGGCGCCAGCCTTCCGTCAATCGGGTCTCCAGCATATAGACCAACACGGCGGGGAACCTCTGTCGCCCCACGCATGCCCCTCCTCCACCGGGCACCCTCCGCTCACCGTCACCCGTGCCCCACTGACGACATCGGCATCCTGGCCTAGCGCAACTTCAACATGCCGCCCGCCCGGTGACACTCCGTGGTCGGGAACCACAGGATCAAGGATTCCGGTCGAACCAGTCCTCCAAGCACGGCGCTTCAAGGAGCGGATACGCACTTGCGGCAACCCATAGAGGCTCAGCAGCCGGAGGTTTGCTTGAGCACTCAGAGCAGACAGATCATGCAGACCGCCACTGCAGCTGCGCCAGGACCGCAACATGCCCTCCGATCATGGGAGTGCTGGTTTTTGAAGACGGCGCGGAATCGACTGGTTCAAACCGGTTAAGAAGCTCTAGACCGCGGCCTCTCCCCCGCTGGATGCCGCGCCCTGCTCGAGTCGTAATGCCGCTCACTTGGGCTGATCGCGGCCGCCTGCGCTACTTCACGGAACACGCATTATCTACTGGTGGACGCCGGTGGTTCGAGCTTAAGCGTGATGACTGCTGCGGACCGCCTGCGGTGCGCAAACAAAGAACAGCGGCTGCTCCACCTGGGCGAACGGCACGACGAGCCACCGACCACCGTAAAACTCGACATACGAGTCCGGCGTGCACCTGGCGAAAGCTTCTTCGCGTGTCATCGTCATTCCTTTCCCAATAGGCTTCCGCATTTCAGGACTGTCATTCACCGTCAGAACCGTTTGGCTCCGACCTCGTTCTGATGTCCCCGAGTGATACTCTTAAGTGTAGACCTTCATTGATAAAGGTCAATAGACATTCAAGGTTAAATGTCACTTCGTCTGGAGCCACAATGGTCACTTGGAAAGAGCAACTCGCCTTCGCCCCGCTCGAGAATGCGGACCGTGGCGAGGAGGTTGGCCGCCGGCTTAGGCATGCCATCGAACTCGGAGTGCTCGAGGATGGCTCCCAGCTTCCCAGCGAAAGCTACCTTGCATCGAGGATGGGCGTTTCCACACTGACGCTGCGGGCCGCCTTGGCCGAGCTCCGCGGACTGGGCCTTGTGGAGACTCGGCGCGGCAAAGGCGGCGGAAGTTTCGTGAAGGCCAACACCGGGGACATCGCCCGCGTCCAGCGCCAGTCTCTTGCGGCATATTCCCTGGAAGACCTGCGGGATCTGAGAGAGTACCGCGCCTTCTTGGCCGGCAGCGCCGCAGCCGCCGCCGCGACTGCTAACCGGTCCCATCGACTCTCGATGGGACGCCTCGCCTACACATCCAATGAGATCCGCGGCTGCGAGCACCCGGCGGACGCGATCCGGGCGGACAGCAAGTTTCACATCGAGCTCGCGGCCAGTTCAGGTTCGGTGAGACTCACCCGACAGGAAGTGGCACTGCAGGCCGAGGTGGGCCCACTGATTTGGGTTGACCCGGCCCGCAATAAGGACGCGGCTGCAGAAGAACACACTAAGATCGTCGAGGCGATCAGGAACGGCGACGTCGTCGGCGCCCGAGCCCTGGCTGAAGAACACGTCAGGCGGGATATGAACCTGGTCATCGACGAGCGAATGGAGATGGACCGCATACCGACCGAGTCGCCGCATGGTCCGGCCTCCGGCGACGACGCTGTGGCCGCCATCGAATCACTCGCAGGAATGTTCTACGGAACGGCCGCGGCGTCGATGCGCGAGCTCGAGCAAGCGGTGCGTGCCAGCATCGGGTCCGGAGTCAGCAGAGACAAGGCCGATACGGACATCTATGGTGCGGCCCGAAGGGCAGTGGCCATCGGCGTTCCGCTTCTGTACGGGGCCGGCTTCATTGCGGAGCAGTCATACTTCGGTGAGAGCTGGATTGCCTGGTGCTACACGCCGGCGGGTCCAGAGTCGCCGCAACGGCTATACATCGACATGGACCTCTACGATGTCGTCACTGCACCCTGGCGCCCCGACGATACCGCTGATGACACCACCATCCACACGAGTCACGCGTACGTGGATGCGAGTGGAACGAACGAGAACATCGTCACCTTCAGCAAGCGAGTCACCATCGCCGGAGATTATGTAGGAGCCGTGGCTGCCGATATTCGCGTCAGTCAACTCCAGGATTCGTTCGAGCCCCTCCTGCGGCCCTTGCCGCCGAACACCTGCATCGTGGACCAGCACGGTGCCATCATCGCAACCAACACTGGCCGCTTCGTAGGCGGAACCGTCTCGGCAGCCGACCAGGTCACCCGACGAGCCCTCCCGGGGGTCCCGTGGTGGCTTTGCACGGGAATCGCCGACGAACACGCGGAACAAGTCACGTAAGAGCTATCCGGGCAAGCAGCCCCACCGCTCGCGCCGGTCAGTGGATATGGACCCAACCAACGCCGCCGCCGAAGCGGATGCCGCTGCCGCATACAGAGCACGACCATTTGCCACGGGACCACCGGCGCTCACCTACTGTGCGGCAGGTGCTGATTTCCGGGCTGTCCGATTGAGCACTGGCCCGCACCATCGCGGCCAGCACGACCCGGACATCCGTCTCGCAATTATCCATCGCATGGAAGTCGCGCAGTTCGCAGCGGGAACCGTGCAAGCACGCCCCATCGTGCAGCCGGCGGGCGATCCCCAGCACCGCCTGGTCGCTAACGGTGACGGTGACGACCGGCGCAGCGAAAACTTCTGCGGGGCAGGTCCGTGGCCCGGGATGATCCGCGAACGAATCGTCGATCAGGTGGTTTATTGTGGCGGTCATCGGGTGCTCCTCGGCGCTCCAGTGGTTGTAGTTGTATCCCCCTCGTCTTCGGCACCGTGTGATGCCAGTCACGTTCAATCGCTTCAGAACTAAAGCTACGTCATTTTAAACATCTAGTCCAGACTTTTTTGTCCGCTTAGGAGCACAGTTTGGGTAAGCCGTTGCAGCAACGTTGAGCGCAAGCCGGTGAAAATCCAGAGTAAAAGTCTCGGCGCTAGGGTTTTAAAGTCAATGCACTCCCCACGCCCGTCACAACGCGCCCATGGCCACTGAGTCTGCGGGCCCCTCCGGTGAGTACTGGCGTGGCCTCCTGAATGGCCAGACCGGGTCCACCCTCCACGAGACCCTGGACAGGCTCTGCTAGCGAAGTTCCCGCATCCGGTCGAGCCACTCGGTGATCAGGGCCTTGAGGAGGCCGGGCTGCTCGTGCGGTAATGCGTGACCGGCGCGGTCGAGCACGGCGAATGCAGCCCGCGGATAGTGCTCGAGCAGATCCCATTGACCGGCGTAGCCCACCATGGAGTCCTGGCGGCCGGCGACAATGAGGACGGGGCCGGGGTACGGTGGGCCCCCTTCGGGACTGCTGCCGAACTGCCATTGTTGGCCGATCCGCTCGAGTCCGGCCTCGTCGACCAGAGAAAGGCCGGGGACGACGTACTCCGCGTACCGCTCCAGCGTGGCCTGCGTCTGCACGACAAAGTAGTCGCGGTACACACTCTCCTCGGACGGGCTGAGCATTCCGCCCGGATCGACCGAGGAGTGCAACACCTGATGGGCTGGAAGGTTCCCGGTGTTCTCGCCCAACGGGCAGATCAGTGCAAGCCCTGCTAGCTGCTCCGGGCGTCTGCCGGCGATGGCCCGGGCGTAGTAGGCTCCGGCCGAATGGCCTATGAGCCCGAACTGCCCGTCACCGATCACACCATCGATAAACTCGAGCAGCAGGTCAAGAACCTCGTCGGCACTGTCAAGCGTGCCCGCCGGCGTATGCCCCATGCCCGGCAGATCAGGGTAGAGGCGCTGATAGCCCAACAGCTCGCTAAATATCGGCTCCAGGGCACCGACCATCTCTCGGTGATCTACGCCGGCACCGTGCAATACCAGGAGCGGAGCCCCGTCACCGTGCTCGGCATAATGCACTGGTATCCCGCATGCTTCGTACTCCACTGCGTCAGCCTAATCTCGGCCCTGCATCACCGGTAGCGCCCCCGCTTCCCGGCCAACTGGTGGCGCGCTTCCCTGCCTACCTCCGGGCGCCCCCTCCCCTGCCAGGACCCGCACCCTGCCGGGGTCATAGCTTCAGCCGATAGCCTTCATAGTTTTTTGGCGTCTGTCGGGTCCTGCGGTTCGTACAGATGCTTAGTTCATCAGTTACGAATCTTGCCCGCTCCTCCCCGGAGGAAAGCGGGGCAGGTCTTGAGAGTAGGAACTTAATGTCCCAGACGGAATTTTCAGTCAATGGCCGCAGCTACGCCTTTTCCGATGCCCCGGTCGTCGTCATCTGCATCGACGGCAGCGAGCCCGCCTACCACGAGGAAGCCATAGCGGCCGGACGGATGCCGTGGCTCAGGGAGGTGCTGGCGTCCCGGGGCAGTTCGTGGGCAGCCCACTGCGCCGTTCCGACGCTGACCAACCCGAACAACATGTCCATCGCCACCGGCCGGCCACCCGCTGTCCATGGGATCTGCGGCAACTACATCCTGGACCCCGAGTCCGGCGAAGAAGTCCTGATGAACGATCCGAAATACCTCCGTGCCCCCACGATCTTCGCCGCGGCGGCCGCGGCCGGGCTGTCCGTGGCCGTCGTGACAGCAAAGGACAAGCTCTCCAGGCTGCTGGCCGCCGGACTCACCCAGCCGGGCCTTGACCCCGCCGGCTCGGGTGCTATGGTCGCGCCGGCCAACAAGGGCATCTGCTTTTCGGCCGAAAAAGCCCACCAGGCAACCGTGGAAGCCAACGGCATCGACGCCGTGATGGAAATGGTGGACATGGACCTGCCTGAGGTCTACTCCGCCGGACTCAGTGAGTTCGTCTTGGCAGCGGGAGTCCGGCTGCTCGAACAGCGCACCCCGGATCTGATGTACCTGACGCTGACGGACTACATCCAGCATAAGAACGCCCCGGGAACCGAAACGGCCAACGACTTCTACGCCATGATCGACCGCTACGCCGCGGCGCTGGACGAACTCGGCGCCGTGGTTGTCATCACCGCAGACCACGGCATGAGCCCGAAGCACAAAACGGACGGAACCCCTCAGGTCATCTACCTGGAAGAGGAAGTCAACCGGGTCCTGGGGATCAAAGGGGAAACGCCCGACGGCGGCAGCCGGGTCATTCTTCCCATCACCGATCCCTACACCGTGCACCACGGCGCCCTGGGTTCCTTTGCCAACGTCTACCTTCCCGACGGCGCCGACCGGGAAGCTGTCCTGGCCGCAATGAGCCGACGGGAAGGAATCTCCGGTGTGTACCGCTCCGAGGAAGCGGCCGTACTGTTCGACATGCCGCTGGACCGGATGGGAGACATCACGGTCCTTTCGGACAAGAACACTGCTTTGGGCCGCTACGCCGCCTGGCACGACCTGGCCAACCTCGAAGTTCCCCTGCGCTCCCATGGCGGCCTGGGTGAACTGAACATCCCCTTCTTCATCAACCGCGTACTCCCGGCCCCGGCCGGGACAGAAAGCGAGGCTCCCAACGGAGACAGGGCACTGGCCCACAACTATGACGCATTCTGGGTGGCAACAACCCATGCCTCGTTTGACCTCGCAGCCATCAGCTGATTCCTCCGCCGGACCGGCCCGCCGCCACAGGCGGGCCCGTCTGGCCAAGAGGCCCGCCAGGCCGAAGGCCCCTCGGGCCACGCCAACCCCAGGTTTGTATGACGAGAGGACTCAGCAGTGTCCGATTCAAACTCACCCCAGACCCAGCTACAATCCCCGCCGCCGGAGGGCACAGGAAGCCTGAAAACCTCCACGAAACGGCAGGAGCTACTCAAATGGCAGATCCGAATCTTCGCGCTCTCGTGGCTGGCATACGCCGCCTTCTACTTCCCCCGTTCAGCCTTTTCCGCCGCCAAGGTGGGCATCCTTGAGGAAGGGTTCCTCAGCCGCCAGACTATGGGGCTTCTGGACTCCGTCTACCTGGCCGCTTACGCCGCCGGACAGTTCATTTGGGGCGCGTGCGCCGAAAAATACGGCACCCGCGTCGTCGTCGCCGGCGGCATGATCATGGCAGGCGTGGCGTCCCTGCTCATGGGTATCGTCCCCGCCGTCGCCCTGTTCCTGCCGCTGATGATCGCCCAAGGCCTGGCACAGTCAACCGGCTGGGCAGCGCTGAGCAAGAACATCGCCTCATTCTTCACCATCAGCAACCGCGGCCGCGCCATGGGCTTCTTCTCCACCAGTTACGCCTTCGGCGGCCTGGCGGGCGCCCCGGTGACCGGGTGGGTGGCCTACTCGCTCTTCGACAGCTGGCGTTGGGCGTTCATCGCCGGCACCGCCGTCATCGCCTTTGCTTTCGTCCTGTTCATCATCTTCCAGCGGAACTCGCCCCAGGAGGTGGGCCTGCCTGGGATCGATGAGGATCCCTCACTGCTGGACCACGCCCACGACGGCGGGACCAAACCGGCTGCCACCACGACGCCAAAGACGAAGTTCTCCCTCCGGGATCTGCTGGCAGCGGTCCGCTATGAGCCGATGGTGCTGCGGCTGGGCATCGTGTACTTCCTGATCAAACCGGCCCGGTATGCGATCCTGCTCTGGGGCCCGGTGCTGGTCCTCGAGGCCATGCCGAACTTGAGCGCCATGACGGCAATCATGGTCCCCGTCGCCTTCGGCGTCACCGGGATGGTTGCACCGGTCGCGGCCGGCTGGATGTCCGACACCGTCTTCGGTGCACGGCGTGTCCCGCCGAGCGTCCTGTGCCTGTCGCTGATGGTGGTGGCGCTCGCACTCTGGCAGGCCATCACCCAAACCGGCTCCCTGCCGCTCATCGTGGCGCTGCTCGCTTTCATCGGTCTGACCGCGTACGCGTCGGACGCCATGATCTCCGGAGTTGCCGCGGTGGACTTCGGCACCTCCAGGTACGCTGCCGGCGCCACCGGCTTCGTCAACGGCTGCGGCTCCATCGGTGCCATTCTCGGCGGGCTCCTGCCCGGCTTTTTCTCGGGCATAGTGATCTTCTACACCTTTGCCGGAGCAGCTTTGGTTGCCGCCGTCATCCTCGTGCCGTCCTGGAACAAGCGCCCCATCAGCGCCTGACGCCCTTCGGGCGTCCGGCACCAGCTGTACGTTAACCATCAGAGGAAAAATGAACGCCTTCAAAGACTCCGAACTGAACCTGAACTACATCGACGGCCAATGGCGGCCGTCCTCCGGTGGAGCCACCTTCACCAATATCAATCCGGCGGACACCCGGGACGTCATCGGGGACTTCCCGGACTCGTCGGTTCAAGACGCGCTGGACGCCGTCGGGGCGGCGGAAAAAGCCCGGCAGTACTGGGACTCGCTGGGAACCATCAAGCGCGGCGACATACTGTTCGCGGCCGCGGAAATCCTGGCCCGCCGGAAGGAGGAACTGGCGCGGGCCGTGACGAGAGAACAGGGCAAATGCCTGCGGGACTCCCTGGGAGAAGCGCAGCGGGCCGTGGACATCCTGCGCTACGTTGCCGGTGAAGGCCGCCGGCTTTCAGGTTCGGCCCTTCCGGCCGACGAGCCCCGGAGCATGGCGCTGACCTGGCGCAAGCCCATTGGCGTCGTCGCCCTGATCACGCCCTGGAATTTCCCGTTGGCCATACCCGCCTGGAAAATCGCGCCCGCGCTGCTCTCCGGTTGCACCGCCGTCCTCAAGCCGTCGCCTCTGGCACCGCATACCGCGGCCCTGCTGGTGGATATCTTCATCGAGGCCGGAGTACCGGCCGGCGTCCTCAATCTCGTTCAGGGCGACAGGGATCCCGGGGAAACGCTGAGCAACCACCAAGAGGTAAGGGGCATCTCCTTCACCGGTTCGCTGGGCGTGGGCCTGGCCATCCAGCAGGCGGCCGCACCCCGGCTGGCCAGGACCCAGCTCGAACTCGGGGGCAAGAACGCGCTCATCGTCCTGGCCGACGCCGATCTTGACCTGGCGGCGGACGCCATCCTGCACGGCGCTTTCGGGCAGGCCGGACAGCGCTGCAGCGCCACCAGCCGGGTCGTCGTCGAAAGATCCGTCCGCGAGGAGCTGGTGGGCAAGGTGCTCGCCCGCCTGGCCGATCTAACGATCGGTGACCCGTTCGACGCCGGCACGAAGTTGGGCCCCGTGGTCAACGGAGACCGCCTCGCCGCGTGCGTCCAAGCCATTGAACAGGCCCGCCGGGACGGCGCCACGTGCCGCACCGGCGGTGCGGTTGCTGATTCCGGGGAACTGGCACACGGCTACTTCATACAACCTACGCTGCTGACCGACGTCGCCCCGGACTCCGAACTGGCCATGGAGGAAGTCTTCGGACCCGTCCTGGCCGTCATCGATGCGGAGAACTTCGACCACGCCATGGACGTCTCCAATTCCGTCCGTTACGGCATGTCCGGCACCATCTTCACCAACAACCGCAAGCACATCTACGACGCCCTGGAACGATTCGAAGCCGGCATGTTGCACGTCAACAGGCCGGGGGTGGGAGCCTGGCCGCACATGCCGCACATGGGCGCCAAACTTTCCCAATACGGTGCGCCGGAATGCTCCCCGGAAACCTGGGACTTCTATATGGGGTGGCGGTCCGCTTGCATCAGCTTCCCCGCGTAAAGGCGAGCAGCTAGGTTCGGGATCATGAATCTGAGCATCCAGGGACTGCGGATCTTTCTCGCCGTCGTCGAAACCGGAAGTTTCTCGGCGGCGGGCCGCAGGCTCTACATGAGCCAGCCATCGGTGTCTGCACACGTTCGCAGTCTCGAAACCTCCCTCTCGGCTCACCTGCTGGACAGGGGCCCGGCCGGCGCGTCACTCACGCCAGCCGGGCAGGTGCTGGCCGACCACGCCCGGGCGATCTTCGCCGTGATGGACCAGGTCGACGCAGACGTGGCCGCCGCCCAGGGAATCCAGGACCGCAAGCTGTCCGTCGCCGGCACCAGCACGCTCGGTTCGTATTTGCTTCCCCGGGCACTCAGCCGGTTCCTCGCCGAGAATGACGGGCTCAGGACCGAGCTGCGGGTAGGAAACACCGAAGCGGTTGCTGACTGGCTGATCAACCGGGAGGTGAGCCTGGCGATCTGCGCCGGTGAAATCGACCACGAGCAACTGGAGGGGACGGTGATCTTCCAGGATGCGCTGGTCCTCGTGGCCGGTCGGGCAAGCCCGCTGGCCGGACGTGACCTCACTCCGGCCGACCTGGAAGGCCAGCGTTTCCTGCTCCGGGAGATCGGGTCATCCACCAGGTTCGACCAGGACCAGGCGCTGGCCGACTGGAAGCTCACCCATGCGGAGCAGTGGACCATCTGGACGTCCGAGGCGGCAAGGGAATCTGTCCGGGCCGGACTGGGGCTGGCGCTGGTCTCCGAACACGTGGTGGCACAGGACCTCCGGTCCGGCGAACTGGTCCGGCTGAAAATCCATCCGGCTCCCCGGCACCGCCCGGTATCCCTGGTCCGCATGGCCGGGCAGCCGCTGACCCGGGTTGAGACCTCGTTCGTGGAAATGATCCAGAAAATGCATTCCTGGCCCTGAGCCGCCTGACGGGGCTCGCGGCCGAATCTTTGCCGGACGCCGTCCGGCTCACATTCACGCCACTTGAAAGGCAGAACCTATGAACTCCAAAGATACCGGGAACGCGCTCGACGGCGAGCGTACGGACCTGTTGATTGTCGGTGCAGGAATTGTGGGCCTTGCACACGCCTTCGAGGCGCACCGCAAGGGATATACCGTCCGGATCATCGAACGCGACGCCCGGCCCAATGGCGCGTCCATCCGGAACTTCGGCCACTGTTGCATCACAGCGCAGGACGGTGAACACCTCGACACCGCCTACAGGTCACGCGAAGGGTGGCTGGCTGCAGCCGCCGCAGTGGGGTTCTGGTCCCCGGAAGCCGGGGCACTCGTCGTGGCACGAAGCCAGACGGAGCTGTCCGTACTTGAACAACTCAGCGACAAACGCGGCACCGACAGCGTGCAGCTGCTCACGGCAGCACAAACTGCGGACCGGCTCTCCCCTGCCGGTTCCCCTGACCCGCAAATCTGCGGCGGGGCTTTCCTGCCCGCGGACCTGCGCGTCGACCCGCGCACCGCGGCGCCGGACATCGCGGACTGGCTGCAGAAACAGGCGGGGGTCCAGATCCAATGGGGCACCGCTGTCAAGAACATCCAGGACGGCACCGTCGCCACCACCCGCGGCGACTTCCACGCAGGCAAAGTCCTCATCTGCGTCGGGCACGACCTGGACTACCTCCTCCCGGACGTCGCCGCCCGCTACCAGGTCCGGCGCTGTGCCCTGCAGATGGCACTGGCTCCGGCGCCGGCAGGCTTCACCCTGGACTCGGCAGTGCTGACCGGAACTTCCATGACACGCTACGACGGCTTCACCACCATGCCCGCGGCCGAGGCCGTCCGGCAGGAAATCCGTGGGCACAGCCCCGAACTGATCGACATCGGAGCCAACGTCATGTTCACCCGCCGGCCCGACGGCACCGTCCTGCTCGGCGACAGCCACGTCTACGGACAGACCATCGGCCCCTTCCAGGACGAATGGATGACCACACGCCTGGTCGGCGAGATCGGGAAGATCCTCGGCACCAGGCTGACCGTCACGCAACGCTGGCAGGGAATCTACGCATCCAGCCCCCTGACCTCGCTCCTGCGCGAAGAGCTCGATGCAGTTACCACTGCGATCACGGTGACCTCCGGAATCGGCATGACCCTGTCGTTCGGCATTGCGGCCGAAACGATTGAGCGCCTTTGAAGCGGGAGGCACCCGTGGCAACCGACTCCGCCGATCTCCCCCGCCGCCCTTTTGGGAGCCTCCTCACGGCCATGGTCACGCCCTTCACGGCAGCCGGAGAGGTGGACCTGGACGCCGCCGCTGAGCTTGCTGCGGGGCTGGTCGACGGCGGCAGCGACGGGCTCGTTGTCTGCGGAACCGCCGGTGAAGCCGCCACTCTTGAAGATCAGGAAAAGGAGGACCTGATCCGGGTGGTCAAGGAGACCGTGGGCAACCAGGTCAGCGTCGTCGCGGGCACTGGGACCAACTGCACTGCCCGTTCCATCATCATGGCCGGGCGTGCCGCCAGGGCAGGCGCGGACGGCCAGCTGGTGGTCACCCCGTACTACAGCAAGCCCACCCAGGCAGGGGTGATGGAGCACTTCACCAGGATCGCCGGAGCATGCGATCTTCCGGTGATGCTCTATGACATACCCGGCCGCGCCGGGATCGCCATCAGCACCGACACCATGAAGCGCCTGGCCGAGAACGCCCGCATCGTTGCCCTGAAGGATGCGAAAGCCGACTTCAGCGCGACGACGGTAGTACTCGCCGGAACCGACCTAGCCGTTTACGCCGGAGACGACGCGCTCGCATTGCCGTGGCTGACTGCCGGCGCGGCGGGACTGGTAAGCGTGTCGGCCCACGTTGCCCCGGGTGCATTCCGTCAGCTGGTCGATGCCGTTCACTGCGGGGATCTGGCACTGGCGAGGCGGCTGCACTTTGAGCTGGCTCCGCTGGTCCGCGCTGTGATGGACCACATTCCCGCAGCAGCCGCGGCGAAACACATCCTCCACCGCCAACAGAGACTCCCCGGTGGCTTTGTCAGGTCCCCGCTGACGGAGCCAACAGGGAGTGAGGCCGGGAACCTCGCGGCGGAACTTGCCGGAACAGCCTGGGCGCTTAACTGAACACGGGCCCTAACTGAACACGTCCTCGGGGCCGGCGGTGGCGGTGGCGTACTCCGGCCGCCCGAGCGGCCGGTACGTATGGATGGTGATGCCCCGGGACGTGGTCCGCGAGCTGACGAGCTCGAGCGCCATGTCGGGACCGGAATCGGGGAACAGCCGTGTGCCCTGGCCGACGACGACGGGATAGGTCACCAGGTCGAGCCGGTCGACCAGGCCGTTGGCCAGCAGCCACCGGACGAGGACACCGCTGCCCGGCACCAGCAACTCGCCGTCGTGTTTCGCCTTCAGTTCAGTGATGGCCGTGGCAACGTCGCCCTGCAGGACAGTCGTGCCCGCCCAGTCCGGGTCGGCGAGGCTGCTGGAGACCACGTACTTGGGGCGGCTGTTCAGCGCCGCGGCAATCGGATTCGTTTCAGGGTTGGGCAGCACTCCCCAGTAACCGGCGAAGATTTCGTACGTCCGGCGGCCAAAGAGAAACGCGTCCGCTCTGCCGTAGACCTGATTGAGGTAGTCACCTGCTTCGTCGTCGATCAGCGGGATCGCCCATCCGCCGCGGTCGAAGCCCCCGCTGCGGTCCTCGTCCGGTCCGCCCAACCCCTGCATCACGCCGTCAACCGAGACGTTGGTCGTGGTGGTCAGCCTCATGTCTTGTCACCTCGTCGGACAACGGCCGCAGACCCCTGCCGGATCTGCGCTACCGGCTACAGACAAGCACACATGCTGCAGCCACGCGAGAGCTCAATGAGCACGGACGCCCGTCGCCCGGTGGCTAGGATGTGCCTGTGAAGCAGCAAACCCATCAGTGTCAGGCCTCCGCCAGCACGTCCGAGCCCGCCCCCGGTGTCTTTTTCGTCGAAGGGCCGGCATCAAACTGGATCCTGGTCCGCGACGAGACCGGATTCATGGTGATCGACAGCGGTTACCCGTCCGACCGTCCGCTGGTCCTTGAATCCATCCGCCGTCTGGGCCTGCGTCCGGCTGACGCGCGGGCCATGCTCATCACGCATGGCCACGTCGACCACACCGGGTCAGCGGCCTACTTCTCCGAAACGTACGGAACGCCCATCCTGTGCGCGCCGGAAGAGCTGGCCCACGTCCAGGGCAAGGAAAAGCACCAGGTCACCTTCGGCCAGGTCGTCGTCCGCGCCTGGCGGCCGCGTGTCTTCCGCTGGCTGGCCCACGTCATCAAGGCGGGGGCCCTCAAGGCGAAGCCGGCAACGGATGCCCGGGCCTGGAGAACGGACGACCTGCAGAAGCTTCCCGGGAAGCCGGAAGCCGTACTGCTGCCGGGGCACACACCGGGCAATGTCGCCATCCTGCTTCCCCAGGCCGGCGCCATAGCGGTCGGTGATTCCTTCGTCAGCGGCCATCCCCTGAGCAGTACCCACGGGCCGCAGATGCTGCACCCGATGTTCCACACCGACCCCGCACACGCGCTCGCAGCCACCCACCGCCTTGACGACATCGACGCCTCCGTGGTTCTGCCGGGCCACGGCGCAGCGCTCCGCATGCCGCTGGCCGATGCACTGGCAGCGTTGCGGGGCTAGGAATAACTGCTCCTGTCGCATAAAATGAATGATGTTCATTTATATGGAGCCAGCCCGGAAAGTGGGTGAGGCCGACCAAAAGCGAAGGAGCCACCGACAGTGACGCCGGGGACAACTGCAGGAAAAATTCATGATGCGCGCCACCTGATTGGGACGGAAGTCAGGGTGGAGCGGGCTGGAACGGTCATCCGTGTGGGCTACGTGGAAACCGCCACGCCCTCAGGGGAACTCTTCTGGATCAGGGCGAACGGGTGCGAGCCCCGTGAGCTATTTGGTTCGGCGCTGGGTCACACGGTTGTCCCGGCGTCGGAACCTGGCCAGATCGCCGGCTGAATCGCGACCCGTCCCCGCGCGGCGGGAGCCGCGTCCTAGGAAAGAGCGCCGCCCTAGGAGCCGGAGCCTCCAAGGCCGGAACCACCCGGGCCGGAACGGTGGTTCACCTCGGCAGTCAGCCGGTCGATCCGGGCGACCGCGCCGTCCAGGTTTTCCACTGCCGCCCACAGGACAGGCTGCTCTTCCCGGATCTGCTCCGGCGTGCGGCCTGCGGATGTGAGCGCGGCGAGGTCGAAACTCACGTTGGTCCGTGCCCCGGTCACCGCTGCCCTGAGGGCCCCGAAGGCGACGACGACATCGGCAACCAAGGCCCGGTTCCCGTTCGACGCCAGCCACTGCAGGTCCGCAATGGCACCGATGGCGCGCTCCCCGAGCACGGCAGAAGCCCTGGCAGCGTCCACGGATGCCCGGTGAATCGCATCCTCCCGTTCCGGCCCCGGATTTAGCCGGAAGGCGGCGCCGAAAGCCTTGGAGGCTGAAGCATCCTCGTCGGCCAGCCGCAGCGCGTCTTCCCGCAGCGAACGCACCCGCGCATGAACGTCTGCCAGTTCCTGGCGCTGGCGCCCGTAAGCTTCCGTATATCCGGCGACCATGGACGCCAGCGACGCGGCGATGGCAAGCATGACGCCCGCGCCGGCGCCGCCGCCAGGGGAACCAACGGACTGCGCCAGGGCCTGCGTCCAATCCTCAACTGTCGAACGCTGGGTGGTCACCGCCTTCGCATCATCACTCATGGCACCAGTCTGCCCCACGCCGCACCGTCTGGTCAGCCGGAAACGCTATGGGGCGACGCCGACAGAAAACCGGACGACGGCGGGAGCTCCCGCCGTCGTCCCCGGAGACTTTGCTGATGCGGCGCTACCGGTAAACGCGCACCCAATCGACGATCATCTGGGTTTGGTTGGTGATGGTTCCGTCCGGGAACCAGTCGAGCTGCAGCGTCTGGTGCATTCCCACCGTCGGCAGATGGGACGGGGTCGTATCGATGTACCACGGGACGCCGTCGATGTAGCCGGTGATACCGGTCCGCGTCCACTCGACGGCGTAGTTGTGCCACTGCGTAAGGTCGATGGCCTTGGCCGCCCGGGTCTGATAGTTGGACCGCGTGCAGGCATAGTGCAGGCTGAACTTGATCACGTTGACGTTGCCCAGCGCCTCTGCGTAATCAACCTCGGCGCAGTTCGGCGACTTGTTGTCGTTGGGCCACAGCAACACCACGGGGTGATATTCCACATCCCGGATGCTGGTTCTCATCCGCGTCTCCCAGCGGCCGTACTTCTGTTGGGCGAACTTGGCGGACACCCCGCCCGTGGTGCCATGCGCGTCACCCGTGATGAAGAGCGCCCCCCAGGCAACTTTCACTGCCTTCGGGCTGCGGATCCCGTTGCCGTCATGGCCGACGCTGTCGTACACCTTCCACTTCAGCGGGTTGGGGGGTCCCAAATAATTGAACTCATCACCGGCCACCACCGGGCCCCAGTTCCGAACAACGGCGGCCTGTACGTTCGGCACGACAGTCGCCGCGAAGGCCGCGTCCCCGTGTCCGCCGGAGAAGTCCTCGTTCAGATTAACTGCCGCCACATTCAAGGCAACGGCAACGACGATTGCCGTTGCCACCTTTCGCCTCCACAGCATGATCTCACCTCGGTTTGCAGCCTTCGCAGCGCCCCGCCCAACGCATCGTGTTCAGTACCCTGCCGACAGGGTACTGAGAGCAACTTGGGAAAACCTTGGGTTCCCGGGGGAAGGCCGGCTTACCGGGGAACTACCCGCCGTCGTAAGCCCGCTGAAGTTCGGCGATAACCAGCTTCTGCATGCCCAGCATGGCCTGGACCGCACGCTGGGCGCCGGCGGGGTCCGGCCCGTTAATCAGCTGGCTGAGGACCTTCGGCACTATCTGCCACGAAACTCCGTACCTGTCCTTGAGCCAGCCGCACTGGCTTTCGCTCCCGCCGTCCGTGAGCGAATTCCAGTAGCGGTCCACCTCTTCCTGCGAGGCGCAGTCCACCACGAAGGACACTGCCTCATTGAAGGAGAACGCGGGCCCACCGTTCAGTGCCTGGAAAACCTGGCCCTCGATTTCAAACTCCACGACGACAACCTGGCCTGCCGGCCCGGGCCCGGCCTCACCGAAGCGCGAGACGCCGGTAATCGAGGCGTTATCGAAGACTGACACGTAGTATTCGGCCGCTTCCTCCGCCTGGGTGTCGAACCACAGGCAGGGTGTGATTTTCTGCACGCCGCTCTCCTTCTTCGTGAGGCCCTTAGCCCGCCCGACGGGCGTCGGCACCCCAGGACCTCCTGCATTCCGCCCTGAGACTAGTCCCGCCAGGTGCCAGGGACAATGGGGCGGGCACAGGCTCCTGCTCAGGCGGGGGTCCCGGCGCCGGACGAGTGGCTCACCAGCCCGACGCTATTTCCTTCACTGTCCCGGATGAACGCCATCCATTCGTCCGTGCCCGCAGGGCCGAGCCGGGCATCCTCGTGATGGAAGATTACGTGCGGGGCGCCCACCACCTCCACTCCCCTTGCCTGCAGCTCAGCCACGCACGACCGGACGTCGGCGACGTTGAGGTAGATCAACGACGACGGCGCTCCCCGCTCCAGCAGGAGCCGGACGCCGTCGAGATCGAAGAACAGCAGTCCCGGCGGATCGAAGACCGCAGCCGGAGCGTAACCGAGCAGGGCGGAGTAGAACTCCGCCGCCCGGTCAAGGTCCTCCGCATGCAACGCAATCTGGGTGAGCTTCACCAGGCCTCCTTCGGGGTGCACATTTGTTCCTGCCTGACATCGTCAGGGCATATTCCCGCAGGGGCAAGAGCCGCCAAAAACGGATAGGCTCGGAAGCATGCCTTCCACAACAGACCGTTCCGGAACACGGGCAGTTCCGGCCGCCACGGCAGCCGCAGCAGCAGCGGATTTCATCCTCATCCTGACATTTGCCGCCGTAGGCCGCGACGCCCACGCGCGCGGCGAATCAGTCATCGGGATCCTGTCCACGGCCTGGCCGTTCCTGGCCGGTGCAGCCGTCGCCTGGCTGCTGCTGCGGGTCTGGCGGCGGCCCCTGGCGATATGGCCGGCCGGGGTGGCTGTCTGGCTGGGCACCGTGGCCATCGGGATGGCGCTGCGGGCGCTGACGGGACAGACGGTGGTCCTGCCATTTGTGATTGTTGCCCTGCTGAGCCTGGCGGTGTTCCTCCTGGGCTACCGCCTCATCGTCGCCATAGTCCTCCGCCTCCGCGCCCGCCGGCGCGCCTGACTCCTGCGGGCAGGCCCGGCCCCGCGGGCCGGGCCGAGTCCTGCGGGCCGGTCTGGTCGCCGGCGGCCCGGCGGGTGGCCACCCATGTACCACCAGCCCATGTATTAGGCTGGCAGCACAGCTCAACAGATCCGGAAGGGTTCACAGTGGTCACCGCATTCGTCCTGATCAAGACAGACGCCTCGCGCATCCCCGAAACGGCCGAGGAAATATCCGCCATCGAGGGCATCAGCGAGGTCTACTCCGTCACCGGGGAATGGGACCTGATCGCCGTTGCACGGGTGGCCCAGCACGAGGACCTCGCGGACGTCATCGCTGACAAGCTGTCCAAGGTGCCCGCCGTCGTGCACACCACCACCCATATCGCCTTCCGTGCTTACTCACAGCACGACCTCGATGCCGCGTTCGCGCTGGGCTTCGAGGAGTAGCTGGGTTTCGAGGAGTAGCTGGGTTTCGAGGAGTAGCTGGGCTTCGAGGAGTAACTGGGCTTCGAGGAGTAGACGTCCTGTAACACCCCGTTGGACAACAAGGGAGGGGCCGGGCACCTGCAGGTGCCCGGCCCCTCCCTTGTTATTGCCTCGGGCTGCTGGGTGTCTTAGGCCTGCGAGAGGCTAACCCACTTGTCGAGAACCGCAGCGGCTGCGCCTGAACCAATGGATTCTGCAGCCCGGTCCAGCGCAAGCTTCATGCGGTCAGTGAGCGGACCGTCGGCCTGAAGGTCGTAGGCCACCAGACCCGCCGCCGCGTTCAGCAGGACAGCGTCCCTGACCGGGCCCGTTTCCCCGGCCAGGACATTGCGGACGACGGCGGCGTTCGCCTGCGCGTCGCCGCCGCGCAGCTGCTCGACGGTCGCCTGAGGGATGCCCAGGTCCTTCGGCGAGAAAGTCTGTTCGGTCACCTCACCGCCGCGGATCTCCCACACGGTGGACGGTCCCGTGGTGGTCAGCTCATCCAGGCCGTCGCTTCCACGGAACACCAGGCCGCGGCTGCCGCGCCGCGCCAGGACGCCTGCCACCAAAGGTGCCATCCGTGCGTTCGCCACTCCCACTGCGGAGGCCTGCACCCGGGCGGGGTTGGTGAGGGGGCCCAGGAAGTTGAAGGCTGTTGGGATCGCGAGTTCACGACGGGGCACCGCGGTGTGGCGGAACGACGGGTGGAAGACCTGGGCGAAGCAGAAGGTGATGCCCGCTTCCTCCGCGTTCCGGGCAACGTTGGCAATGGGGAGGTCGAGCCGCACGCCCAGCGCTTCCAGGACGTCCGCGGATCCCGACGACGACGACGCCGCCCGGTTGCCGTGCTTAACGACCTTTGCGCCCGCGCCGGCACAGACCAGTGCGGCCATCGTGGAGATGTTAACGGTGTTAAGTTGGTCACCGCCGGTGCCTACAATGTCCAGCTTCTCGCCGGTGATGGAGATCGGATTGGCATGGGACACCATGGCGTCAACCAGGCCGGCAATCTCTTCTACGGTCTCGCCCTTGGCGCGTAGCGCAACCAGGAAACCGGCGATCTGGACGGGTGTGGCGGACCCCGACATGATGGTGTCCATGGCCCACGATGTACTGTCCGCGCTCAGGTGTTCGCCATTCAACAGTGCCGAGATGAGGCGCGGCCAGGTGTTACCTGCCGCCGGTGCCGATACCTGAGAAGTCACCTCCTGATGCTATCGAGGAGCCCGTCGCAAAGACCAATGTGAACGCCACCGGGAACTTTTCAGCGCGATTTCGCGTCTTTGTAGAAAAAGTCTCCGCAAAAGGCGGTTTGCGTTGGGCAAGCCGAAGTTTTACAGACATAATGTCTATGTGACATCTGCGACCCATGCCCCCAGTACCCCTGCGCACCCTACGCTGAACCGCCCGAATATGGTCTCCGTCGGGACCGTCGTCTGGCTCTCCAGCGAGTTGATGTTCTTCGCCGGCCTATTCGCCATGTACTTCACACTCCGGTCCACTTCCGGCCAGATGTGGGCTGAAGAGACGGCCAAGCTCAACTTCCCCTTTGCGCTCGTTAACACCATCGTCCTCGTGGCAAGTTCCTTCACTTGCCAGATGGGCGTTTTTGCCGCCGAAAGGCTCCAGCCGCGACGCAGCGGCGGGCCGCTCCAGTTCACCCGCTGGGGCATGAACGAATGGTTCACCCTGACCTTCCTCATGGGCGCATTCTTCGTTGCCGGCCAGACCACGGAATACGCCATGCTGGTCTCGGAGCACGTGTCGCTGTCCTCGAACGCCTACGGATCCGCCTTCTACATGACCACCGGCTTCCACGGCCTGCACGTCATCGGCGGCCTGGTCGCCTTCCTGCTCATCATGGGCCGCTCCTTCGCCGCCAAAAAGTTCGGTCACTTCGAGGCGACGTCGGCAATTGTCACCTCTTACTACTGGCACTTCGTGGACGTCGTGTGGATTGGCCTCTTCCTGGTCATCTACGTCCTCAAGTAGTCCAGGCTTTCCCCCTCTCTCCAGAGAGAACGAATTTAAAGAAGCGGCTCACGGAGCCGACGCACGATCGAATAAAGGAACCACCACGTGAAGGCACTCTCGCAGAAGCGACGTCACCCACTGGCAGCAATAGCCCTGCTGTTGATGGGCCTCCTCCTCACTGGTGGGCTGTACGCCGTTGCCACCACCGTCAACGAGGCCAAAGCCAGCACTGCAGAGTTCACCGCCAGCGATACACAGGAAGGCAAGAAGCTCTTCGAAGCAAACTGCGCCACCTGCCACGGCATGGGTGCCAGCGGAACGCAGGACGGTCCCTCACTGGTTGGCGTCGGCGCCGCCGCTGTTGACTTCCAGGTCGGCACCGGCCGCATGCCCATGCAGATGAACGGACCCCAGGCCTACAAGAAGCCAGCCCAGTTCAACGACACCCAGACCCACCAGCTGGCCGCGTACGTTGCTTCGCTGGGTCCAGGTCCGGCCATTCCGGCCGACGAATACCTCGACGAAAAGGGCGATGCCGCCAAGGGTGGCGAGCTGTTCCGCACCAACTGCGCCATGTGCCACAACGCTGCGGCTGCAGGCGGTGCACTGACCCGCGGCAAGTTCGCGCCGGCGCTGGCTGATGTCTCGGGCAAGCACATCTACGAAGCCATGGTCACCGGACCGCAGAACATGCCGGTGTTCAGCGACTCGAACATCACCCCCGAGGGCAAGCGCGACATCATCACCTTCCTGAAGCAGATTGAAGCCAACGGCTCCCCGGGTGGCGCAGACCTGGGTGCCCTGGGTCCCGTTTCGGAAGGCCTGTTCGTGTGGATCGCCGGCCTCGGCGTCATCATCGCCTTCACGATCTGGCTGACGTCCCGCACGTCCTAGCCAACCCGGCAACAAAAGAATGTCCTGCTGATCACTCGGCAGGTTTGGAACTGAACATTAACTCGGCAAAAGCCGAGACGAGAGAAGGATGAGGCGAATCATGGGCAACCATAGTGACGGCAGTCCGAACCACTCGGGCACCGTAGCTACGGCTGGTCAGCATGAGGTGGAGAAATTCCAGGATCCTGGAATTCCCCCGCACCGCTTGCGCCTGGCTGACACGGACCCGAAGGCCGCCAAGCGGGCAGAACGGCAGGTTGCTGCACTGTTCGCAATCTCAGTCGTTGGCACCATCATCTTCCTGGTGGCGTACTTCGCCATCGATTTGGGAGACGACTCCAGCGTTGCGACGATCCGCCTGCAGAATGCGCTGCTCGGCATCGGAACGGCGTTTGCCATGCTCGGCATCGGCACCGGCATCGTGCACTGGGCCAAGGCCCTCATGCCGGACCACGAAGTTTCCGAGGAACGCCACGCGATCCGCACGGAGGACGACCGCCAGGCTGCGGTCCGCATCGTCGACGACATCGTGGAGGAAACGGGCATCAAGCGCCGTCCCCTCATCCGGAACACCCTGCTCGGCGCAGTCGCACTGGCACCCCTGCCGGCCCTCGCCATCTTCGGTGACCTCGGACCGCGTCCGGACGACAAGCTGGCGCACACCATGTGGGCCCCGCAGGACGGCAAGCTCAAGCGCCTCACCCGCGACCCCGATGGCACCCCCATCAAGGCCTCGGACGTCACCATCGGTTCCGCCTTCCACGTCATCCCGGAGGGCCTCAACGAACTGCACGAGGGCAAGCTCAACGAAAAGGCCAAGGCCGTCGTTCTGCTGATGCGCCTCAACCCGCAGGACCTCAACATCTCTGCGGGCCGTGAGAACTGGAGCTACAACGGCATCGTTGCGTACTCCAAGATCTGCACCCACGTCGGTTGCCCTGTTGCCCTCTACGAGCAGCAGACGCACCACCTGCTGTGCCCGTGCCACCAGTCGACCTTCGACCTGACCCAGGAATGCAAGGTTATCTTCGGCCCGGCAAGCCGCCCGCTCCCCCAGCTGCCCATCGCAGTTGACGATGAGGGCTACCTGGTCGCCACCAGCGACTTCAAAGAACCTGTAGGACCAAGTTACTGGGAGCGTGATGAGCATGAGCGCAGCGTCAACAGCTGAAGCCCCCGCCTACGTAGCCAACACCAAAGTCGGACGGTTTACTGACTTCGTCGACGAGCGCGTCGGCGGATCGGGCATCCTCCGCGAATTCGGCCGGAAGGTATTCCCGGACCACTGGTCCTTCATGTTTGGCGAGGTGGCGCTGTACTCCTTCGTCATCCTGCTGATGTCGGGAACCTTCCTGACGTTCTTTTTCGATCCTTCCATGGCGGAGACGCACTACGCCGGCTCCTACACCCCGCTGAAGAACGTCGAAATGTCCGTCGCCTACAGCTCGTCGCTGGACATCTCCTTCGACGTCCGCGGCGGCCTGTTCATGCGCCAGGTCCACCACTGGGCAGCACTGCTGTTCGTGGCCTCCGTGGCGGTGCACATGCTCCGCGTGTTCTTCACCGGCGCGTTCCGCAAGCCCCGTGAAATGAACTGGGTGGTGGGCGGCGTCCTGCTGATCCTGGCCATGGCTGCCGGCTTCACCGGATACTCCCTCCCCGATGACCTGCTGTCCGGCAACGGCCTGCGCATCATCGACGGCGTGATCAAGTCGATCCCCGTGATCGGCACCTACATCTCGTTCTTCCTGTTCGGTGGAGAGTTCCCCGGCACGGTCATCATCAGCCGCCTCTACACGCTGCACATCCTGCTCGTGCCGGCACTGATCCTGCTCATGATCGTCATCCACCTCTTCATGGTGGTTGTCCACAAGCACACCCAGTACCCCGGCCCGGGCCGCAACGACCACAACGTCGTTGGTTACCCGCTGGGCCCGGTCTACGCTGCCAAGGCCGGTGGCTTCTTCTTCATCGTGTTCGGCGTCATCGCGCTGATGGCTGCGTTCTTCACCATCAACCCGATCTGGAACTACGGCCCGTACGACCCCTCCCCCGTGTCCGCAGGCACCCAGCCTGACTGGTACATCGGCTGGGTTGACGGCGCACTGCGGCTGATGCCCGGTGTGGTCAACGGCTTCCACTTCGAATACATCATCTTCGGCCACGTCCTGACCCTGAACGTCCTTCTTCCGGCACTCGTTCCGGCAGGCGCGGTGTTCACCGTGCTGTTCACCTACCCGTGGATCGAACGCTGGATCACCAAGGACAACCGCGAGCACCACGTCCTGGACCGTCCCCGCAACGCCCCCACGCGTACGGCTATCGGCATGGCCGGATTTACGTTCTACTGCGTCATGTGGGCCGCGGCGAGCTCCGACCTCATTGCAACGCACTTCCACGTGGCACTGAACGACGTCACTTACTGGCTGCGGGCACTGTTCTTCCTCGGACCGATCATCGCGTTCGTGGTTACCAAGCGCGTGGCCCTGGCCCTGCAGCGCAAGGACCGCGAAATCGCCCTCCACGGCCGCGAGACCGGACGCATCGTCCGCCTCCCGCACGGTGAGTTCATCGAGGTGCACGCCCCGCTGGACGAGTACAAGCGCTACAAGCTGGTTGGCTTTGAGTCGCCCGCGCCGCTGCCCGCACAGCCCAACGAGCACGGCGTGGTCACCCGCAAGGAAAGCCGCCGCGCCAAGCTGTCCCGCTGGTTCTTCGAGGACAGGGTTGCCCCGGCAACGCCTGCTGAGCTCGAAGCCGGCCACGGCCACCACGAAGCCGTTGAAGCCGGCGAGGGACAGAAGACCCTGAGCCACTAGAGTCTTCACCCACGCACTGCACAGAAGAAGGCCCGGTCCTGATGGACCGGGCCTTCTTCTGTGTTTGAGGAGAATCTGTAACGCCGGGTCCTCCCCGAAGGGAGGCAGGCTACTGCTGCCGGTAACCCGACGCGTAATTACGCGTTGGCCGGACGCCGGGACGCTGCAGGGGCACCCAGAGCTTGTACCGGTCTGCCCTGTAGTAGGACACCGAGTAGTCCACCATCGCCCGGGCCACAAAGGCATGCCGCTGGATCTTCAGCAGGGGCGCACCGTTCTCGACGTTGAGCAACCTGGCGATGGACGGCGACGCAGCCGTGGCCTCGATCATGTCCTCGCCCCATTCCATGACCAGGCCGAACTGCTCACTGAGGACGTTGTAGAGCGAGGTGGGCGGCTCGCCGTCGAGCAGGCCCGGCACACGGTGGGCGGGGATGAAGTTCTCGTCCACGCTCATTGGCTCGTTATCGGCCAGCAGAAGGCGCCGGAAGCGGACCAGTGGCGTTCCCTCCTCGAGCTGGAGTTCGCGGGCCAGGAAGGCGCTGGCGGCGATCTGCTCGAAGCTCAGCACCTTCGCAGCCGGCACCATGCCGCGGCGCTGCATCTCCTCGCTGTAGGAGGTCAGCTTGACCTGGAGGTCCAGCTTCGGTTTCCGGACGAAGGTGCCCAGGCCGACCACCCGTTCGATGACCTCCTCGCCCACCAGGGCGTCGATGGCCTGCCGGACGGTCATCCGGGCGAGGCCGAACCGCTCGGCCAGGTCCCGTTCGGAAGGTAGCGCCGAGCCTGGGGGGCAGGACGTCGCTATGTAGGACCTGAGGATCTCACGGAGCTGGACGTAGATCGGCGTCCCGCTGGTTCTGTCGATTTCACCGGCAATGCCGGCCACGCTAGCCGGCACGGCGGCCGCTCCTGTATTGCATTCTCACAGTTCAAGGGTAAGCCAACACGGCCACAGGTCTAGACCAGCCCGGTCCCCCGGGCGAATTGACGGCACGGGGCCCGATATTCTTAAAGGCGAACAAAATAGAAAGACGACGGCGGCTTCCCCCCAATGTGCCATCCCGTCCAGAATGAAGGAGTCCAGTTGCCCGTTCGTAAGGCAATAGTTTCTGCGGCCATCGGCCTGCACGCCCGGCCGGCAGCGGTGTTCGTCCGCGCGGTCACGGAGACAGGGTTGCCGGTGACCATCCGCAAGGACGGCATTGACGCCGTCGACGCCCGCTCGCTGCTCGAGGTCATGACTGCCGACTTCAACTTCGGCTGCGAGGTAGAGCTTGCAGTTAAGGAATCGGCCCTCCCTGCGGGCAGGAGCCTCGGTGAGGCCGAGGCGGCGCTCTCGGGTCTCGTCGAGCTGCTGGCGTCGCAGAAGCCCAGCTAACACCGGCTGCAGCAGCGATTCAGCTTAAGCACAGAACGACGGCGGGCCCCACCGAAAAGGTGGGGCCCGCCGTCGTTCTTGGTACTGAAACGCTTAGTGCGCGTGGTCTCCGCGGCTGTACTCATAAACCCAGCCCACCAGGGCCACCAGCGCCATGCCACCGGCGATGAAGACCATCCAGAAGCCCACGGCCAGGCCCAGGAATCCTGCGGCGCAGGACAGGCCCAGAACCAGCGGCCACCAGCTCCAGGGGCTGAAGTGCCCCTGCTCGCCGGCGCCTTCGTGGATTTCAGCGTCGGCACGGTCCTCGGGGCGCATGCCCACGCGCTTGCCGGTGAAGCCCAGGTAGGCACCGATCATGCCTGCGAGGCCGCCCACCAGGAGGATGCCCAGGATGCCGACCCACTCAGACCAGTTGGTGAGGAAGCCGTAGATGATGGAAACCGGAACGAAGAAGAAGACTCCTGCTCCAAAAATCCAAGACTCGATTCTCATTGCGCGGTGTCCTTCTGATCGGCGTTGCCCAGCACGCTTGCTGCAGGTGCCGGCGATTCAACGGTGTGTGACTGGGAAAGCTCAGGGTGGTGCAGGTCCAGTGCCGGACGCTCGGAGCGGATGCGCGGCAGGGACGTGAAGTTGTGACGCGGCGGCGGGCAGGACGTGGCCCACTCCAGTGAGGCACCGAAGCCCCACGGATCGTCAACCTGAACTTTCTCGGCGCTGCGTGCGGTGATGTACACGTTCCAGAAGAACGGGATCAGGGACGCACCCAGGACGAACGAGGCGACGGTGGAGAACTGGTTCATCCAGGTGAAGCCATCCTCCACCAGGTAGTCAGCGTAACGGCGGGGCATACCTTCAACGCCAAGCCAGTGCTGGATCAGGAACGTGCCGTGGAAGCCCAGGAACAGGAGCCAGAAGTGGATCTTGCCGAGGCGCTCGTTGAGCATCTTGCCCGTCCACTTGGGCCACCAGAAGTAGAAGCCGGCGAACATCGCGAACACCACGGTGCCGAACACCACGTAGTGGAAGTGCGCCACCACGAAGTAGGAATCGGACACGTGGAAGTCCAGCGGCGGGGAGGCCAGGATGATGCCGGTCAGGCCGCCGAAGAGGAACGTGATGAGGAAGCCGATGCTCCACAGCATGGGAGTCTCGAACGTCAGCGAACCGCGCCACATGGTGCCGATCCAGTTGAAGAACTTCACACCGGTGGGGACCGCGATGAGCATGGTCATGAAGGAGAAGAACGGCAGCAGCACGGAGCCGGTGACGTACATGTGGTGCGCCCACACGGTCACGGACAGGGCAGCAATCGCGATGGTCGCGTAGACCAGGCCCTTGTAGCCGAAGATCGGCTTGCGACTGAAGACCGGGAAGATCTCGGACACGATGCCGAAGAACGGCAGCGCGATGATGTACACCTCGGGGTGCCCGAAGAACCAGAACAGGTGCTGCCACAGGACGGCGCCGCCGTTCTCCGGGTCGAAGATGTGGGCACCGAAACGACGGTCCGCACCGAGGGCGAAGAGTGCAGCTGCCAGCGGCGGGAACGCCATCAGGACCAGGATGGCCGTCACCAGCGTGTTCCAGGTGAAGATCGGCATGCGCCACATGGTCATGCCGGGGGCGCGCATGCAGATGATGGTGGTGATGAAGTTGACCGCGCCCAGGATGGTGCCGAAGCCGGACAGTGCCAGGCCGAAGACCCAGAGGTCACCGCCGACGCCGGGGCTGAACGTGGTGTTGGAGAGCGGCGCGTAAGCGAACCAGCCGAAGGAGGCAGCACCCTGCGGGGTGATGAAGCCGGAAACGGCGATGGTGGAGCCGAACAGGAAGAACCAGAAGGCCAGCGCGTTCAGTCGCGGGAACGCGACGTCGGGTGCACCGATCTGCAGCGGCATGATCACGTTCGCAAAGCCGGCAAAGAGCGGCGTGGCGAACATCAGCAGCATGACGGTGCCGTGCATGGTGAACAGCTGGTTGTACTGTTCCTTGGTCTGCAGGATCTGCATGCCGGGTTCGAAGAGCTCGGCGCGGATGAGCAGGGCCATCACGCCGCCGAAGCAGAAGAACACGAAGGACGCGATCAGGTACATGTACCCGATGGTCTTGTGGTCTGTGGAGGTGATCCAGTTGACGACGATGCGCCCCTTGGATTTGGGAACTACGGGAGCCTCAAGGATCCCGGGGGTCTGGGTGTAAGTAGCCACTTCGCTTCCCTTACTTCGTTGCGTTCAGGTTCGGGTTGCGGTCGTACTCGGGACCAAGCAGGCCCGTGTTGCCGTCCTGGCGAAGCTGGTTCATGTGAGCCTGGAATTCGGACTCGGAAACAACCTTGACGCGGAACAGCATTTCGGAGTGGTACTCACCGCAGAGCTCGGCGCACTTGCCGTCGTAGGTGCCCTCTTTGGTGGGAGTGAACCGGATGTAGTTGGTCTTGCCGGGGATCATGTCCCTCTTCTGCAGGAACGCAGGAACCCAGAAGGAGTGGATCACGTCGCGCGAGTTCAGTTCCAGGTCGACGGACTTGTTAACCGGCAGGTACAGGGTGGGGAGCTTTTCCTTGTCGATCGCCTCACCGGTGAGGTGCGCCTGGACGCCGGCCTCGTGGAGATCCTCGGTGACGACGTCGCCCTTCTTGTAGTTGAAGTCCCATGCCCACTGCTTGCCGCGGACGTCCACTACGACGTCGGCCGGCTGCGAGCGGTCATCGATCGCCTGCTGGTCACGGTCGGTGAAGTAGAAGAACACCAGGACCATGAACAGCGGGATCGTCAGGTAGAAGACCTCGAGGGGCAGGTTGAAGCTGGTCTGCCGCGGGAATCCCACGGTGCCCTTGCGGCGGCGGTAGGCCACGAGGCACCAGACGATCAGGCCCCAAGTGATGATGCCCACCACGAGGGCGGCAATCCATGAGTTGACCCAGAGGTCCATGATGCGGTCAGTGTGATTGGTGGTGCCACGCTCGGTGGGCAGCCACCCCTTCTCTACCTCTGGCGAACATCCAGTCAAAACCAACGCGCCGGCAGTTGCCAAGCCAGTGATCATAGTGATCGTTTTGCGTCGGCTGCCGGTTCGGTTCTGCGAACTCACAGACGGCCCTTCCTACTTGTTGCTGTTGCCAGGGCGGCAAAAAGCTTCCCGGGCACACTAAAAGTTTTACTACTCGGTGTAGAGCTTACCGCTCCCCGCAGGTTTTCGCCCACATGTCCCCACCGTGTGGCGGCGCCGGTTTTCACCGGCGCCGCCAAGAGGTTCAGGATGGGCTTACTTGCCCTTTAGTGGAACGAATCACCGCAGGCGCATGAGCCGCCCGCATTCGGGTTATCGATGGTGAAGCCCTGCTTCGAGATGGTGTCTTCAAAGTCGATGCTGGCACCGCTGAGGTACGGCACGCTCATCTTGTCGACGACGACCTCGACACCGTCGTAGTCGCGTACCGCGTCACCTTCAAGGAGGCGCTCGTCGAAGTACAGCTGGTAAATGAGGCCGGAGCAGCCGCCCGGCTGCACGGCTACGCGGAGGCGAAGATCGGTGCGGCCTTCCTGCTCCAGGAGGCTGCGGACCTTGCCTGCGGCAACGTCCGTCAGCTGAACCTCGTGGCTCGCCAGTTCCTCACTGGCCGTGCCGGTGGGTTCGGTGCTGTTTTCATTGGTCGTAGTGCTCATTGGCCTACCTTACTAACGACGGTTGTGGCTGCCCCGCTTGCACGGTGCCTGCCCCTACGGAAACGGTACGGGCTATAGCTACATGCTACGTCGATCCGGCGCGGAGCTCTAACTTAGTCGTAACCCTCCGCGGCCCCCCGTTGTTCCCTGCGAGGCCTGCTAGCGGAGCCCCTCTGCGTTCAGCCGTGCCAGCAGCAACGCCTCGGCAACCACCGCGTTGCGGAAGTCCCCCAGGTGCAGCGACTCGTTGGCGGAATGTGCGCGCGAGTCGGGGTCCTCCACGCCCGTCACCAGGATCTGGACCTCGGGGTACAGCTCGGTGAGGTCGCTGATGAACGGTATCGAACCGCCAATCCCCATTTCCACCGCCGGTACGCCCCAGGCCTCGCCGAGCGCCCACATGGCCAGGCCGGCAGCCGATGAACCCGTATCCGTCTGGAAGGCGTTGCCGCTCTCCCCCGGCGTGAAGGTCACCTTGGCGCCGAACGGCGCGTGGGTTTCGACGTGCCGGCGCACGGCCTCCATGGCCTCCGCCGGGTCCTGGCCGGGGGCCAGCCGGAGGCTGAACTTGGCCCGGGCGCGGGGCAGCAGGGTGTTGGAGGCAACGCTGACGGCCGGCGCATCAAAGCCGATGATCGACAGGGCAGGCTTGGTCCACAGGCGTGAGGCGATGGTTCCCGTGCCCGCCAGCTGCACGCCGTCGAGCACTGAGGCATCGGCGCGGTACTCCTCCTCGGTGAGGTCCACGGCGGTTTCGTCCCGGCCCGCCAGTCCAGCAATGGCCACGCTGCCGTCGTCGTCGTGGAGTGTGGCGATCAGGCGCGAGAGCAGGGTGGGTGCATCCAGCACCGCCCCGCCGAACATTCCCGAATGCACGGCATGGTCGAGGACCTGCACCTCGATGGTTCCGTCAACCAGTCCGCGCAGGCTGGTGGTCAGGGCCGGTACACCCACCTTCCAGTTGCTGGAATCAGCCACCACGATGACGTCCGCGCGGAGCAGTTCGCGGTGCGTTTCAAGGAACGTCCTGAAGGTCGGCGAACCTGCCTCTTCCTCCCCTTCGAAGAAGAGCGTGACGCCCAGCCCGAATTCGTCACCGAGCACCCGGGTGACGGCGCCGTAGGCGGCGACATGGGCCATGATCCCGGCCTTGTCATCTGCCGCGCCGCGCCCGAAAAGGCGCCCGTTGCGTTCGACGGCGGTAAACGGCTCGGACTCCCACAGCGCGGGATCACCGGGCGGCTGGACGTCATGGTGGGCGTAGAGAAGAATGGTCGGCTTGCCGTGCGCGGCCTCGCGGCGTGCGACGACGGCGGGTCCGCCGGGCGTGCCGTCCTCCTTGTCGCACCTCAGGATCCGGACGTCCCCGATGCCCGCCGCGCGGACCAGGCTGGCCACGGCCTCTGCGCTGGCATCCAGCGGGGCGGGGTCAAAGCTGGGCCAGGCGATGCCGGGTATGGCCACCAGGTCCTTCAGCTGTGCAACTGTGGAGTCGAACGCCGCGTCTACGGCAGCCCGCAGGGCGTCGGTGTCGATGCCGGCCGCTGTCACCCCATGCTGCTGGGCGTCGTACTGTTGCGGGGTCGCCGCAGGGAATGTAGTCATGGCCAAACACTACCTGTGTCACACGCCACAACAAATCTCGCAGTTGCGGGGATGCAGGGTGGCCCAGCCCGGCACTTGGCGGGGATCCGGGCTTGACCGGGGGCGCAGTCCGCCAAGGTATTCTGTTGTGGTGTTCGGACGTAAAAAGGAAGCGCCAGCGGCGCAGGATGTAGTAGACCAGCAGGCTGCCGAGGCAGCTGCGATAGCAGGCAAAGGCGCACCCACGCCCAAGCGCAAAGCACAGGAAGCGGCCCGCAAGCGCCCCCTCGTGCCGGAGGACCGCAAGGCCTCCAAGGAGGCGGAGCGTGCCGCCGCCCAGGAGCAGCGCCTGAAGATGCGCCAGGCCCTGGACACCGGTGACGAAAGGTTCCTGCCGATCCGCGACAAGGGGCCGCAGAAGCGCTTCGCCCGTGATTACGTGGACGCCCGCTTCAGCCTGGGCGAGTACCTGATGTTCGGCGCCCTCGTGTTCGTCATCATCTCCTTGGTGGTGCCTGCCAGCAGCAACATGATGGTCTACGTGCTGGGCGGCTTCTGGGTGATGTTCCTGGCTGTTTTCGTGGACGTGTTCATCCTGTCCCGCAAGCTCCGCAAGCGCCTCGCCGAAAAGTTCGGCGAGGTTGAGCGCGGCACCGTTTGGTACGGCTCCATGCGTTCGCTGCAGTTCCGGAAGCTTCGCCTGCCCAAGCCCCTGGTCCGCCGCGGGCAGTACCCGTCCTGATTCCTCATTTCCCCCTGCGGCGCGGCCGCCAAGGGGGCGGTCCCGGACCTAAAGCAGCAGCCCGGCGGTTCCACCGCCGGGCTGCTGCGTTTAACGCGCTGGTTTGTTCAACGCGGCTAGCGGTTCTTCGCCAGTTCCTTATTGATCCGGGCGGCCCAGAACGGCCCCTCGTACAGGAAGGCGGTATAGCCCTGGACCAGGGTGGCACCGGCGTCCAGCCGGTCCTGGACGTCCTGGCCGGTCTCCACCCCGCCCACGGAGATCAGCGCCAGCCGGTCCTGGGTGACCGACTTCAGCCGGCGCAGCACCTCCAGTGACCGGCTCTTCAGCGGTGCCCCGGAGAGGCCCCCGGCACCGCAGCCCTCCACCTTGTCCGCAGCGGAAGTGAGCCCGTCGCGGCCGATGGTGGTGTTCGTGGCGACGATGCCGTCGAGGCCGAGGTCCATCGCCAGCCGGGCGACGTCGTCGATATCCTCATCGGTGAGGTCGGGTGCGATCTTGACCAGCAGCGGGACGTGCCGGCCTGCTGACTTATCGGCTTCCTCCCCTACTGCCTTCAGCAGCGGCCGGAGGGTTTCCACGTTCTGCAGGAGCCTGAGCCCGGGGGTGTTCGGCGAGCTGACGTTCACCACGAGGTAGTCGGCCGCCGGGGCAAGGCTGCGTGCGCTGATGAGGTAGTCCTCCACGGCGTCCTCGAGCTCCACCACCTTGGTCTTGCCGATATTGACGCCGATCACGGGCCGCACCTTGGCGTGGCGCCGCTGCAGTGCAGCCCGGGCGGACTTCAGCCGCGGAGCCACGGCAGAGGCGCCGTCGTTGTTGAATCCCATCCGGTTGATGACGGCCCGGTCCTCAACCAGCCGGAACAGGCGGGGCTTTTCATTGCCGGGCTGGGCCTGGCCGGTGATGGTGCCCACCTCGACATGGCCGAATCCGAGCTCCGTCAGGGCCTCGATTCCGTGGCCCTCCTTGTCGAAGCCGGCGGCCAGCCCGAAAGGCGACGGGAAGGTCAGGCCGAGCGCGTTCGTCTGCAGGGACGCCGGCGGAGCCGTAAACCGTTCGAGCAGCCGTCCCGCTCCCACGGAATGGACCAGCCGGATTCCTTTGAAACCGATCTTGTGGGCGCGTTCGGCGTCCATCCATGAAAAGGCCAGCCTGAAGAAAGTGGGGTATACGCGCATGCCTCTAGTTTTCCGTCTTCGGGGGTGCAGACCAAATTGCGCGGTGCAGGCCAAAAGACACGGTGCAGACCAAACCGGACCGCGACAACACCGCCCGCGCCGGAACCGGAAAGCCTACGCTGGTGCCATGGAGTGGCAAAGCGACATCCTGGGGCCGGGCTTCGAGTCCTGCGCCTTCGACGCCGCGGGCGCGGACGGCATCCGCCGCAGGGCCACGCTGGTCCGCTTCACTCCCCCGGACAGCCCGGACACTCCGGACGAACGTCCTGCCGGGCCGCGCCGGGCGGTGCTGTTCCTGCACGGCTGGAGCGACTACTTCTTCAACGTGGAGCTTGCCCGGTTCTGGGACGCGCAGGGCTTCGACTTCTTTGCCCTGGACATGCACAACCACGGCCGCAGCCTGCAGCCGGGCGCCCCTGGCGGCTACGTCGCGGATCTGGGCAACTACGACGCCGAGATCAGGACCGCGGTGGGCATGATCTCGGAACCCGGTGGTCCAGGAGGCGTGCAGCTCACGCTCATGGGCCATTCCACCGGCGGCCTGGTGGCAGCCCTGTGGGCCAGCCGCAATCCCGGCGCGGTGTCCCAGCTGGTGCTGAACAGTCCATGGCTCGAAATGCATGGCAGCTCCCTGGTCCGGCGCGCGGCCTGGACCATGGTGGGGCCGATCGCACGCCTGCGGCCGGAGGCGGTGATCAGGCTGCCGGAGCGCGGCTTCTACTGGCGGAGCATCAGCAATGCGGCCGAAGGTGAGTGGACCCTGGACGCAGCCTACCGGCCGCCCTTGGCCTTTCCGGTGCGCGCGGCCTGGCTCAGTGCCGTCCTGGCCGGGCAAGCCAAGGTTGCGCGCGGCCTGGGCATCGGAATTCCCATTCTGGTCCTGCTGTCCGCCGCGAGCGAGAACGGCATGGTGTGGAACGAGGAAATGCGCCGGACGGACGCGGTGCTGGACGTCAACACGATCGCCGCGCGCGCCATATCACTGGGCACGAGCGTCACCGTGGAGCGCATCGACGGCGCCCTCCACGATGTGTTCCTGTCCGGCGCGGACGTGCGGGCCGACGCGTACGGACGCCTGGCCAGGTGGCTAAGGGGCTACGGCGGGTGAACCAACGCTGGGTACCCGGACGAGGGACCTAGAGGGCCTTGGCGGCGTCCACGGCCCCGCCGTACCGGCGGTCCCGCTGGGCATAGATCTCCACCGCATCCCAGAGGGTCCGGCGGTCAACGTCGGGCCACAGGGTGTCCATGAAGACGAACTCGGCGTACGCCGACTGCCACAGCATGAAGTTGGACAGGCGCTGCTCGCCGGAACTGCGGAGGAAGAGGTCGACGTCGGGAAGGTCCGGCTCGTCGAGGTACTTCTGGATGGTCTTCTCGGTGATGGCGTTGGGCTTGAGCCGCCCGTCGGCCACGTCCCGGGCAATGGCGGACACGGCGTCGGCAATTTCCGCCCGGCCGCCGTAGTTCACGCACATGGTCAGCGTGCAGGTGCTGTTTCCGGCGGTGTATTGCTCCGCCTCCTCGAGTTCGCGGATCACCGAGCCCCAGAGCCTGGGACGCCGGCCGGACCAGCGGATCCGCACGCCCCAGTCGTCCAGCTGGTTCCGCTGCCTGCGCAGCACCTCCTTGTTGAATCCCATCAGGAAGCGGACTTCCTCCGGAGACCGGCGCCAGTTCTCCGTGGAGAAGGCGTACACGCTGACGTATTCGATGCCCAGCTCAATGGCGCCGGCCACGACGTCCAGCAGCGCCGGCTCCCCCGCCTTGTGGCCCTCGATCCGCGGCAGGCCGCGCTGGTTGGCCCACCTTCCGTTGCCGTCCATCACAATCGCCACGTGCCGGGGCACGAACTCGGCCGGAATGGACGGCGGAACCGCGCCTGAGGGGTGCGGGTACGGGGCCACCACCGGGGTGGTGCGGCGGCGGGCAGGACTGGTCTTCTTTCCCAAGGACACTGTTAGGTACGCTCCACATGTTTGAGGGATTTCAGGACACGCTCCAGGTGCCACTGCAGATAGCTTGCCACCAGGCCCGCGGATTCGCGGCGGTGGAGCGGAAGCGAGGCATCCGCCGTCGCCCATTCCCCGGTGAGCAGCGCACCCAGCAGGGACACCGTTTCAGGCGCCGGCGCAGGCGATCCCGGCGGCCGGCAGCCGCCGCAGACCATGCCGCCGAGCGGGGCGGAGAAGGCGGTGTGCGGTCCGGGCGCGCCGCAGCGTGCGCAGTCGGTGAAGCTGGGTGCCCAGCCGCCGGTGGAAAGGGCCCGCAGGAGGTAGGAATCCAGGATCAGCTCCGGCGCGTGGTCCCCGCGGCTCAGGGAGGCCAGGGCGCCGACCAGAAGGTTGTACTGCGCTGTTCCGGCTTCACCGTCGACGTCGGTCAGCTTCTCGGCGGTCTCGGTCATGGCCGCGGCCACCGTATACCGCCCGTAGTCGGCGGCGATGTTGCCCCCGTATGCGCCTTTCGCGACGGCCTGCGTCACGATGTCGAGGGTCTTGCCGGACACGAGCTGCAGGTCTGCCACCATGAAGGGCTCCAGGCGGGCGCCGAAGCGGCTGGTGGTCCGCCGGACCCCTTTGGCCACCGCCCTGACCTGGCCGTGGTGCTTGGTCAGCAGGGTGATGATGCGGTCCGCCTCGCCCAGCTTGTGGGTGCGCAACACCACGGCGTCGTCGCGGTAGCTGCGCGCTGCAAATGATTGGGCCACGCTTTATCTTCCCATTGACTCAGTGAAAACAGCTGAGCCGCCGAAACAGCTGCGCCGCCGGCATGGACCGGCGGCGCAGCTGTTAGGAAGCTCAGGCCTGGGCGTCCCGGATGGCCCGGTTCACGGCAGAGATGACTGCCTTCAGCGCCGAGGTGCTGGTGTTGGCATCGATGCCGACGCCCCACAGGACACGCTCCCCGACGGCGCATTCGACGTAGGCCGCGGCGAGGGCGCTGCCGCCTTCGGACAGGGCGTGCTCGCTGTAGTCCAGCACCCGCACATCCACGCCGTCCTGGCCGAGGATGTCCAGCAGCGCGGCGATGGGGCCGTTTCCGGTTCCGGTGCGGCTGGCGTGCGTGCCGTCCACGCCCAGTGAGGCGTGCAGGGTCATGGCGCCGTCCTCGTCCGATTCGGTTTTCACCGACCCGAGCGAGTACCGGCCCCACTGGCTTTCCGACTTGGCGGAGGGCAGGTACTCGTCCTGGAAAATCTGCCACAGCTGGGCGCCGCTGACTTCGCCGCCGACAGTGTCCGTGCGCTTCTGGATGACACCGGAGAATTCGATCTGTGCCCGCCGCGGCAGGTCCAGGCTGTGCTCGTTCTTCAGCAGGTAGGCCACGCCGCCCTTGCCGGACTGGGAGTTGACGCGGATCACGGCCTCGTAGCTGCGGCCGAGGTCCTTCGGGTCCACTGGCAGGTACGGAACCTGCCAGGTGAAGTCGCTGACGTCCTTGCCCGCGGCTGCCGCGTCCTTCTCCAGGGCTTCGAGGCCCTTCTTGATGGCGTCCTGGTGGGACCCGGAGAACGCGGTGAAGACGAGGTCGCCGCCATAGGGGGCACGCTCCGCGACGGGCAGCTGGTTGCAGTACTCCACGGTGCGCCGGACGTCGTCGATGTCGGAGAAGTCGATCATCGGGTCAATGCCCTGCACGAACATGTTCAGGCCGAGGGTGACCAGGTCCACGTTGCCGGTGCGCTCACCGTTGCCGAACAGGCAGCCTTCAATGCGGTCAGCGCCGGCCTGGTAGCCCAGCTCGGCGGCGGCCACGCCGGTACCGCGGTCGTTGTGCGGGTGCAGCGAGAGGATGATGCCTTCACGCGGGTGCAGGTGGCGGCTCATCCACTCGATGGAGTCCGCGTAAACGTTCGGGGTGGCCATTTCCACGGTGGCGGGCAGGTTGATGATCACCTGCCGGTCGGCTGAGGCCTCGAAGACGTCCGCGACGGCGTTGCAGACCCGGACCGCGTACTCCAGCTCTGTGCCGGTGAAGGACTCCGGCGAGTACTCGTAGGTGATGTGGGTGTCGCCGAGCGTTTCCTCGTACTTCTTGCAGAGGCGCGCGCCCTGCAGGGCGATGTCCAGGATGCCGTCCTCGTCCTGGTTGAACACCACGCGGCGCTGCAGGACGGAGGTGGAGTTGTACAGGTGCACGATGGCCTGCTTGGCACCCACCAGGGACTCGTAGGTCCGCTCGATGAGGTGTTCGCGGGCCTGGGTCAGCACCTGGATGGTGACGTCGTCCGGGATGTGGTTGCCCTCGATCAGCTGGCGGACGAAGTCGAAGTCGGTCTGCGAGGCAGAGGGGAAACCGACTTCGATTTCCTTGTAGCCCATGCGGACCAGCAGGTCGAACATCTTCATCTTGCGCGCGGGGCTCATCGGGTCGATCAGTGCCTGGTTGCCGTCACGCAGGTCCACTGCGCACCAGCGCGGGGCCGTGGTGATGACTTTGTCCGGCCACGTGCGGTCCGGCAGATCAACCTTGATCTGGTCCTGGAAGGGGACGTAGCGGTGGATCGGCATTCCCGAGGGCTTCTGTGCGTTTCGCATTAATCTGGCCTTTTCTGTGATTCCTGAGTGAAAGGGTGGCCGGGCAACGCAAACTCCGCGACGAGGGTGGGCCTTGCGCTAGATCGCGTCTGAGGCCTCGCCGCGGCAGCTAAGAAGAAGGAGCTCTGCACGCACCGTTTCACAGTAACACGGGTGCGTAAGATGAAGGGGCAACACCTCCAGCAACGTCCACCATGCAGACGCTGCCCCCGGTGAAAGTGCCGGCCGCAGCCCGTCATCGAAGGAGAACCTGTGCCAATTTCGGGGATCGCCCTGTCAAACATCGACCACAGCGTGAGGCCACAGGACGACCTCTACCAGCATGTGAACGGCGCCTGGCTGAAGGACACCACCATCCCTGACGACCGCCCGCTGGAAGGCACCTTCACTGCGCTTCGCGACGGCTCCGAGCTGGCGGTCCGGGAAATCATCGAGGAAGCCGCTGCCAAGGGAGCCGAGGCCAGCGGCATCGAGCGGAAGATCGGCGACCTCTACAGCAGCTTCATGGATGAGGCAGCCGTCGAAGCCAAGGGCATGGACCCCATCCGCGGACGTCTGGCCGAGGTCTTCGCCACCGCCACCATTTCCGAGCTGCTGGCCCTGGCCGGCCGGCTCTTCCGTGCCGATGTGTCCGGACTTTTCTACATCTATCCGGCACCCGACGCCGGCAACCCCGACCGCGTTCTCCTGTACACCGGCCAGGGCGGCCTCGGGCTCCCGGACGAGTCCTACTACCGTGAAGAGAAATTCGCCCCGGTGGTGGAGTCCTACCGGGAGTACGTGGGCACCATGTTCGGCCTGGCCGGCGTGGCCGATCCCGAATACGCCGCAGCCCGGGTGGTGGCGCTGGAGACCTCCCTCGCCTCGCACCACTGGGACAACGTCACGCTCCGCGACCCGCAGAAAACCTACAACCTGAAGTCTGCGGACGAGGCACGCGAGCTGTTCCCGCTGCTGGACACGTGGTTTGACGCAGCGGACATTGCCCCGGAGAAGCGGCAGGAGATCGTGGTCAGCACCCCCGACTTCTTCGCCGGTGCCGCCGCGCTGCTGGCCTCAGAGTCACTGCCGGTATGGCAGGAGTGGCTTGCCCTAAGGGTCATCAACTCGGCGGCCCCCTACCTCTCGTCCACTTTTGTGGACACGAACTTCGCCTTCCATGGCACCACCATCAGCGGCACACCGCGGAACAAGGACCGCTGGAAGCGGGGCGTCGCCGTCGTCGAGGCCGCACTGGGCGAGGCCGTGGGCCAGATCTACGTGGCCCGGCACTTCCCCGAGGGCCACAAGGCCCGCATGCAGACCCTGGTGGGGAACCTGATCGAGGCCTACCGGCAGAGCTTCAGCGGCCTGGAATGGATGGGCGAGGACACCAAAGCCGAGGCGCTCCGGAAACTGGGGGCATTCCGGGCGAAGATCGGCTTCCCGGACGAATGGATCGACTACTCCGCCGTGGTCATCGACCCCGCGGACCTGCTCGGCAACGTGGAGCGGGCCCACAACGCCGACGTCGACCGGCACCTTGACGAGGTGGGCAAGCCGGTGGATCACAACAAGTGGCTCATGACGCCGCAGACCGTCAACGCCTACTACCACCCGATGCTGAACGAGATCGTCTTCCCGGCGGCGATCCTCCAGCCGCCCTTCTTCACCGCCGAAGCGGACGACGCCGTGAACTACGGCGGCATCGGGGCCGTGATCGGGCACGAGATCGGCCACGGCTTCGACGACCAGGGCTCGCAGTTCGACGGCACGGGCGAACTGCGCAACTGGTGGACCGAGGACGACCGCAAGGCCTTCGAAGCCCTGACCGGACGACTCGTGGACCAGTTCGACGCACTGTCCCCGTATGCCGCGCCCGGCCACAACGTCAACGGCAAGCTCACGCTGGGCGAGAACATCGGGGACCTCGGCGGACTCACAATTGCGCACAAGGCCTACCGCCTGAGCCTCGACGGCCAGGAACCTCCGGTGCTCGACGGGCTGACGGGTGAACAGCGCTTCTTCGCTTCCTGGGCCGCGGGCTGGCGCCAGGTGATCCGCGCCGAGGAGGCCATCCGGCGCCTCGCCACGGACCCGCACTCCCCCAACGAGTTCCGCACCAACGCCATTGCCAAGAACCTCGACTCGTTCCACGCCGCGTTCGGCGTCACGGAGGAGGACGGCATGTGGATGCCTCCGGCGGAGCGCGTCAGCATCTGGTGAGAGCAGAAATGCCGGGCCGCCCCTGTTCGGGGCGGCCCGGCATTTTTTGTGCCCGGATGCTTGTGGCTGGCCTGCCTGGATGTCCGGCCTGCCGGCCGGTTACTGCTGGACGATCAGTTCAGGGTTTGCCTTCTGGCAGACGGTGTCGCCCGCGGTCTGGTTGACGACGTCCTTGGGGACGGTGGTCTTGCCGTACTTAGTGCCGGACGGGAAGTCGGAGCCGAGGTACAGCTGCACGCCCGCGACGCCGGACGAAGGCGCCACCTGGGCGGCCGGAATACCGAACAGGGCTGCCACATCGGCGGCGACGTCCGCGAATTCCGGGCCGTAGTAAACCATGGTCTTTGCCGTGGTCTCGGCCTCCAACTGCCCCACCTGGGTGAATCCGCCGGCAACAACGGCCTCCACGATTTCCTGGGTCCGCGTGGCTGAGCCGGTGCCGTTGGCCACGGTGATGGGCTGCAGCGCCTTGTCATACGGCGCCGCCGTGGCGGTGGGCTTCGGGGTGGCCTTCGGAGTGGAGCTGGCCGACGGTGAGGGCGTCGCCGACGGTGACGGGGTTTCCTTCCCGTCCGGGTCGGTCAGGTCGACGTCCTTGCGCAGGGCAGCAAACAGCTGCGCGGCGGCCGGCGCGGCTTCCAGCCGGTTGGGATCGCTGGTGGCCGGCACGGTGGGCATCGCCACAAAGGCGACCTTGCCGACGTCGATCGTCTTCAGCCGGTTGGCGATCGTGATCATCGAGGGCACGGAGGCGAGTCCGTCGTCGACCGTCAGGTTCTTGGTGATGACGTCGGCGATGTTCAGCAGCTTCGCCGGGTTGGAAAGGGTGCCGTCGTCCTTGATCTTCCGGGTCAGGGAGGACAGGAAGCCCTGCTGGGCCTTGATGCGGCCGAGGTCGCCGCCGTCGCCGAACGCATGGCGGGTGCGCAGAAACGCCAGGGCCTGTTCGCCCTGCACCTGGGAGGTGCCCTTGGGCAGCCGCAGCCGCGAGTCGGGGTCATAGACGGCGTCGCTGATGCACACCGAGACGCCCCCCACGGCGTTCGACAGCTCCTTGACGGCGTTGAAGTCGGCCATCATGAAGTGGTCCACCTCCATGCCGGTCAGCTTGTTGACGGTGTCAACGGCGCAGCCGATGCCGGCTTCCTTCATGGCCTCATTGATCATGATGCCGCTGCGGGCCGGGTACTGCTTGCCGGTCTTCTGGTCGGTGCACTTGGGGATGTCCACCAGCAGGTCGCGGGGAAAGCTGATGACGTTGACCCGCTTGTTGTCCTCCGAGATGTCCATGAGCATCATGACGTCGGAGTTGCCGTAGCCGGTGGAATCCTCGGTGCTGCCGTAATTGGAGTTCTTGCCGTCGCGGGTGTCGGAACCCAGGATCAGGATCTGCAGCCTGCCGGTGGCGTCGTCCGTGGTGTCCGTGCGGCTGCTGCCGGCGCCCAGTGCGGACGTGGAGATGTTGGACTGCAGCCTGAAGTACCAGTAGCCGGCAAAGGCCAGGCCGCCGGCCAGGACCACGGCGACAACGGCGGTGGTCACCTTGAGCCACGTGGGCATGTGGCGGACATTCAGGTGCCGGGCGGCGCCCAGCCGGGAGTCCTCGGCATGCCGGGCAGCTGGCTCGGAGCGGGCGGGTGTGCCCGGTCCTTGGGCGCGGTTGTCGCGGCGTCGCACCACAGGGTGTACCTTCCTCGAAAAAATGGGATCCGGCCTATTTTAGTAGCCGTTTCTGGGAAAACCCCGGCAATCAGGCGTTGGCGGCCCGGCGCGCGGGCGCGGGCGGCTCAGAACCCCAGTTTCACCAGCTGCTTCGGGTCGCGCTGCCAGTCCTTGGCCACCTTGACGTGCAGGTCGAGGTAGATGCGGGTGCCCAAGAGCGCCTCGATGCCCTTGCGGGCGTTGGTGCCGACCTCGCGCAGGCGGCTTCCGCCCTTGCCGATGATGATCGCCTTCTGCGACGGGCGCTCCACATAGAGGTTTACGCGGACATCCAGGAGCGGATTGTCCTCGGTCCGGCCCTCGCGCGGCACGATCTCCTCGACCACCACGGCCAGGGAGTGCGGCAGCTCGTCGCGCACGCCCTCCAGCGCGGCCTCGCGGATGAGTTCGGCCACCATGACGGCCTCCGGTTCATCGGTCAGCTCGCCGTCCGGATAGAGCGGGGGCGACGGCGGCATGTGGCTGATCAGGACGTCCGCCACCGTGTCCACCTGGAAGCCGTCCGCGGCCGAGACCGGAACGATGTCCTTCCAGCCGTCCTCGCCCAGCACTTCCCTGCCGAGTTCGGCGACGGCCAGCAGCTGCTCGGTCAGGGCCTGCCGGTCCACCAGGTCCGCCTTGGTCACGAGGGCAATCACCGGCTTGCGGCCTACCGCGGCGAGCTGGGCGGCGATGAACTTGTCACCTGGGCCGATCTTCTCGTTGGCGGGGATGCAGAACCCGATCGCGTCCACCTCGGAGAGGGTGTCGGCGACGAGGTCGTTGAGCCGCTTGCCCAGCAGGGTGCGGGGCCGGTGCAGGCCGGGGGTGTCCACGAGGATCAGCTGGGCGTCCTCGCGGTGGACGATACCGCGGATGGTATGCCGCGTGGTCTGCGGCTTCGCGGACGTGATGGCCACCTTCTTGCCCACCAGGGCGTTGGTGAGGGTGGATTTGCCGGCGTTCGGACGGCCCACCAGCACCGAGAATCCGGCATGGTACCCGCCGAACGGTTCGCCGCCGTCGGCCTTATTCTGCTTGCTCACGTGGAACTCCCTGTTGCATTGATTCGGCCTCGTCGAGAAGTTCGTCAAGGTCAGTGTGTTCTTTCGGCGCAGCGGCCGCAATGATGTGGCTGACGCGGTTCCGGCGGCCTTCCAGCCGCTCGGCGCGCAGCGAAACGCCGTCAACATCCACCGCGCTGCCCACGATGGGGACCCGGCCCAGGGCCTTGGCCAGCAGGCCGCCCACGGTGTCCACCTCGTCGTCGTCGAGTTCGATGCCGAACAGCTCGCCAAGGTCGTCGATCCCCATCCGGGCGCTCACCCGGAATGTTCCGTCGCCCAGGTCGACGACGGCGGCGCTCTCGGAGTCGTACTCGTCCACGATTTCGCCGACGAGCTCTTCGATCAGGTCCTCGAGCGTCACCAATCCTGCGGTGCCGCCGTACTCGTCGATGACGATGGCCACGTGCGTGGACTCCTTCTGCAGTTCCCGCAGGAGTTCGCTCACCGGCTTGGAATCCGGCACGTAGCGGACCTCGCGGGCCAGCATGTCCACCACGGGCGGCTCGGCCTCGGGGTCCATGCCATGGATCGCGGCCGCCACATCCTTGAGGTAGATGATGCCCAAAATCTGGTCGGTGTTCTCGCCGATGACCGGGATCCTGGAGTACCCGGACCGCAGGAACAGTGCCATGGCGCTGTGCAGGCTCGAGCCGGCGTCAATGGTCAGGATGTCCGTCCTCGGCACCATGACGGCGCGGACCAGCGTGTCCCCGAACTCGAAGACGGACTGGATGAGTTCGGCCTCGTTGTCCTCGATCACGTCCGACTCGGTGGCCCGGTCAACCAGTTCGCGGAACTCCTCCTCGCTGAAGTAGGAGTCGTCACCGTTGGGCGAACCCGGAGCCACGGCGCTGCCCAGCCGGACCAGCCAGGCCGGGATGGGCCCCAGAATCCAGGCCAGGAACCGCACCAGCGATGCCGAGTTCCGCGCCACGGCGGCCGGATGCGAGCGGCCCAGCTGGCGTGGCGAGACGCCCACCAGCACAAACCCGAGGACCGCCATGATGCCTGTCGCGGCCAGGCCGGCGAGCCAGACGTTGTCCAGCAGGCTGTAAAGCAGCACGGCCACAGCCACGGCGGAGGCCGTCTCGAACCAGATCCGCCAGAAGCGCAGGGCACGCATGTGCGTCATCGGCTGGTCCAGGATCCTGCGCAACGCCGGGCCCTGGCTCCCCTGCACAGCCTGCTCGGCGTCGTGGCGCGGAAGAAAGCTGAACGCCGCCTCGGCAGCAGTCAGCAGCGCTGCGGCACCGAGAAACGCCAGCGCCATGCAGACAAGGAGCAGGGAGGTCACTGGGTGGTCTCGGCCGGTGCTTCTTTGCCGGTGAATGCGGTCAGCAGTTCACGCTGCAGGCCGAACATTTCTGCCTTCTCCTCGGGTTCGGCGTGGTCATAGCCGAGCAGGTGGAGGATTCCGTGCGTGGTCAGCAGCAGCATCTCGTCCTGCGTGGAATGCCCGGCATTCCGGGCCTGGACCTCGGCCACCTGCGGGCAGATGGCTATGTCGCCAAGCATCCCCTGCGGCGTCGGCTTGTCCGGGGTGCCCGGGGTCAGCTCGTCCATGGGCACGGACAGCACATCGGTGGCTCCGGGCTCATCCATCAGTTCGATGTGCAGCTTTTCCATGGCCGGCTCGTCCACGAGCAGGATGGACAGTTCCGCCTGCGGGTGGATGTACAGCTGTTCGAAGATGAAGCGTGCCAGCGCCACCAGGCGGGCTTCGTCCACCTGGATGCCGGATTCGTTGTTAACTTCGATGCTCATGCGTGCTCTCCCGTCGTTCCCGGGGAACGGAATGCTTGACCCGGTTGCGTTGTGCTTCGTCCCAGATGCTGTAGGCGTTGACGATGTCCCCCACCAGGCGGTGGCGGACAACGTCGGCGGCGTCCAGGACAGAGAAGCTGACATCGTCGATTCCGGTGAGGATCTCCTCGACGATGCGCAGGCCGGAGCGGGTCCCGAACGGAAGGTCCACCTGCGTGATGTCGCCGGTGACCACCATCTTGGAGCCGAAGCCGAGGCGGGTCAGGAACATTTTCATCTGTTCCGGCGTGGTGTTCTGTGCCTCGTCGAGGATGATGAAGGCGTCGTTCAGCGTCCGGCCCCTCATGTAGGCCAGCGGCGCCACCTCGATGGTGCCGGCCGCCATGAGCCGGGGAATGGACTCCGGGTCCATCATGTCGTGCAGCGCGTCGTACAGCGGACGCAGGTACGGGTCGATCTTGTCGCTGAGCGTGCCGGGAAGGAACCCCAGCCGTTCGCCCGCTTCGACGGCGGGGCGGGTGAGGATGATCCGGCTGACTTCCTTCTGCTGCAGCGCCTGCACCGCCTTGGCCACCGCGAGGTAGGTCTTGCCGGTACCGGCCGGGCCGATTCCGAAGATCACCGTGTTCGCGTCGATGGCGTCCACGTAGTTCTTCTGGTTCAGCGTCTTGGGCCTGATGGTCTTGCCGCGGCTGGACAGGATGTCGTGCGTCAGCACCTCCACCGGATTCTGCAGCGACTGGCTGCGGAGCAGCGAGACCAGCTGCTGGAGAACCGCCGGCGTAATAACGGTGCCGCGGGCCACGAGACCGCGGACCTCGTGAAGCAGGCGCATGATCCGCGGAACGTCGGCGGCGGGTCCGTTGATGGAGAGTTCATTGCCGCGGACGTGGAAACTGACGGCCGGGAACTGGTCCTCGATAAAGCGGAGGGCCTCGTCGTGGCTTCCCAGCGACTGCACCATCTGATCAGAGTTATCGAAGATGACCACCTCCGTCCGGACACCGGGGAGAGTATGGGGGAATTCGCCCGTGGTTCGGTCCCCCGTGTTGAGGCGGCGCTTTCCGTTTGCTGATTCAGTCATGGTGACGGCCCTCAGGCCTTAGGTTCCCTCCAGTTCGGAATAACTCGTTTGCGTCCTTACATCTTACGCCAGCGCACGCCCCGGCCTGCCGTCCCGGAAGGTCACGGCGGACCGCATTTCCGTAACGCGTTCCCGCAATTAGGTATCAACTTTGTATCGGCCTCATATCGTTCCCGTTGCAGTTCGGCCGCCTGCCGCGAAAGGCACCCAGCGCCGCAATGTCTCGTGTAATGCTGGAAAAGGAGCTCGCCGGCAACGGTCCGGCGTGCCCGCACACAACTGCTCATTCGAAGGGATCGCCAGCATCAGTCAGCCAGGAACTCCGGGCCGGAAAGTACCGAGGACGCGCTCCGTGCTGCTGTCCGCGCTGCTTCCGGCTGCCCTGCTGCTGTCCGGGTGCATCGCCGATCCCGATCCCTCGGTGACGTCCGCGAACTCCCCGACGTCCTCCTCGCGCCGGGCCGCCGGCACGGACGGCGTCCCCACCACCAGCGCCCCGCTGGAGACAACGCAGTCGTCCAACAAGGCGCCGGTCTACTGGATCGGGCGGAGCAACAGCAACGTCTTCCTGTACCGCGAGTTCCGCGACGTTCCTGACGACGAGAACCCGATCACCCGGGCCCTGCGCGCCATGATGTCCGAGACGCCGCTGGATCCCGACTACTTCACGCCGTGGCAGAACCCCAAGAACCTCGCGACGTCGATCTCGGGCACCAACGTCATCACCGTGGACGTTTCCGCGGATGCCTTCAACAGCAACCTCGACGCGGACATGGCCCAGCGGGCCATCCAGCAGCTGGTGTACACCGCTACCGCCGCCGGTGCCAGCTCGGGCCTGATTGACGCAGGCCAGCAAATCGAAGTGGTCATCCTGGTGGACGGGCACACGGACTATCTGGCGTTCAAGCACGTCAAGCTCGGTGCCCCCACGTCCCGCAGCGCCGGAATGGTGGCGCCGGTGTGGATCATTGATCCGCAGGAAGGCACCGAAGTCGGCGACGGCCGGGTCAAGATCTCCGGGCGCAGCACCGTCCCCAACGGCAAGCTCCACTGGCGCATCCTCAAAGTCCAGGACAACGGCGACAAGGAGAGCTACCTGACCGGGGAAGCCAGGGCCGCGGCTGATCCCGGCGCCTCCGGGATCTTCGGCATCACGGTGAACCTCGCGCCCGGGAACTATGAGGTACGGGTTTCCCAGCTCGACCCCGGCAAGCCCGAGGACGAACTCAACGTGGACTCGCGCGGGTTCGCCGTCCGCTAGCATCACCGACCGCCAGGTTGGCTGGCTACCGGTCCCCGCCCACTAAAAGTGCGCTGAACCTACCAGCGGCCCAGGACGTCGCTGGCAACCACGACGCCGGCCGGTCCCGCAGTCGACGACCGCAGCACGTGCGGTCCCAACAGTGCCGTCACGGCCCCGGCGCTGCACAGCCGGGTGACCTCGCGGGGGCTGATGCCCCCTTCCGGACCAACAATCAGGAAAATTTCGACGGCTCCGGCCGCGTCCTGGCGCTCCTCGGACCACCTGCCAAGAACCCGCCGCAGCGGCGTAACAGCGTCTTCGTGCAGGATCACGGCGAGGCCTGCTTCCGCCACTTCCCTGGCCAGGGCCTGGGTGTCGACGGCGGGCCGCACCTCGGGGATCCAGGCGCGGCGCGCCTGCTTGGCGGCCGCCGTCACGGCGGACTGCCATTTCCCGTGTGCCTTCGCTGCCCGCTCACCCTTCCACCTGACGATGGAGCGTTCCGACTGCCAGGGGATCACGGCGTCGATCCCCAGCTCGGTGGCGGTTTCGATCGCCAGCTCGTCCCGGTCGCCCTTGGCGAGAGCCTGCACGAGCACAAGGCGCACGTCCGGCCGCGGTTCAAGGCTGACGGACGTGCATTCGACCGTCAGTTCGGCCGCGGCAGCATCCGTCACGGTGCCAGTGATGCGTTTCCCCGCGCCGTCGGCAATGTCCACCTGTTCCCCGACGGCCAGGCGCTTGACGGTCACCGCATGGCGGGCCTCGGCGCCGTCGAGGACGAACACCGAGCCGGGTGCTGTGCTGTCCAGCGCGCCGGCCGGCGTGAAGAATACGGGGTTGCTCACCGCTACAGGTTACCGAGGCGGTCCCGCAGCTTGGCGAAGACGCCGCCGCTCGCTGCGAGCTTGCCCTCGGAGAACTGCTCGCCGCGGAGCTTTGCCAGTTGCCGGAGCAGGTCCTCCTGGGCGGGGTCGAGCTTGGACGGTGTTTCCACCTGCAGGTGGACCTTGAGGTCGCCGCGGCCGTAGCCTCGCAGGTGGGTGACCCCGAGTCCGCGCAGGGTGATGATCTCGCCGGACTGCGTGCCCGCCTTGACGTCGATCTCCTGCTTGCCGTCGAAGGTCTCCAGGCTCAGTTCCGTGCCGAGGGCAGCGGCGGTCATGGGGATGTTCAGGGTGGCGTGGAGGTCGTCGCCCTCGCGGATGTAGGTGGGGTCGTTGTTGACCCGGATTTCCACGTAGAGGTCGCCGGACGGGCCGCCCGCGGGGCCGGCCTCACCCTGGCCGGAGAGCTGGATCCGTGTTCCGGTGGCCACACCGGCCGGGACCTTGATGGTCAGGGAACGGCGGCTGCGGATGCGGCCCTGGCCGCTGCATTCGTTGCAGGGGTCCTTGATGACCGTGCCGAAGCCTTCGCAGGAACCGCAGGGGGCCGCGGTCATGACCTGACCGAGGATGGAACGGACCGCCCGCTGCACCTGGCCGCTGCCGCCGCAGATGTCGCAGCGTTCGGGGTGGCTGCCTTCGCGGCAGCAGGAGCCTTCACAGGTGGGGCAGGTGACGGCTGTGTCCACTTCCAGCTTCTTGTTGACGCCGAAGACGGCATCGCGCAGGTCGATCCGGACGCTGATGAGCGCGTCCTGGCCGCGGCGGACGCGGGACGCGGGCCCGGAGGTTCCGCCGGCACCGAAGAAGGTGTCAAAGATGTCCTGGAACGCGAAGCCCTGGCCGGCGTAGCCGCCGCCGAAGCCGTTGTCGGTCCCGTTCTCGTTGCCGGTGGTGTCGTAGACCCTGCGCTTCTGGGGATCGGACAGCACCTCATAGGCGTGGGTGACGGCCTTGAACCGTTCAGCGGCGTCTTCCCCGGGATTGACGTCCGGGTGAAGCGAGCGGGCCAGCTTGCGGTAGGCCTTTTTGATCTCCTCGCCGGTGGCTTCCGGGGAGACTCCAAGAACGTCGTAGTGGCTGCTCAAAGTTCGTATCTCTTCCTGGTTGTTCTGCCTGGGGTCAAAGGATGTCCGGGGCGTGCGGTCACGGGCCCAGAATCCTCGAAAGGTAGCGGGCCACCGCGCGGACGGCGGCCATGGTGGTGGGATAGTCCATCCGGGTGGGGCCGAGGATGCCCACCTTGGCGGTGGCGTCGGGGCCGTAGCCGGTGGCCACCACCGACGCCTCGGCCAGCCCGTCGTAGGGGTTTTCACGGCCGATGCTGACGGCCACGCCGCGCGGGTCCTGCGCCATGTCGCTCAGGAGCCGCAGCATCACCACCTGTTCCTCGAGCGCTTCCAGCACGGGCCCGATGCTGAGCGGGAAGTCCACGTTGGACCGCGCCAGGTTGGCCGTTCCTGCGAGCACCATCCGGTCCTCCCGGCTGTTGTGGGCGAGACCTTCCAGTCCCTTGCCCAGGGCCATGGCAACGGGGCGTTCGGCCGGCGTGCAGCCGGCCACGACAGCGGCCAGATGCTGGGGCAGGATGGCCACCGGCGTTCCGGCCACACCGGTCAGGAACCGGGTGCGCAGGGCGGCGAGCGTGTCGTCTGACAGATCCTGCCCGGCGTCGACCACGCGCTGGTCAACTTTGCCGGAGTCGGCGATGAGGACTATCAGCACCTTCCGCGGCGCCAGCAGCACGAATTCGATGTGCCGCACCACGGCGCGGCTCAGGTGCGGGTACTGCACGACGGCGACCTGGTTGGTCAGCTGGGACAGGAGCCGGGCCGTGCGGTCCAGGACGTCGTCAAGGTCCTCCGACCCCTCGAGGAGGGTCTGAATGGCGCGCTTCTCAGCCGGGGACAACGGCTTGACGGCGGAAATCTGGTCGACGAACAGGCGGTAGCCCTTGTCCGTGGGAATCCTGCCTGCGCTGGTATGCGGCGCAGTGATGAGGCCCTCGTCCTCCAGGGCCGCCATGTCGTTTCGGATGGTGGCGCTGGATACGCCCAGATGGTGCCGTTCCACCAGGGCCTTGGAGCCGACGGGCTCGCGGGAATGGACATAGTCCTCCACGATGGCGCGCAGCACCTCAAGCCTGCGTGGTTCGCTCACAGTCCACCTCCTTTTGGCCTTGACCGCGCCGGGCGTTAATCCTGCCCGCCGGCGCTGTGGTTAGCACTCGACATGCCTAAGTGCTAACAAGTCTAATATGACTCGCCGCGTTGTTAGCATTGGTACCGCTCCGGGCGAAATTCCGGGCGCCTGTCCCCCGGCGGCATGACCGCGGCCGGAGCGGCTCCTTCCTAGTGCAGAGCGGTGAACGAATGCAGTATCAGACCTGGGGCCCGCAGGAGATGGCAGCGCCCGCCAAGAACAGCCTGCCGGAGGTGCCGGTGGAGCGCGGCATGGTGCTCGAGGACGTCCAGTCCGGCTGGGTGGGCGCGGTGACACGGGTGGAGAAGTCCGGCGGCATGCACGTGGTGGCGCTTGAGGACCGCCGCGGAAAGTCCCGGTCCTTCAAACTGGGCTTCGGCTTCCTCCTCGAAGGCCAGCCGATCCGCCTGATGCCCCCTGCCCCCAAGGCGAAGCCCGCCGGGCAGGGCACGGCCAACCGGACGGCGTCGGGCTCGGTGCGGGTGGAAGGGCAGCGGGCACAGGTGGCCAAGGCCAGCCGGATCTGGGTCGAAGGCAAGCATGACGCCGAACTCGTGGAAAAGGTCTGGGGCGACGACCTCCGCGTGGAGGGCATCGTCGTCGAACCTCTTCATGGCATCGATGACCTGGCAGCAGCCGTTGCCTCCTTCCGCCCCGGTCCCGGCCGCAGGCTGGGTGTCCTGGTGGACCACCTGGTCCCCGATTCCAAGGAATCCAGGATCGCCGACGCCGTGATGGCATCCCCCGGCGCCACCGGGAACGTGCTGATCGTCGGCCACCCGTACGTCGACGTCTGGCAGGCGATCCGGCCGTCGGTGCTCGGCATTCCACAGTGGCCGGTGGTGCCGCGCGGCACGGACTGGAAGACCGGGATCCTCACCGCCTTCGGCTGGCCGCATGAGACCAAGGAGGACATTGGCCTCGGCTGGCAGAAACTCCTCGGCGCCGTGCGCACCTACGCTGACCTTGAGCCCGCCCTGCTGGGCCGGGTGGAAGAGGTCATCGATTTCCTTACAGTTCCGTAGCGTCGGCCCGGCGATTCGGCGTTCGGCCCGCGATTGCCCGTACAGCCCGGTATCCTTGGTACGGCGTCACCGCACCGCGGGCCCGGCGCCGTATCAAAGCACCAACGCACCAACGCACCAACGCAAGCTAAAGGAAGACACCGTGGCAGAAGACGCTCGCGACCGCAGGGACACACAGTCCGGCCAGGACCTGCCCCAGTACCATGGCGTTCCGGCCAATGCGCTTCCGCTGACGGCCAGCGAGGACCGGCAGTGGGCCACCCTGGCGCACTTCGGCGGCATCCTCGGCTGCGTTCCGGCGCTGCTGATCTACCTCATCTTCCGCGACCGCGGCCCGTTCACCGCGCAGGAGTCCAAGGAAGCCCTCAACTTCACCCTGCCGCCCACCATTGCGGCCTTCGTAGCCAATCTGCTGGTGCTGCTTCCGGTCGTCGGCAACCTGTTCGCGGTCGTGGCCACACTCATCTGGATTGCGCTGACCTGCTTCGCGGTGTCCGCCGGCGTCCACGTCAACAAGGGCCAGCCGCACCGCTACCAGTACAACCTGCGCTGGATCAAGTAACCGGCCGGATCAGGCAGGCAAAAAACAACGCGAGGTCAGTTTCAGCCCAATCCGGTAGGGATATTGGGCTGAAAGTGACCCCGCGTTGTTTGTCTGTCGCCGGAACTAGTCCGGCAGGAGCCTGCGGACCACGGCGTCCGCCAGCAGGCGGCCCTTCAGCGTAAGGACGAGGCGGCCCCGGAAGGCATCCTCCGGCACCACGAGGCCGTCGGCGATCAGGCCGGCAACGGCCTTCCTGCCGGACGGCGCCAAGGCAGCCGTTGCGAGCCCCGAGGAAAGCCGGGCCTCCAGCATGACCTTTTCGACAACCCGGGTTTCGTCGTCGAGCGTTTCGCGCCCCGCCGCCGGCGAGACACCTGAGCCGAGCCGGCCGGCGTAGGCGGTGGGGTGCTTGACGTTCCACCAGCGCACTCCGCCAACGTGCGAATGCGCGCCCGGGCCGACGCCCCACCAGTCGTCCCCGCGCCAGTAGGCGAGGTTGTGGCGGCAGGCCTGTTCCGGCGTCGCGGACCAGTTGCTGACCTCGTACCAGTGCAGGCCGGCGTCGTTGATCATCCTGTCGGCGAGCTCGTACTTGTCGGCGTGGTCGTCGTCGTCGATTTCCGGAACTTCGCCGCGGCGGATCTGGGCGGCGAGCTTGGTGCCGTCCTCAATGATCAGTGCGTAGGCGCTGATGTGGTCCGGCTTGTAGGAAAGGGCGGTCTCAAGCGAAAAGCGCCAGTCCTCCATGGATTCTCCGGGCGTGCCGTAGATGAGGTCCAGGCTGACGGCGAGTCCGGCGTCGCGCGCCCACTGCACCACGAGCGGAACGCGGCTCGGCGTGTGGGTGCGGTCGAGGACCTTCAGCACGTGGGGTACGGCGGACTGCATGCCGAAGGACACACGGGTGAAGCCGGCGTCGGCCAGCAGCTTTAGGGATTCCGGCGTGACGGAGTCCGGGTTGGCCTCCGTGGTCACCTCGGCGCCTGGTTCGATCCCCCAGGTGTCGATGGCGGCGCGGAGGATCCGCGCCAGGTCCTCTGCAGGCAGCAGCGTAGGAGTCCCGCCGCCGAAGAACACGGTGCTCAGTTTCCGGGCGGGCAGGCCAGACTCCTCAAGGACCCGCGCGGCAAAGTCCACTTCCGAGATGACGGTGGAGGCGTACGCGTCCTGGGACGCGCCGCCGCCGAGCTCGGTTGCGGTATAGGTGTTGAAGTCGCAGTAGCCGCAGCGCACCGCGCAAAACGGGATGTGCACGTACAGCCCGAAGGCCCGGCTGGCTGCACCGTCGGCCGCCTGCTGCGGCAGCAGGCCGTCCGACGGCGCGGGGTCGCCCAGGGGAAGAACGCTAGGCATGCGTGCGGCCTCCGGAGATTCGGGCCACGGTCATCACTACTTCTTGGCCTTGTCCTTGGATTCGTCGGTGGTGAGGGCTGCGATGAAGGCTTCCTGCGGCACTTCCACGCGCCCCACCATCTTCATGCGCTTCTTGCCTTCCTTCTGCTTTTCCAGCAGTTTGCGCTTACGGGAGATGTCACCGCCGTAGCACTTGGCAAGAACGTCCTTGCGGATGGCGCGGATGGACTCGCGGGCGATGATCCGGGAGCCGATGGCCGCCTGGATGGGCACCTCGAACTGCTGGCGCGGGATGAGTTCGCGCAGCTTGCCGGTCATCATCACGCCGTAGGCGTAAGCCTTGTCCTTGTGGGTGATGGCACTGAAGGCGTCCACCTGTTCGCCCTGGAGCAGGATGTCCACCTTGACCAGGTCGGCGACCTGTTCGCCGTCGGCCTTCCAGTCCAGCGAGGCGTAGCCGCGCGTCTTGGACTTGAGCAGGTCGAAGAAGTCAAAGACGATTTCGGCCAGCGGCATCCAGTACCGCAGCTCGACCCGGTCCTCGGACAGGTAGTCCATGCCGCGCATGACGCCGCGGCGGCCCTGGCAGAGCTCCATGATGGCGCCGACGAACTCGTTGGGGGCCAGGATGGTCGCGGCCACCATGGGTTCGCGGACCTCATTGATCTTGCCGGAGGGGAACTCGCTGGGGTTCGTCACCGTGACCACGTTCTTGTCCTCGAGCGTGACCTCGTAGACCACGTTCGGCGCGGTGGAGATCAGGTCCAGGTTGAACTCGCGTTCGAGGCGTTCACGGACGATCTCCAGGTGCAGCAGGCCGAGGAAGCCTACGCGGAAGCCGAAACCCAGGGCCGCGGAGGTTTCCGGTTCGTAGATCAGGGCTGCGTCGTTCAGCTTGAGCTTGTCCAGCGCGTCGCGCAGCACCGGGTAGTCGGTGCCGTCCAGCGGGTAGAGGCCCGAGAACACCATGGGCTTGGGATCCGCGTAGCCGCTCAGCGATTCCGCGGCGGGCTTGGCGAGGTTGGTGACGGTGTCGCCCACCTTGGACTGGCGGACGTCCTTCACACCGGTGATGAGGTAGCCCACCTCGCCGACACCCAGGCCCTTGGACGGTATGGGCTCCGGGGAGCTGACGCCGATTTCCAGCAGTTCGTGGCTGGCCTTGGTGGACATCATCTGGATGCGCTCACGCGGGTGCAGCATGCCGTCCACCACGCGGACATAAGTGACCACGCCGCGGTACGTGTCATAGACGGAGTCAAAAATCATGGCCCGGGCAGGCGCGTCGGGGTCGCCGACGGGCGCGGGCAGGTCGCGGACGATCTTGTCCAGGAGGGCCTCGACGCCCACGCCGGTCTTGCCGGAGACCAGCAGGACGTCTTCGGGATCGCCGCCGATCAGGCTGGCCAGTTCGGCGGCGTACTTCTCAGGCTGCGCGGCCGGCAGGTCGATCTTGTTCAGGACCGGGATGATGGTGAGATCGTTTTCCATCGCCAGGTACAGGTTGGCCAGCGTTTGGGCCTCGATGCCCTGTGCGGCGTCCACGAGCAGCACTGCGCCTTCGCAGGCGGCGAGCGACCGGGACACCTCATAGGTGAAGTCCACGTGGCCCGGCGTGTCGATCATGTTCAGGGCGTAGCTCACGCCATCGAGCTCCCACGGCATGCGGACAGCCTGGGATTTGATGGTGATGCCGCGCTCCCGCTCGATATCCATGCGGTCCAGATACTGGGCCTTCATGTCGCGGGACTGCACGACGCCGGTGAACTGCAGCATTCGGTCGGCCAGGGTGGACTTACCGTGGTCAATGTGCGCGATGATGCAGAAATTCCGAATAATGGCCGGATCTGTCGCGGCGGGCACCGGGGCGGTGCGGGCCATGGGAGACACGCAGGGTCCTTACTGTTGGCATTTCAGCGGCGTTGTTCAGGTTGAACTCTGGCCATCCTGCTGCCTGCCGCAATATCTGAACCTCTAGTCTCCCACGTCCCGGGCGCTGGCAGTACATTTTGCGCGGCCCGCACGCCCGGACGTCCAGAGACTACGAACGCCGCGCCGGTAGGGTGGCCCGCATGGCCCTAAACATCTCTTCGATCGGCGGCGCAGTCCGCGCCTCGCTCCGCTTCCTCGGCGTACTAAGACAACCGGCGGTCGCCACTCCTTCGCCGGCCCGGGGCAGGGCCGGAAACGCCGGCCGGCTCCCGGCCGGTGTCACCGGCAAGTACCCGGGCGACTTCACCGGCTCGGCCAGCCCGCGCTACTCCCCCAACCCTGACGGGCGCCCGGACCCTGGCGAGATCGTATGGACCTGGGTTCCCTTCGAAGAGGACCACTCGCGCGGCAAGGACCGGCCTGTCCTGCTGGTGGGCAGCCACGGCAGCTACCTGCTGGGCCTGATGCTGACCAGCAAGGACCATGACGGCCACCCGCGCGCCCGCCTCGATTACGTGGACATCGGCGCCGGACCGTGGGACAGGCAGGGCCGGCCCAGCGAGGCCAAGCTGGACCGCGTCCTGCAGATCCACCCGGCCGATATCCGGCGCGAGGGGTCGGTACTGGACCGGAAGACGTTTAGGCTGGTGGCGGACGAGTTGCGTCGGCTTCGCGGCTGGAAATGACGCCGGCACGCCGTCTCCGCACTGAATGGGCACAAATGGCCCCGACCTGCTAATCTTTATAGCTGTGTGTCCGTGCAGGTCGACGGTCACTGATGGCTGGCCGCCATAGGTATCCCCACGCCGCTCAGTCAAGGCCAGCTTGAAAGCCCTCTAGACCATTTCCGCATTACAAAGAGAGTTCACACGTGGCAAATATCAAGTCCCAGAAGAAGCGCATCCTGACCAACGAGAAGGCTCGCCTGCGCAACAACGCAGTCAAGTCCGAGCTGAAGACGGCCATCCGCGCCGTCAACACCGCCGTTGAGTCCTCCGACAAGGACGCTGCTACTACTGCGCTCGTTTCTGCCAGCCGTAAGCTGGACAAGGCTGTCAGCAAGGGTGTTCTGCACAAGAACAACGCTGCAAACCGCAAGTCGGCGATCTCCAAGAAGGTCAACGCACTCTAAGGTTTCCCAGTTCATCTGAACTGATGCTTGTGGCCGGCACCATTGGTGCCGGCCACTTCTCTTTTAACTTTAACGTCCGACGGCGGGCTTCCGGATTAGTTTCCGGCGGCGGTACTCCCGACGGCGGTCGCCGCCCATACTGCTCAGCTGGCCGCCGCCCTTCCGAGCCGTTCCGCGTCCGCTGGCAGCCGTCCCGCTACTGCCTGGCCGGGCTACCGCCCGCGGGCAGCAGCCGCTATTACCGTCACGGCGTGCTCCACGGCGTACACCGGATCACGCGACAGTCCTTTCACCTGTGCGTCAGCTTCGGCCGTGACCTGGATGGACCGTGCCAGGCCCTCGGGCGTCCACCTCCGGACGTCGCGCTGTGCCTGCTCCACCAGCCACGGCTGCATGCCCAGCTGCTTGGCGATCTGTGCCGCTGAACCCTTGGCGCCGGCGACCTTGGCGACTGTGCGCAGTTTCGCCGCCAGCGCTGCCACCAGCGGGACCGGGTCGGCGCCCGTGGCCAGCGCATGCCGAAGGGTGGACAGAGCCACAGGCCCGTTGCCTGCCATCGCGGCGTCGGCCACCTTGAAGGCCGTCGCCTCGACTCTTCCCCCGTAGTAGCGGTCGACCATGTCAGCATCCACGGCAGTGGATGCGTCGGCTATGAGCTGGCTGCACGCCGCCGCCAGCTCGGACAGGTTGGCGCCAACGGCATTGACCAGGGACTGGACTGCCTCCGGCGTGATCCGGCGGGCGGCGGCCTTGAACTCCGCCGTGACGAACGCGGTCTTTTCCGCATCCTTCTTTAGCGGCTGGCAGTCGACAGTCGGCCATCCCCCGGCCTTCACGGCGTCGAGGAGCTTCTTGCCGCGGGTTCCACCGGCGTGTCGGAGCACGAGGACAGCGTCCTGCTCCACGTGTTTGAGATAGGTCAGTGCGTCCGCCAGGAAGGCGTCGTTCATCGCTTCGAGGCCGTCCACCTCGATCAGCTTGCTTTCGCCGAACAATGACGGGCTGACATTCATGGCCAGCGCCCCGGCCTCGTACGAGCCGGCAGTGAGCCTCGTGACTTCCACGTCCGGCGCAGCCGCACGTACCTGTGTCCGGACACGGTCCATCGCACGGATACCGAGGTACTCCTCGGGACCCGTGATCAGGACAACCGCCGCAGGGGCTACGTCCCGCCACGACGCCGCATTGGCTGCCGGCGTCTTCGGTCGTTGCTGGGCAGCGGCCACTGGTGATTCCTCCCGGAGTTCAGGTTGCAGACTCTAAGTCTCCCATGATCGTTGGGTCCGGCGCGGCGGAGCCTGATCTCCGGCAGCCGGTCAAGGAGGCGGACAACGCCGGCGTGCGCTGCGAAGACCAGTTTGACTGTCCGGGCGGGATGGGCAGCCATCCACACGGCGAGCAAGGTCACAACGGAGCAGAGCACCATTGTCAGCAACCCGAACACGCCTTCGGGCCAGGGCGGCGCGGCGCCGGGTAGTCCTGCAGTGAACCGGGCGACGGCCGCCACACCGCCGGCAAAGAAGCCGGCAACGCCGATCAGGACGGTGGCCAGCCACGGCGCGAGGGGCAGGAGCGCCGCAGCAGCCGTGCCCAGGATGGTCACAGGCGCTACTAGCGGGGCAACAAGGACGTTGGCCAGCAGCGAGTATGTGGAAAACTGTGGCTGCAGCATCACGATGACGGGTCCGCACAAAACCTGGGCGGACAGGGGCACGGCAAGAGCTGCCGCAGTCCAGCGCGGCACGCTCGCTGGAAACCAGCCCATGATGCACCGGCCCAGCACAATGATCCCCAAGGTGGCCAGGACGGAGAGCAGGAACCCAAGGCTGACGCCCAGTTCCGGCTCCACCAGCAGCAGGCCAATCACGGCCAGGCAAAGGAAACTCAGTCCCCGGCCAGCCCGGCCGCCCGCCAGGGAGGCCAACGCAATCGCACCCATCAGCGATGCCCTGAGCACGCTGGCATCGGGCCCCACCATGAGAACGAACAACCCGAGGCCTGCGAGGGCGACCGCTGCGGCCGGGATCCTGGCAAGCCGCAACGAGCGTGCCGCCAGCAGCAGAGCGCCAAGTATCAGGCTGCAGTTGGCGCCGGATACCGCCGTCAGGTGGGTGAGGCCCACGGTTTTCATGGTTGTCTCGAGCTCCTCGCTGAGTCCGCCGGTATCGCCCGTGACCATGCCCGGGAGGAGTCCTCTCGCGTCGGGGGCCAGCCATGCCGAGGCCGAGGCGAACCGCTTGCCCAGCGCGGCCGGCGCCTGCTGCCAATCCTGCGCTGCTGCAAGCCGGGCGGGCGGTGATGACGCACTCAACACCGCTGCCTCCGCGCGGCCCGGGTCCGGAGGCCGGAGCCGTCCGGTGGCCCGGAGCAGCTGGCCGGTGCCGGCGTGCTGCCATTCCTGCCCGCCAACGATGACCACCGGCAGGCGGGCGTGCGTGATCTGGCCTCCGGACGTCAACGATCTGGCCACCGCCCCGACTGCCCAGCGTTCGGCACGCCCCGAGGGGCCGGGCGTCTTGAGGGCGCGCGGAGACCCGGTGATCTCGGCTTCCGCCACAACGGATGCCCGACTGGCGATCAGTCCTGCCACCTGTTCGTCGTGGCGCTGGGCCGAGGACTCTGCAGAATGGGCGGTCGATGCCGCGGCCAGCATGAGCGCTGCCGTCAGGGTGGTCAGGAAACTGCGCTGCCAGTGCCCTCCGGCCCTCTTCCGACGCAGGACCATCGCCAGCAGCACTCCAGCACACGCGGCAAGGCTGCCCCATATAAGCAGCAGGCTGACCGGTGCCAGCCATGGCCCGGCGACAGTGGCTGCCCATACGAGCAGCGCGGCCGGGGCAAGGCGAAGATCCGTCCGGCGCCGGTTCGGTTCGGATGCAGCCGCGTCCTGTTCGTCCGGCAGCATGCGACGGCGGATGCCAGCACAGATTTTCTGTCCGATGCCACTAGTAGAACCGGGCCGGAACGGAGGCTGTGAAGGCCGGGATTCCGTAGCGGCAGAATCACCGGAGCCGGCATCACCTGGTGTGGAGTCGGCCCTTGGGAAATCCACTGCCGCCTGCACGTACCGGTGCCATCGGCTGGGCGCGCGTCCGGTCCTGCCCTCCATGTCAGACGGTCACCAGCGGAAGCAAGGTTTCCAGCATTTTGGGCCCGACTCCGTCGACCGCATCCAGTTCCTCAGGCGACTTGAAGGGGCCCTGCTGCGTGCGCCAGTCGACGATACGCTGGGCCAGCACCGGGCCAACCCTCGGCAACTCGCCGAGTTCCTCCACGGTGGCGGTGTTGAGGTTGATCTTCCCGCCAGACGCATTCCCGGCAGGCCCGCCGTTGCCATCGACCGGGGCACCGCCGACTCCGGAGGTGCCGGCCGCGCCGGATTTGTCCGCTGGCGCGGCACCGGTCGTGTCGGCCGGCGCCGCCTCGCCGCGGCGCGGTACGTAGATTTTCTGGCCGTCTTCCAGCGGGGAAGCGAGGTTGAGCCGGTCGAGGTCGGCCTCAGGGCGGGCGCCCCCGGCGGCGGCGATGGCCTCATGCACCCGGCTTCCGCGCGGGAGCCGGACCACTCCCGTTTTCTTCACCGCGCCGGCGACGTGCACCACGACGTTCCCGGCTACCCCGTCACCGTTCGCCCCGGGACTGTTCGCCCCGCCAGCGCCTGCCCCGTCGGCGCCTTTCGCGTCAGTGTCGTTGCCGTCACTGCCTTCTGTGCCGCCGCCGTCCGGGTTGTTGCCCTCCTTGTCGGCTGCGCTGGTGGCCGGTGTCGCGGCCGCATCGTAGGTCACTGAGCTGAGCGGAAGGACCACGGGTCCATTGGCAGCCACCTGCCACCAGAGCAAGACCCCGGCGATTAGCGACAGCACGCCCACCAACGCTGCGGCGCGAATGCCCAGCCGCCAGCGGAACCGCGGTTCGGCCGCTTCCGCGGACTCCGCGGACCTGGTGGAACCGGTGGGGCGGCCATAGCTAAAGCCGCCTCCCGTCCCCGCCTCCAGCAGTCCAGTGGAGCCACCGCCGGGCTGCCGGTCGGGCTCTTCATCAGCGGTAGGACCGGTATTGCCGGCAAGCCCGGGGGTGGTGGGCGGTCCCAGTGAGGCGGCCAGTCGTTTGGCTGTCCGCCCGTCTGTTGTCCTCCCCTGCATGGAGCCAGGTCCGCCGCCGGAACGCCCTGGACTTGGACGCCCTTCGCCTACGCGCGGCTGAGCGCTGGCTGAGGCTCCAGCGGTCCGGCGTGACATATCCACCACGTTAGGAAACGGTCAGACATCCCGACAGTCCCGTCATGCCCTATGTGGATTCCGCCACGTGGGTAGCGCCGCTATCGCTGATAGGTGATGTAGGCCTCGTACTGCACTCGCCATTTATCCGGCTCTTTGGGATCCGGGATGGTGGTGGTGAGGAACTGCACGCTGGTGACCTGGCCCTTCAAGTACTTCAGCCATTTCGTAACTTCGTCGGCCACATCCCGGTCCAGCTGGGCGACGTGGTGGACTTGCATGGACATGGGAGCCTCCTTGCTCGGTGGGGAGACTGTACTACCGGCGGGCATGCACTGCTAGGGCACAAGAAGTGGGCAGACGTTTTCCTAAGCCGCTGTGGATGACCAGTCGAAGCCATCGGAACCGTCTGGCCACTCCGGAGGGTCGGGCCAATCACGCGGCTCCGGATAGTTCTGGACTGGTGGTGGTTCCTGCCAGCCAGGCGGAAGTTCCTGCCAATCTTGGTCTGCCGGCAGTTCTGGCCAGGTGGGTGGTTCCCAGTCCTGATACTCGGCCGGGTAGGTCCGTCCCGACGGTGAGATCCAGCCCGGCGGGGCGTCGCGGGTGGCGCCGACCGGTTGCCAGGCTGTGGCGTGTTTCAGTCTGTGGTGTTTCGGGCAGGGTTGGCCGAGGTTGGCGACGCCGGTGTTGCCGCCGTCGGCCCAGGCGAGGATGTGGTCGGCGTCGTTGTCCAGGGAGTGGTTGTTGCAGGCCGGGAACGTGCATTTGGCGTCACGGAGCCGCAGCCATTGGCGCATGGGTTTCGTCAGCCGGTAGCTGGTGCGTCCGATCTCCAAAGGCGCGCCGTCGCGCGGGTCAACAAGGACCCGAAGGAATGATGTTGCGCCGACGGCGACGAGCCGGCGCGCCATCGACGGCGGGATCGGACCGTGCCCGTCCAGTGTGACGGGCTCCTCGGACAGGCCAAGCAGCGAAAACACCGGAACCGTGACCAGCACCTGCGCTTTCGGTGACGGCACATCAACCGGAACGGAGTCCGCTGGTCCCTCCGTCTCGGAACCGGCAGGCGGGGAACCTGTGGACAAGGAGCTTATGGTTGCACCCTCAACCCCGTCATGGACTCCCGGTGCCGGGCCGAGCAGCCACCCGGCGAACGCGTCGACGCGGAGCTGGGTCAGGGTCCGGGTTTCGGTCGGGCCCCGCATGGCGCGTGCGGCGGCGGTGGTGCGGTTCCAGATCCCGGCCGCCTGGTCAGCAGGCAAATACGCCGACAGCCACGCCATCCCGTCCCGGTCCGGGGCATACTCCAGCCGCCGGTCCTTCACACTCCTGTGGTGGCGGGTTTCGATGCTGACCGGATGATGCCGTTCCCGCCAATACCGGACCTTCGCCCGGAACCTCGCCGGCGTCAGCTCCCCGGCCGGACAACCCCGCGCATACCCCGGTGCGTCCGGGTCCAGGAAATGCGCCTCAAACACCGCCGCCGCTTCGGGTCCCAGCCGCTCGGTCTCATCACACAGGATCCGCCCGTGCTGCCAGGAGATAGTTCCTGAGCCGAGCGCGGCCAGTGCCAGCGGCAGTTCCCTGGTGAGTTTGGCGGATTCGACCAGCAACCGCTCCGCCGCCCCCTCGCTCACGGTCAGCGCGCACGCGACCTCAGCGGTCACCGACATCCGCCGGACGGCGCGGTCCTGCGCGGACACCTCAGGCGGAGCCATGGCCTCCTCCGCCGCGGCGAACCTGGCGGCGAGCTGCACCTTCACCGCCGCCAGCCGGGCCTCCATCGCAGCCACACCCGCCAGACCGCCCAGGCACGCATCCGCCTGGTCCCCCAAAGGATCCGCCTCATGGGCCAGCGGAGCCGGACCCGGATCAGTCGCCCGCCGGAGCTCAGCAGCCAGCGAAAGAGCGGAGGCACCGATGGCCTCCAACGTCTCCGCAACTGCCGCGTTATCCATACCCACAGCATCCCAGAGGGCACCGACACTAAAGGGTTGGATCCGGCCCCCACGGTCGGGCCGGATCGAAAAGTCCTTTAGACCGCTCAAGAACGAAAACCCGGTAGCAGCACAGGGGCTTCCCAGCGCTGAGAACGCCCGGATCTGCTACCCAGTTGTACGACCTCGAGGCCGCCTCCGCCGGCCGGGACCGCCCATCCAAAGTCCTGGGTGTCCAGGTCCTGGGTGTCTAGGGTCCTAGGTGCCGGCGTCAGTACCGCCGGGGCCGCCGGCTTTGGAGGGGGCGGCGAGGCATCCTGCCACGGACGAGCTGCTCTCCCCTACGATCACCGCGAGGACGCCAAGTCCGGCGTGGGCCGCCAAGACGGCGGGCAGCGAGCTGATCTGCGCGGGCGGAAGGGCCGGGAGCCTCGCCGCCAGCCGGGCTGCGAGCATCTCGGCCTCGGGCCGGTTGCCGAAGTGGTGGATGGCCAGCCGGGCTTCCCCCAGCGGCCGGCCCGCGGCCTCCGCCACCACGATCTCCTCCAGCCGGGCAATTGCCCTCGCCGCAGAGCGGACCTTTTCCAGCGGGACGATCTTCCCGCCGTCGACCGCCAGAATCGGCTTGATGGCCAGCATCGCACCAACGAGCGAAGCCGCGGCGCCGATGCGCCCGCCGCGCCGCAACTGCTCCAGGCTGGGAACGTAGAAAAACACCCGGGACCGTGCCACGCGCTCCTCGGCGAGCCGGCGCACTTCGCCGGCATCGCGGCCATCCGCCGCGGCCACCACGGCGCTCTGGACGGCGAGGCCCTGCGCCATACCCACTGTGCGGGTGTCCAGCACCTCCACCGGGATCTTCACCCGGCCGGCAGCGAGGCGCGCGGCATCGGCGGTGCCGGACAGGCCACCGGAAATATGGATGGACACAACGGACTCGAAGCCCTGACGTTCGGCGGCCAGGTATGCCTGCTCAAACTGGCCAGGCGAAGGCCGGGAGGTCTTGACGGGCGTTGCGGCAGCCAGCGCCACCGCAATGGTTCCAGCAATGTCGTCCTCGCCCTCACCATAGATCTCCTCACCCACCATCACGGGCATGGGGATGACGGCCAGCCGGCCGTTGATGGAGAAAGCCCGTACCCAGTCGGCGGGCAGGGCAGCTGCCGAGTCCGTGACCACGGCGGTACGGACGACGACGGCGGGTTCGCCCGTAGGCGGAACCTGGCCAGGCCTGGTGGCCTGGCGGAGGCGGACCAGGTGCTCCTTTAACCACAGCCAGGCTGCCGGTTCTCGGTCAATCACGGCGCAACCCCCTGCAGTTGTTTCCGGCCGCCGGCAGTGCCGGCGGCCGGAACCCGGCCAGTCAGTCGTCCTGGGCTGTTCAAATGACCCAGCTGTTCAAATAACCCTGCCAGTCAAATAACGCTGCCAGTCAAATAACCCTGCTAGGCCGGGACGATGTTCACCAGTTTAGGTGCCCGCACAATGACGGTCCGGATGCCGCGGCCGTCGAGGGCGCGCTGGACGTTCTCGGAGGCCAGCGCCAGCTCACGCAGCTCGTCCTCGGAGATTGCCGGTGAGACCTCGAGCCTGTCCCTGACCTTGCCCTGGACCTGGACCACCGCGGTGATGGTCTCCTGCACCAGAAGCGCCTCGTCGTGCGTCGGCCAGCCGGCGTTGGCCACCGATGCGGGGTGCCCCAGGACGTTCCACAGGTCCTCCGCCGTGTACGGCGCAAAGAGGCTCAGGATGACGGCCACCGCTTCGGCGGCTTCACGCACGGCCGGATCGGCACCGCCGGCACCTGAATCGATGGTCTTCCGCGTCGCGTTGACCAGCTCCATCAGCTTGGCCACCACCACGTTGAACTTGTTGTTGTCCAGCAGTTCCGCGGCGTCCGCGATGGTCCGGTGCGTGACCGAGCGCAGCGCGCGGTCGCCGGTGCTGAAGTCAACACCGGGGGCGCTGGAGACGTCCTGTCCAAGGCGCCAGGCTCGGGCCAGGAACTTCGCAGAGCCTGACGGCGAAACGTCCGCCCAGTCGACGTCGTCCTCCGGCGGGGAGGCGAAGACCATGGTGAGACGGACGGCGTCGACACCGAACTTGTCCAGCTGCTCACCCAGGTCAACACCGTTGCCCAGCGACTTGCTCATGGCCTTGCCGCCGTTGAGCACCTGGCCCTGGTTGAGCAGGGCACTGAAGGGCTCGTCCGCCGCCAGCAGGCCCATGTCATGAATGACCTTGGTGAAGAACCGCGCGTAGAGCAGGTGCAGGATGGCGTGCTCCACGCCGCCCACATACTGTCCGACCGGCATCCAGTCGTTGATCTTCTCGGGATCGAACGGGCCGTCGGTGTAGTGCGGGGAGACGAAGCGCAGGAAGTACCAGGACGAGTCCACGAACGTGTCCATGGTGTCCGTGTCCCGCTGGGCTGCGCGGCCGCAGTTCGGGCACTCGACGTTGACCCATTCTGCTGCTGCGGCCAGAGGCGAAGTGCCCCTCGGTGACAGCGCCTCGCCACGCAGGTCCTCGGGGAGGGTAACCGGCAGTTGCTCGTCGGGCACCGGCACTTCCCCGCACTCGGCGCAGTGGACGATGGGGATCGGGGTGCCCCAGAAGCGCTGGCGGCTTAGCAGCCAGTCACGCAGCCGGAAGTTGACGAACTTCTCCCCGGTGCCCTGCTCTTCGAGAATCCGAATGGCCTCCGGGATGGCCTCGCTCTTGGGCAGCCCGTCCAGGACGCCGGAGTTGATGAGCGTACCCTCCCCCGCGGTCGCCTTGCCCGAAACTGCAGGGTCCTCCTCGCCGGTGCCCAGCACCGCGCGCACAGGCAGGCCGAATTCCTTGGCGAAGTCGAGGTCGCGCTGGTCGTGGGCGGGGACGGCCATAATGGCGCCCGTGCCGTAATCGGCCAGGACGTAGTCCGCCGCCCAGACTGGCAGCTTCTCGCCGTTGAGCGGGTTGATGGCGTAGCGTCCGGTGAATACACCCGTCTTTTCACGTTCCGTGGACTGGCGTTCGATGTCCGAAAGGGCCTTCACCTTTTCCCGGTAGGCCATCAGTGCGTCGTGGTGTTCCGGGGTGACCAGGTCCAGGGCCAGGTGCGCATCCGCAGCGACGACGAAGAACGTGGCGCCGTACAGGGTGTCCGGACGGGTGGTGAAGACAGTGACTTCACGCTCGGCACGTCCCTCAGACGCCTCGATCACGAACCGGACGTGCGCGCCTTCCGAACGACCGATCCAGTTTCGCTGCATCGCCAGAACCCGCTCGGGCCAGTGCCCCTGCAGCTCGGACATGTCGTCCAACAGCCGGTCCGCGTAGTCGGTGATCTTGAAGTACCACTGGTTCAGCGACTTCTTGGTCACTGCCGTGCCGCAGCGCTCACAGGCACCGTTGACAACCTGCTCGTTGGCCAGCACGGTGAGGTCCTTGGGGCACCAGTTGACAGGTGAATCCTTGCGGTAGGCGAGCCCGCGCTCATAGAAGCGCTTGAACAGCCACTGCGTCCAGCGGTAGTACTCCGGATCGGAGGTGTGCAACCGGCGGGACCAGTCAGCGGAGATGGCGTAACGCTTGAAGGAAGCAGCCTGCGTGTCGATGTTGGCGTACGTCCACTCGCTCGGGTGGGCGTTGCGCTTGATGGCCGCGTTTTCCGCGGGGAGCCCGAACGAGTCCCAGCCGATCGGGTGCAGGACGTCGTAGCCCTGCTGGCGCAGGTACCGCGCCACCACATCGCCCATGGCGAACGCCTCGGCATGGCCCATGTGCAGGTCACCGGACGGGTACGGGAACATGTCCAGGACGTAGCGGCGTTCCCGGGATCCGTCGTCGGCGGGGGTGAAGACCTTCAGGTCTTCCCACACCTGCGGCCACCGGGCCTCCATCGCCGCGAAGCTGTACGCGCCCTCTTCGGGCGTCTCCGCTCCACCTGCTGCTGTTCCGGTTTCGGTCTCCGGCTGAACGCTCACTGCTGCCCTCTTCTGTTCTGTCATGACCTCTGTCCTGTCATAACGGTCTGATCCCCGCCGCCCGCCGGGAAGGTCTCCCCGGACACACAAAAGCCCCTCGACATGGAGGGGCGGCCGCTCGATAATCCGTATTTGTTCGGGATACCAAGCGGCTAGCTAAGCAGAAGGATCGCACGCATACAGCCACCTTACCGCCTGTCCACCATTACATGGAAACAAACGACGGCGGACGGAAGCGGGCACGAAGAAAAGGGGCCGGTGACTCCCCGCCATGGTGTGGTGGGCAGCTCGCGGGGGCCCCTGGCCGCGAGGGCCCCGACACGAGCTTGCGAGTGTCAGGGAGCGGCCAGGGACGGGCGGGCGGGAGTTGCCGGCCCCTTTTCTGGACCGGGGCCAGAAGGTTACCTCACGTCCTCGTCAACCCAGTCCATGGACTTGGTGACGGCCTTCTTCCAGAGGCGCAGCTGCCGTTCCCGCTCCTCCGTATCCATGTTCGGCTCCCAGCGCTTGTCCTCCGACCAGTTGGCAGACAGCTCGCCGAGGTCCTTCCAGAAACCGACGGCGAGGCCCGCCGCATATGCGGCGCCCAGCGCCGTGGTTTCCACCACCTTCGGGCGGATGACCGGAACGCCGAGGACGTCCGCCTGGAACTGCATGAGGGCATCGTTGGCGACCATGCCGCCGTCGACCTTCAGTTCCGTGAGCGGAACGCCCGAGTCCGCGTTGACGGCATCCAGCACCTCGCGGGTCTGGAAGGCCGTAGCCTCGAGCGCCGCCCTGGCGATGTGGCTCTTGTTGACGAACCTGGTCAGGCCAACGATCGCGCCGCGGGCGTCCGAGCGCCAGTACGGCGCGAAGAGGCCGGAGAACGCCGGCACGATGTACACGCCGCCGTTGTCCTTGACCGAAGCCGCGAGGGACTCCACCTCGGGAGCGCTGCTGATCATGTTGAGGTTGTCGCGCAGCCACTGGATGAGCGAACCCGTGACGGCGATCGACCCTTCCAGCGCGTAGTGCGGTGCCGCGTCGCCGAGCTTGTAGCCGACGGTGGTCAGCAGTCCGTTCTTGGAGTGGACAATTTCCTCGCCGGTGTTGAAGATCAGGAAGCACCCGGTGCCGTAGGTGTTCTTCGCTTCGCCGGTCTCGAACGCGGCCTGGCCGAAGGTGGCTGCCTGCTGGTCGCCGAGGATGCCGGCCACCGGCACCTCCCGCAGCAGCTGCGAGGTGTGGACCGTGCCGTAGACCTCCGAGGAGGACTTGATCGCCGGCATCATGGATGCCGGAACACCGAAGGTGCCCAGGATCTCCTCGTCCCACTGGAGCGTGTCGAGATCCATGAACATGGTCCTGGAGGCGTTGGTGACATCCGTGACGTGCACGCCGCCGTCCACCCCGCCGGTGAGGTTCCACAGGACCCAGCAGTCGGTGTTGCCGAAGATCAGGTCCCCGGCTTCCGCCTTCTCCCGCGCGCCGTCGACGTTGTCCAGGATCCACTTGATCTTGGTTCCGGAGAAGTACGTGGCCAGCGGCAGCCCCACCTTCTGCTTGAACCGGTCCGCTCCGCCCTCCCTCGCCAGTTCGTCGACGATGGGCTGGGTCCGGGTGTCCTGCCACACGATTGCGTTGTAGATCGGCTTACCTGTTGTCTTGTCCCAGACCACCGCCGTCTCGCGCTGGTTGGTGATGCCGACGGCGGCAATATCGTGCCGGGTCAGGTTCGCCTTGGACAGGGCGGAGCCGATGACCTCGCGGGTGTTGTCCCAGATTTCAGTGGGATCGTGCTCCACCCAGCCGGCCTGCGGGAAGATCTGCTCGTGTTCCATCTGGCCGGAGGACACGATGTTGCCGCTCTGGTCAAAGACGATGGCGCGGGTGCTGGTGGTGCCCTGGTCGATGGCGATTACGTATTGGCTCATGATGACGTCCTTGTCGTAGTGCTTGCGTTTGAACAGATGTGGTTATGGATGTGGTTTTCGGATCTGGGCGCCCCCCCTATGAGGGCGCCGTTCGGGTCAGGCGCCGCGGTTCAGGCGCAGGGCGTCACGTGGCTGCCTTGAACACGATGGGCAGCAGCCCCACGAGTCCGGCGAGAATGCCGCCGACGAGCGGGCCGACCACCGGGATCCAGGAGTAGCTCCAGTCGCTGGACCCCTTGCCCTTGATGGGCAGGATGGCGTGGGCAATGCGGGGTCCGAGATCACGGGCGGGGTTGATGGCGTATCCTGTGGGGCCGCCCAGCGAGACGCCGATGCCGACGACGAGCAGGGCCACGGCCAGCGGGCCAAGACCGGACGGCGTTCCGCCGAAGGTGAGGATCACGAAGACCAGCACAAACGTGCCGATGATTTCCGTGACCAGGTTCCAGGGGGTGGAGCGGATGGCGGGGCCGGTGGAGAAGACGCCGAGTTTGTTGGCGGGCTCGGGTTCGGCATCGAAGTGCTGCTTGTGCGCCAGCCACGTCACCACGGCGCCCAGGAAAGCGCCGAGGAGCTCACCGCCGTAGTAGGTCAGCGTGGACGCGAGGTCGACCGGAACGCCGGGGGCGTATTCGGCCTTGCCGTTGACCAGCAGGCCTGTGGTGACGGCCGGGTTGAGGTGGGCGCCGGACCGGGCGGCAACGTACACGCCGGCGAAGACGGCGATGCCCCACCCCCACGTGACCATCAGGAATCCTCCGTTGTTGCCCTTCGTGCCTTTGAGCGCAACGTTGGCCACCACGCCACAACCCAGCAGGGTCAGCATGGCGGTTCCGAAAACTTCGGAAAGAAAAACCAATCCAAGAGACATCTTTGACTCCTCTATTTTCTGTTGTAAGTCCTTCGTGTTGAAGGACGGTTTCCCGCTAAGCGACGAGGCTGTGGACCTCGACGCCGTGGTATCGCTTGAGCACCTCCTGGGCGTGGTTGATCTCCGCGGCAACGCCTGCCGCATCCCAGCCGAGCGGCTCGGCCAAGGCCTCAGCAACTTCGTTCAGCAGCTCTCCGGTGACCAGGCCGCGGAAGGCGAGCGAAGTGCGCCGGATCAGCACGTCCACCAGGTGCCCTACCTGTTCGTGGGCCGCCATGAACTGCAGTTCCCTGACACTCAGCTCCCGGGTGGAACGCAGCAGCCGGTCGTGGCCGGCGTCGAGATAGCTGATGACTTCCTCGGCGCGGGTGCCGTACCTGGTGAGAAGGCCGGCTGTCCGGTCGGCATCGCGGGTGGCGGTCATGTGCGCCTTAATCCACTTCTGGATTCCGGCGTCACTGTCCGGGAACCCGGCGCCGCCACCGATGGCGAGCTTCGCCGTCGAAATTTTCCGTTCCAGTCCGAGTTCGGCGAGGACGTCGCCGGCCAGGTGTTCGGCCAGGGCGCGGAAGGTGGTCCATTTGCCGCCCACCAGGCTGAGCACGACGGCGCCGCCCTCCTGGCCGCCTCGTTCCGGGGCGCGCCGTTCGATGCGGTAGTCCCGCGACACGAAGCCCGGCTGGGTGGCGTCGTGCCGCGGCAGCGGACGCACGCCCGAGAATGTGTAGACAATCTGGCCGCGGTTGACGGCGATGTCCGGAAACACGTGGCCGATGAGGTCGAAGAAGTAGTCGATCTCCTCATCGGTGCAGACGGCGTCTTCGGACATGTCGGCGTCGACGTCGGTGGTTCCCACCAGCACGCGGTCACCCATGGGGTAGATCAGCACGATCCGGCCGTCAGTGTGTTCGAAGAAGATCTCGCGCCCCTTGCAGGCGGCGAGCAGGCCGGGGTGGTCCAGGACGATGTGTGAGCCCTTGGTCCCGCCCATGAAGGTGGTGGGTGCACCCATGGCCTGGTTGGTGAGGTCCACCCATGCGCCGGTGGTGTTGACGAGGACGTCCGCCGTGAAATCGAACTCCTCGCCGGTCAGCTGGTCGCGGAGAACCGCGGTGCTGGAACCGTCTCCGTTGGACCTGACAGACATCAGCGCAAGGTGGTTGCTGGCCCTGGCTGTGTTGTGTGCCCTGCCCGCCTTCTCGCCGTCCTGCAGGACGTCCAGGGTGAGGCGCTCCGGGTTGTGCACGGACGCGTCGAAATAAGTTGCGGTGTACTTGACGCCGGGATGCAGCATCGGAAGTTCGGCCAGTGCCTTGTGCCGGGTGCGGAACTGGTGGCGCGGGACGCTGCCGCCGTCGCGGGAGAAGGAGTCGTAGAGGCTAAGGCCCAGCTTGATCAGGAATGCGCCGCGCTCCTTGGGCTTGCCCTGCTGCTTGTGCGTCAGGAACCGCAGGGGCGCGGCCAGGACGCCGGAGAACGTGCTGAAGATCGGAATGGTGGTCTGCAGCGGCTTCACGTAATGGGGCGCGATCCGCAGGAGCCTGTTGCGCTCAACCACGGATTCCCGGACCAGCCGGAATTCGCCGTTTTCCAGATAGCGGATGCCGCCGTGAATCATGTGCGACGAGGCGCCGCTGGCGCCCTGGCAGTAGTCGCCGCGTTCCACCAGCGCCACATCGACGCCCTGGAGGGCGAGATCGCGGAAAGTTCCGACGCCGTTAATGCCGCCGCCGATGATCAGGACCCGGGCGTTGGGCCGCTGGCGCAGCCGGGAGACGGACTCGCGCTCCGCACCGTGGACGGCAGCGCTGTTGGTATGGCCGGATGAATCCTTGAGTCCCAAATCTGCTCCTTTGGGTTTGGTCCGAAAAGGCTTGTTGCAGGCAGCGCACCGGATGGTGCGGGGCCGTTCACCACTATTGTTTGAATTATTGGAAAATAACGTCAAGCACTATGCACAAACGTGCAGAACGGAACCATGCATGCCCCGTCCCCGACATTCCGACGCGCTGCGCGCGGCCCAGCTCTACTACATGCAGGACCTGACCATGGACGCCATCGCGCGGGAGTTGCGGACCTCGCGTTCCACGGTTTCCCGGCTGCTTTCAACGGCCCGGGACACAGGACTGGTACAGATCCAGATCCGCAGTCCGCTGGACACAGGCCCTGAACTGGAGCGTCTGATTCGGGCGCAGTACAAGGTGGATGTGCACGTGGTGCCAGTGCTGGACACCTTGAACGAGGCGGAGACGCTGGACCGCGTCGCAATGCAGGCGGCGCGCACCATCGGCCCGCTGGTGGACTCAAACGCCATCATCGGCGTGGCTTGGGGCGCCACCCTCAGCGCGGTCAGCCGGCACCTGACGCGCAAGATCACCCACGACAGCGTGGTGGTGCAGCTGAACGGCGCGGGCAATATGCAGACCACCGGGATCACCTACGCCAGCGACATCATGCGGCGGTTCGGCAGCGCCTACGGGGCCCGGGTTGAACAGTTTCCCGTGCCTGCCTTCTTTGACCACGCGGCGACGAAGACCGCGATGTGGAATGAGCGGAGCGTGCAGCGCATCCTGGACCTGCAGTCCCGCATGAGCATCGCGATCTTCGGCGTGGGCTCGGTGGACGCCGATTACCCCAGCCACGTGTACGCCGGCGGCTACCTCGACGAGGACGACCTGGTCACGCTGGCGGAGTCGGACGTCGTCGGGGACGTGGCCACAGTGTTCTTCCGCGGCGACGGCTCCTCCGACGGGATCACGCTGAACGAACGCTCCACCGGACCGTCGCTCGCCCAGCTCCGCCAGGTTCGCCGGCGGATCTGCGTGGTGTCCGGGGCGTCCAAGATCAACGGGCTCCGCGGCGCGCTGGTGGCCGGGCTGGCTACCGACCTGATCCTCGATGAGGCCTCGGCCCGGCGGCTCGTCAGCTTCGAGGGCGGGGGCTGAACGGCCGGGAACGGTAGTGCTCGGCCAGCCTTGCCAACCCTTCGTCCAGGGAGACAGCGGGCGTCCAGTCGAGGAGTTCGCGGGTCTCGCGCTGGTCGAACCAGTGGGCGGTGGAGAGCTGCTCGGCGAGGAATTTGGTCATCGGCGGTTCCTCGTTCCGCCCGGCCCAGGTCCAGAACTTCTCCACCACCGCGCCAACCGCCCGGGCCACCCCGCCCGGCACAGTCCACGACGGTGCGGCGACGCCCCCTGCAGCGCAAATGCCCGCCAGCAGTTCGCCAACCGGGCGTGGCTCGCCGTTGGTGACGACGAGCGCCCGGCCGTGGATGTGCTCCATCCGGTGCAGCGCGGCGACGATCGCCGAGGCGGCGTTGTCCACGTAGGTGGTGTCGATCAGTGCCGCACCTGCGTCGAGCAGCGGCAGCCGGCCGTGGCCGGCGCGGGCGAGGACCCGTTCCACCAGCTGGGTATCGCCGGGCCCCCAGACAACGTGGGGGCGGACCGCTGCGACCCGGAACTTCGGAGCGTCCGCAGCCAGTGCCAGCAGCTCAGCCTCGGCCTTGGTGCGGGAGTAGTCGCCGTGCGCACGCTGGGGGTCAGCCGGTTCCGCGCCCAGCCCGGCGATGGCGGCGCCGGAGTTGGCCACGGACGGGGACGAGACATACACCACGTCCCGTGCCCCGGCCTCCCGGGCGGCACTAAGCAGGCGCCGGGTCCCTTCGACGTTCACCTCGTCGAACTCCGCGGCACGGCCTGCAAAGGAGACCTTTGCGGCCAGGTGGATGATTCCTTCAGCGCCGTCCACTGCCCTCCGGAGCGCTTCATCGTCCGTGACTGACCCGCAGAAGTCCGCAGCGCCGTCGACTCCTGACGGACGCCGCTGGAACGTGGTCACGGCGTGGCCCTGGCGTACCAGTAGCCGGGCCACCTCCCGTCCCAGCAGCCCGCTTGCGCCGGTAACGAGGACCCTCATGGCTGTCCCGGCAGGCCGCCGGCCAGCACCCGTGACGCCCAGCGGGAGAGACGCGTCCTGTCGATCTTGGCGTTGTGCCGGATGTCGGTGGGCTGTGCCGGGACTTCGAGCACGGCGGAGACACTGACGCCCGCCTCAAGAGCCGCCCCTCGGACGCGCCCGGCAAGGTGCGGCGCAGCCGGGCCGGCTTTGCGGGCAGCTGGTACGGTCTCGACGACGGCGACGACGGCCTGCGTCCCCGACGGACCGACCCCCACGACGGCGGCCAGACCGACGTCGTCCAGGCGTTCGATGGCCTGCTCGGCGCCCACCGGCGTCACCACGGCACCGGGCGCCGTCACGATGTGGGCGAGGCGCCCCTCCACCCAGAGCCGGCCGGCGGCGTCGAAGTGCCCGACGTCGCCGGTGCGGTGCCAGCCGGGCGTGCGGACACTCTGGCGCTGGGTCAGCCAGAGCCGGTCGTAGGCTTGCTTGACATGCGGGGCGCTGACGAGGATCTCGCCGGTCACGCCCGCCTCCGTGACCGCTTCGTTCCCGGGCGCGGAACCGTCCGCCGCCAATGGTGCGACGGCGAGGCGGGCTCCGTGCACCGGCAGGCCCACGCAAACGCCGTTGCCGGCCCCCGGCACTGTGCCCGCCGCGGCGTCGGCCTCCGCCTCGCGGATCCCTCCGAGGCTGATGTCGGTCACGGGCAGCGCCTCGGTCATCCCGTAGGGCGTGTGCAGCGAAGCCTGGGGCAGCAGCCGCTGCACCTGGGCGAGGAGGGCTTCGGGGACGGGCGCCCCGGCGGAGAGCAGCAGCTCCACGCGTCCTAAGGCCCCGTGTCCGGCCTGGCTCAGTCCGTCCTGGGTCGCGACGACGTTGCGCAGCGCCGCGGGCGAGGCGAAAACCACCGTTGCGTCGATGGCCGCCGCGGCGTCCGCCAGCGCGCGGGCCGTCAGGGTCCGTGGCGCAGTGACGTCCATGGCCGGCGTCACCGAAACAGCTCCGAGTGCGGGCCCCAGCAGGGCGAACGGCGCGAAGGCCGCCACCAGCCGGGCACCGGAACGGATCCCGAAAGTTTCCACCACCGTATCCCGCATCGCACCCAGCTGTCGGTGGGTATAGAGCACGCCCTTCGCGGGACCGGTGGAACCGGAGGTGAAGAGCACGGCGGCCTCGGCGTCCGGGCCGGGCACGGGCGACGGCGCCTCCGGGCTCAGGCCGGAACCACGCCGGGCAAGGGCGGCAAGGGAGGTTTCGGCGCCGAGGATTCGTCGGCGGGCCGCCGGGAGATCCTGCACGCTGATCCGCCGCCCCGGCCAGCCGAGCACGGCGGCAGCCGCCAGGGCCTTGTCGATGCCGATGAGGAAATCCGGGGTGGCCCCTTTGACGGCCCTGCTCAGGCCCCGGGTTCCCAGGCCGGCATCGGCCACGACCACCACCGCGCCGAGCCGCAGGCAGGCGTAGAGGGCCACGGTCAGGTCCGCTCCGGGGGGAACCATCAGGCTCACCCGGCTGCCGCTCCCCACCCCGGCTACGCGCAGCCCCGCCGCGAGGGCTGCGATGCTCCGTTCCAGCTCCTGCCAGCTGAGCCGGCGGGCGACGTTGCCGTCGGCGTCCATTTCGGCGACGGCGGTGTCCCCGCCGGCGGCTCCTGCCGCCAGTTCGGTGAGTGGCCCCCAAAGGGGCTGGACGCCGTCGGCCCCCGCTTCTGTCCCCTCCTGCAGGTGAGGTCCGCTGTCCCCACCAAGGCCGGCGAGCCACTCGAAGACGGGGGTGGCGATGTCCCGGTCTTCCGCAACCAGGTGGCCGGCTCCCTCGAAGCGGTGCACCTTCGCGTGCGGCAGCCGCGTGATGAGGTCCTTGAGGTACCGGTCGGAAAAGATCGGGTCGCGCGGACCCCAGAGCATCAGGGCCGGAACCTTCAGCCCGTGCAGCCCTTCGGCGACGCCGCTGAGCGCCGGGAAGCTGGGGTGGGAAGCATCCACGGGGATGTCCGCAACGAAGTTCCCCACGCCGGCACGGCGGCCATAACCACGGTAGGGCGCCATGTAGGCCTTCCGGATATCGGCGGTCAGCGGCGGGTTCGCCAGCGAGTGCGTGACCCGAAGAAAGGCGTCCGACGTCGTGGTTCCCCACCCGTGCACGGCGGGGTGCAGGGCAAGCCGCAGGGCCGGCGGAATTCCTGAACCGGAGGGCTGGTGGACGGCGGTGTTGGTCAGCACCACCGCGGCGAGCTGCTGAGGATGCGCCAGGGCCCAGCCCAGGCTGATCACGCCGCCCCAGTCGTGGCCGACCGTAACGACCGGCCCGTCCAGGCCCAGTGCGTCGGTCAGGTCACCCAGGTCGCTGATCCGGTCCGCAAGGCGGCGGAAGGTGCCGGTGCGTTCGGAGAACCCCATGTCCAGCTGGTCCACCGCCACCACGCGCCACGGATGCGCGGGGTCCGATCCCGCGGCCAGCAGGCTCCGCCACAGGTAGGACCAGGTCGGGTTCCCGTGGACGCACAGCAGCGTGCCGGCGGGAGTCAGCCCCCGGCGGGCGAGCTGGGCAGCGTTGTCGAGCAGGTGCCAGCGGCGTACGGTTCCGGGCTCATCGGCGGCCGAAGTAGAGGAAACAGCGATTTCCCGCGACCACTCGGGGTCGACGCCGGGCCAGTCCGCGGCTACCAAACGATTTCCATCATGGCGGTGTTCAGGCCTGAACCGACGCCCATGCACAGCACGCGGTTGCCGGCTTCAAGGGCCTGAGCCTCCGCGGCGAGGGTCATCGGGAGTGAGGCCGGGCCCACATTGCCCCAGTGCGGGAACGTGATCGGAACCTTGTCCGGGTCCAGGTCGATCGCGTTGATGATGGCCTTCGTATAGGCATTGCTGACCTGGTGCGTGACGTAGCGGTCCATCGAGCCCCAGTCCCATTCCGGCTGTGCCTCATGCCAGGCGTCGACCACAAGCTGCAGGCCGCCATCGAGCAGGCCCTTCGTGTCCGTTGCCATGCCGTCGATGCCGCCAACGCACAGCTCATGGTGCTCGGTGCCGGCCCGCATCACGCCGCCAACGATCCGGTGCGCGCCGGGGTGCTTGTCCGCCGGGCCCAGGACGGCTGCGGCAGCCCCGGATCCAAGCGTGAGCGTGGCGAACTCGCGGTTGAAGTCTTCCCGCGTGGTCTCGGGCCGCTGCAGCCGGGCAAGGGTTGCCTCCTGCGTTGCCTCGGCATCCTCACCGTTGACGATCATCGCGTACTTGATCTGGCCGGAGTCGATCATGCTGGCCGCCAGGGTCAGGCCGTTGACGAATCCGAGGCAGGCGTTGGCCAGGTCGAAGTTCATGGCCGACGACGGCAGGCCGAGTCCGTGGTGGATCTTTACCGCGACGGACGGTTCCAGGTTGCGCCGCGTGACCGATGTGTTGATCAGCAGGCCGATGTCGGACGGTTCGACTCCGGCCTCGGCCAAAGCCTTCGCACCGGCTTCAACCGCAGCATCATCGAACGATGTCCCGTCAGCCCACCAGCGGCGGTGGGTGATGCCGGCAACACGCTCAAGCAGCCGGGGCGGAAACCTCAGCCGCTGCAGGGTCGAAGCCAGCCTCCGGTCAAATTCCGTAGAACTCACGATCCTCGGAGCTTCGACACTGCTCACCGACATCAGCGCGGTGTTGCTGTGCCGGAAGGTTGCATTCCCTGCCAAGTCAAGCCCCTGTTCGTTTCCGTCCTGCATTCATGCGGTGACTGTACCCACAAGCGCAAGCCCAAGAGCTTAACTATGCCGGTGCGGACCCGGATCATGCTATTCCCACCCGTAGCGCCGCACCGGCTCCACACACTTTTTTCGCGGAATTGCCGTGCATCCCCAGAAGCCTGCCATCGTCAGTTCCGCCGGAAACCGGTGGAATGCTCTCGGAAAATCAGCGCGTGCATGCAAGGATGACCCCATGAAAATCACCCATCAGATCGTTGTGTTCGACGCCGCCGACCTTCCCGCCGAGAGCACCTTCTGGGCCGGCCTGCTGGGCGGCACCGTGGATGCCGAGGATGACTGGCACACGGTCAGCGTCGATGGGAACCCGCGGCTGGGCTTTCAGCTTGCGCCGAACCACGTGCCGCCGGAATGGCCCGACGGGAACCCGCAGCAGATCCACCTCGACCTCTACGTCGAGGACGTCGCCACCGCCCATGACGAGGCGATCTCCCTCGGTGCACGCCTCTTGAAGCCGGCGGAGGACATCACCTCCGCCGAGGGCTTCCAGGTCTACGCGGACCCCGCCGGCCACCCCTTCTGCCTCTGCTGGGGCTGAACGTCTTCCTGGGCCGCGGCTGCCGGCCGGGGCTGAAACAGCGCCTGCCGCTCACCCGCGGCGCGGCGCGGTATCGGTAGAGTCGTATCCATGACTACCTCACCCCGGCTCAGCCTGAACAACGGCGTGCTGATCGACCAGTTGGGTTTCGGGCTTTACAAGGTTCCGCCCAAAGAAACCGCCAACCTGGTGGCGACTGCCCTGGAGGCCGGGTACCGCCATTTCGATACGGCGGCCATGTACGGGAACGAATCCGGGGTGGCGCGCGGGCTCGTCGACATGTTCGCCACGGAATCCACCGCCGGCGGGTCGGGTGAGGCCGCCCCGGGCACCTCGCGCGAGGATCTCTTCATCACCACCAAGGTGTGGAACGACGACCACGGCTACGACGCGACGCTGCGGGCCTTCGACACGTCCATGATCAACCTCGGCCTGGAATACGTGGACATGTACCTGATCCACTGGCCGTGCGCGAAGCGGGGCCTGTTCCAGGAGACCTACCGCGCCCTGGAGATGCTGTACCGCGAGGGCAAGGTGCGGGCCATCGGAGTGTCCAACTTCCAGCCGCAGCACCTGGACCAGCTCATGGAAACAGCCGAGGTGGTGCCGGCCGTCAACCAGATCGAACTGCATCCGTGGCTGCAGCAGGCCGAACTCAGGGAGAAGCACCGCGGCCTGGGAATCCGCACCGAGGCGTGGAGCCCCCTGGGCCGCGGGCAGGTGTTGGAGGATCCCGTGATCGGCGCGCTGGCGGCGGAGCACAAGGTAAGCCCCGCCCGGATTGTCCTGCGCTGGCAGATCCAGCTGGGCAACATCACCATCCCCAAAGCGAGCTCGGCGGACCGGATCCGGGAGAACCTGGACGTCTTCGGGTTCGAGCTCTCAGCCCTGGACATGGGGGACATCGAAGCCCTGGAGCGCGGACACCGCACCGGCTCCCACCCCGACAACGTCAACTAGGACTCCCCCAACAGATGAGAACAGCCGACTCCGAGCCTGCAACGGCACCAGCCTTCATCAGCAGCGAGCTCGCCGCCCGCACCCGTTCATCCACCGTCCAGCTGGCAGGCAGCAACATTGCCTACTGGGTGTACGAACCGGAAAAGACAACGCCTGACACGCGCACCATCCTGGTCATCCACGGTTTCCGCGGCGACCACCACGGCCTGCTGCGGGTGGCCGACCAGCTGCCGGAGATGCGGCTGATCATGCCGGACCTTCCCGGGTTTGGCAGCTCCGGGGCCTTCACCGACGGTGCCCACAGTGTGGAACGCTACGGCCGGTTCATCAGCGACTTCATGGCGGCGCTCGGGCTGGGACCGGAAACCGTCCTGCTGGGCCACTCATTCGGCTCCATCGTGGCCGCCCACTTCGTCGCCGCCCATCCGGAGGCGGTGCGGCCGCTGATCCTGGTCAATCCCATTGCGGCTCCGGCGCTGGAAGGCCCCAAGGGCCTCATGACCCGGCTGGCCGTGCTGTATTACCGTCTTTCGGCGCGGCTCCCCCGCGCCCTTGGCCTGGCTCTGCTCCGCAGCCCGCTCATCGTGCGCGTCATGAGCATGGCCATGGCGAAAACGAAGGACAAGGACCTGCTGCGGTTCATCCACGGGCAGCACCACGCGTACTTCAGCGCGTTCGCCAACCGCGAGAGCCTGCTGGAATCCTTCACCGCGTCTGTCAGCAGCAACGTGGCCGAGGTTGCGTCCGGGCTCACTTTGCCCGTGCTGCTCATCGCCGGCGAAAAGGACGAAATCGCCCTGCTGCGCGACCAGCACCGGCTTGCCGGTCTGCTCCCCGACGCAACGCTCGATGTCATCCCGGGCGTCGGCCACCTGATCCACTACGAAACGCCCGAGCCTGCCGCAGGATTCATCCGCCGCTTCCTTAAGGACCACCCCGCGTGAAGATAGTCATCGATGCCCGTTTCACCCGGACGGACCACCATGACGGCATCAGCCGCTACGGCTCCAGCCTCATCGCCGCAGTCTCCAAGATCGCCGATGTGTCCATGCTCATCAGCGACCTCCGGCAACTGGCCCTGCTTCCCGATGTTCCCTACACGCTCATCAGCAGCCCGCTGTCCCCCGCCGAACTATTCGTGGCCCGGAAGGTCAACCAGCTCGGGGCGGACGTGGTGGTGTGCCCCATGCAGACGATGGGCACGTGGGGACGCAAGTACGGCCTGGTCCTCACCCTGCATGACCTCATCTACTATGAGCACCCGGCTCCCCCGGGCTTCCTCCCCGCCCCGGTCCGGATCCTGTGGCGCCTTTACCACAAGGCGTTCTGGCCCCAACGCGTGCTGCTGAACCGTGCCGACGTCGTAGCCACCATCAGCAGGACCACCGAGGCCCTGATGGCCAAGTACCGCCTGACCAGCCGCCCGGTGCGCATTGTCAGCAACGCTCCGCAGCCGGCCCAGCACCCCCGCGATCCTGCAGCGCCACCGGAGAAGACGCTGCTCTACATGGGTTCGTTCATGCCCTACAAGAACGTCGAAACCATGTTGGCCGGCATGGCCGAACTGCCTGACTACACGCTCCACCTGCTCAGCCGCATCACCCCGCACCGCCGCGCCGAGCTTGAGGCGCAGATCCCGTCCGGAGCGAACGTTGTTTTCCACAACGGGGTGACCGACGACGAATACACGGCGCTGCTGAACCGCACCACCGCACTGGTTACGCTGTCCAAGGCCGAGGGCTACGGCCTGCCCCTGGTGGAGGCCATGGCACTGGGCACCCCGGTGATCGCCAGCGACATCCCGATCTTCCGGGAGGTGGGAGCGGACGCCGCAACCTACGTAGCCACCGAGTCAGCGCCGGAGTTCACCGCAGCCGTCCGCAGCCTGGGCGACGGGCAGCACTGGCAGGATGTCTCGCGGCGCTCCGTGGCGCGGGCTAAGCAGTTCAGCTGGGACGAATCCGCCCGCCAGCTGGTGGACGTTGCGGCAGAGGTCATGGCACTGCGGCGCAAGTAGCGTCGCCGAACCGAAGCGTCAGAGCACGTCGACGCCGTCGAGCCGCAGCTGGACCGGGTCCTCGGTGCGTTTCGCGGCGCCTCCTGCCTTGGCCGCCCGAAGGACCCTGGTCACGGTGGCTGCCTGCGCGTACGGGATGAACAGCAGTGTGCGCACGTCCACGCTGTCCGTGCCCGTTGCATGAACGCCTGCCGCCTGAGTGTTTGCGGTCTGCAGCAGCGGGGCCGGTCCCGCGACGCGCAGCTCCACTCCCTCGGCGGCAAGGAGCCTCGTGGCTGAGGCGGTGAAATGGCCGACGGCGGTGCTGCCGCCCGTGACGGCGGCGACCCGCACCGCAGGCGGCAGCTGCAGCTCGGCGCGCAGCCCCAGTTCCCGCTGGGCATAGCCCGCAGGGTCCCACCGCAGCAGTGCGCCGACGGCGGCAGTGTCGTCAGCGGTGATGACGACGATCCCGCCCTCGGTGGCGGGCCTGACCAGCGAAGCGGCGTTGAACCAGCGCCGTACCGCGTCCTCGCCCGCGCGCAGGTTCTCCCGGCGCAGCAGCGAGTCGCCGTCGAGCAGCAGCGCCGCCGCGTACCCGCCCGGAGCCACGGGCTCGGCGCCCACTGTGGCCACCACCAGCGCGCAGGCGTCCGTCACGGCGGCCTTGACGTTCTGGCCGGAGGACGTGACCACGGCTTTGCCGGGAAACGCCCGGCCCAGTTCCTCTGCGGTGCGGAGCACGCCGGCCGCACCGCGGCGGAGCCGGGTCCCGTGGCAGTGCACGCAGCGCCAGGCCGGTGCCGGCGTCGAACACCAGCGGCACTGGGGGACGGCGGCGCTGCCGGCGATGGCGAGCGGCCCCTGGCAGGACGGGCAGCGCGCGGGTTCCCGGCACGTTTCGCACGCCAGCGACGGCGCGTACCCGGCACGGGCAACCTGCACCAGGACCGGGCCGCGTTCCAGCCCTTCCTTGGCGGTACGCCACGCGGCCCCCGGCAGCCTGGCCATCCGGGCGAGCGGGTCGCGCTCCTGTTCGAAGCTGTCGGCCGTGTTCAGGACCCGGGGAACCGTACGCCGGAGCACCGTTCGGTCGGCTTCCACGGGCATTGCCCAGCCCACATCCACCAGCCGCTGCACCTCCGTGCTCCGTGAGTGCCCTGCCAGCAGGCAGGCTGCTCCCTCCTGCTCGGCACGGAGCAGCAGCACCTCGCGGGTATGGGCATATGGGGAACGCTGTTCGACATGGAGGTCGTCGCCGTCGTCCCAGCACACCACGAGTCCCAGGTTTTGGACGGGCGCATAGGCCGCCGAACGGGTGCCCACGGCGACGCCCGCCGATCCCTTGAGGATCCGAAGGTAGCTGCGGTACCTGGGCGTCTGGCCGTCGTCGGCCGTCAGCCGCGCCAGGTCATCGGCGGGCAGGATGTCCTCGAGGGCTGCCTGGACCCGGTCCAGGTCGCGGTAGTCGGGAACGACGACGACGGCGCCGCGTCCGGACTGCCTGACCGCTGCCACCGCCTCCGCGACAAGCCGCGGCCAGCCGTCCGGGCCAAACCCCTGCAGCGCACTGAGGGCAGCCCGGGGCGAGCCTCCAGACGCAAGGTGGCGAAGGTAAGCGGAACCGTTCCGGTACCGGTTCCAACCAGGCGATGCGGTCCAGCCGGAGCCGGACAGGTCATGATCGGCGGCGGACGGCGTGCCCGGTTCCGCGTCGGCGAGCTCCTTCTCCACCTTGACCACCCGCGGCGGGATGGCCACGCGGAGTACGTCGCTGACGGTGCCCGCATAGCGTGCGGCGACACGTCCGGCGAGCTCCTGCAGCGCGGGCCTCAGCACGGCAACCGGCGAGACGACCTTGTGCAGCGGAACGAGTGGCTGGCCGGCGTCGGACTCGTCAACCCGTTCCAGAATGTATCCGCCCAGTTCCTGGCCGCTGAACTTCACCCGGACACGCACGCCCGGCTGGGCGTCGTCATCCAGTTCGGCGGGCACGCTGTAGTCGAAAGGCCGGTCCAGGTGCGGCAGCGGGGACTCGATGAGCACGCGCGCCACCGGCCGGACTGCAGCCAGCGCGGGTCCGCCGGCGGGCCTGGCCGTGGCAGGGAACCCCTGCAGCAGTGACAGCTGCAGGGGTTCTGGTGCTGGGTGCGAAGACATGCCGTTTGCAGACATGCGCCTTACCTCCGTCCTGGGTTACCCATCAGCCAATCACAAGGGTCTGACATTCCCGGCGCTGGCGGACGTGGAGGAGACGGCTCAGGCGTTGAAGTACGCCTTCAGGTCATCCACGCGGTCCAGGCGCTCCCAGGTGAAGTCCGGATCGTCGCGGCCGAAGTGGCCGTGGGCGGCCGTCTTGGCGTAGATGGGACGCTTGAGGTCCAGGGCGTCGATGATGGCGCGGGGGCGCAGGTCGAAGATCTCGGCAATCGCGGCGCTGATCTTTGCCGGGTCCACGGTCTCGGTCCCGAACGTCTCGACGTAGGTTCCCACGGGGCGGGCCTGGCCGATGGCGTAGGCGATCTGGATCTCGGCGCGCTTGGCCAGGCCTGCGGCCACCACGTTCTTGGCAACCCAGCGCATGGCGTATGCCGCGGAGCGGTCCACCTTGGACGGGTCCTTGCCGGAGAAGGCGCCGCCGCCATGGCGGGCCATGCCGCCGTAGGTGTCCACGATGATCTTGCGGCCGGTGAGTCCAGCGTCGCCCACGGGTCCGCCGATCACGAACGCGCCGGCCGGGTTCAGGATGTTGGTGGTGCGCGAAATGTCCAGGTCCGCGAGGGCGAGGACGGGGTCGATGACGTGCGTCGCGAGGTCTGCGCGCAGCTGGTCGAGGCTGAAGCCGTCGGCGTGCTGGCTGGAGATCACGATGGTTTCCACGGAAACCGGCCGGTCGCCGTCGTACCCGATGGTGGCCTGGGTCTTGCCGTCCGGGCGGAGGTAGTCGAGTTCGCCGCTCTTGCGGACTTCGGTGAGCCGCTCCGACAGGCGGTGCGCGATCCAGATCGGCGTGGGCATGTAGGAGGGGGTCTCGTCGCTGGCGTAGCCGAACATGAGGCCCTGGTCGCCGGCGCCCTGGAGGTCATAGTCGTCCTCCTGGCGGCCTTCGCGCGCTTCGAGGGAGTTGAAGACGCCGCCGGCGATGTCGTTGGACTGCTGGCCGATAGACACGGAAACGCCGCAGCGTGCGCCGTCGAAGCCGTTGGCGGAGGAGTCGTAACCGATGCCGAGGATGGTCTCGCGGACGATCTGCGGGATTTCGACGTACGCGTCTGTGGTCACTTCGCCTGCCACGTGAACCAGGCCGGTGGTGGCCATGGTCTCCACTGCGACGCGGGACTCGGGGTCCTTGTCCAGCAGGGCGTCCAGGATCGCATCACTGATCTGGTCACAGATCTTGTCCGGGTGCCCTTCAGTCACCGACTCCGAGGTGAAGAGCCGAAGCGCGGCGGGTGCGGACCCGTGGGATTCTGGAATGTGCAGCGGTAAAGTCACTCAACTACCTTACTGGTTGGCAAACGGCGGGGCGGCAGCGTGTGTCCCCATGCTAAGGAGACGTTGCTTACGCCCGTCAGGTTCGCGGAAACACCCGGCTCAGTTCGGAACCGATCCGGTCAATGACAATGGCGGCGACCTCCTGCTTGGAGCCTGAGGCTGACTGGGGCTCGGAGCCGGCCCGCGAAAGGATGACCACGGAGTTGTGGTCATGGCCGAAGACCTTGTCAGAGCCCACGTGGTTCACCACCAGCAGGTCGCAGCCCTTGCGCTTGAGCTTTGCCTCGGCGTAGGAGAGCACATCGCCCTGCTCGTCGCCGGTCTCGGCGGCGAAGCCCACCACGATCTGGCTACTGCCGGCGGCGTCGCGCACCGCGACAAGCTCCTGCAGGATGTCGGGGTTGCGGACCAGCGTGACCACAGGGTCAGCGGTGTCGTCCCGTTTCTTGATCTTGCTTCCGGACACCTCCGCCGGACGGAAATCGGCCACTGCCGCCGCCATAACCACGACGTCGGACCCTGCTGCCGCTGCCAGCATGGCTTCGCGGAGCTGCAGGGCCGTTTCGACGGCGATGAGTTCGACGCCCGACGGGGCGGGCACGTCCATGTGGGCGGCCACGAGCCGGACGGTGGCTCCGGCATCGCGGGCGGCGGCGGCCAGCGCTACGCCCTGTTTGCCGGAGGAGCGGTTGCCCAGGAACCGGACGGGATCCAGGGGCTCCCGGGTACCGCCGGCGCTGATGGTCACGGTGCGTCCGGCCAGGGGCAACCCGGCGCCGGACCGGAGCCCGTGGGCCAGTGCCAGCGCGGCGTCGAAGATGGCTTCCGGCTCGGGCAGCCGCCCGGGCCCGGAGTCACTGCCGGTCAGCCGCCCGCTGGCGGGTTCCAGGACCGTCACGCCGCGGCTGCGCAGAGTTTCGACGTTGGCCTGGGTGGCCGCATGCTGCCACATCTCGGTGTGCATGGCGGGAGCGAACAGTACCGGGCCGCTCGCCATCAGGAGCGTGTTGGTGAGCAGGTCGTTGGCCTGGCCGGTGGCCGCACGGGCCAATAGGTCTGCCGTTGCGGGCGCCACCACAATCAGGTCTGCCTCGTGGCCCAGCCGGACGTGCTTCACCTGGTCGACGTCGTCGAAGACGCTGTTGGTCACCGGGTTTCCGGACAGGGCCTCCCACGTGGCCACGCCGACAAAGCGGGTGGCGGCTTCCGTTGGGATGACGGTGACGTCATGGCCGGCTTCAGTAAAAAGCCGGAGGAGCGATGCCACCTTGTAGGCGGCGATCCCTCCCCCGACTCCGAGGACTATGCGCACGTGAGCTCCGTCAGCAGGCAGTCTGTTTACTCTGCGGAGGCTACTCTGCAGCTTCGATCGGCGTGGCAACCAGCTTGCCCTCGTTGATCTCGCGCAGGGCGATGGACAGCGACTTCTCGTTCAGCTTGGTGTCAACCAGCGGGCCGACATACTCGAACAGGCCCTCGTGCAGCTGTGCGTAGTAGGCGTTGATCTGGCGTGCACGCTTGGCACCGAAGATCACCAGGCCGTACTTGGAATCGGCTGCCTCGAGCAGCGAATCGATCGGCGGGTTGATGATGCCTTCAAGGTTCGTGGACACGAATTCTCCAAATTTCTAGCGGGCCGACGGCGTCTGCGACTGGCGCGGATGCGGCGTGAGCCCCATGAGTGAAACAAGCTCGTCCGCTGCCCGGCGGACGTCGTCATTGATGACGGTGTGGTCGAACTCCGGTTCAGCAGCAAGTTCTACTTTACCGGTTTCCAGCCGGCGCTGCTGTTCCTCGGCTGATTCCGTCCCCCGGCCCACCAGCCGGCGGACCAGTTCTTCCCAGCTGGGCGGTGCCAGGAAGACGAACTGGGCATCCGGAACAGCCTTCTTCACCTGCCGGGCCCCCTGCAGATCGATCTCCAGCAGCACGGAGCGGCCCTCGGCGATGGCCTGGTTGACGGTGCTCTTCAGGGTTCCGTAGGTGTTCTGCCCGTGCACCACAGCCCACTCCAGGAATTCGCCGGCCTCCACCAGGGACTCGAACTCCTCCTTGGACTTGAAGTAGTAGTGCACGCCGTCGATCTCGCCCGGCCGCGGGGCCCGCGTGGTGGCCGAAACGGACAGCCAGACCTCGGGGTAGGTGTCGCGGATATAGGTGGACACGGTGCCTTTGCCAACAGCCGTAGGACCAGCGAGGACTGTCAGTCCGGGTTTGTTGCTCACGTATTCCTTTGGACGGTCTACAGATGACTCTGTTCGGATAAAGCTATTTCTCGTTCATAAAATCTACCAGCGCCCGGCGCTGGTGGATGCCCAGGCCCCGGACCCTGCGGGACGCGGCGATGCCCAGGCTGTCCATGATGGCCGCGGCCCGGACCTTCCCGATCCCCGGCAGGGCCTCGAGGAGCTCCGAAACGCGCATCCGCGCTATGGCCTCCTCGGTTCCGCCGGAGTCCAGGATCTGGGCCACGGTCAGCTCTCCGGATTTGAGCCGTTCCTTGGCCGAGGCCCTGGCAGCCCTTGCCGCCGCGGCCTTCCTGAGTGCGTCGGAACGTTCCTGCGGTGACAAGGGTCGCAAGCTCACGGTCATTCCCCTGGGGTCAGCCAACGGATCCGCGGCCGGCGGCGTTGGAGCAGCCACGGATTTGTCCTGAACCTACTCCCTGCCGGCCGGAGAAATCAATGGACTATTCGGACCTGAGCCCCGCGAGGGTGCGCTGGGCCGCCTCGGTCAGCTCCCGGATGCCGGGGCCGGCCTTGAGGATGTCCCGGCTGGACGTTCCCAACACCTGGGGGTAGGCGGCGCCGAAGGTCCTCCGGAGGTCTGCCGGAGTTGCCCCCTGCGCGCCCAGGCCGGGGGCCAGGATCGGCCCGCGGACGGCCCCGAGGTCAAGCTGCAGGTCCGCCAGCGCGGTGCCCACGGTGGCTCCCACCACGAGGCCCACCGAGCCGAGGGCACTGGAGTACCGTTCGTTCTCCCCCGCGGCGGCCCGGACAATCCGGCGCGCCACGGAGTCGCTGCCGCCGACGTGCTGCACCGAGGCGCCCTCCGGGTTGGAGGTCAGCGCGAGGACAAACACGCCCCGGCCGTGCTGGGCGGCGAGATCCAGGGCCGGCCGGAGCGACTCGAACCCCAGGTACGGGCTGAGCGTCACGGAGTCTGCGGCGAGGGCAGAGTCGTCGCTGAGCCAGGCGTCGGCGTAGGCGGCCATGGTGGACCCGATGTCCCCGCGCTTGGCGTCGGCGATGGTCAGCACGCCCTCGTCCCGGGCAGTGGCCAGAACCTCTTCGAGGACCGCCATGCCGGCAGACCCGTGCCGTTCGTACAGCGCCACCTGCGGCTTGACCGCGGCAGCGAGCGAAGACACGGCCTCCAGGGCGGTGAGCGAGAAGCGCCTCAGGCCGGCGACGTCGTCGTTCAGGCCCCAGCTGGCCAGGAGCGAAGGGTGGGGATCAATCCCGACGCACAGCGGGCCGCGGTCCGCCATGGCCCGGCCCAGCCGGGAGCCGAACGGCTCCCGGCCGGTGCCTGCGGCAGCGTTCCCTGCCTCAGGCATTCTGCGCTGCCGGGCTCTGCGCGGCTGCCTTCTGCAGCGCGGCCTCCTGCGACGCAAGGAGCGCTGCTGCGTGCTCCTGCAGGCTGGTCACGGACCAGGCGTAGGTGCGCAGCGCCTCGATGGCCTGGACAGCGGCGTTGAACTCGGCCACGGTGGTGATGCAGGGGATGCCGATGGACGTGGCGGCGGCACGGAGTTCGTAGCCGTCGCTGCGGGCCTCGCCGCCGGACGGGGTGTTGAACACCATGTCGATTTCGCCGGCGACCACGAGGTCGGCGATGGTGCCTTCACCTTCGGCGCTGCTGCCCTCTGCCACCTTGCGCACCGGGGTGGCCTGGATGCCGTTGCGGCGCAGGACGTCGGCCGTGCCGCCGGTGGAGACGATCTCGAAGCCGAGGTCGGAGAGCCGCTTGACGCCCATGATCACCGAACGCTTGTCGCGGTTGGCGACGGAGACGAAGACCTTGCCTTCCGTGGGCAGGGCGTTGTTGGCGCCGGCCTGGCTCTTGGCGAACGCGGTGTCGAAGTGCTTGTCGATGCCCATGACCTCACCGGTGGAGCGCATTTCCGGCCCGAGCAGCGAGTCCACGACTTTGCCCTCCGGGGTACGGAAGCGGCTGAACGGCAGCACCGCTTCCTTGACGGCGACCGGAGCGTCCACTGGCAGCGTGGAGCCGTCGCCGGTTTCCGGCAGCATCTTGTACGCGCTGCGGAGCTGGCCGATTGTCACACCGGTGCCGATCAGCGCGGCGGCCTTGGCCATCTGCACGCCGGTGGCCTTGGACACGAAGGGCACGGTCCGGGAGGCGCGGGGGTTGGCTTCCAGGACGTAGAGGACGTCCGAGGCCAGCGCGAACTGGATGTTGATGAGCCCGCGGACGCCCACGCCCTCGGCGATGGCGCGGGTGGCGGTGCGGACGCGTTCCAGCACGTTGTTGCCCAGGGTGATAGGGGGCAGGACGCACGCGGAGTCGCCGGAGTGGACGCCGGCCTCCTCGATGTGCTCCATGATGCCGCCGAGGTACATGTCCGTGCCGTCGAAGAGGGCGTCGACGTCGATTTCGACGGCGTCCTCGAGGAACCGGTCGATCAGCACCGGGTGCTCTGCGGTGATCTCGGTGGCGTTGGCGATGTAGCGGGACAGGTTCGGCTCATCGTAGACGATCTCCATGCCGCGGCCGCCCAGGACGTAGGACGGGCGGACCAGGACCGGGTAGCCGATCTCGTCGGCGATCTTCTTGGCGTCCTCGAAGGACACGGCGGTGCCGTTCTTCGGGGACACCAGGCCGGCTTCGTCCAGCACACGGGCGAAGGCGCCGCGGTGCTCGGCGAGGTCGATCGCCTCGGGCGACGTTCCGAGGATGGGCACGCCGGCGTCGGCCAGCTGCTGGGCCAGCTTCAGCGGGGTCTGGCCGCCGAGCTGGACGAAGACGCCCATCACGCCGCCAGTGCGTTCCTCGGCCGCGATGACCTCGAGGACGTCCTCGAGGGTCAGCGGCTCGAAGTACAGCCGGGTGGAGATGTCGTAGTCGGTGGAGACGGTTTCCGGGTTGCAGTTGACCATGACGGTCTCGTAGCCGGCCTTGCGCAGCGCCATGGAGGCGTGGACGCAGGAGTAGTCGAACTCGATCCCCTGGCCGATGCGGTTGGGCCCGGAGCCGAGGATGAGGATGGACGGCTTGGAGTGCAGCGCAACCTCGTCCTCCTCGTCATAGGCCGAGTAGTGGTACGGCGTGTAGGCGGCGAACTCGGCGGCGCAGGTGTCCACGGTCTTGTAGACCGGGCGGATGCCCAGCGCCTGGCGGACGCCGCGGACAACGGCCTCGGAGTTGTGCGTCAGCGAGCCGATCTGTTCGTCGGAGAATCCGTGCCGCTTGGCGTTGCGGAGCATGTCCTCGGTCAGGGCACCGGAGCGGCGGATCTCCTGGGAGATCTCGTTGAGCAGCTGGAGCTGGTCCAGGAACCAGGGGTCGATCTCGGTGGCCTCGTGGAGGTCCTCCACGCTGGCTCCGCCGAGCAGGGCGCGCTGCACCTGGTGCAGGCGGTCCGTCGTCGGGCGCTTGGCCTTCTCGATGAGCTCCGGGACTTCCCATTCGGGGACGGAGCTGAAGTCCAGCTGCGAGCCCTTCTGCTCGAGGGAGCGCAGCGCCTTCTGCAGGGCCTCGGTGAAGTTGCGGCCCATGGCCATGGCCTCGCCCACCGACTTCATGGTGGTGGTGAGGGTGTTGTCCGCGGCGGGGAACTTCTCGAACGCAAACCGCGGAACCTTGACCACCACGTAGTCGAGCGTCGGCTCGAAGGAGGCGGGGGTCTTCTGCGTGATGTCGTTCGGGATCTCGTCCAGGGTGTAGCCGAGCGAGAGCTTGGTGGCGATCTTGGCGATGGCGAAGCCGGTGGCCTTGGAGGCCAGGGCCGAGGAGCGGGACACGCGCGGGTTCATTTCGATGACCACGACGCGGCCGGTGGCCGGGTCGATGGCGAACTGGATGTTGCAGCCGCCGGTGTCCACGCCGACCTCGCGGATGACCGCGATGGAGATGTCGCGCAGCCGCTGGTATTCACGGTCGGTGAGGGTCAGTGCCGGCGCAACGGTGATGGAGTCGCCGGTGTGCACGCCCACGGGATCGAAGTTCTCGATGGAGCAGACGACAACCACGTTGTCGTTCTTGTCCCGCATCATCTCGAGCTCGTATTCCTTCCAGCCGAGGATGCTCTCTTCGAGCAGCACCTCGCTGGTGGGGCTGTACTGCAGGCCCTGGCCGACGATACGGCGGAGGTCATTTTCGTTGTACGCCAGACCGGAACCGAGGCCGCCCATGGTGAAGGACGGGCGGACCACCATGGGGTAGCCGAGGTCGTCGGCTGCCTTCAGGGCCTCGTCCATGGTGTGGATGATGTGGCTGCGGGCGGATTCGGCGCCGCAGCGCTCCACGACGCCCTTGAACTTTTCGCGGTCCTCGCCGAGCTCGATCGCGGCGATGTTCGCGCCGATCAGTTCCACGTTGTACTTCTCCAGCACACCATTCTTGTCCAGCGCGATGGCGGTGTTCAGCGCGGTCTGGCCGCCCAGGGTGGGCAGCACGGCGTCCGGGCGTTCCTTGGCGATGATCTTCTCCACCACCTCGGGGGTGATGGGCTCGATGTAGGTGGCGTCGGCGAACTCCGGGTCGGTCATGATGGTGGCCGGGTTGGAGTTGACGAGGATGACGCGCAGGCCTTCCTCCTTGAGGACGCGAAGGGCCTGCGTGCCGGAGTAGTCGAATTCGGCGGCCTGGCCGATGACGATCGGGCCGGAACCGATGACCAGGACGCTCTTAAGGTCAGTTCTCTTGGGCATTACTTCTTGTCCTCAGTCTTGTTGTCAGTCGTGTTCTGCTGGGCACCGTCTTGCTGGGCATCGGCGGGGTGCTGCGCGTCCACCGGTTCCTTGGACAGGTTGGCCGTGCGGCCGTCCCGGGTACCTTCCATCAGCTCGATGAAGCGGTCGAAGAGGTAGGCGGCGTCGTGCGGGCCGGCGGCGGCTTCCGGGTGGTACTGGACCGAGAAGGCCGGGATGTCCAGGCAGGCCAGGCCTTCCACAACCTCGTCGTTCAGGCTGACGTGGCTGACCTCGACCCGGCCGTACCGCTCTTCCGGGGCGTTGGTGGGGCCGTCCAGCGGGGCGTCGACGGCGAAGCCGTGGTTTTGCGAGGTGATCTCCACCTTGCCCGTGCGGCGGTCCATGACGGGCTGGTTGATGCCGCGGTGGCCGTAGCGCAGCTTGTAGGTACCGAAGCCGAGGGCGCGGCCCAGGATCTGGTTGCCGAAGCAGATGCCGAAGTAGGGCAGCTTCTCGTCAAGGACGGTGCGGAGCAGCTTGACCTGGTTGTCGGCGGTGGCGGGGTCGCCGGGGCCGTTGGACATGAAGAATCCGTCGGGGCTGACGGCCTTGACGTCGTCGATGGTGGCGGTGGCGGGCAGCACGTGCACGCGGACGCCGCGCTCGGCGAAGCGGACCGGCGTCATGGCCTTGATGCCAAGGTCGATCGCCGCGATGCTGAAACGCGCGTCGCCGTCCCAGCCGTGGTCCTTGGGCTCCACGACGTAGGCTTCGTCGATGCTGACTTCCTCGGCAAGCCGGGCGCCTTCCATCGGCTCGCTGGCGAGCACGGCGTCAACGAGTTCCTTGTCTGTGGCCTTGGCTGCCTCGCCGGAGAAGATGCCGGCGCGCATGGTCTTGTGCTCACGCAGGTGGCGGGTGATGGCGCGGGTGTCCACGCCCTGGATGCCGACGATGCCCTGCTCGACGAGCTCGGAGTCGAGAGATCGCTCAGACCGCCAGTTGGACGGGCGGCGGGCGGCGTCACGGACGATGTAGCCGGCAACCCAGATGCGGCGGGATTCGGCGTCCTCGCTGTTCACACCGGTGTTGCCGATGTGCGGCGCCGTCTGGACCACCAGCTGGCGTGCGTAGGACGGGTCGGTAATGGTCTCCTGGTAGCCGGTCATGCCGGTGGCGAAGACCGCTTCCCCCAGGGCGGTGCCCTGCGCGCCGTAGCTGCGGCCACGGAAGATGCGGCCGTCTTCGAGCACCAGGACGGCGGGGGCGGATGCTGCGGCCTGCGGCGCAGTTCCTGCGTTTACTGTCACTTCGGTTTCCGTCACTTTATTACTTTCCACTATGGGCACCTGCCTGGGGGCCTGGGGAGATCATTTCCTGAAGTTGTTGGAGGACTGCCGGCTTGTCCGCGGCACGGCGGGTTCGGAAGCCGGTGTCCAGGGCGTGGGTTCCGAGGGTCCAGCTGAGGATCAGCAGCCCGTCCTTTTCCACGAATTTACCGGCCATGCCGCTGTCCTGCCGGACGCCGGCCAGCGAGGCCGCCGGGATGAACAGCGGCCGCGCGCCGGAGCGGTCCAGGAGCACGCCTTCCGGATGGATGGAGAGCTCCGCGTTGGTGCGGATGCCGAGGCCGTGCACGGCGATCCGGTCCAGCCAGTCACCCGCGGTGGTGGAGGCCACGTACTGGCCGTCCGCCGAAAGCAGCGGCTCGCCCAGAACGTCCGGAACCGCCGGCAGCTGCTCGATGCCGGACTGGCGCCGCAGCCGGCCGCGCCAGCCGACCCAGATCAGGACAAAAACGACGGCGACAACCGCCAGCATCGCAAGTCCGGGAAGGACTTTTTCCATCAGTTGGCACCTGCTGCGCCGGCAACCGGCACTTCCGACGGGTGGCGGTAGGGCGTGTTGAGCTTGCCGTCCAGGACAGTGGGGTGGCCCTTGAAGAACGTGGCCACCACCTTGCCCGGGAGCTCCATGCCGCGGAACGGCGAGTTGCGTCCCATCGTTGCCATCGCGGCGGGATCCACGGTCCAGCGCGCGGCCGGATCCACCAGGACAATGTTGGCGGGTTCGCCCTTTTCGAGCGGCCGGCCCTGGTCCGTGAGCCGCCCGATGCTGGCAGGCGCGGTGGAGGTGACCCGCGCGAAGTCGGCCCAGGTCATGAGGCCGGTCTCGATCATGGCGTGCTGCACCACGGACAGGGCGGTTTCCAGGCCGGTCATGCCCATCGCCGCCTGCGCCCACTCGCACTCCTTGTGCTCGCTCGGGTGCGGGGCGTGGTCGGTCCCCACGACATCGATAGTGCCGTCGGCGAGGGCGGCGCGCAGGGCCTGGACGTCGTCATTGGTGCGCAGCGGCGGGTTGACCTTGTAGACAGGGTCGTAGCTGCGGACCAGGTCGTCGGTGAGGAGCAGGTGGTGCGGGGTCACCTCGGCGGTGACGTTGATGCCGCGGCTCTTGGCCCAGCGGATGATCTCGACCGAACCTGCAGTGGACACGTGACAGACGTGCAGCCGTGAGCCGACATGCTGGGCGAGCAGCACGTCGCGGGCGATGATGCTTTCCTCTGCCACTGCCGGCCAGCCGGTCAGGCCGAGCACGGCGGACACTTCGCCCTCGTTCATCTGGGCACCGGCGGTGAGGCGCGGTTCCTGCGCGTGCTGGGCCACCACGCCGTCGAACGCCTTGACGTATTCAAGGGCGCGGCGCATCAGGACGGGATCGTGGACGCAGATGCCGTCGTCCGAGAACATGCGGACGCGGGCGCGGGAGTCTGCCATGGCGCCGAGTTCGGCGAGCTGCTCGCCGGCGAGGCCCACGGTGACGGCGCCCACCGGGCGGACGTCCACCCAGCCGGCGGCCTTGCCCAGGCTGTAGACCTGCTCGACGACGCCGGCGGTGTCCGCCACCGGGGTGCTGTTGGCCATGGCATGCACGGCGGTGAAGCCACCCAGGGCTGCGGCGCGGGTTCCGGTTTCCACCGTTTCGGCGTCCTCCCGGCCCGGTTCGCGGAGGTGCGTGTGGACGTCCACCATGCCCGGCAGGGCGACGAGGCCGGCGGCATCGATGACCGTGGGGCCGTCAGCGGCGTCTGTCTCCGACAGGTCGGTGCCCCTTGCCGTGATCACGCCGTCGCGGATGAGCAGGTCCTCGGCGTCGCCGCCCAGGATCGCGGCGCCCCGGATCAGGTACGTGGTTTCTTCAGCCATCAGTTGCTCTCCTTCAGGGTGGCGGCTGGTTCACGGGTGTCCCCGGAGAGCAGCAGGTACAGGGCGGCCATGCGGATCGAGACGCCGTTCTTCACCTGTGCGAGCACGGTGGAACGGGGCGAATCGGCGGCGGCCGCAGAAATTTCCAGGCCCCGGTTCATCGGGCCGGGGTGCATGATGATGGTGTCCTTCAGGCCCAGGCTGTCCAGTGCGCGGAGCCTGTTGTCGTCGAAGCCCCAGCGGCGGGAGTACTCCCGGGTGGACGGGAAGAACGAGGCGTTCATCCGCTCGCCCTGGACGCGGAGCATCATCACCGCGTCAACGCCCTTTTCCAGGGTCTCGTCCATGTCGTAGCTGATGCTGCAGGGCCAATGTTCGACGCCGATGGGCAGCAGGGTGGGCGGGGCTACCAGGGTGACGTCGGCGCCGAGCGTGCGCAGCAGCCAGACGTTGGACCGAGCGACCCGGGAGTGCAGGACGTCGCCGGCGATGGCGACGCGCATGCCGCGCAGGTCCGCACCCGTGGAAGGCAGGCCGGAGAGCTTGGTCCAGTGCCGGCGCATGGTGAACGCGTCCAGCAGTGCCTGGGTGGGGTGCTCATGGGTGCCGTCGCCGGCATTGATGACGGCGGCGTCGATCCAGTCGGTGGCTGCCAGCCTGTGCGGTGCACCGGAGGCCCAGTGGCGGATCACGACGGCGTCGGCCCCCATCGCGGACAGGGTCTGGGCGGTGTCCTTGAGTGATTCGCCCTTGGAGACCGAGGATCCCTTGGCGGCGAAGTTGATGACGTCCGCGGAGAGCCGCTTGGCTGCGGCTTCGAACGAAATGCGGGTCCTGGTGGAATCTTCGAAGAAGAGGTTCACCACGGTCCGTCCGCGCAGGGCGGGGAGCTTCTTGACCTCGCGCTCCCCCACCGTCGACATCTCTTCGGCGGTGTCAAGGATGCGGACGGCGCTGGCCAGGCTGAGGTCTTCGGTGGAGAGAAGGTGTTTCATGCGCCGCCCTCGATGACCACTTCGTTGACCGCCTGGCCGTCGACGGCGTCGGTCTCCTCGAGCCGGACCCGGACCTTTTCGGCTGAGGATGTGGGCAGGTTCTTGCCCACATGGTCGGCACGGATGGGCAGTTCGCGGTGGCCCCGGTCGATCAGGACAGCCAGGCGCACGATGCGCGGCCGGCCGAGGTCCACGAGCGCGTCCAGGGCAGCCCGGATCGTCCGGCCGGAGTACAGCACGTCGTCGATCAGCACGACGACCTTGTTGTCGATGCCCGTCAGCGGGAGCTGGGTGCGGTGCGGGGGCCTCGTGGGCTGGTGGGAAAGATCGTCCCGGAACATCGTGACGTCCAGCTGGCCGACGATCGCGGCGGCGTCAACGGCGGGATCGGCGACGGCGATTTTCTGGGCGAGCCGGACTGCAAGCGGGTAGCCGCGGCGGGGAATGCCGAGCAGCACCAGATCCTGGGAGCCCTTGTTGGCCTCGAGGATTTCATGGGCGATCCGAGTGAGGGCACGGTCAATGTCCGCCTGGTTGAGTACAACCCTGGCCGGAACCGGTGCCTGCGTGACATGAGTCATCGCTCGTCTCCCCTTTCCCCGCCTCACGGGACGGAATTAAAAAAGGAACATTTGCCTTCCAAAATTACCACACGGACGTCCGTCCCCGGCCCCGGCAGAGGGCGTTGTCCGTCACACCGCACTAGGCTCGTGTCTATGTCGATGAACCCGCAGCAGAGGCAGTTCCCCGGACCTGAGTACCCCGGCCAGCCCGCGAATCCCAGTTGGATGGGACACGTCCAGCCGCAGAACTACAGACCGGCGCCCGGGCACAGCGGCCGCGCCGTGGACCAGGTTATCCCGGAGGCCGCGTCCACTGTGGCCGCCCGCCCGGGGGCAGGGACCCTGGGGCTCGTCGTCGGCGGCGGGATACTGGCTTTCGTGAGCCTGTTCCTGGTGGTGCCGTTCCTCCTGGCCAGCACCGGTGTCACCGGCTTCGTTATCGGCTTCGTCGCGTCCCTGATCCCGCTGGCGGCGGTGTTGACCGCCGTGGCCGTCATTGACCGGTGGGAACCGGAACCGAAGCGCCTGCTGATTTTTGCCTTCACCTGGGGCGCGGCCGTCTCCATCGCCGTAACGCTGCTCATCCAGCCGGTCTTCGCCCTGGCGGCCCCCACCACCGACGAGGCGTCCTTCCGCGATTTCATGACCACCGTCCAGGCGCCGGTGGTGGAGGAGTTCGCCAAGTCCCTGGGCCTGCTGCTGCTCCTTTTGTTCGCCCGCCGGAACTTTGACGGGCCGGTCGACGGCGTGGTGTTTGCGTTCACCATCGCCGGCGGCTTCGCGTTCACCGAGAACATCCTCTACTTCGGCCGGGCGATCGCCGAGTCCGGCACACCCGGCAGCGACCTTGTCCAGATCTTCTTCCTGCGCGGGGTGATGTCGCCGTTCGCGCATGCCATCTTCACCGGGACCACCGGCCTGGTCATGGGCCTGGCGGCGCGGCGCGGGCACTCCGGAATTTCGGTGCTCGCGTTCTTCGTGGGCCTGGTTCCCGCCATGATCCTGCACAACAGGTGGAACAGCATGGGCCAGGACTTCCTGGCCCAGTACGTCCTCGTGCAGATCCCGATCTTCCTGCTCGCCGTGGCCTGCATCGTGGTGCTGCGCGTCGCGGAAACGCGGCTTACCCGGCAGCGGCTCCAGGAGTACGCCGCCGCCGGGTGGTTCGCTCCGGCGGAGTTGGACCTGCTGTCCACACCGGGCGGCCGCCGGCAGGCCGTCCGCTGGGCCCGGTCCTACAACCGGGGCGAGGAGATGAAGGAGTTCGTCAAGGCGGCGACCCGGCTGGCCTTCACCCGGCAGCGGATCCTCAGCGGCAGGGATGTCCCGTCGCACCAGCAGGACGAGTTGCAGCAACTGCGCCACCTGACCGCGCTGCGGGCCGCCGTCCAGCAGTAGGGAACAGTCCAGCAGTAAAGACACAGTCCAGCGGTAAAACGCAGAAAGCCCCTGCCGGCAAACCGGCAGGGGCTTTCTGCGTAGAACTCAGCTCAGGCGAGCAGGGACGGCTTCAGCTGCTGAAGGCGCCCCAGGAGGCCGTTGATGAACGACGGCGACTCGTCGGTGGAGAGCGTCTTGGCCAGAGCGACAGCTTCGCTGACGGCAACACCGTCCGGAACGTCGTCGTTGTATAGCAGTTCCCAGGTGCCGATCCTCAGGATGATGCGGTCCACGGACGGCATGCGCTCCAAGGTCCAGCCCTGTGAGTAGGTCTCCAGGAACTCGTCGATGGTGGCCTGCATCGACACGACGCCTTCAACGATCTCGAGGGTGTACGGATTGACGATCTGGTCGGTCCTCTCGCGGCGCGCACGCAGCACGTCGAACGCCGAGACAGAGCGCTGCTCGGCTTCGAAGAGGACCTCGAGAGCCCTGTTGCGGGCTTTACCGCGGGCGCTCACTAGTCGTTGACCCGGCCCAGGTAGCTGCCGTCGCGGGTGTCGACCTTGACCTTGGTGTTGTTCTCGACGAACAGGGGCACCTGGATCTCGTAGCCCGTTTCCAGGGTGGCGGGCTTGGTGCCGGCGGAGGAGCGGTCGCCCTGCAGGCCCGGCTCGGTGTAGGTGATTTCGAGGACAACGCTCGGCGGCAGTTCGATGTACAGCGGGGTGCCTTCGTGGATGGCGATGTTGACCATCTGGTTTTCGAGCATGAAGTTGGTGGCATCGCCCACGGTGGCGCCGGACACGGTGATCTGGTCGTAGTCCGAGGTGTCCATGAAGACGAAGTCGGCGCCGTCCTGGTACAGGTACTGGTAGTCGCGGCGGTCCACGGTGGCGGTTTCGATCTTGAGGCCGGCGTTGAAGGTCTTGTCGACGACCTTGCCGGACATGACGTTCCGCATCTTGGTGCGCACGAAAGCGCCGCCCTTGCCCGGCTTGACGTGCTGGAACTCGATAACGTTCCAGAGCTGGCCCTCGAGCTTCAGGACGGTGCCGTTCTTGATGTCGTTTGTGGTTGCCACTGGTTTCCTCTGGTTGTGTCTGACTGGTTCTGGCTGCCAGCTGTTATGCCAAGCGGGCATGCCGAACGGCGCGCCAGCGTGTGTTTATCAAAAATCCAGAAACTATTCTAGCGGAAAAGCCGGGCCCACTTTTCAGGACGCCAGTTCGAACACGTCCCGCGCCCGCTGCAGCGCCACCGTTGAGGAGTAGATCAGCGCAGCGTCGGCGGACTGCGCCACCCGGAGGTCCAGGGCCCGCGCGAAGGATTCCACCGCCGCGCCGATGTTCCCTGCGGCAAAGTACGCCCGGCCCAGGTACTGGTGTGCGAGGGCCTCGTTGGCGGTGCCGTGCGCCTCGGATACGAGCTGCCGGAAGAGCTCGACGGCGCGGTCGTAGCGGTGGGAGACGCGCAGGACGTCCGCTTCGTAGGCCCGTAGTGTGAACGACTCGGGGTCCTTGTACCGGGCTTCTGCCAGCAGTTCGGCAGCGTCTGAAGCGCGTCCCTCGACGAGCAGAACCAGGACCTGGTCCGCTGGATCCGTGGACGCTTCCAGCGCGGCTGCGCAGGTCTCCTCGCTGACGATCTCAGACAACAGGGTGTCCGGATTGATCCGGATCCCCGGAAATCCGCCGTCGGGCCATTCGATTGTTCCGCCCTGGTCCTCGCGCATCAGGAAGCAATCTCCTGGTAGGCGGCGAAAAGCAGGGAGGTGTCCGGCACATCCAGGATTCCCGGCTTGGCGATCCCGTCGAGGACCACGAAACGGAGCAGGTCGCCGCGGGACTTCTTGTCGCGGCGCATGCCGTCCAGCAGCCCCTGCCAGCGGTCGCGCCGGTAGGTGACGGGCAGCCCGAGGGATTCGAGGATGCTGCGGTGCCGGTCGGCGTCGGCGTCGCTGAGCCGGCCCACGCTCCGGGACAGCTCGGCCGCGAACATCATGCCCACCGAGACGGCAGCGCCGTGCCGCCACGAGTAGCGCTCCACAAGTTCGATCGCGTGGCCCAGGGTGTGCCCGTAGTTCAGGATTTCGCGGAGACCGGATTCCTTGAGGTCCTCCGAGACCACGCGGGCCTTGACGGCGATGGCGCGTTCGATCAGCTCACGGAGAACGTCGGAGCCGGGGTCCGTCACGGCGTCGGGGTCCTTTTCCACGAGGTCCAGGATGGCGGGATCGGCGATGAAGCCGCACTTGATGACCTCGGCCATGCCGGAGATGATCTCGTTCCGCGGGAGGGTCTTCAGCGTGTCCAGGTCGGCGAGGACGGCTGCGGGCGGGTGGAAGGAACCAACCAGGTTCTTGCCCTCGGCGGTGTTGATGCCGGTCTTGCCGCCCACAGCGGCGTCCACCATACCGAGGAGGCTGGTGGGCATGTGGATGACCTTGACGCCGCGCAGCCAGGTGGCGGCCACGAAGCCCGCGAGGTCGGTGACGGCGCCGCCGCCGACCGAGACCACAGCATCGGAGCGGGTGAAATCGTTCTGGCCCAGGACCTGCCAGCAGAACGCGGCAACCTGGATGTGCTTGCCTTCCTCGGCGTCGGGGATCTCGGCGGTGACGGCGGTGAAGCCGGCAGCGTCCAGTTCGTCCCGGACGGTGTCGCCGGTGAGCCGGAGGGCCCGCGGATGGATGACGAGGACGCGGCGGACGCGCTCCCCCAGCAGTCCCGGCAGCGTGCCGAGCAGGCCGCGGCCAACTACGACGTCGTAGTTGTCCCCGGCCGACTGGCCGGTGACCTTGATGACTGTTGATTCGCTCACTTTTCAACTTCCTGTTTCGCGGCAGCACTTCCGTTGGCTGCCGTCGTCGCGGTTTTGTTGATCTCGCGGGTGGTGGTTTGGTGCGGCTTGGCGGCGGCGAAGTCGCACAGTGCCGCTTCCAGCTTCAGGCCCAGCTGCGGCACGGTTCCCTGCCGGACATCCAGCACGATGTCCGCCAGGCGTTCGTAGACCGGCTTCCGGGTGGCAAACAGCGCCTTCCAGCGCCGGATGCCGTCACCCGCCAGCAGCGGCCGGCCGGAGTTCTTGGCGATCCGGGCGGCGACGGTATCGGCGTCGCACTCCAGGTACACAACCGTGCACCGCTCCAGCAGCTGCTGCGTGCCGGAGTCCAGGACCGAACCGCCGCCCAGCGAGACCACGGTGGCGGTCCCGGCCGCGGCCTCGATGATGCGCGCCACTGTCCGGGCCTCGATCTCCCGGAAGGCCCGCTCGCCGCGGCTGGCGAAGATGTCCGCGATGGATCCGTTGCCCTCCACGATGACCGCGTCGGTGTCCACGAACGGGGCGTCCAGCTGTTGCGCAAGCTGCTGCCCGATCGCGGATTTGCCGACCGCCATGGGCCCAATGAGCACAATGGGCCGGTCCCCCGCGGCGCAGGGTGTATTGCTCCGGGGCACTAGAGTCCGATCGTATCCAGCGACGCCGGAATGCTCTCGAGGTAGCCCTTGATGTTGCGGGCGGTCTCGGCCACTGAGTCGCCGCCGAACTTTTCGGTGACGGCTTCGGCCAGGACCAGCGCAACCATGGCCTCGGCCACCACGCCGGCCGCCGGAACCGCACAGACGTCCGAGCGCTGGTGGTGGGCCTTGGCCGCCTCGCCGGTGCTGATGTCGATGGTCTTCAGGGCGCGCGGTACGGTGGCGATGGGCTTCATGGCGGCCCGGACGCGCAGGACGTCGCCGATGCTCATGCCGCCCTCGATGCCGCCGGCGCGGTTGGACGTGCGGATGATCCTGCCGTCGGAGTCCTTGACGATCTCGTCGTGGGCGGCGGAACCGCGGCGTGCGGCGGTGAGGAAGCCGTCGCCCACCTCGACGCCCTTGATGGCCTGGATGCCCATGAGGGCGGCGGCCAGGCGGGAGTCCAGGCGGCGGTCCCAGTGGACGTAGCTGCCGAGTCCGGGCGGCAGGCCGTAGGCGAGCACCTCCACCACGCCGCCGAGGGTTTCGCCTTCCTTGTGGGCGGCGTCCACCTCCGCAACCATGGCGTCGGAGGTCTCACGGTCGAAGCAGCGCAGCGGATCGGCGTCGAGCGCGATCACGTTGCCAGGCAACGGCAGCGGCCGGCCTTCGGGGACGGTGACGCTGGCGATGGAGACGGTGTGGCTGACCAGCTCGATGCCGAGGTGCTTCAGGAACTGGGCGGCGACGGTACCCATGGCAACACGCGTGGCGGTTTCGCGGGCGCTGGCGCGTTCCAGCACGGGACGGGCCTCGTCGAAGCCGTACTTCTGCATGCCGGTGAAGTCGGCGTGTCCGGGGCGCGGCCGGGTCAGCGGGGCGTTGCGGGCCTGGCCTTCGAGTTCCTCGGGGTCCACCGGATCCGCGGACATGATCTGTTCCCACTTGGGCCATTCGGTGTTGCCCACCTGGATGGCGACGGGACCGCCCTGGGTGATGCCGTGGCGGACACCGCCGAGGATCGTGACGACGTCCTGCTCAAACTTCATCCGTGCCCCGCGGCCGTAGCCGAGCCGCCGCCGGGCAAGGGCATCGGCGATCTGCCCGCTGGTGAGTTCAACACCTGCGGGGACGCCTTCAATAATTCCGACCAGTGCCGGGCCATGGGATTCACCGGCGGTCAACCAACGCAACATAAAAACCATCCTGCCATGTCTGGCGGTCAGGACACCCGCCGGGGTGCCCCGACTGCGTCGCACATCACATCTATGACTTCGGCACTTGCGGCCTCTGCCAGGCCCGTGAAATGGCGAACCTGCTCCACCGCCTGGTAGAGCAGCATCTCCAGGCCGGGGACCACTGTTCCGCCGCCGGCGTGCCATGCGGCGGCGATTTTGCTGGGCCAGGGGTCGTAGGCAACGTCCAGCAGGACGCCGTCGGTTCGCCGTCCCAGCGCTTCCAGCTCCGCCGCCATTCCGTCGGCCGCGCGAGGCGGCAGCGTGGAGATTACGACGCCGGCACCGGCCATCGCTTCGACCGCACCGTCCAGGGAATGGACGGTGATGTCCATACCGAGCCCACCGGCGGCGGCCCTGGCTTCTTCAGCCCGGGCTGTGTTCCGGACGTACAGGTCCACGGACACGGCGCCAAGCTCCTGCAGGGCTGCCACTGCCGCGGCCGCCGTTCCGCCGCCGCCAAGTATGACGGCGGCGGGGCCGTCGGCCGCGCCGGCGTTGCGGAGTGCGTTGACGATCCCCGCGACGTCGGTGTTGTAGCCGACGCGCCGCACGGACGCTCCGTCACCCTCGAACACCACGGTGTTGATGACGCCGAGGACGCGGGCGACGCCGCGGACCTCGTCCACCTCGCTGACCATGGCCTTCTTCAGCGGCATGGTGACGGACAGCCCCCGCCATCCGGGCTCGGCACGGACCGTCTCCATGAACGCCGGCAGCGACTCCTCGGTCACATCGATGGCGCTGTAGCCGATGTCGGCTCCGAGCCGGGCGTAGGCGGCCAGGTGGAGAGCCGGAGACTTCGAATGGCCGATGGGGTGCCCCAGGACGGCTGCCCGCAGGCTCATACGCAACGGCCCGGGTTGGCCTCACACCAGGCGTTGTACTGCTCGACATAGCCGTTGTGCTCGGCCAGCGTCTTGGAGAACTTCGTTTCCTTGGTGTCGAGGTTGATGGTCACCCAGTACAGGTAATCGTTGTTGTTCGGCTTGGCCGCCGCGTCGATGGCCGTCTTGCCCGGCGATCCGATGGGCCCGGCGGGCAGGCCCTTGATGGCGTAGGTGTTGTACGGGTTGGACTTGTCGGCTTTTTCGGCCTCGTCGATGTGGAAGGTCTTCTTGCCCAGGCCGTAGGTGACGGTGGCGTCGGACTGGATCAGTCCGTTTGTCTCCGTATTGGTGGGCTTCAGGCGGTTGTAGATGGCGCCGGCCACGTCCTTGTACTCGGCCTGGCCGCCCTCTGCCTGCACGATGCTGGCAACGGTGACGACGTCGTACTGCTTGGCGGGGTCCGTGACGCCCTGTGCCTTCAGTTCGTCCTGGGTGGACTTGACCAGCTTGGTGAGGATCTCCTTGGCGGTGGATCCCAGCGGGAAGCGGTACTCCCCCGGCGCCAGGAAGCCTTCCAGGTTCTTCGCCTTGGAGGTGACTCCGAACTGCTTGGGCGAGTCACTGAGTGCCTTGAGCTGGGCCAGCGAAAGGCCGGATCCCTCTGAGATGGCCTGCAGCGATTCATCGATCCGCAGGCCTGCGCTGAGGGCGAAGTACATGACCTTAGCCTGTCCCTCGTTGAGGAGGACGGAGACGGCGTCGGAGTTCTTCATTTCCTGCTTGAACTCGTACTCCCCCGGATTCAGCGTGCCGCCGGACGCGCTCAGGGCCGCGATGAAGGTTTCGGAGTTGGCCACCACTTTCGCGTCCTCGAGCTTGGCCGCGACGGACACCGGGCCTTCGCCCGGAACCACGGATACCTTGACCTGGCCGGTGCCGGGGCCGGGATAGTCGGCCGGCTTGTCGTTCCCCAGCAGCGGTTTCAGGAACTGGGCGCCGACGACGGTGGCGGTGACGAAGAGCGCGAGGGTCAGCAGGAGCGCCACGAGGCGGCGCCGGCGGCGGACTTTCTTGGAGGGCCGTGCCACCGTGGCTGCACTTTCGGCGCCGGCCAGGAGCTGGTGGCCCACGGCCTGCTGCTCGTAGTGCGCATGGTCATCGTAGGTCTCGTGGGCTACTGCGTCATGGTGGACGTCGTAGTGGTGGACATCTTCATGCTGGATGTCCTCGTGGTGGCCGTGAGCGAACTCGGCATAGTGCGGCGCGTCCTCAGTCTGGATGCCGTGGACCTCAGCTTCCCCATCCCCGGCGTCGGCGGGAGCTGCCGCCTCGGCCTGGTCGGCGGGGTCGTGGATGGTTGGCGGAACCGGCGGAGCGTCAGGAACCTCGGCGGCCGGAAGCGCCTGGGCATCAGGAACCTCGGCGGCCGGAGTCGTGGGCACTGCCGCTGTCCGGGGGCTCGCCGAACCGGAAGCCGCAGCCGATGACCCGGGCCGCTGCGCGGCGCCGACACCGGCATGCACCTCTTCACCGGACTCGTAGGCCTGCTCGGGCACGGCATCGCCGGACTCGGCGGTGATGGCCTTCTCGCGGGCGCGGATCTCCTTGCGTGTCAGGGGCCGTCCGGCGTCCACGAAGGGGCCGCCGGAGGAGTCGTCGCTATTGACCGGGCTCACTGTAGCTGTCCATCCTCTGAAGATCGTGTTTCCTTATCCGGGTCAGGCCGTTCAGCAGTATCTGCGGCGGCGTGTCCGGGCAGCCCCGTACGGGGAAGCGCGCGCACACGGCTCCCCACATCCGTTCCCCTGGCTTTTTGCATATCGATGGCGTGCTGCAGTATTCCTGCAGCCGCAACCTGATCCACCACTTTACGGTGATTTTTGCTGCTCATGCCAGCTTCGTGAAGGTTGCGGTGGGCCGTGACGGTGCTGAGCCGTTCGTCAACCAAGTTTACCGGGACGTCCGAACCTGCGCGGTCCAGTTCGTCAGCCAACAGCTGGGCGTACTCCGTGGCCATGCGGGCTGAGGCGTGTTCCTCGCCCTTCATGGTCCGTGGCAGGCCCACAAAAATCTGCACGGCTCCCCGGTCCGCCGCCAGGGCGGCAATGATCCGGACGTCCGAATTCTTCTTGGCATTGCGTTCCAGCGTCTTCAGCGGTGTGGCGAGGATCTCATCCCGGTCACAAATCGCGACGCCGACGCGCACGGTCCCCACGTCCACCCCCAGTTTGATGCCCCGGGGGTGGACGTGCGGCTCAGCGGAGGAAGTCACGGTTGGCTAGCGCCTGGTGACAGCATCGACGACGGCGGTCAGTGCGGCGCCGACCTTGGAGGCGTCGGTGCCGCCGCCCTGGGCCACGTCGTCCTTGCCGCCACCGCCGCCGCCCAGGATTCCGGCGGCGAGCCGTACCAGGGCACCGGCCTTTACTCCGGCTGCACGGGCGGCTTCGTTGGTGGCCACCAGGACGACCGGGCGGTCGTTGCTGACGCCGGCCACGGCAACCGTGGAGGCTTCGGAGCCCAGCCGGTTGCGCAGGTCCAGGGCGAGGCCGCGGATGTCGTCGGCGCCGCTGACCTGGCCGGCGTCGTGCGCGATGACCCGGACGCCGGCGGCGTCCACAGCGGTTCCGGCGAGCTGGGCGGCAGCGGCCGCGAGCTGTTCCTTCCGGAGCCGCTCAAGTTCCTTTTCGGTGGCCTTCAGCTTGGTGAGGGTCGCGGAGATGCGGTCAGCCAGCTGGCCGGAGGGCACCTTGAGCATTTCGGTGAGTTCGGTCACCAGGGCGCGTTCTGCGGCCAGGTGCCGGAATGCGTCCATGCCGACGAAGGCCTCCACGCGGCGGTTTCCCGATCCGACGGACTGCTCGCCGAGCAGCGACAGGCTGCCGATGAGCGAGGTGTTGGACACGTGCGTGCCGCCGCACAGCTCGCGGGACCACGCGCCGTCGATCTCCACGACCCGGACTTCGCTGCCGTAGTTCTCGCCGAACAGCGCCATGGCGCCGAGGGCCTTGGCCTCGGCCAGGCCCATGACCTTGGTGTCCACGTGGAAGTTGTTCCGGATGGCGAGGTTGGAGACTTCCTCGATCTCGGACTTGGTGGCGGCGCTCAGCCCTTCACCCCAGGCGAAGTCGAAGCGCAGGTAGCCGGCCTTGTTGAACGAACCGCGCTGGGTGGCCTGCGGGCCCAGGATCTGGTGCAGCGCCGCGTGCACGATGTGCGTTCCGGTGTGCGCCTGCTCGGCAGCGTGGCGGCGTTCGCGGTCCACTGCGGCGCGGACCAGCGCGTCGGAGGCGATCTCGCCTTCGCGGACGATGGCCTTGTGGACGCTCAGGCCCTTGAGCGGACGCTGGACGTCCAGGACCTCGACGACGAAGCCGTCACCGGTGATGAGGCCGGTGTCGGCTGCCTGGCCGCCGGCCTCGGCGTAGAAGGGGGTCTCGGCGAGGACGAGTTCGATCTCGTCGCCGGTGGCGGCCTGGGCCACCTTGCTGCCGCCGCTGAGGATGCCGCGGACCCGGGATTCTCCCTCGAGGTCGGTGTAGCCGGTGAAGACGGTTTCGCCCTCTGCCAGCAGCTCCTGGAAGGCGGAGAGGTCGGCGTGGCCGCCCTTCTTGCCCTTTGCGTCGGCCTGGGCCCGCTGGCGCTGCTCAAGCATGAGCTTGCGGAACTCGGGCTCGTCCACCTTCAGCCCGGCTTCCTCGGCCATTTCGAGCGTCAGGTCGATCGGGAAGCCGTAGGTGTCGTGCAGGGTGAACGCGTCGGCGCCGGAAAGCGGGCGGCCGGCGGCCTTGGATTCGTTGACGGCGTCCTCGAGGCGGGCCGTGCCGGAGGCGATGGTGCGGAGGAACGCCTTTTCTTCGGCGTAGGCGATCCGGCTGATGCGGTCAAAGTCCGTGTCCACGATGGGGTACACGCCCTTCATGGCGTCGCGTGAGGCCGGCAGCAGGTCCGGCAGGCAGGCCTGTTCCACGCCGAGCAGGCGCATGGAGCGGACCGCGCGACGGATGAGGCGGCGCAGCACGTAGCCGCGGCCTTCGTTGGAGGGCGTGACGCCGTCGGCGATGAGCATCAGGGCCGAGCGGATGTGGTCGGCCACGACGCGCATGCGGACGTCATCAGTGTGGTGCGGATCGTCCTCGGTCTCCGCGGAGGTGTATTCCTTGCCCGAGAGCTTGGACGCCATGTCGATGACCGGACGGACCTGGTCGGTCTCGTACATGTTCTCGACGTCCTGCAGGATCATGGCGAGGCGTTCCATGCCAAGGCCGGTATCGATGTTCTTCTTGGGCAGTTCGCCCACGATGTCGAACTCAACCTTGGAGCGGACGTTGTCGATCTGGTACTGCATGAACACGAGGTTCCAGATCTCCACGTAGCGGTTCTCGTCGGCGATGGGGCCGCCCTCGGCGCCGTAGGCCGGGCCGCGGTCGTAGTAGATCTCCGAGCAGGGGCCGGCCGGGCCGGGCTGGCCGGTGGACCAGTAGTTGTCCGACTTGCCCATGCGCTGGATGCGCTCAGCGGGCACTCCGGTGTTCTTAAGCCAGAGTTCCTCGGCTTCGTCGTCCTCTTCGTAGACGGTTACCCACAGCCGTTCGGGCGGAAGTCCGTATCCGCCGTCGGCAACGCCCGTGGTGAGCAGCTCCCAGGCGAACTTGATGGCGTCTTCCTTGAAGTAGTCCCCAAAGGAGAAGTTGCCGCACATCTGGAAGAAGGTGCCGTGGCGGGCGGTCTTGCCCACTTCCTCAATGTCACCGGTGCGGATGCACTTCTGGACGCTGGTGGCCCGGGTGTAGGGCGGTTCCTCGCGCGCGGTCAGGTACGGGATGAACGGCACCATGCCGGCAACCGTGAACAGCAGGGAGGGGTCGCTGGAGACCAGCGATGCGGAGGGAACCGCCGTGTGGCCTTTGCTGACGAAAAAATCCACCCAGCGCTTTGTGATCTCCTGCGACTTCATGAGCTGATTACTTACCCTTCTTGGTTCACGCATGCTGGCGCGTGACAGTTTGATTCAGAGGCAGTCCCGGTGTTGGAGGGCACTGCAGGTTTCAATTCTCGCGCGTTTTAGCGGCGGACGACGTCCTGGGATTCGACACCCAGCGCGGCGCGCAGGTCCGTTTCCCGTTCGCGCATGCCGGCGCGGACGGCGTCGGCGAAGTCGTAGACGCCGTCGGCGAGGCGGCCCACGGCCCGGTTCAGGCCTTCCGGGCCCAGCGCTGACTGTGCTTCGGTGACCTTGCGGAACGCGATGACCCCAATGGCCACGCCGATTCCCATCCAGACAAGTCGTTTCATTTCAATTCTCCGGTGGGCTTAGCGGCTGCGGCGGCCGGTGGCGGGCTTCTTGCGGCTGGCGAACGCCGAACGGACGCCGTAGCTGAACGCGGCCACCTTGATCAGCGGCGAACCGACAGTCGCGGCCACGAGCGAGGACAGCGCGGAGATGTTGGCCGAGGCATCCGAAACGTTGGAGGCGATGCCGTCCACTTTCTTGAGCTGCTGGTTGGTGGTGGAGACGGTGGCCGTGACTTCGTCCATGAGCGGAGTGGCGCCGTCGCTGATGGAGCGGATGGAGGTCCGCACCTCGTCGAACACCCGCCCGAGCTTGAGGATGGGCACAGCCAGCAACAGGACCAGGAGCGCAAATACCCCGGCCGCGATCAGGCCGGCAATATCGCCACCAGACATATACGTTCATCTCCTTGAAACTCCGTGGAACTGTACCGGGCATGCGGCGGCCAAAGTGCTGCAGCCGCAAATGTCCCCCAAGTACCTTACATACAAAGAAGCCCGCGGCGCTTGCCACGGGCTTCTTTGGATACGCTGCCGAAATTTAGCGTGCGTAGAATTCGACGACGAGCTGCTCTTCGCAGGTCACGGGAACCTCGGAGCGCTTCGGGCGGCGGACCAGGCGAGCCTGCAGGGCGTCAAGCTTGACGTCCAGGTAGGCCGGAACGGCGGGCAGGACGTCGCGGTGGGCGCCGGCTGCTGCAACCTGGAGCGGGGCCATGGTCTCGCTGCGGCTGTGCACGTGGACGAGCTGGCCTTCGCCGACGCGGAACGACGGGCGGTCAACACGGATGCCGTCAACCAGGATGTGGCGGTGCACAACCAGCTGGCGGGCCTGGGCGATGGTGCGGGCGAAACCTGCACGCAGCACGAGGGCGTCGAGACGCATTTCGAGCAGTTCGATCAGGTTTTCACCGGTCAGGCCCTTGGTGCGGCGTGCTTCTTCGAAGGCACGGGTCATCTGGGCTTCGCGGATGCCGTACTGGGCGCGCAGACGCTGCTTTTCGCGCAGACGTACGGCGTAGTCGGAGTCCTGCTTCTTGCGGGCACGGCCATGCTCGCCGGGGCCGTACGGACGGCGCTCCATGTACTTGGCGGCCTTGGGGGTCAGAGCAATGCCGAGTGCACGCGAGAGGCGTGCCTGACGGCGAGCACGAGTGTTGTTAGCCACTTGTGTCCTTCCAATATCTGCGGTGTGTCAGTGTTACTGGCCTCCATCATGGAGAGCATCGGCCAACCGCTGCCTTTTGCTACTGGGCGCAGGGCACAGCTCCGTCGAAGTGGAATTCGGTGGATTGTGCGTCCGTGCCTTGCCAGACAAACATCCATCCTACCACGGCGGTCACTTGCCCCTGACGATCTTCCGCAGCCGTTCGAGCCGGACGGCGATGTCCCGCTCCGCGCCGTTGGCGGTGGGCTCGTAGTAGTCGCGGCCCACGAGGTCGTCCGGCGGATACTGCTGGGCGGCCACCGAGTGCGGGGCATCGTGGGCGTACTTGTAGCCCACGCCGTGGCCGAGCTGCTTGGACCCGGGATAGTGGGAGTCGCGCAGGTGCGCGGGGATCCCGTTGCCCAGCCCGGCCCGCACGTCGGCGATGGCCTTGTTGATGCCCATGTACGCCGCATTGGACTTGGGCGCCGTGGCCAGGTGGACCACCGCCTCGGCGAGCACGATGCGGCCTTCGGGCATGCCGATGAGCTGCACGGCCTGCGCCGCGGCGACAGCCGTCTGCAGCGCCGTCGGATCGGCCATGCCCACGTCCTCCGCGGCCGAGATCACGATGCGCCGGGCCACGAAGCGCGGGTCCTCCCCCGCCTCCAGCATCCGCGCGAGGTAGTGCAGTGCCGCGTCCACGTCGGATCCGCGGATGGACTTGATGAACGCGCTGGCCACGTCGTAGTGCTGGTCCCCGGCCCGGTCGTAGCGGACGGCTGCGGCGTCCACGGCACGCTCGGTGTGCCGCAGGTCCACGGTGACCGGCTCCCCCGCACTGCCGGCAACTGTGCCGTCCGCATCGGTGTCACCATCCGCATCAGTGTCGCCGTCCCCGGCAAGGGGACTTTCGACGTCGTCCGCGTCACCGAACGCAACGCCGGCGGCGGCTTCCAAAGCGGTCAGCGCCCGGCGGGCGTCTCCGCCGGAAAGCCGGACGAGGTGTTCCAGGGCCTCGTCGCTGAGCCGGACGCTGCCGTGCAGCCCGCGGGGGTCCTCGACTGCCCGCACCAGCAGGCCCTCGATGTCCGCGTCGGTGAGCGGCTTCAGCGTCAGGAGCAGGGAGCGGGACAGCAGCGGCGAGACCACCGAGAACGACGGATTTTCCGTGGTTGCCGCCACCAGGACAACCCAGCCTTTTTCGACGCCGGGCAGCAGCGCGTCCTGCTGTGCTTTGTTGAAGCGGTGGATCTCGTCGAGGAACAGGACGGTGGTGGTCTTGTACAGGTCGCGGGCGGTCAGGGCGTCGTCCATGACGCGGCGGACATCCTTGACCCCGGAGGTGATGGCGGACAGCTCCACGAACTTGCGCCCCGGACCGCGTGCGATCACATGGGCCAGCGTGGTTTTCCCGGTGCCGGGCGGACCCCAGAGGATCAGCGAACTGGGGCCGGCCGGACCCGCGGCATCGGCACCGGCCGCCAGCTGCCGCAGCGGGGACCCCTGGCCCAGCAGGTGCTGCTGGCCCACCACCTCGTCCAGCGTGCGGGGGCGCATCCGGACCGCCAGCGGGCTGCGCGGGGAACGCGGCTGAGCCGGACGCAACGGGCGGGAATCGGCGGCGGCGTCGTTGTCGCCGTCGTTCCCGTCGTCGCTGTCCTGTGCCGCCGAACCAAAGAGATCTTCCACATAGATAGGCTACTTCTAGATCCAGCAGGAAAAATCCGGCCACGAAAGCGGGGAAACCGGCAATGTCAGGCAGCCGTCCGGAACACGGACATGCGGCGCAGGGACGCGCGGCGTCCACCAGGACCGCGTTCGTCCCCGGCGCGCGGCTGGCCGGCTGGGTGGAACGCTTTGCCGCCAGCCACGGTGACCTTGACTGTGAGGACCACGACGACGGCGTGCGGCTGGCCGCCGCGGACGGGGCCACCGCCCTGCTGGTGGCCCCGTGGCCCGACGACGGACGCCCGGGGCGCGGATCCGGCCTAGTGGAGCGGCTGGCATCGCTCGCTTCCCAGCCCCGCACCGTGGGCCTCCTCCTGGTCCGCCGCGGCGGATACGGGGTGGCCGTGGCCAGCGAGGGGATCATCCTCGCCGCCAAGACCGGTTCCAAGTATGTGCAGTCCCGCACTGCGGCCGGCGGCCAGTCGCAGCAGCGGTTCGCCCGGCGCCGCGCCAACCAGGCGGACGCGATGGCGGAGGCGGTGGCGGAGCAGGCGCGGCTGGTGTTTGCCGGCCAAGCGTTCGAGTACATCCTCCCGGGCGGCGACCGCGCCCTGGCCGACGACGTCCTGGCACTGCCTGCCCTGAAACCCTGGGCAGGCCTGCCGCGCCTGGCCTACCTCGACGTTCCCGATCCCCGCGCCGCCGTCCTGAAGAAAGCCGCGGCGGACGCCTGCGCGGTGCGGGTGACGGTCACCGACCCGCCCGGGAGGTAGCTGCGCTGCGGGGACCCTGCCCATTTCGACGGTTCCCCGCCCACTAGACGTTGCGCAACGTCGTGCGGGCACGGCACCGTCGAAATGGAGCGCAGCCGCCTACTCTTCCGGCGCCAGCGTCACGGTGACCCCGTTGAGGTCCCGGCTGAAGCCCACCTGGCAGGAGAGCCGCGAGCCGCATTCCCGGTAGCCTTCGGCCTCCACGAGCAGCTCGAGTTCGTCCTCGCTGCGGTCCTCGAGGGTGTCGAAGACCTCCTGCTCCAGGAACACGTGGCAGGTGGCGCAGGAGGCGGTGCCGCCACAGGATGCCAGGACGGGGAGGTCGTTGTCCCGCAGGGCCTCCATCATGCTCTGGTCCGGCTCCCACTCGAGGTCATGGGTGGCGCCTTCGCGGTCGACGACGGTCAGTTTGTTGTTGCTCATGCCGGTTTCCTTAGGATCGGGCTGCCGCAAGGTCAGCGGCTGCATGGTTGGGTGTGCCGAAGACGGCTTCGGCGAGGGGTATGGCGGGGTCCGCTGCGAGCACCGGGTCGATCCGGGCTCCTTGGGCTATAAGCCGTTTGGCCGCACGGAACTCGGCCAGGTTGGCGATGGTGTCGACGGCGGCCAGGGCGCCGTCGCGGAGGTATGCCACGGAGAATTTGCCACCGGCGGGTTCGCCGCGGACGATGACCTCGTCCTCGGGATGGCGGACGCCGGCAGTCTGCAGCCGGACACCGTGCTGGACGGTCCAGAACCACGGAACTTCCGGTTCGGCCGCTGCTTGACCGGTGATGTGCGCTGCCACCCTGTCTGCCTGCGCCAGCGCGTTCTGGATGCACTCGAGCCGCTGGCTGGCGCCGTCGATGGGACTGGTGAACCGCGTGACGTCCCCGCTGGCGTAGATGGCGGGATCGGAGGTCATGCCGTCGCCGTCCACGAGGATGCCGTCCCGGCACTCGATGCCGGCGTCCGCGGCCAGCTCCTGGTTGGGCAGGACGCCGATGCCGGCGAGGACGACGTCGGCGGGAAAGGCGGTGCCGTCGGCGACGGTCACGTTCTCGGCCCGTTCCGCGCCGTCGATCGACGTGACCGCAGCGCCGAACACGAACCGGACCCCGTGCCGCCCGTGGAGCTGCTCGAAGTGGCGCGAGACCGGGGCTGACGTTACCCGGCTCATCACACGGTCCTGGAATTCGAGCACCGTGACTTCGCAGTGCTTCGCCGCCGCTGCGGCAACCTCCAGTCCGATGTATCCGGCACCGATGATGGCCACGCGGGCTCCCGGCACCAGCAGCCGCTTGAGTTCGAGGGCATCGTTTCGGGTCCGCAGGGAGCGCACTCCCGGAAGTCCGGCCCCCGGCACGGTGAGGGGCCGCGCCCGTGAACCCGTGGCGATGACCAGCCGGTGGTAGGCCTGCCGCGTCCCGTCAGACAGCAGCACGGTCCGGCCGTCCCTGTCGATGGACTCCGCGGTGACGCCGGCAAGCCGGGCGATGCCCTTCTCCGCATAGAACTTCTCCTTGCGGAGCAAGGCCGGGTCGTCGGGGGCGCCGTCCTTCAGGAGTTCCTTGGAGAGCGGCGGCCGTTCATAGGGCAGACCGCTCTCGGAGTCGATCAGCAGAATGCCGCCTTCCCAGCCGCGGGCGCGGAGGCCCGCGGCGACAGCGACGCCGGAGTGTCCCGAGCCGACGATGACCACCGGGTCCTTGGCCCCTGCCGGCGCTTGTGTGTCTGCCCAGCCCTCTGTGTCTGCCCGACTATGCATTGGTTTCCTCCAGAACTACGTGCAGGTGCTCGGGGCCGGAGTTCGTCAGGTTGTTGCCGCGCACGTACTCGATGGGCTTGTCCGGGTGCAGCCTCAGCGAGGCCAGCTTTTCCGCAAGCAGCTTCACGGTGACCAGGACCTCAAGCCTGGCGAGGGGCGCGCCGAGGCAGCTGTGGACGCCGTGCCCGAAGCCGAGGTGGCCGTCGGTGTTGCGGTCGATGTCGAAGCGTTCGCCGTCGGGGTACCTGCTGCTGTCCCGGTTTGCGGCGGCGGGCAGCAGCCGGACGATGGCGCCGGCGGGAATCGTCACGCCGGCAACCTCCACCTCCTCCGTGGTGATCCGGCTGGCCCGCTGGACGGTGCCGCGGTAGCGCGCCAGTTCCTCGACGAAGAGGTTGCCGTCGACCGGATTCCGGCGGATACGGTCCAGCAGGTCGGGGTGTTGGCTGAAGATCCGGAAGGCGTTGGCCAGCAGGATGGTGGTGGTGTCATGCCCTGCGACGAACACGAAGGCGCACAGTTCCTTGGCTTCCTTCTCGCTGAGAAGGCCTTCCTTCCACATCCGGGCGATGTGTCCGCCGACGGAGTCGCTCTCCTCGCGGTACAGGCGCTCCATGGTGTCTTTGAGATAGGCGAAGAACTCGAAGGTGCTTTGCTCGTCGGTGCCGGTGCCCTGGGCGTTGCGGGCCAGCCGGCCGAAGTAACTGAAGGTCTCGTCGGACCAGAATTTCATCTTCTCGAAGTCCTCGGCCGGAACGTCCAGCAGGGCGCTGATGGTGGACATGCTCAGCGGAATGGCGTAGTCGTCCACGGCGTCCCCGCCGCCTGCAGCGAGCATCGGCGCCAGGTACTTTTCGGCGTTCTCCCGCACCCGGTCCTCGAACCGCGCGATGGCTTTGGGGGTGAACGCCTGCGCCACCACTTGGCGGAGCCTCGTGTGGTTGGGGGCGTCGAACAGCGTCAGGAACGTCAGCGGGACCGGGTCCACAACCTGTGAGGAGAAGACCTTCGGTGCCCGCATTGCCCGGCGGACGTCGTCGTACCGGGAGATGAACCAGACATCCGATACCGGCGAATGGGCACGGAGCACCGGCGCGTTCTCGCGCATCCACTGGTAGTGGCGGTAGGGATCGCCCTGGGTCCCGTCGTCCACCACTTTGAAGGGCGCCAGGCCCTCCGGCCAGTCAAGTTCGTGCGAATACGGGGGCAGCGGCCTCTGTGGCACCGCGGTCGGGGACAGTGCGGAGACCGGGGGTGTTGCTGTCAGTGGGCAAGACATCATCGTCCTTCTTTCCGGTTGGCTTCGGCGTCATCGGATGTGATCCGCCTCTCACTCCACAGTGCGGGATCCGCTGCGCCCGCCCCCACAGGTCTTCCGTTCATCGGTTGCGAATGTCTGCCGGCCGGCCGGGCCGGGCGGATTCAAGCCGCCAGGCAGTACAACTAAGCGGATTTCAGCGCGCGGGAGATCCCGTGCGCAGCGGTCAGCAGGGCGGGGACGATCAACGGAACCGCCGCCTCCTGCCGCGGCACGATCGCGTTAAGCGCCGCAGCGATCGTGTTCCCGGGCCCGAAGACAGGCACCGCGATGCCCGTCCATTCGGTGACGCCTATGCCGGCCAGGGCCACGTAGCCGCGCTGCCTGATCTCGGCCAGGTGCCTGCGGATAAGCCCAGGATCGGTGATGGTCTCGGGGGTGACGGCCTTCAGGGGCTCCGCGAGTACCCCCGCTTGGACGGCCGGCGGCGAGAACGCCAGCAGCACCAGGCCGGACGAGGCGGCGTGGATGGGCATCCGCTGCGCAATGTGGGCTGCGTCCAGGCTGGAGTGCGGCGAGGAGAGGCGCTCCACGTACAGCACCGTCCCATGGTCCAGAACGGCCAAGGTGGTGTGCTGGTGGACCGCTGCCTGCACATCCTCCATGAACGGCAGCGCCAGTTCGCGAAGGTTCAGCGCACGGGAGCTCCGGGCAGCGAGCTCCCACATCCGCATCCCGGAGCACAGGTTCCCGTCCGGCAGCCGCTCGATCAGTCCGTGCAGGACCAGGTCATCCACCAGCCGGTGCGCCGTGGTCAGCGGGAGGCCGGCACGGCGGGCGAGGCCGGAGAGCGTCATGGCCGGCAGGTCCCGGTCAAAGGCGCCCATGAGCCGCACCACGCGGCTGATGACAGATTCCCCCGAGGGCGAGTTCGCCATGGCGGTCTCCGGCCCGGCGCCTAGCGGGGCACCGCGTTGGCTGGCCTCGACCCGGCGTGGTCTCCCGTCCGGTCGGGGCGGCGCTCACCCGCAAGCCTGGCGATGTCGCGTCCGGCACGGTAGCCGAACACCAAAGCCGGCCCGATGTGGGAGCCGTAGCCGGGATACCCGCCGCCGAAGACGCTCACCGCGGCGGCGCCCACGGCCAGGAGTCCGGGAACCACCGACCCTTCGGCCGTGACCACCTCGGAGTTTTCGTTGACGCCGAGGCCGGCGAACGTGCCCAGATCGCCCACTTGGATCTTCGCCGCGTAGTACGGGCCCTTGCCCACCGGCGCGAGGTTCGGGTTCGGCTTGTGCTCGAGGTCGCCCCGGAAGTGGTTGTACTGGGTGGAGCCGCGGCCGAAGGCAGGGTCCTGGCCGCGCTCAGCCGCCGGGTTGAATTCAGCGACGGTGGCTTCCAGCCCGGCGGCGTCGATGCCGAGCTTGCCGGCCAGTTCAGCAAGGGTGTTCCCCTTAACCAAGTAGCCGGTCCGGTAGAAGTAGCCGCGGGGCATAGGCCACGGTTTGGCGTAGCCGATGCCGTATTTGTGCATGGTTTTCGCATCGCCGATCACGTAGCCGAAGGTCCTGTCCTCGTCCTTGTTGTGCTCGATCATGGCCCCGCCGAAGTCGTGGTAGCTCAGGGCCTCGTTGCCGAAGCGCCTGCCGTGGCGGTCGACGGCGATCAGCCCGGGGAGGCCGATGGCCCGCAGGTGCGGAAACAGCCGCTGTTCGCCGCTGAGGTATTTGAAGACTGTCACCGGGGCCCAGGAGCCCACGCTGAACACGGAATCGTCGATGTAGCCTCCGGCTCCCATCGCCAATGTGGCGGCGTCACCGCCGTGGCCCACGGTGGGCGTGAAGTGGTCGTTGCCGCCGGCGTCGTGCGGGAAATACCGCCGCCGCAGTTCCCTGTTGCCGGAAAAACCGCCGGCGGCGAGGATGACGCCGGCCCGCGCGGTGACGGCGACGGCGCGCTCTCCGCCGATGACCGCACCGGTGACGGTCCCGTCGTCGTCCCTGGTGAGGGACAGCGCCGGTGCGGACTTCCACAAACGGACGCCCAGGTCGTCGGCACTCTTGACCATGCGGGTCATCAGGGCGTTGCCGTTGGAGCGCAGGACCGGACGCTTGTAGCGGGCGGCATCGGCCCAGGTGCGAAGCAGCTTCTTGGCAACGTAGATAAAGGATTTGACCGACTGGTTCACGTGGAAGAACTCGTTGATGTCCGGCCCCACCTGCGGCATGTAGCCGAAGACTGTGTAGGAACTCATGTACGGCTGCATCAGGAGCCGCTTGTCCCCCAGCACGCGTGCGTCCACATCCTGCGGCAGGATGGCCCGGCCCGACAGCTTCGCCCCGGGCAGGTCCATCTGGTAGTCCGGGGCCTTCTCCGGATAGGTGAATTTCACGTCGGTTTCGTTTTCGAAGAACGAGATCGCCTCGGGGACGGTGTCCAGGAAGTTCCGTACCCCGGCCTCGTTGAAGGTCTCGGGCGCAAGGTGCTTGAGGTAGGTCTCGGCGTCGTCGCGGGTGTCGCCCTGTGCCACGCCGCGCCTGTTGCCGGGGACCCAGGCCCAGCCCGCCGAAATCGCTGTGGTTCCGCCGAAGTACTGTTCCTTCTCCGCGACGATCACGCTCATTCCCTGCGAGGCGGCCTTCAACGCCGCGGCCATCCCGGCCACGCCCGAGCCGATGACGAGGACGTCACAGACCGCCGTCTTTGCGGTTTCTGTCATGGTTCCTGCTCCGTTCTGCCTGCGGGCCACTCCTGTGCGGCGGCAGGCGTTGACTGACAAACCCCCAGTAGACCCGCGGGCGCTGCCGCCCGGGAGGAGGATTACCATTGAGCGGGAATCGACAGGAGGAACAGTGGCCAACTCCGCATCCGGCGAGTCGATCATCGGCCGGTTCGTGAAGATCGTGAGCGCCTTCGATGACCGGCACCCCGCCATGAGCGTTGCCGAGCTCGGGCGCCGCACCGGCCTGCCGGTGACCACCACCTACCGCCTGGTCAACGACCTGCTGCTCGAGCGGCTGCTGGAACGCGAGTCCGGCGGGGACATCCACATCGGCACGCGGATGTGGGAGCTGGCGTCGCGTGGCTCGAAGATGCTCGGTTTGCGGGAAGCCGCCCTGCCGTTCATGGAGGACGTCCAGGCCGTGGTGCAGCACTCCACCACGCTGGGCATCCTCGACTCCGACGAGGTGCTGTACATCGAGCGGCTCGGCTCGGACAAGACCATCGTGGACATCACCAAGATCGCCGGCAGGCTGCCGGTCCATGCCACGTCCTCCGGACTGGTGCTGCTGGCACACTCCCCCGCCGCGTACCAGGATTCTTTCCTGGCGCGCCCCCTGACCAAATTCACCGAGACCACCCTCACTGAGCCGGCCGCGCTCCGGCGCCACCTGGCCGAGATCCGGCAGCGCGGCTTCGCTGCCATGCCCGGGGTAATCGTGCCCGAGTCCAGCGGCATCGCTGTACCGGTCTTCGGCCCCGACAACACGGTCCGCGCCGCGCTCAGCGTGGTGGTGCCGCGCAACGAGGAGAACGCACCCGCCCGGGTGCCCGTCCTGATGGCGGCGGCCCGCGGGATCTCGCGCGCCCTGGGCTGGCGGGGCGAGCTGAAAGGAACGCTCCGGCAAAGCCACTGAGGGCGCTTTTGCCGTTCATCGGTAATCGTGTGGTTCCGCTCACAGGTCCCCTGCCACGCTGGCTGGGAAGCAGCGACGAGGCTGCAGGATCACGAGGAGCACCACATGAATCACATCCAGAACCGCGTGGCCGGAAAGACGGCCATTGTCACCGGAGGCCGCGGAGACCTCGGCAGCGCCACCGCCGCCCTCCTTGCCGAACACGGTGCGAAGGTCGCCAGCCTGGACGTTGCCGGCATCCCGGCCGCCGCTGCCCACGAAAACATCAGAGAGTTCGACGTCGACGTCACCAGCGAGGCCAGCGTCGCCGAGGCCATCCGCCGGGTCGGTGACGAACTGGGCACGCCGGACGTCCTGGTCAACGCCGCCGGCATCATCGGCCCGGCAGGCGCGTCGCACACCGCGTCGACGGCCGATTTCGACACGATTTTCAATGTCAACGTCAAGGGCGTCTGGCTGATGACCAAGCACGTGGTGCCCGGCATGATCGAAAAAGGCACCGGCAGCATCGTCAACTTCTCCTCCATCCACGGCCTCACCGGCGGCCGGAACGTGCCGCTGTACCACGCCACCAAGGGCGCCGTGCGGCTTCTGAGCAAGTCGGACGCCGCTGCCTACGGCGGCTACGGCATCCGGGTGAACTCCATCCACCCTGGATCCATGAACACCCGGATGAGCCGCCGCTCTGCGGAGCAGTCAGAGATCGGTCCCGAGGCCTACTACAAGCAGCTGGTGGGCTCCAATCCGCTGCCTCGCCAGGGTGAACCCGACGAGATCGCCTACGGCGTGCTCTACCTGGCCTCGGACGAGTCACGCTTCACCACGGGTTCCGAGCTGGTCATCGACGGCGGCTACACGGCTGTGTGACACCGCCCCCCCAGCAGCACCCAAACTGCGGCCGCACGCATCATCTTCCTTTTGAAAGGCAACACCCCATGAAATTCGTCAACGGCACCCCCGCGAAAACTTACGACGTCGTCGTCGTCGGCTCCGGTGCGGGCGCGCTCACCGCGGCAGCCACCGCCGCCCGCGCCGGCAAGTCCGTCGTCGTCCTCGAAAAGAGTGACCTGCTTGGCGGGACCTCAGCCGTGTCCGGCGGCATGCTGTGGGTGGCGGACAACCACCACGCGCGGAAGGCCGGGATCACCGATTCCAAGGCAGCGGCCGCGCAGTATGTCCGCGCCGTCGCCCGCGGCAGGGGCCGGGAGGAACTGCTGGACGCGGCGCTGAACTACGGCGACCAGATGCTCCGCTTCGTCGAGGGGGAGTGCGGCGTCCGCTTCATCTTCCTCGACAACTTTCCCGATTACCGGCAGGATCTCCCTGGCGCTATGACGGGCGGACGCACCGTGGAACCCGAGCTGTTCAACAGCACCGAAGCCCTGGGCGGCCTCAGGGAGCACGTGCGCAGCGACGGCCGTGCCCCGTTCACCATGCAGGAATACGAGGAGTGGGGCGCCTTCACCAAATTCCCGTGGGAGGAACTGGCCAGCCGGCAGAAGGACGGCCTGGTCGCCAAGGGGCAGGCGCTCGTTTCGATGCTGCTCGCCAGTCTGGTCCGCGACGGGGCCGCCCTCGTCACGGGGGCACGGGCGCACCGGCTGCTCACCGACGGCCTGCCCGCGGACGGCGGCCGGGTGACCGCCGTCGAACTCGAAGCCGGCGAAGTGTTCCAGGCCCGCGACGGCGTGGTGCTCGCGACCGGCGGCTTCGAATGGGACAGGGCACTGGCCGACTCCATGCTCGCGTCCCGGCTCTACACGATGTGCTCCCCGCCCTCGAACACCGGCGACGGGCTGCGGATGTCGCAGCGCATCGGGGGCCAGACCCGCGGCACGCGCGAGGCCTGGTGGGCGCCGATGTCCGTCACCGGCGACACCCGCGACGGCCAGCCGGTGGGCACCCTGCTCCGGTTCGAGCGGCAGGGCCCGGGGTCCATCATGGTGAACCGCCACGGCCGCCGCTTCGCCAACGAATCCCAGAACTACAACGACCTCGCCCGCAGCCTGCAGTCTTGGGACTCCGCCGCCAACCACACGCTGAATACGCCGGCGCACGTGATCGTGGACCACGGCTACCTGGAGCGCTACGGCATCCTTGCCCACCGAGCCGGCCAGCCGATGCCGGACTACCTGATCGAGGCGCCCACCCTGGCGGACCTCGCCGCGAAGATCAACGTTCCCGCCGAAAACCTGGAAGCCACCGTGGCCCGGTTCAACGGGTTCGCGGCCAGGGGCGAGGACCCCGACTTCGGCCGCGGCGAAAGCGCCTACGACAAGTACTGGGGCGACGCCGATTGCCCGTGGCCGAACCCGTCGCTGGGCCCGCTCGAGTCCGGGCCGTTCTATGCGCTGGAGGTGGTGAACGGCGCCTTCGGCACCAACGGCGGCGTGGCCACCGACGGATCAGCCCGCGTGCTCGACGTCGACAACCGCCCCATCCCGGGCCTGTTCGCCGCCGGCAACACCACCGAGAACGCCTACGCGGCAGGCTATCCCGGAGCCGGCGCTACCCTCGGCCCCATCATGACCATGGGCTACCTCGCCGGCTGCACCCTGGCCGGCAAGTCCCCGGAGTACCAGTCACCGGTGGTCGAGCTTGTCGAGGTGGGTGCCTGAGATGATCCGCCACACCGTGCTCTTCCAGTTCAAGCCTGACTTCCCGCCGGCCGACCGGCAGGCCTGGATTGACGGGCTCAACAACATGGCCGGAAACATCCCCGGCATGCTCAGCCTCAGCCATGGCCCGGACGTCCTCAACACCGAGCGCTCCTTCGACTACGCCATCGTGGCCGACTTCGAAAGCGTCGAGGACATCGCCGTGTACAACACGCATCCGCTCCACGAGCCGCTGAAGGCGTACTCGTTCCCCAACAGCCGGCAAATCCTCGCGGTGGACTTCCACCTCCCGGACACCGCGCCGGCAGCCATTGAGACAACGCAGTCTTAAGGAGATTCCCGTGACCACTTCCCCATCACCCCAGGTTCCCCAGCAGGTTACTCAGCAGGTTCCGCGGAAAACGCCGCGCAAGGCCGCCCTGGCGTCCTTCCTCGGCAGCACGCTGGAGTACTACGACTTCTTCATCTACGGCACCGCCGCAGCACTGGTGTTCCCGCACCTGTTCTTCCCCTCCGCGGACCCTGCCATCGGCCTGATCGGCGCCTTCGCCACCTTCGGCGTCGCGTATGTGGCCAGGCCGGTTGGCGGTCTGGTGATGGGCCACTTCGGCGACAAGTTGGGACGCAAGAAGATCCTGCTGCTGACCCTCGGCATCATGGGCCTGGCATCCCTCGGCATCGGCTTCCTGCCCACCTACGAGCAGTTGGGTGTCTGGGCGCCCATCCTGCTGGTGGCGGGCCGGCTGGCGCAGGGCTTCTCCGCCGGTGCGGAATCGGCGGGAGCTTCCACGCTGACGCTGGAACACTCGCCCGAAGGCAAACGCGGATTCTTCACCAGCTTCGTGATGACCGGCTACGCCTCCGGCATGGTGCTGGCCACCCTGGTCTTCATCCCGGTGACGTCGCTGCCCCGGGACGCCATGATGGGCTGGGGCTGGCGCATCCCGTTCTGGCTGTCCATCGTGGTGCTGGCCATCGCCTACTGGGTGCGCACGCACCTGGACGAAACACCGGTCTTCGAGGAGGCCCAGGAACGCCGCCAAGTGGCCCCGATGCCCCTCAAGGAAGTCCTCCGCTTCCAGGCCCCGGATGTGCTGCGGGTGGCGGGAATGTCCATCATGTCCGTGATGCAGACCATCTTCACCGTGTTCGGACTCGCCTACGCCACGTCCGGCGCCGGGTTTGACCGGGCCTCCATCCTGACCGTGAACGCCGTGGCCATTGGCCTGTCCATGTTCGCCATGCCGCTGGCGGCCAGGCTGTCGGACCGCATCGGCCGCCGCCCCCTCCTGTTGACCGCCGCGATCGGCTGCTCCGTCACGATCTTCCTGTACTTCCTGGCGCTCTCCTCCGGCAGCATCGTGCTGGTGTTCCTTGCCGCGTTCCTGAACATGACAGTGCTGTACTCGGGCTTCAACGGCGTCTGGCCGGCGTTCTTCGCCGAACAGTTCGCAGCGCCCGTCCGCTACTCCGGCATGGCGCTGGGCAACCAGTTCGGACTGGTCCTGGCCGGCTTTGGGCCGATGATCGCCGGGATGCTGCTGGCCCCCGGCGCCTGGGGCTGGGTGCCCGTGGCCATCTTCGGCACCGTCTGCATGCTCATCGCCGCAGGATCCGCGTTCTGGTCCCGCGAGACTGCCGCGACGCCCATCGCCGAACTCGGCGGCCCGTACCTGGCAGGGACCGCGCGCCGGCGGCAGGCCGAGGCACGGCAGCCCGCCCTCCAGCAGCGCTGAGCCCAAGCCGCCCGGAAGGAAATGACCATGACGCAACACACCAGCCGCGAACTGCAGTCGGAAGCAGGGCACTCGGGGGACAGCCAGGACGCGTTCGACGGCGAGCTGGTCACCGCCCCGTGGCTGGGCCTGCACTATGTGACCGAGACCCCGTAACACCCCGCGGCTGCCGCTCCGTTTCGACGGTTCCCCGCCCGCAAGACGTTGCGCAACGTCGAGCGGGCAGGGAACCGTCGAAACGGCGGGATGGAGGGGCGGTTCAGCAACCGGTCAGGGATCGCCGCGGCCGCTCCTGCCGGTAGTAATAGCGGGACACCTCAAAGAACCCTGCCCGGGAGTACAGCTTCCGGGCAGCGCTGTTCGACGCCATCACCAGCAGCCAGTAGCCGTCCAGCCCTCTCGCCGCACCGGCGCTGAACAGGGCCTGCTGTACCCGGGTGGCGTACCCACGGCGCCGGGCATCGGGCCGGGTGGCCATGCAGTACAGCCCGCCCCAGCTGCCTGCCCTGCTGGGCACAATGGCAAGGCGTCCGACGGCGGCCGGGCCGCCGTCGTCGTCCCTCACCAGCGCGTACAGCGCCGGGCAGGCGGTGAGGATGGCACGCGCGGTCTCCAGTTCCGCGGCGCCGCCGCGGCCGTCCACGGACCACCACAGGTCCAGCCATTCCGCCGACGGATACTCAGTGATTTCGACGCCGGCGCCCAATTCCGGGGCCTCCCCGCCGGCCGCAAGGGCAAAGTCAGCATCGGGCGCCGTATCAGCAGCACGCACCATGATCAGCGTTACGGATTGCCGGGTGAAGCCTTCCTCGTCCAGGACGGCGTTCAGCGCGGAGCTGCCGGGAGTATCGAACACCTGGAAGATCACGGGCAGCCGGCGGTTGCGGTACCAGGCCCGGGCATCCCGCAGCGCGGCGAGCCACTCGTCCCGCGTGCAAAGGGGCTCCGAACGCGGCCAGATGGAGTTGGCACGCTGTGTGACACCGTGAGCGGCACGGAGAACCCAGCCGCCGGACAGCTCCCGGTCCGGTGCAGGCCAGGCCGCATCCATGGCGGACTCCAGGTCAGGCAACATGGCCACGGCACTCCTTCGTCAACGGCAGGAGGCTCCCCCGATCTGCGGTACAGATCCGGGGAGCCTCCTGCTCCTGGTTAAGCCTTGCGATAGCTCACGCGTCGAGCCGCGAGGCTTAGTCGGCCTTCTTCTCTTCCGGCTTCTTGGCCTCGGGCTTGAAGTCGACGCCGGCCTCCTTGCGCTGCTGCGCGGTGATGGGCGCCGGGGCATCGGTCAGCGGATCGTGGCCGCCGCCGGACTTCGGGAAGGCGATGACGTCGCGGATCGAGTCCACGCCTGCCAGCAGCGCCACCACGCGGTCCCAGCCGAACGCGATGCCGCCGTGCGGCGGGGCGCCGTACTTGAAGCCTTCCAGCAGGAAGCCGAACTTCGTCTGGGCATCGGCCTTGTCCAGGCCCATGAGTTCGAAGACGCGCTCCTGGACTTCGCGTTCATGGATACGGATGGATCCGCCGCCGATCTCGTTGCCGTTGCACACGATGTCGTAGGCGTAGGAGAGCGCGGACTCCGGGTCCTGGTCAAAGCTGTCCAGGAATTCGGGCTTCGGCGAGGTGAAGGCGTGGTGCACGGCGGTCCACTGTCCGGCGCCGACGGCCACATCGCCCGACGCCACCGCGGCAGCGGCGGGTTCGAACATGGGGGCGTCAACCACCCAGCAGAAGGCCCAGGCGCTGGGGTCGATCAGGCCGGTGCGGTGCCCGATCTCAACGCGGGCAGCGCCGAGCAGCGCACGGGACGGGGTCTTCTCGCCGGCGGCGAAGAAGATGCAGTCGCCGGGCTTGGCGCCCACGGCGTCGGCCAGGCCGGCGCGCTCGGTCTCGGTGAGGTTCTTGGCCACGGGACCCGCGAGCTCGCCGTCCTCCTTGTAGAGGACGTAGGCCAGGCCCTTGGCGCCGCGCTGCTTGGCCCATTCCTGCCAGGCATCCAGTGCACGGCGGGCCTGCGAAGCACCGCCGGGCATGACGACGGCGCCAACGTAGGGAGCCTTAAAGACCCCGAAGTTGGTGTCCTTGAAGAACTCGGTCAGCTCGGTCAGCTCCTGGCCGAACCGCAGGTCCGGCTTGTCCGAGCCGTAGCGGGCCATCGCGTCGGCGTAGGTGATGCGCTGGATCGGCGTCGGGATTTCAACGTCGATCAGCTTCCAGACGGCCTTCACGATATTTTCGCCGATCCGGATGATGTCGTCCTGCTCGACGAAGCTGGCCTCAATGTCGAGCTGGGTGAACTCGGGCTGGCGGTCGGCGCGGAAGTCCTCATCGCGGTAGCAGCGGGCGATCTGGTAGTACTTCTCGAACCCGCCCACCTGCAGGAGCTGCTTGAACAGCTGCGGCGACTGCGGCAGCGCGTACCAGGAACCCGGCGCCAGGCGGGCGGGGACCAGGAAGTCACGGGCGCCTTCCGGCGTCGAACGGGTCAGGGTGGGCGTCTCGATTTCGACGAAGCCCTCTTCGTGCAGCAGCTCGCGGGCAACGCGGTTGGCCTCGGACCGGAGGCGGATGTTGCGGCTGGGGCCGGGGCGGCGCAGGTCCAGGTAGCGGTGCTTGAGCCGGGCTTCCTCGCCCACTTCCACGTGCTCGTCGATCTGGAAGGGCAGGGCGTCGGCGGTGTTGAGGATGACCACCTTGTCCGCCATGACCTCCACCTCGCCCGTGGCCAGGGCAGGGTTCTCGTTGCCTTCCGGGCGCTTGGAGACCGTGCCGGTCACCTGGAGCACGTATTCGTTGCGCAGCCCGTGGAAGACCTCTTCCTCGCGGACCACCACCTGCGCCACGCCCGAGGCGTCACGCAGATCGACGAATGCGACACCACCGTGATCACGACGGCGGCCAACCCAGCCTGCCAGGGTTACGGTTTGTCCAATGTGCTCGGAGCGAAGTGATCCGAGGTCATGTGTGCGCAGCACAGCATTCCTTTCAGAAGGAAGACAGAATGAAGTTCAAATAGGATCGTTGCGGAAACGGTCCCGTCCGAGTTTACCCGTTTGAAAGGTTCCTGCCCCGCCATGACCAAGCACCAGCAGCTGCAACGAAGGCTGGGTGTGGCCGACGCAACAGCCATCGGGCTCGGATCCATGCTCGGTGCGGGCGTTTTTGTCGTCTTCGCACCCGCTGCCCGGCTGGCCGGATCGCTGCTCCTGGTGGCCATCGCCCTGGCCGGCGCCGTGGCGTACTGCAACGCCGTGGCGTCGGCCCAGCTCGCGGCAAAGTACCCGCAAAGCGGCGGGACGTATGTGTACGGCCGGAAGCAACTCGGTGAGTGGCCGGGCTTCCTCGCCGGCTGGGGCTTTGTCACCGGCAAGTCCGCCTCCTGCGCGGCCATGGCCCTGACCTTCGGCCAGTACGTTGCGCCGGGCTACGCCACCCCCGTGGCCATCGCAGCGGTGGCAGCACTGACCGGTGTGAACCTGCTGGGCATCACCCGGACAGCCTTCCTGACGCGCATCCTGCTGGCCGTGGTCCTGGCGACGCTGGCCTTCGTGGCGGCGGCGAGCATCCTGGGACCGCACGTTGCCGGTGGCGGGACGGTCTCCGGACAAGCCGGCAGCTTCTGCGGCATCCTGCCCGCCGCCGGCCTGGTGTTCTTCGCCTTCGCCGGGTACGCGCGTATCGCCACGCTCGGCGAGGAGGTCAAGGACCCGGCGCGGGTCATTCCGCGCGCCGTCCTCGGTGCCCTGGCCGGCGCGCTCGTCATCTACCTGCTGCTGGGGGCGCTGCTGCTGGCGCATCTTCCGGTGCACGTGCTCGCCTCCTCCCCGGCGCCGCTGCTGGAGGCCGTGGAACAGTCACGGCTGGCCGCCGGAGCGCCGGCTGTGCAGGCCGGGGCCGCCGCAGCCTCGCTCGGCGCACTGCTGGCCCTCATCACCGGGGTGGGACGCACGGCCATGGCGATGGCCCGCGAACGCGACCTGCCCGGTCCCCTGGCCCGGGTGGGCGGGCGCCACCCGGTGCCGGTGACCGCCGAACTGGCGGTGGCCGCCGTCGTCGTTCTGTTGTTGCTGACCACTGACGTGCTGACGGTAGTGGGCTTTTCCAGCTTCGGCGTCCTGCTCTATTACGCCGTGACCAACGCCGCCGCGTTTACGCTCCGGGACCGGCCCCGGCACGCGCCCAGGTGGCTCAATGCCGCAGGGCTGGCCGGCTGCCTGGTCCTGGCATTTACCCTGCCGGCCGCGTCGGCGCTCGGCATGGCCGCCATCATGGCCGCCGGACTCGCCGGGCGCGCCGTCATGCTGGCGTTCCGGAAGCGGCGGTCGAGCCAGCTCAGGCAGCGCTAGCCCAGGAAAACCAGCTCAGGAAGCCGGCGCGGCCACGACCTGGACGCGGATGTCCTCGTCCGACGGCGTCCACGTCGCCGGATCGGCGTCGACCTGCACGCCGGAACGGATGTCCTTGACCTGGTGCTTGCCGTCCTCATCCGTGAACCAGACGAAGGGAATGCCGCGCCGGTCCGCGAACTTGATCTGTTTGCCGAACTTCTCGGCCTTGGCGGCCACCTCCGCGGCGATGCCGCGGCTGCGCAGCTCCGTGGCCACGTCCTGCGCCTCGCCCCAACTCTCGTCCGAGGTCAGTGCCACAAACACTGCCGTGGGCACGGAACGGGAGGCCTGGGCCAGGTCCTGGCTGAGGATGCGCGAGACGAGCCGGGTCACGCCGATGGACAGCCCGACGCCGGGGAACTTCCGGTTGCCCTTGCTGGCCAGGGCGTCGTAGCGGCCGCCGGAGCAGATGGAGCCGAGCTGCTCGTGGCCCACCAGGACGGTTTCCACGACGGTTCCGGTGTAGTAGTCCAGCCCGCGGGCGATGCTGAGGTCGGCGACAACCTTGCCGGGGACCCGCTTTACGGCGGCCTCGATCACCTGTTCGAGTTCGTTCAGGCCCTCCTCCAGGAGGTCGTTGCTGACCCCGAGCGAGCGGACCTGCGCCGCGAAGGACGTGTCCTCGGTCTTGATTCCGGCCAGCTTCAGGGCTGCCTGTGCCTGCTCGTCGGTGGCGCCGAGCTCGGATTTGAGGAGCTCGGCCACCTTCTCCGGACCGATCTTTTCCAGCTTGTCGATACTGCGGAGCACTCCTGCGGTGTCGGTCAGGCCGATGCCGCGGTAGAAGCCTTCGGCGAGCTTCCTGTTGTTGATGCGCAGCCGGAACTCCGGAATCGGGAGGGCGCCCAGCGCCTCGGCGATGACCAAAGCAATTTCGACGTCGTAGCGGAAGGGCAGCTCACCGTCGCCCACCACGTCGATGTCCGCCTGCGTGAACTCGCGGGCGCGGCCTTCCTGCGGGCGTTCACCGCGCCAGACCTTCTGGATCTGGTAGCGGCGGAACGGGAAGGCCAGGTAGCCGGCGTTTTCCACGACGTACCGGGCGAAGGGCACGGTGAGGTCAAAGTGCAGGGCGAGGGCGTGCGGATCGTGCTTGCCCTTGGCTTCCTCTCCCTCCTCGTCCTGGAGCCGGCTCAGGCCGTAGACCTCTTTATCGATCTCGCCCTTGCGGAGCAGCTGGCCCACGGTTTCCACGGCGCGGGTCTCGATGGAGCCGAAACCATGCAGCTCGAAGGTGCGGCGCAGCGAGTCCAGGACATGCTGCTCCACCAGCCGCTCCTCGGGAAGCCACTCGGGGAATCCGGACAGGGAGGCGGTGCGTGCCATGGTGGAGTTTCTCCTCAGGTAAACGAAGGCCGGTGCCGCTGCGCATATTTTCCGCGTCGCCATCTGAATCAAACGGCTGCGGCAGCGGCGGGAGTCCAGCCTGTTCTGCATAAACTTATGTGCGGCAGTCAGTTTATGCTTTCGGCGCCCGCATCTCTAATGCGGGAAGGCCGGGAGCGGCCGGCTGCCGCAGTTTAATCTGCAGCAGTGCAATCTGCTGCCGGGGACGCCTTCAGGGGCCTGCCCGGCAGGGCAGTGACGATCAATGAGGAGGACCCGTGGCGGCCAGTCCACGCGAAACACGCGAAGCCAAGAGGCGGATCCAGCAGATGGAAGCCAAGCGCGAGCTTCGCCGTGACCAGGAGAAGCGCCGCAAGCGGGACAACCTGATAGCGGGAGGTGCGGGGGCCGCGGCGGTGGTGCTCGCCGTCGTGCTTCAGCTGACGGTGTTTGCCGGGAACCCCACCGAAGAGGAATTCGCGGCTGCCGAGACGGGCCTGGGCACGCCATCGGCCTCCCCTTCCGCCTCCGCCACCCCGACGGCAACGCAGACCAACGCTGCCAACATCCCCAAACCCGCGACGGCGGCCGGCAAGACGTTCACCGGCTCGCTGCAGCTCAACCGCGGCACCCTGGGCGTGCAGCTGGACGGCACCAAGGCCCCACAGGCGGCCGCCGTGTTCAAGTCCCTGGCAGACCAGAACTATTACAAGGGCATCAGCTGCCACCGCCTCACCACCGCCGAGAACTTCGGTGTCCTTCAATGCGGTTCCAAGACCGGCGATGGCCAGGGCGACCCCAATTACACGTGGGGCCCGCTGGAAAACACGCCGGCAGACAACAAGTACCCGGCGGGCACCATTGCGGTGGCCCGCACCGGCAACAACGCCTACGGCAACGGCACGCAGTTCTTCATCGTCTACAAGGACACCGTCATTCCGGCCGACTCCGCCGGCGGCTATACCGTCGTGGGGAAGGTGACCTCGGGTCTTGACGTCGTCACGAAGATTGCGGCTGCAGGTCTTAAGGCCGGCGAAAGTGGCACAGACGGCGCACCTGCGGAAGCAGTCACGATAGACTCATTTTCTCTGAAGTAGGAACCTTGTGGCACCAGCGGCCACAAGCGACCTATGAATGGGTATCTTCCTCCAAGCGAAAGACTTTTAGCGGTGACAGACAGTCAGAAATCCGACGAAACAGCAGCCGAAGTGACCGAGGTCCAGGCTTCCCCCGAGACGGCTAACCCCGAGACCGTGGAAACGGCACCGGCAGCAGACCCGGCGCAGTCCGACGAGGCGGCACAGTCCAACGAGGTGGCGCAGTCCAACGAGGCAGCGGCGCCGGAGGTTGATGCGCAGGCCGAATCGGCTGAAGCGGCCGGGCAGCCCGAGGAGTCTGCACAGGCCGAGGAGTCTGCACAGCCTGACGCCGCCCCGGCGGAAGCTGCCGCCAGCCCTCAGCCGAAGGCTGAGGAAAAAACGCCGGCACCGAGCCCCGCACCGTCACCGCGTCCGACGCCGGCTCCCCGGCCCGCTCCCACGCCCGCCGCTTTTGCCGCCAGGCCCAAGGCCGGCCCGGCCGCCACCGTCACGCCGGTGCAGGCGCCGCCCGCCACGTCGCTGGCCGAAGCCGCCCGCTGGGGCCGCGTTGAGGGCGACGGACACGTGTTCCTGACCATCGACGGCGAAGAGCACCCGGTGGGCCAGTACCCGGACGTCAGCAACGACGAGGCCCTGGCCTACTTCGCGCGGAAGTACGACGACGTCGTCGCCCAGATTGTCCTGCTGGAACAGCGGGTGGCCTCGAAGGCCCCCACCACGGACATGCAGAAGACCGTAACGCACCTGCGCGAGCAGCTCGCCGAACGGAACATGGTGGGCGACATCCGTTCCGCGGAGGGCCGCCTCGATACCCTGTCCACCCAGATCACCGAGCTGGAGAAGGCGGAGAAGGCGCAGCACGACGCCGTCCGCGCCGCCGAACTCGCCGCCCGCGAAGCCATCGTGGCCGAGGCCGAGGCGATCTCGGGCACCGATCCGGCCCAGGTTCAGTGGAAGACGTCCAGCGCGCGCATGAACGAGCTGTTTGAAAGCTGGAAGGCCGCGCAGAAGAGCGGCGTACGGCTGGGCCGCAGCAACGAGGACGCCCTGTGGAAGCGTTTCCGCGCCGCCCGGACCGTCTTCGACCGGCACCGCCGCGCCTACTTCTCCCAGCTGGACAGCAACAACTCGGCTGCCAAGGCCGCCAAGGAGAAGCTGATTGCGGAGGCCGAGGCACTGTCCTCGTCCACCGACTGGGGCTTCGCCGCCGGGGAATACCGCCGGCTGATGGACGACTGGAAGGCATCACCGCGTGCCAGCCGCAAGGACGACGACGCACTGTGGGCCCGGTTCCGCGCCGCGCAGGACGTCTTCTTCAGCTCGCGCCAGGCGGCCAACGACGAGATCGACCAGGAGTACGCCGCCAACCTGAAGGTCAAAGAGGCGCTCCTCGAGGAAGCATCGTCCATCGTTCCGGTCAAGGACATCGCCGCGGCCAAGAAAGCGCTGCAGTCCATCCACGACCGCTGGGAAGAGGCCGGCAAGGTTCCGCGTGCGGACATGGGCCGGATCGAGGCCGGGCTGCGACGGATCGAGGATGCCGTCCGCCAGGCCGAGGACGAGAAGTGGCAGCGCTCCAACCCGGAGACCAAGGCCCGCACCAACAGCGCCCTCAGCCAGCTCGAATCCGCCATCGCGGGCCTGAAGGAAGACCTGGCCGACGCGGAGAAGGCAGGCGACCAGCGGAAGATCAAGGCCGCCAGGGAAGCACTGGAAGCACGCCAGGCGTGGCTGGACCAGATCCAGCGCTCGGCAAGCGAGCTCTCCTAGCCAGCGTCAGTACAGGCCCCGTTCCGGTTATCCACATAGCCGGGGCGGGGCCTTACCCGTTAAGGCCCTTTCCGGCAGGATGACGGAATGGCACCGTTCTCCCAGCCCCCTGCAACGCAGGCACCTGCGCTTCGGGCGCATGCCTCCCAGGCGCGAGGTGATTCCCCGCCGGCGGACTCCCCCGCCCAGCTGCTGGAACTCTACTCTCCGGGGCTGCCGTTTACCTGGCCGGAGCTCCAGTCCATGGCGGCCGACGGCGTGCTGACGCAGCTTTATCAGCACGGCTACACGGTTCCCGGCACTGCATCCTCGCCGCAACTGCGGGCACGTGCCGCGGCCCACGGCGTGCCCGCCCCGGTCCGGCGGCGCGTGGTGGCGGGACGCATGACGGCGGCCTGGATCTACGGCTGCGCCCGCGAGCCGGACCGGCTGGCACTCCTGGTGGACGCCAAACGCAGGATCTCCAGCCTTCGCTCCACCCGCGGCTGTACGCTCCACGAGGTGCGGCTGGGCCCGTTCGACGTCGTCAGCCTGGGTGGCCTGATGGTCTCGAGTCCGCTCCGCACGGCTCTGGACATCGCCCTGCATGTGGAGGCCGAGAGGGCGGTGCCGGCCCTGCGGCAGCTCCTGGCGAAGCCCGAGCTCGACGTCAGGTTACGGCTCCTCGTGCTGGCGGTCGAGGCGATGCCACGGCTGCCGCACAAGAACGCCGCTCTGGAGAAGCTCTCGCTGTTAGCTTCTCCGGCGGTTGCCCGTGGTCCGGTAGACGTCGAACACCCCGTCGATCCGCCGTACAGCACTGAGCACGTGGCTGAGGTACTTGGGGTCGCCCATCTCGAAGGCAAACTTTGAGATGGCCACGCGGTCCGTGGACGTGTGGACGCTGGCCGCCAGGATGTTCACGTGGTTTTCGGAGAGCACGCGTGTCACGTCGGAGAGGAGGGACTTCCGGTCCAGCGCCTCCACCTGGATCTCCACCAGGAACACGCTTGACTGGGTGGGCGCCCAGTCGACGTCGACAATCCGGTCCGGCTGGTCCTTGAGGCCGGCCACGTTGGTGCAGTCCGTCCGGTGCACCGACACGCCCGAGCCGCGGGTGACGAACCCTAGAATCGGGTCCGGCGGGACGGGGGTGCAACAGCGGGCCAGCTTCACCCAGACGTCACCCACCCCGCGGACCACCACGCCGGAATCCGAGAACCGGGCCTTGCTGACCTGGGTGGGGATGCTGACTTCGGTGAGGTCGTCATCGGGTGTTTCGTTGCCGCCGAGGCTTTCGACGAGCTTTTCCATGACGGACTGCGCGGAGGTGTGGCCGTCGCCCACGCCGGCGTACAGCCCGGAGATGTCGACGTATTTGAAGTCCTCGGCTACGGCGGCCAGCGCGTCGTGCGTCATCAGTCGCTGCAGCGGAAGGTTCTGCTTCCGCATGGCGCGGGTCAGCAGTTCCTTGCCCCGGTCGATCGCCTCTTCACGGCGTTCCTTGCTGAACCACTGCCGGATTTTGTTCCGTGCCCGGGCGCTCTTGACGAAGTGCTGCCAGTCCTGGCTGGGGCCGGCCCCCTCGGCCTTCGAGGTGAAGATCTCTACCCAGTCGCCGTGGTTGAGCTCGCTGTTGAGCGGAACGAGCTTGCCGTTGACGCGGGCGCCGATGGTGCGGTGGCCCACCTCGGTGTGCACGGCATAGGCGAAGTCCACGGGGGTGGAGCCGGCCGGCAGTGCCATGACCTCACCCTTGGGGGTGAACACGAAGACTTCGCGGGCGTTGATCTCGAAGCGGAGCGAGTCGAGGAACTCGCCGGGGTCGGAGGTCTCCTGCTGCCAGTCCACGAGGGAGCGCAGCCAGCCCATGTCGCCGTCGCGCGGGCTGCCCGGCCCCGTGGCGGTTCGGTTCGGCTGGTCCTTGTACTTCCAGTGCGCGGCAACACCGTACTCGGCGCGGCGGTGCATCTCGTGCGTCCGGATCTGGATCTCCACCGGCTTGCCGCCGGGGCCGATGACGGTCGTATGCAAGGACTGGTACATGTTGAACTTTGGCATCGCAATGTAGTCCTTGAACCGGCCAGGCAGCGGGTTCCAGCGCGAATGCAGGGTGCCCAGGGCGGCATAACAGTCCCGGACCGAGTCCACCAGGACGCGGACGCCCATGAGGTCGTTGATGTCGTCGAAGTCCTTGTCCCGGACGATCATCTTTTGGTAGATCGAGTAGTAGTGCTTGGGCCGGCCAGTGATGGTGGCCTTAATCCGTGCCGTGCGCAGATCATCGGCGATCTGGTTCCGGATCACGCTGAGGCTCTTTTCACGCTCCGGCGTGCGGTCGCCCACCATGCGGACGATTTCCTCGTACACCTTGGGATAGAGCGCCGCGAAGGACAGGTCCTCGAGCTCCCACTTGATGGTGTTCATGCCAAGCCGGTGTGCCAGCGGCGCGAAGATCTCCAGGGTTTCCCGGGCCTTGCGGGCCGACGACTCGGCGGAGACGAACCGCCATGTGCGCGCGTTGTGGAGCCTGTCCGCGAGTTTGATCATGAGGACGCGGATGTCCTTGGCCATGGCCACGACCATCTTGCGGACGGTCTCGGACTGGGCGGCCTCGCCGAAGCTGACCTTGTCCAGCTTGGTGACGCCGTCAACCAGCATGGCCACTTCGGGGCCGAAGTCTGCGCGAAGGTCCTCCAGCGTGTAGGGGGTGTCCTCCACGGTGTCGTGGAGCAGCGCGGCCGCCAGCGTGGTGCCGCTGAGTCCCAACTCGGCGAGGATGGTCGCGACGGCGACCGGATGGGTGATGTAGGGATCACCGCTCTTGCGCTTCTGCCCCCGGTGGCTCTGCTCCGCGACCACGAAGGCGCGCTGGATGAGGTCGAAATCTTCCTTAGGGTTGTTCGCCCGCACCGTCCGCAGCAGCGGCTCCAGGATGGGCGAGTACGTCGCGGTGCTGCGGCCTGTCAGCCGCGCCAGGCGGGACCTGGTGCGCTCACGACGGCCAGGGAAGGTGGGCCGGACACCGGAGTTGTCCACAGGCACTCCGGGAGCCGGGCGCCCAGCAGCCACCAGACCAGTCTGTTGTCCCTGGCCCTGACCGTTGCCTCCGGCAGCCGTTGGCGCCGACGTCGAACCTTCTTCCAATGAAGTACCCCTCACGACCCGTTTAATTATCCCAGTCTATTCCCGCTCCGGGCCCGACCGATAACCGCGTCCGCCACCAACCGCGCTGCCGGGTACACAGCCCGGTATCCGGGCGGTTCCGGCCGGAGGCATGCAGGCGCTTAACCCAAGGACCGGACGCCGTCGCTGTGACGGCATCCGGCCCGGATGCTATAGGCTTTTGCGCGTTCTACGCTTTTGCAGGCGCGGCGGCAGCCTTGGCAGCAGCCTCAGCACGACGCTGCTTGACACGCTGGGCCTGCTTGACCAGCGGAGCCTCGCCCTGGCGCAGCCACGCGTACATCGGCGCCGCGATGAAGATCGTCGCGGCGGTGCCGATCAGGATGCCGACGAACAGTGCCAGCGAAAGGTCGCGGAGGGTTCCGGCGCCCAGCAGGCCGGCGCCGATGAAGAGGATCGCCCCGACCGGGAGGATGGCCACCATCATGGTGTTGATGGAGCGGACCAGAGTCTGGTTAACGGCCAGGTTGACTTCCTCGCCGAAGGTCCGGCGTGTGGAGGTCTCGATGTCTGCCGTGTTTTCACGGATCTTGTCGAACACCACCACAGTGTCATACAGCGAGTAGCTGAGCACCGTCAGGAACCCGATGATCGCCGAGGGAGTGACCTCGAAGTCGCTCAGTGCGTAGACGCCGGCGGTGATGAACATGGTGACGAGCATGCCCACGATCGCCGAGAGGGACATCTTCCAGGTCCGGAAATAGAGCGCCATCAGGACGGTCGCGAGGGCGACGAAGACCACGAGGCCGATCAGGGCCTGCTTGGTGACGTCAGCGCCCCACGTGGGGCCAACGAAGGTGGAGGTCACCTCGTTGTCCGTCACGCCGTAGGCCTTGGTGAGGCCTTCCTTGATCTTGAGGGTCTCGTTGTCGGAGAGCTTGTCCGTCTGGATCCGCATGGTGGTTCCGGCGACGTTGGCGACGCGCGGCACACTGCCGGGCACGACGTCGTGGACAGCCTTCTCGCCCACGGTTGCTTCGGTGGTCTTCACGTTGGACACCGTGAACTCGGACCCGCCGCGGAACTCAATGCCCAGGTTGAAGCCGCCCTTGACCGCCGGGATCAGGATGGACAGCGCAACCGCAATGGCTGCCACGGTGAACCAGATTTTCTTGGCCCCGACGAAGTCGTAGGAACGCTTGCCCGTGTAGAGCTCGTTACCGAATTTCGCGAAACTGGACATTACTTGCCCTCCTTGGCCGGGCCCTTGGAGGAACCGGCGAGCTGCTCCTGCTGCTCCGCGCGGCGGCGTTCAGCGATGGTCATCCGGCGCTCAGCCTCGGCCGCGGCACCGGTGTTCTTGGCGCGCACCACTGACGGCTTGTCCTCGGGGCTGCGGAGCCTGCCGGCGCCGCGGTAGAGCGGCACCGCGCCGAGGCGCTCGGGGTCAAGGCCGGAGAACTTGTGGCCTTCGCCAAAGAACCGGGTCCTGGCCAGCAGCTGCAGCGTGGGGTGGGTGAACATGAAGACGACAATGAGGTCGGCGATGGCGGTCAGGCCGAGGGTGAAGGCAAAACCCCGCACGTTGCCGACGGCCACGAAGTACAGCACCAGCGCGGCCAGGAGGTTGACCGCCTTGGATGCCAGGACGGTCCGCTTGGCGCGCTTCCAGCCGTTCTCCACAGCCGATACCAGGCCGCGGCCCTCGCGGAGCTCATCACGGATGCGTTCGAAGTAGACGATGAACGAGTCCGCTGTCTGGCCGATGGACACGATGATGCCCGCAACGCCGGCGAGGGAAAGCCGGTAGTTCTCGGTCCAGCCGAGGATGGCAATGGCAAGGTAGGTGAGCGCACCCGCCACCACCAGCGAGGCGATGGTAACGAAGCCGAGCGCACGGTACTGGAACAGGGAATAGACAACCACCAGCAGCAGGCCGATCAGGCCGGCGAGGAGGCCCATCCGGAGCTGCTCACCGCCGAGTGTGGCGGAAATCTGCTGCTCGCTCTGGATGTCGAAGCTGATGGGCAGGGCACCGAACCGGAGCTGGTCGGACAGCGCTTTGGCGGACTTCTCCGTGAAGCCGCCGGTGATCTGCGGGCGGCCGTCGGTGATCACGGCCTGGGACCGCGGTGCTGAGATGACCTGGTCATCCAGGACGATGGCGAACTGCGACTTGGGGTCACTGCCGGTCTCACCGCCGGCAGCAACGTAGAACTGGTTGAGGCGCTCGGTGACGGTCTTGAACTTGGCCGTGCCCTCGGCGTTGAACTGGATGTTCACAGCCCATTCGTTGGTGACGGCACCCTGGGCGCCCTGCTGGAGCTGGAACGTCGATCCCTGGATCTCAACACCCTTGACCTCGACCGGACCCAGGATGTACTTGATCGCGGGAGTCTGGTCGGTGGCAGGCTCGCAGGTGACCAGCGGCTTGGCCGGGTCGGAACGCTCCTGCTTGTCCTGTGCCGGGTTGTCACAGTCGAGGGCTTCGAACTGCTTCTGGACGTCCGCGGTGATCCAGTTCGAGTCGCTGGCGTTGGTCGGCTTGGCCGTCGGCTTCGGCAGCTGGGCAGCAGGTGTCCGCTGCGCGGTGGGAACCGCTGCACCCGCGCCGGTGACGAGGACGGGGCGGAAGTTCATGTCCGCGGAGGCCTGGATGAGGGCGCGGGTCTCCGTGGACGGCGTGCCTGGAAGGCTCACCACCACGTTGCGGCCGGACTGTGTGCTGATCTCAGCCTCGGCGACGCCGGACCCGTCCACGCGCTGGCGGATGATGGCCACCGCCTGGTTGAGCTGTTCCTCATTGATGTCCGAGTTACCCTCAACCTTGGGTGCCAGGATCATCTGGGTGCCGCCCTCAAGGTCCAGTGCGAGCTTCGGGCTCCAGCTGGCAACCCCGGACATCGTGCCGCCCGCAAGGACGGCCGTCATGGCGGCCAGAATTACGCCAAGCCAGACCAGCACCCGAAGGGATGGTTTTTTGCGGCCAGTTCGTGCCATTGCCTATCTTTCTATTAATTGCGGACGGCCGCCGGAGCGAGCCTTGTCGCACCCGGCGGCTCCGCAGCCGTAGACAGCTGTACTGTGCGGAAGCGGCGGACTAGATGTCCTTCTTGCCCTCGTCGTTGAGGCGCTTGAGGGTTTCATCCGGGGTCTCGTCGGCCGTACCGGCCTTGTTTTCGGGAGTCAGCGCTTCGGGGGCCGCCGGCTCCTCGGCCGTCAGGGCGGACGCGTCGTCGGGAACGGCGTGCGCCTCAGCGGCCTCGGGCTCGACGATCTTGGTGACGGCCTGGCGGTGCACGGTGGCCAGGTTGCCGGGCGACAGTTCCAGGACGACCTTGTTCTCTGCGTCATCGATCGACACGATGCGTCCGAACAGCCCGAAGCTGGTCATGACCTCGACGCCCGGAGCGAACTGCGACTGCAGCTGGGCCTGCTGCTGCTGCGTCTTCTTGTTACGGCGGAACATCATGAAGATGAAAACGCCGAGCATGAGGAACAGCAGAATTGTCATTGGATCCAAGAGGATTTTTCCGTTCTTTACTTGCGTAGCTGGTTGACAGCGACGTCCGCTTTGCACCGGGCTGCCCGCCCGGACACGGGAGACCGGCCGCGGGCGGCCCGCCGAAGCGGGACACGGAAACAAAGCCCGGACGTGCCGAGCGTCCTTCCAGTCTAGAGGGAAAAGCTGGGAGGGTGCTGCTATTGGGTGCTGGAAACCCACTCAGATGACGATTCCTCATCGTCCGGCCCGGCCCCGAACAGGTTCAGGGTTTCCTGGCCAAACACCCCTGCCGGCACCGCCAGCCCAAGGTGGGTCCAGGCCGGGGCCATCGCAATCCGGCCCCTCGGCGTCCTGCCCAGCAGCCCTTCCCGGACCAGGTACGGCTCGGCCACCGTCTCGACGGTCTCCGGCTCCTCCCCCACGGCGATGGCCAGGGTTGACAGGCCCACCGGGCCGCCGCCGAATTTGGTGATCAGGGCTTCCAGCACCGACCGGTCCAGCCGGTCCAGCCCGCGTTTGTCCACTTCGTACATGTCCAGCGCTGCGGAGGCGGAGCGGGCATCAATCTGGTCGATGCCGTGAACCAGCGCCCAGTCGCGGACCCGCCGCAGCAGCCGGTTGGCGATGCGGGGGGTGCCGCGTGAGCGTCCGGCGATCTCGGTAAAGCCGGCGGAGTTCACCTTCAGGTCGAGGAGCCCGGCGGACCGGCGCAGCACCAGCTCAAGCTCCTCCACCGAATAGAACTCCAGGTGCCCGGTGAATCCGAAGCGGTCCCGGAGCGGACCCGGCAGGAGCCCGGCGCGCGTGGTGGCACCCACCAGAGTGAAGGGCGGCAGCTCCAGCGGGATGGCCGTGGCGCCGGCGCCTTTGCCCACCACGATGTCAACGCGGAAGTCCTCCATGGCCATGTAGAGCATTTCCTCGGCCGGGCGGGACATCCGGTGGATTTCGTCGAGGAAAAGGACTTCGCCTTCGGACAGCGAGGAAAGGATGGCGGCGAGGTCCCCGGCGTGCTGGATGGCCGGGCCGCTGCTGATCCGCAGCGGCGCGTTCATCTCGGAAGCGACAATCATGGCGAGTGTGGTCTTGCCCAGCCCGGGGGGACCGGAAAAGAGCACATGGTCCGCGCTGCGCCCGCGCATCCGGGATGCCTTCAATACCAGGGAAAGCTGCTTGCGGACCCTGTGCTGACCCACGAAGTCGTCGAGGTTCTTGGGCCGGAGCGCCGCCTCGATGGCCCGCTCCTCCGGCTCCTCTCCCCCGGCGACCAGGGACGGCTCAGCCACGGCTGCCTACCCTGTTACCGGCCCGGGCGCCGTCCTGGCCGAGCCAGCGCAGCGTGGTGCGCAGGATCTCGGCAACGTTGCCGTCGCCGGCGAGTTCCGGCGCATCTGCGAGGGCCTTGTCGATGCTGCCCGAGGCGTCCTTTTCGGACCAGCCCAGGCTGGTCATGGCGGCCACGACCTGCGGCTTCCAGACCCCTTCTGACGACGCCGCCGGCGCTCCAGCGGGCGTGGCAGAGCCGTGCGGAACCAGTTTCCCGGCGAGTTCCAGGACGATGCGCCCGGCGACTTTCGGGCCGATGCCCGGGACCTTGGTGAACGTCTTGCTGTCCTCGGTGTGCGCTGCCACGCGGATGGCCTCGGGATCGTGCACGGCGAGGACCGCGAGGGCGAGCCGCGGACCCACACCGCTGACACTGAGCAGAATGTCGAAAACTTCCCGTTCGTCGTCGCTCGCGAAACCGAACAGGGTCAGGGAGTCCTCACGGACAATCAGAGAGGTGAAAAGCTTCCCTTCCTCGCCGGTCCGCAGCTTGCTGAGCGTCTGGGGCGTGGCGTAGACGCTCATGCCGGCGCCGTTGAGATCGATGACGGCGGTGGACAGTCCGACGTGCGCCACGGTTCCGCGGAGAAAACTAATCAAGGCCGGGGCTCCTGAACTTGCGCCGGCAAAAACCGACTATCCGAACATATCTACGAATACCCTAGCAAGGGCCGGCGACATTCAGCGCGCACGGCGCGCCTTCGCCTCAGCCTCGGCCCAGGCGCGCTGGGCGGGGGTCAGCGACTGGCTGCCGGGACCGGTGGTGGCCACGGATGCACCGCTGCCAGCCCGCCAGGCGTGCGTGATGGCGAGGGCCAGCGCGTCCGCCGCGTCCGCCGGACGCGGCGGCGCATCGAGCCGGAGAATCTTGGTGACCAGCTTGGTGACGGCCTCCTTGTTGGAGGAGCCGCTCCCGGTCACGGCCGCCTTGACCTCCGACGGCGTGTGCAAGGCCACCGGGATGCCGCGCCGGGCCGCGGCCGCGATGACGACGCCGGACGCCTGCGCGACGCCCATGACCGTGCTGACATTGAGCTGCGAGAAGACCCGTTCCACCGCGAGCACGTGCGGCTCGTAGCGGTCGAGCCAGTCGTCGATGGCGAGGGCGATCACCAGCAGCCGCTGGTCGAGCGTTTCCTCGGGGGATGTTCCCACCACGCCGACGGCCACCATGGTGGCGCGGCGGTTCTTTTCGACGTCCACCACGCCGATGCCGCAGCGGGTCAGCCCGGGGTCGATACCCAGTACGCGCAGCGTCACGTGCAACCGCCCCGGTCCGCCACGCGGAAGATCACTCGGCTTCCAGGGCTGCCTGAACTTCGTCGCTGAGGTCAGCGTTGCTGTAGACGTTCTGGACGTCGTCGAGGTCCTCGAGGGCGTCAACGAGCTTCATGAACTTCTTGGCGGCGTCAAGGTCCAGCGGCACCTCCATGGAGGGCACGAACTCGGCCTCGTCGGTGTCGTAGTCGATGCCGGCTTCCTTGAGCGCGTCGCGGACGGCCTGCAGGTCCTTCGGGTCCGAGTGGATCTCAAAGTTGTCGCCGTTGTCCTTGACTTCCTCGGCACCGGCGTCCAGCACGGCCATGAGGACGTCGTCCTCGGTGAGGTCGTTCTTAAGCAGGGTGACAACGCCCTTGCGGGTGAACAGGTAGCTGACCGAGCCGGGGTCGGCAATGGTGCCGCCGTTGCGGGAGATGGCCAGCCGCACCTCTGATGCGGCGCGGTTCTTGTTGTCGGTAAGGCACTCGATCAGCAGCGCCGAACCCTGCGGGCCACGGCATTCGTACATGATTTCCGTGTAATCCACGACCTCGCCGGTGAGCCCGGCGCCGCGCTTAATGGCGCGGTCGATGTTGTCGTTCGGAACCGACGTCTTCTTGGCCTTGGTAACGGCCAGTTCGAGTCCCGGGTTACCCGCGAGGTCCGGGCCGCCCATGCGGGCCGCGACTTCGATGTTCTTGATCAGCTTGGCGAACGACTTTGCCCGGCGGCTATCAATGATGGCCTTTTTGTGCTTGGTCGTTGCCCATTTGGAGTGGCCTGACATGCTTTACGCTTCTCCTCTGATCATGCGGATAAAAAGTTCATGCACGCGCTTCTCCCCTGTCACTTCCGGATGGAAGGAGGTAGCCAGCAGCTGGCCTGAACGCACTGCAACAATTCTAGCTGTCCCCTGCAGACCGGCCGCGTGGGAGGCGTGCTCCTGGTCGGCCGGCTCCACCTGCGCCAGGACCTCAACGCCCGGGCCGACACGCTCCACCCAGGGGCCGCGGATGAACACCGCGTGAACCGGAGCCACGCCCTGCTCTGTGGCGCTGAACTCCAGGCCCTTGAAGTCGAGGTCGGTCTCGAAGGACTCGCGCTGCCGGCCGAAGGCGTTGCGGCGCACCGTGATGTCCAGGCCGCCGAACGTCTGCTGCGGGTTTCCGGCGAGGTCTGCCGCGGGGTCGGCGATGTCGTGCGCCAGCAGGATCATGCCCGCGCAGGAACCGTACACCGGGAGGCCGTCGGCGATCCGCTGCCGCAGCGGCCCGGCGAGATCGAAGGCGCGGGCAAGCTTGTCGATGGCCGTCGACTCGCCGCCGGGGATGATGAGCCCGTCGAGTCCTTCGAGCTCGGCCGGGCGGCGGACGCCCACGGCGGCGGCGCCGGCGGTCTCGACCGCCCGGAGGTGCTCACGGAAGTCACCCTGGAGTGCCAGAACGCCGATGCGCAGGCCGGACCCGGGCTTTTCGGCCACGCCGGCCGGGCGCGGAAGGGCGCTGGAAAGGGAATTGGTCATCTAAACAGCATAGTGTCCCGGCACAAACCGACGTTCCCGCCGTCGGGGGCCCGCCACATTGCATGCCGCTGCTGGGATATATTACAGAGCATGTTTTCCCTCAGCGTTCCGCTCGGCAAGTTCGTTCGCCGGGTTTCCCGGCTCAGGGGCGGAGGCTCTGCATTCCCCGGCCTGGTGGTCGAAAAAATCGACCCCGGCTTCATGCAGCGGACCCTGTCCACCCTTCCCCACGGCGTGGCCGTGGTCAGCGGCACCAACGGCAAGACGACCACCACCAAGATGGTGGTGGAGCTGCTGGAAAGCCAGGGCCTGAAGGTGTTCACCAACCGCACCGGCAGCAACTTCACCCGGGGAGTCGCGGCCGCCCTGCTCGGCGAGGTCGACTGGCGGGGACGGCTCGACGCCGATATCGCCGTGCTGGAGCTGGATGAGGCCCACGCCGTGCACTTCGTCAACCGGGTCCCGCCGCGCTACAGCCTGCTGCTGAACGTCCTCCGCGACCAGCTGGACCGTTTCGGTGAGATCGACAAGACCGCCCAGCTCCTCCAGCACATCGCCTCCAAGACCACCGGGACCGTCGTGCTCAACCGCGAGGACCCGCGGGTAGCCCGGATCGCCGATACGCTGCACGGTCCCGAGGTCCTCTACTTTGGCCTGGACGACTCCCTGCTTGGCACCTTCCCCAGCGACGATGAACTCCGCGCCGGGCCGGGCAGCCCCGTGCCCGCGGTGCCGGAACGGCCCCGGGCCGACGTCGTGCTCCGCCGGGTGGGTGCCGATGACGCCGATTTTGAGTACGACGGCGGCACGGTCACCACCGGGATGAAGCTCCGTGGCGTCTACAACATCTTCAACGCAGCGGCTGCGCTGGCCCTGGCCCGCAGCATCTGCGGCAGCGGCGCCGCCACGGCCAATCACGGCACCCTGCTCAAGGCGCTCTCCGAGGTGGCACCGGCGTTCGGGCGCGGCGAAAGCCTGACCGTGGACGGGCTCCCGCTGGATCTGGTCCTGGTCAAGAACCCCAGCGGTTTCCGGCTGGGCCTCAAGTCGTTCCCCTCCGGCGGCTACGCCACGATGATCGCCATCAATGACAACTACGCCGACGGCCGCGACATGTCCTGGCTGTGGGACGTTGATTTCGACTCGCTGCGGGCGGAAGGCGTGGACCAGGTCACCGGCTCCCGGGCCTACGACATGGCCCTGCGCCTGCAGTACGACGAAGTGCAGATCGGGGCGGTGGACACCGATATCCCCGCCGCTCTCGCCGACTTCATCCGCAAGGGCAAAGGCAAGCCGAAGCGGGTCTTCTGCACCTACACCTCGATGCTCGCCATCCGTCGTGAGCTGTCCAAAATCACCACAGTGGAGGTGGTCTCTTGACCCCCGATTCGGCCGCCGGCACCACCGCGTCAAAGGGAACCATCCGGGTCCTGCAGCTGTACCCGCGGGAAATGAACATCTACGGCGACTGGGGCAATGCCCTGGTGCTGCAGCAGCGCCTCAAGTGGCACGGATACACGCCGGAACTGCTCGAGTACAACGTGGGCGACGAGTTCCCGGAGGGCGTGGACATCATCCTGGGCGGCGGCGGACAGGACAGCGGCCAGCTGGTCATCCAGGACGACCTCCAGTCCCGGGCCGGCCTCCTCAAGGGGATGGCCGAGGAGGGCACGCCGATGCTCATGATCTGCGGGCTGTACCAGCTGTTCGGGCGCTTCTTCAAGACCCGCTCCGGATCGGTCATTCCGGGCATCGGGGTTCTGGATATTGAAACCCACGGCACGGATGAGCGGCTGATCGGCAACGTCAAGGTCACCACGGCCGAGTTCGGCGAGGTGCTCGGCTACGAAAACCACAGCGGCCAGACCACCCTGGGCCCCGGCGTCGAGCCTTTGGGGACGGTGGCGAAGGGCACCGGCAACAACAGCAGCGACGGCCAGGAGGGCGCCCGGTACCGCAACATCGTGGCCAGCTACCTGCACGGTTCCCTGCTGCCCAAGAACCCGGCCATCGCCGACTTCCTGATCCGGACCGCCGTCGAACGCAAGTACGGAACCTTCGCTCCCGGCGAACCGGACGACCACTACGCAGTCCTGGCCCGCGAGCACGCGGCCCGACGGCCGCGCTAGGGAGCGTCACGGAGCACCCGCAGGTCGCACGCCAAAACATTGTGCACCGCCGGACTGCATGAAAGGGTTGCTTCATGACCAATCCCCTCCTGTCCCCCAGCACCCTGCCCTTCGGTCTGCCGCCGTTTGCCGACATCGACGACGCCCACTATGCCGAGGCGGTGGAGGCCGGGCTCGCCGAACACCTGGCCGAGATCCAGGCCATCGCGGACAATCCCGCGCCCGCCACGTTCGACAACACCGCGCTGGCCATGGAGCGGTCCGGCCGCCTGCTGGACCGCGCAGCGGCTTCGTTCTTCACCCTGGTTTCAGCCGACGCTTCCGAGGCGATCAGGAAGCTGGAGACTGAACTGTCGCCCCGGTTCGCCGCCCACCAGGACGCCGTCTACCTCAACCGGGCGCTGTACGAGCGGTTCACCGGTGTGGACACCGCGGGCCTGGACGCCGAAGCGGCACGGCTGGTGGAGGAATACCTCAAGGAGTTCCGCCAGTCCGGTATCCAGCTGGACGACGCCGGCCAGGACCGGCTCCGTTCTCTCAACGCCGAGCTGTCCCGGCTGGGCACGGAGTTCGGGCAGCGCGTCAAGGAAGCGATGAAGTCCGCCGCCCTGCTGCTGGACACCGCCGAGGATCTCGCCGGACTCCCCGCGGACGAGATCGCCAGCGCCGCGGAGGCTGCGCGTGTGGCCGGCCATGACGGCAAGTTCCTCCTGACGCTCATCCAGCCCAGCAACCAGCCCGCCCTTGCATCGCTGGACAACCGGGACGTGCGCCGGCGGCTCTTCGAGGCCTCCGTGGCCCGCGGCAGCTCCGGCGGCGATCTCGACGTCCTCGACCTCGTGAAATCCATGGTCCGGCTCCGCGCCGAAAAAGCCGCCCTGCTCGGCTTCGCAAACTATGCCGAACTGGTGGTGGACCGGCAGACGGCGCCGGACTTCAGCGCCGTACGGACCATGCTGAGCCGGCTGGCGCCCGCCGCCGTCCGGAACGCCGACGCCGAGGCTGCCGCCCTGGCCGAGAGCGCGGGCCACCCTCTGGAGGCGTGGGACTGGGCCTACTACTCCGCCAAGGTACGGCGGGAACGGTACACCGTGGACGAGCAGGCGCTCAGGCCCTACTTCGAGCTGGACCGCGTGCTGACGGATGGTGTGTTCTTCGCGGCGACCTCGCTCTTCGGCGTCACCTTTCACGAGCGCACGGACCTCGCCGGCTACCACGAGGACGTCCGGATCTGGGAGGTCCGGGACGCGGACGGCACTGAGCTGGGGCTTTTCCTTGGCGACTACTACACCCGCGAAACCAAGCGGGGAGGCGCGTGGATGAATTCGCTGGTGGACCAGTCGGCGCTGCTGGGTACCAGGCCCGTGGTCATCAACAACCTGAACATCTCCAAGCCGCCCGCCGGGGAGCCCACGCTGCTCACCCTCGATGAGGTACGGACCGCGTTCCACGAGTTCGGCCACGCCCTGCACGGGCTGTTCTCCAGCGTCACCTACCCGCGTTTCTCGGGCACGTCGGTGCCGCGGGACTTCGTGGAGTACCCGTCCCAGGTCAACGAGATGTGGATCATGTGGCCGGAGGTGCTGGCCAACTACGCCCGCCATCACGCCACTGGGGAGCCGCTGGCCCAGGACATCGTCGACCGGCTCAACGAGTCCCGACTGTGGGGCGAGGGGTTCGCCACCACGGAGTACCTCGGCGCTGCGCTGCTGGACCTGGCCTGGCACGTTCTGGACGCCGACGGCGTTCCGGAGGACGCCCTGGAGTTCGAGGCGAAGGCCTTGGCTGCCGCGGGAGTGGCGCATTTGCTGATTCCGCCGCGGTACCGGACGGGCTACTTCCAGCACGTCTTCGCCGGCGACGGCTACGCTGCGGGCTATTACTCCTACATTTGGAGCGAAGTGCTGGACGCCGAAACCGTGGACTGGTTCACCGAGAACGGCGGTCTCACCCGGACCAACGGCGACCGCTTCCGCGCGGAACTCCTCTCCCGCGGCAACAGCCGGGACCCGCTCGACTCGTTCCGCACGCTGCGAGGACGCGACGCCGCCCTGGAGCCGCTCCTCAAACGCCGCGGCCTCGAATAAAATTGGAGTTTTTGTCCATTTGTCGCGACTTCGAGGGCCTCTAAGTCCCATTAAGTGGACAAAAACTCCAAGGCATAGAAACGACGACGGCGGCGAGTCACTCAACCGAGGTGACTCGCCGCCGTCGTAGTAACAGAAGCGCAAGGCGCGATTTACCAGCCGCGCTCGGCGAGGCGGTGCGGCTGCGGGATTTCGTCGACGTTGATGCCGACCATGGCCTCGCCCAGACCGCGTGAGGCCTTGGCGATGACGTCCGGGTCGTCGAAGAAGGTGGTGGCCTTCACGACGGCGGCGGCGCGCTGGGCGGGGTTGCCGGACTTGAAGATACCGGAACCGACGAACACGCCGTCGGCGCCGAGCTGCATCATCATCGCGGCGTCGGCCGGGGTGGCGATGCCGCCGGCGGTGAACAGCACCACCGGGAGCTTGCCGGTGGCGGCAACTTCCTTGACCAGTTCGTACGGGGCCTGCAGTTCCTTGGCCGCGACGTACAGCTCGTCCTCGGGCAGGGCCGCGAGCTTGGCGATCTCGGCGCGGATCTGGCGCATGTGTCCGGTGGCGTTGGAGACGTCCCCGGTACCGGCCTCGCCCTTGGAGCGGATCATGGCCGCGCCCTCGTTGATGCGGCGCAGTGCCTCACCGAGGTTGGTGGAACCGCAGACGAAGGGAACGGTGAAGTTCCACTTGTCGATGTGGTTGACGTAGTCGGCCGGGGTCAGGACCTCGGACTCGTCGATGTAGTCCACGCCGAGGGACTGCAGGACCTGGGCCTCGACGAAGTGGCCGATGCGGGCCTTGGCCATGACCGGGATGGACACGGCGTCGATGATCTGGTCGATCATGTCCGGATCGGACATGCGGGACACGCCGCCCTGGGCGCGGATGTCGGCCGGGACGCGCTCAAGCGCCATAACGGCAACGGCACCGGCATCTTCGGCGATGCGGGCCTGCTCGACGTTGACGACGTCCATGATGACGCCGCCCTTGAGCATCTCCGCCATGCCGCGCTTGACGCGGTTGCTGCCAGTCACGCTGTTGGCGGACGAGCCGGCTTCGTTGCTTACATCAGGTTTAGACACAAAAACCCCTATGGGTAGCTAGATGACCTTCGCCGGCAGTGCAGGCGGCAAGGACATGCCGTTTTTGCACACACCGGATTACCGGATCCATTGACCGGGCAGTCCTAATACTAGTCCCACCACGGCAGCCCGGCTTAATCAGGTTTGTTCGGAGTCTTCCAGCGACTGGACGCGGACGGCCAGGACGCGCTGGACGACCGTCACAAGGCTCGCCGCGGCCAGCAGCACCAGGGTGGCCAGCAGCACCACGGGCGGCAGTCCGACACCGGTCAGGCCGGTGATCACCAGGACGGAAACCAGCCGTTCAGCACGTTCGGCAATGCCCACATTCGCCTGGAAGCCGAGGGATTCGGCCTTCGCCCGGACATATGACACCACCATGCCAAGAACAAGGCAGACGACGGCGGCAATGGCTATGGGGGCGTCCGCACCGCCGGTGAAGAACCAGATGGCCAGGCCGGCAAAGAGGGCACCGTCCGCCAGCCGGTCCAGGCTGGAGTCCAGGAAATTGCCCCAGCGGCCGCCGAGGTTCTGCATCCGGGCCATGATGCCGTCGATGACGTCGGAAAAGATAAACGCCGTGATGAAGACGGTTCCCCAGAACAGATGGCCGAGCGGATAGAACACCAGGGCCCCCACCACCACGCCGGCCGTGCCCACAATGGTGATGGCGTCCGGCGAGACACCCATTTTCAGCAGCCAGCGTGCAATCGGGGTAAACAGCGCGGTAAAGAACCCGCGGGCATGCCTATTCAGCATGCGTCTCCCCGGGCCAGGCGTCGGCGACCTGCTGGCGGACCTCGTCGAGGGTCTGGGTGATCGCCTTGGTCTGGGCGATGATCGGGAAGAAGTTTCCGTCCCCGCCCCAGCGCGGCACGATGTGCTGGTGCAGGTGCCCCGCGATGCCGGCCCCGCCCACAACCCCCTGGTTCATGCCCAGGTTGAAGCCGCCGGGATTCGCCACTTTCCGCAGCACCCTCATGGCGGTCTGCGTCAGCTCGGCGAACTCGGCGGTCTCCTCCACGGTCAGGTCCGTGTAGTCGGGGACGTGGCGGTAGGGGCACACCAGCAGGTGGCCGGGGTTGTAGGGGAACAGGTTCAGCACCACGTAGCTCGTGCGTCCGCGGTACACGATGAGGGACTCCTCATCGGTGCGCGCGGGCGCGATGCAGAACGGGCAGTCGTCCTGGTTCTTGAACTGGTGCTGCCCGCCCTTGATGTAGGCCATGCGGTGCGGAGTCCACAGCCGCTGGAAGGCATCCGGAACGCCGGCGAGGCCAAAATCGTCCGTCACCTCCGCGTCGCCCGGATAGCCCGACCCTGTGTTGTCCTGCACGTGTTCCCCCTCCGCCGCGGCTAGCTGGTCCGGTTGCGGACGGCGTCCACGATCCGCCGGACAGCCTCTTCGACGGGCACGCCGTTGTCCTGGCTCCCGTCCCGGAACCGGAAGGAGACCGCACCCGCTTCGGCGTCCTCACCGCCGGCGATCAGCACGAACGGGATCTTGTCCTTGCTGGCCGTGCGGATCTTCTTGGGGAACCGGTCCGAGGAAATGTCCACCTCGGCGCGGATGCCGGCGGCCTTGAGCTTGTCGACGACGTCGAACATGTAGTCATTGAAGGCCTCCGCCACCGGGATGCCCACCACCTGAACAGGAGCGAGCCAGGCCGGGAACGCACCGGCATAGTGCTCGGTGAGGACGCCCATGAACCGCTCCACCGATCCGAACAGGGCCCGGTGGATCATGACGGGACGCTGGCGGGTGCCGTCGGCGGCCTGGAACTCGAGTTCGAAGCGTTCAGGCAGGTTGAAGTCGAGCTGGATCGTGGACATCTGCCAGGTGCGGCCCAGGGCATCCTTCGCCTGAACCGAGATCTTGGGTCCGTAGAACGCAGCTCCGCCCGGGTCCGGAACAAGCTCCAGCCCGGAGGCTTCGGCCACTTCGGCCAGGGTGCGGGTGGCTTCCTCCCAGGTGGCGTCGTCGCCGACGAACTTGTCCTCGTTCTTGGTGGACAGCTCGAGGTAGAAGTCGTCAAGGCCGTAGTCCTTGAGCAGGCCGAGGACGAAGTTCAGCGTGGTGGTGAGCTCGTCCTTCATCTGCTCGCGGGTGCAGTAGATGTGGGCGTCGTCCTGTGTCATGCCCCGCACGCGGGTCAGGCCGTGCACCACGCCGGACTTCTCATAGCGGTAGACCGAGCCGAATTCGAACAGCCGCAGCGGCAGTTCGCGGTAGGACCGGCCGCGCGAGCGGAAGATCAGGTTGTGCATGGGGCAGTTCATCGGCTTCAGGTAGTAGTCCTGGCCAGGCTTGCGGACGGTCCCGTCCTCATTGTGCTCCGCGTCGATGTGCATCGCGGGGAACATGCCGTCGCGGTACCAGTCCAGGTGGCCGGAGACCTCGTACAGGTGCCCCTTGGTGATGTGTGGTGTGTAGACGAACTCATAGCCGGCGTCCACGTGGCGCTGCCGGGAGTAGTCCTCCATGGCCTTGCGGATGATGCCGCCCTTGGGGTGGAAGACCGGCAGGCCCGAGCCCAGCTCGTCCGGGAAGGAGAACAGGTCCAGCTCGGCGCCCAGCTTCCGGTGGTCGCGCCGCTCGGCCTCGGCGATGCGTTCCTGGTACGCCTTCAGGGCATCCTTGGTGGGCCACGCGGTGCCGTAGATGCGCTGCAGCTGCTGGTTGTTCTGGTTGCCCAGCCAATACGCGGCCGAGGACCGGGTCAGGGCGAAGGCGTTGGAGATGAGCTTCGTGTTGGGCAGGTGCGGGCCGCGGCACAGGTCGCACCAGAGGCTGTCCCCACTCTTGCGGTCGACGTTGTCGTAAATGGTGATGTCGCCCGCGCCCACTTCGACGTTGACGCCTTCGCCGGCATCGGCGGCGTCATTCTTCTTGCCCAGCAGTTCGAGCTTGTACGGCTCGTTCTTCATCGCTTCGCGGGCCTCGTCCTCGGTGACGACGCGGCGGACGAACTTCTGGTTCTGGTTGACGATCTTGAGCATCATCTTTTCCAGCTGGCGCAGGTCCTCGGGGGTGAAGGGCTCCTCGACGTCGAAGTCGAAGTAGAACCCGTCCGTGATGTACGGACCGATGCCCAGTTTGGCGTCCGGGCGCAGCTGCTGCACGGCCTGTGCCATGACGTGGGCGGTGGAGTGGCGCAGTACGTTGAGCCCGTCGGGGGAATCGATGGTGACGCCTTCAACCTCGGCACCCTCGGGAAGGGGCTGGTCCAGGTCCTTGAGTTCGCCGTCGACCCGGGCCACAACGACGTCGCGGCGCTCAAAGAAGAGTTCCGCGCCGGTGGTCCCGGTAGTCACCTTCATTTCTTCGCCATCGACGATGAGGGTGATCTGCTGGGCATCTGACACGGGTGTCTCCTATTCAAAGTTCAGGCTTCGTAGCTTGTGGCGTACGGGGACCACAGCCAGCCTCGTCAATGTTATCTGTTGCTGAAGCGGCCAACCAAAGCGCCACGGCGGCGGCCAGGCGGAACACCGAGGAGTCCAAGTGGAAATGGACGGCCGGGTCAGCTTCCCAGTCCGGTGATAGCGAGGTTCCTGCCGATGCCTTCCAGTGGCCCCGGCTGCCTGATTTCCTCAGGCACAGCGGTCCGTGCAGATTCAGGGAACGGCAGGGTTTCCACCTGGCTGAGGTCCCATGCCATGCTGGCGCTCAGGCTGATGCCACGCGGGCCCGTCCGCCTGGTGGTTCCCCGGATAAGCAGCAGCCGGGTGCCGAACAGCAGCGGGCCGGCGTGCTCCTGCGCCTCGTGGAAGAACACGGAATCCACGCACCCGGTGCCGTCGTCGATGCTGATGAAGACCACCCTCCTGCCGCCGCGCATGGGCGGGGTCTGGGTGGCGATCCTCACCCCGGCCACCAGGACCTCCGTGCCGTTGCGCAGCCCCAGCAGCTTGTCCGCGGTGGTGACGCCCAGCCTGTCCAGGAGCGGCCGGTGGCTGGACATCAGGTGCTCGCTGACGTCAACTGCCATCAGGTCAAGTTCCGCCCGGACGTTCTCCACTGCAGTGGGCTCCGGCAGTTCTGCCTTGACATTCCGCAACTCGACATCCCCGAGCGGCAGCGCGAGCTGCCCCTCAATGATGTCGGCACCCTTCCTGGCAGGTTTGTTCTGCAGGCTCTGGAGGTGGTGGACAAGGTCTGCCCGGTTGGCTGTCCCGCCGGATTCCCGGTGCAGGGTGTCAAAGGCACCAAGCTGGGCGAGCCGCTTGATGCTGGGCTTGCTCAGCCTTGAGCGTGCCCTCAGGTCAGCCAGGGAGTCATAGGGCTGGCCGGCAACGATCCGCTTCAGTTCCGTACCGGACAGCCCGAAGATGCCGTTGAGGCTCAGCCGGATGCCCAGCTTTCCCTTGTCCGGCCCCTCGGCGACGCGCTCAACCCGGTATTCCGCCCCGCTGCGGTTGATGTCCAGCGGGAGGATGGGGATTCCCATGCGGCGTGCTTCTGCCACCAGGAGCCGCTTCGGGTACATGCCGGGATCGTGTTCCCACAGGCCGGCGAGGAACGCTTCCGGATGGTGGGCCTTCAGCCAGGCCGACTGGTAGGTGGGCACGGCAAAGGCGGCGCCATGGGCTTTGCAGAACCCGAAACTGGCGAACGATTTCAGGGTGCCCCAGACCTTGTCCACGACGTCCGGCTTATATCCCCTGGCTTTGGCCTCGCGGCGGAAGAACTCCTCAACCTGGCCCTCCTTGGCTTCGTTGCTCAACGCCCTGCGGAATTCGTCGGCTTTAGCCAGCCCGCAGCCGGTCATCACATCGAAGGTCCGCAGGATCTGCTCATGGAAGACCGTCACCCCGTGGGTTTCCTGGAGCACCGGCTTCAGGTCCGGGTGCGGGTAGGTCTCCGGCGCGAAGCCGTGCCTGTGTTCGAGGAAGGGCCGGACCATGTCAGATTTCATGGGGCCGGGGCGGAACAGGGAGATGTCGATGATGAGGTCGTTGAATTCACGCGGGGCCATCTTGCCCACCAGCTCCCGCTGGCCCGGAGACTCAATCTGGAAGCACCCCAGGGTGTGGGTGCTTCTGATCAGCTCATACGTCGGCTCATCATCCAGGGGCACGGTATTGAGGTCGATCAGCCCGTCCTCGGTGATGTAGTCGGGTCCATTGCCGCCAGGGCTAACGGGATGGGCTCCGGCTGCCACCACTTCTGCCTTGGAGGGATGGATGCGGATGATCTCCCGGACAGCAAAGGCCATGGCGCTTTGCATCCGAACGCCCAGAACATCAAGCTTCAGCATGCCCATGGGGTCCATGTCGTGCTTGTCGAACTGGCTCATTGGCAGGCCAAGGCCGCTGGGCTGGACGGGGGTCCGGTCCAGCAGGGTGGCATCACCGAGGATCACGCCGCAGGGGTGCATCGAGATGTGGCGCGGAAGGCGGTCAAGCCGTTCGGTGAGGTCCACCAGCAGGTCCAGCTGCTGGTTCTCGGTGAAGTCCCGCTGTTCCACCCGTCCGGCGAACTCGCGGAGTTCCGGCTTTTCCTCCAGGGCCTCCCGGAACTTCCGTGCCGAGAAGCGCCACAGCTGCTTGGCAATCTCGCCGACATCGCCTTCGTCCATTCCCAAAGCCATGCCGGCGTCCCGCACCGCACCGCGAGCGCGGTACCCGTTCTGCATGCTCATCAGCGTGACGCGCTGCGAGCCGAACCGGTCAAAGATCTTGCGGTAGACGTTGTGCCGCTCCGCGCTTTCCACGTCGATGTCGATATCAGGCAGGGTGGACCTGTCGCCGGAGAGGAACCGTTCGAAGATCAGGTCATGCTGGAGCGGGTTCACCTGGCTGATGTCGATCAGGTAGTTGACCAGGCTAGAAGCCCCCGATCCACGCGCTGCCGCCCTCACACCCATGTCCAGGATCATGCGGGAAACCTCGGCGACAGTGAGGAAGTACGAGGCAAAGCCGAGGCGGGCGATAATCTTCAGCTCATGCTGCAGCCGGGCGCGCATGTCCGCTTCCGCCTTGCCCGAGATGCCGGGGAAGCGCCGCGCAATTCCCGCCTCGCACCGCTGGGCAAGTTCTGCCAGCGGATCCCCTTCAATGCCGATGACGGCGGCCTCGGGGACCACCGGCTGCTTCCAGCCCATGTCAGACTCGGGATCCATGCGGCAACGGTCCGCGAGCGCCTCAGTCTGCGCGAGCAGCACCTGGAGGTCAGCGTTGCCGTAGCCGGCTGCATGGATAATTTCCTTGCCCAGCTCCACCATTTGGTCCGGGGTTTTCAGCCAGCCCTGCCCGTTGGGCTGAAGCAGCGGCGCCGCGGAGAGCTCGGGAAGGGACTTCAGCGTGCGGGCCGAATCCAGGACGTCCGCGGTGGCGGCCCCGTCCTCCTCGCAGTAACGGACTGCGTTGGTAAGTACGGCCGGCACGCTGAACTCCTGCGCCAGCTTGAGCATGCGGACCGCATGGGCCGTGCTGAGGGGCTCCCCCGGTGCGCTGAGGTGGGTGACGATCTCCGCTGCAACGCTTCCGGCCGGCATCGCATCCAACCAGCCCTTGAACAGCGTGCGGGGCCGGAGGTACCGCCGGCCGCCCAGCGCCAGGCCGACGTCGGAATCCGGGCCCAACAGAACGGTGAGCACCGGCTTCAGGGTTTCCGGGTCCAGGACACGGGAGGCGAGTTCAGCCCTGGTGACGGCGACCGGAACAGTTCCTCCCGCCTTGCCCGTGGTGCGGGCATGCGCATCGGAGATAAGCCTGCACAGGGCTTTGTACCCCGCACCGTCATTGTGTCCGTGCGCAAGTACAACGACCCGACCTGCGACTCGGTCCGCCGAATACCGGGCTTTGGCACCCCGGACATCAGGCAACCCGCCCCCGTGGTCTCCCTCGTCGTCGAACACAGAAAGATCGACGCCGACCACGGGATCAATCCCGGCGGCCATGCATGCTTTGAGGTGCTTGACTGTGCCATACAGGCCGTCGCGGTCCGTGCACCCCAGGGCGGTCGCGCCATGGGCAGCTGCCGCCTGGGCGAGTTCATCCGGCCAGGAGACGCCGTAGTGTGCGCTGAAGGCGGTGGAAACGTGTAGGTGAGTGAAGCTCATGCTGATTTGTGCCGGAGTGCGTCTCTGGGTTTGAGGGCGTCGTGGATCCGGAGCAGCCGCCAGCGTCCGCTGCCGGTATGCCGCACCAGGTCAAGGGTCAGGGGTTCAGCCGGTTCTGCAGCCGGAGTTTCCGGCGGGCTGTTTCTGCCGGCAGGCAGGACCTGCACCCGCCAGATCTCATGGTCCACAAGCCCGGGGCCGCTTCCCAGCGGGGCACGCCGTTCTTCGGCCCACCACTGGCGGCGTTCGTACCAGCGCAGGGGTTCAGCGCAGACACTGTATGCCCTGCCGCCCCACCGGAGCTCCGCCGGCTCACCGGTAGGTGCGCAGACGACGTCGACAGACTCGCTGAACGTTCCCATGGGTGCCTCCGGATACCAATCCCATCCTGCGGATAATACGCAGGCATTCGAATATGTATTCGAATAGATCCAGTCTACGCCGGGCCGGAGACAAAACCTAGATGGGTGTGGACGGACGGCGGCTCACAGGGCAGGATGGTCCCATGAGTTCCAATGACGCGCTCCTGAAGCAGGTAAGCATCGCCGCCAAAGAAAGCACATTGGTGGCCAAGTTCGATATCGACGGCAGCATTCCAGCATCGGGCGCCTTTGTTGTGGGGCTCGTGGCTGCCACTCCGGATTATTCGCATCAACGGAGGCTGGGAATCGAGTTCATGAACGGCGAGGCCGTCTCGATCTACTCCTTCAGCCATGACGGCACGGAGGAAAACTTCGACCTCAGCAGCGTTGAGCACTCGGGCAACACCATCACGGGCAAGTTCCCCATGAGCACGGTCATGGGGCTCGAAAAGAGCCACCTCATGTCCGCGTTCAGCGAGGCCGACGGGCGGGAATTCCAGTCCGGCGTGCCCGTTGAGGAGAAGCTTTAAAGGGTCAGCGCCTCCGCGGGCGGCACCGGGCAGCAGCCCGACCAGCCGCCCCCGCGCCCCGGCATGCCTGTGAGCAGCTAAGGCGCCTTTGAACAGCTCAGCTGTTGTCGTTGTGGATTTTCATCTCAAGCTCGATGAACTTCGAGATCATGGCCCGGTACGTGGTTTCCACGATGTCCGGGTCGATTTCTTTTTTCTCGGCGGCCTGGCGCACGTGCTCGATGACCCGCTCCACGCGGCCCGGGGCCCGCACTTCGGCGTCGTCGCCCTTCAGGGTTCCCGCGATGCGGATCAGGCGTTCACGGCGGGCAATCAGCGTGACGATCTGCTCGTCCACCTCATCCACCGCGACCCGCACGGCGGCGAGCTGTTCCCGGTCAGCCTGGGCGTTTTTCTCGTCTCCGTGATTTGTGGGCATGATCATGACAGTATCGAACCATGCAGCCCAGAGTCGATTTTATTTCATTGGGAGTGCGCAGCGTGGCCGCCTCCCGGCGCTTCTATGTGGACGGCCTGGGCTGGCCGGTCCACCGCGAGGTTCCCGACGAAGTCATCTTCATCCAGGCCAACCACGGGCTGATTCTCTCCCTGTGGGATGCCCGGCAGATGCAGGCCGAGGCCGCCGTCGACGCCCCTTCCGCCGTTCCCTGCGTTACGCTCAGCCACAACGTGGGCACCGCGGAGCAGGTGGACCAGGTGATGGCGCAGGCAGAGTCGGCCGGCGCCGCCGTCGTGGCTGCTGCCAAGACCCAGCCGTGGGGCGGCTACACCGCATACTTCGCGGATCCTGACGGCTTCCGCTGGGAAATTGCGTTCAACCCCACCTGGGCAGTGGACGACGCCGGCCGGGTCACCGTCTGATTGCATGCCCGTCCCTGGTTCCGGCCGGTTCCCGCAGTTTCAGAAGAGCGCCTCCACCGGCTCGATGAGCTCCGGCGAGTTGTTGCGGACGTTGCCCACCGCCTTGCCCACGGAATCCACCCGCCAGCCGGCGGCAACCTCCTTCACGCCGGACCGGACCAGGTCCACGAGGCCGGCGGCGTCATCCACCTGCGGATCAAGCCAGGCCGCCATGGTGTCACGGCTCATCGGGAGCGGGACGCGGTCGTGGAGGGCGGTGAGTTCGGCGAACACCGTCCCTTCGGTTCCCGCCGGCGGCGAGTCCGCCGTCATGATGGACATCGACAGCATCCACTGGGCCGGTTCACCCGGCGGCACGGACGGGTCCTTCCACCACTCGTACAGTCCGGCGAAGGCGATGGCGGACTGGTCCCGGGGGTGGACGTAATAGGGCTGCTTGCTGCGGCCCTCGCCCTGCTTCCACTCGTAGTAGCCGTCCGCCGGGACAGCGCAGCGCCTCGACTGCACGGCCTTGCGGAACGCCGGCTTCTCAAGGACCGATTCGCTCCTGGCATTGATCATCTTCGCACCGATGGCCGGGCTTTTTGCCCAAGACGGCACCAGACCCCAGCGTGCGACGTGCAGCTGGCGGACCGTGTCGCCGTCGATAAGCCGTTCCAGGACAATGGGAGCGCCGTCGGTGGGCGCAACGTTCCACGACGGCGGGATTTCAGTTTCGTTCTCAAGTTCGGCGTCGAATTCGGCCAGCAGATCCCCCACTGCCCGGGCCATGACGTAACGTCCACACATGGCACCAGCATGCCATTGCAAACAGAGGCGGGGGAATACCGGGGCCCGGGTTACGGTTGTGGGGAAGGAAACCGACAGGACCATATCAATCCGAGGAGAGCCCGTGGACTTTACCCCCGAAGACGGCACCATCACCATGTTCTCGACCACCTGGTGCGGCTACTGCAACCGGCTGAAGAAGCAGCTGGACGCCCAGGGCATCGGCTACACCGAGATCAACATCGAAGAGGTCGACGGCACGGCCGAGCTCGTGGAGCAGATCAACGGCGGCAACCGCACCGTCCCGACCGTCCTCTTCCCGGACGGCACCGCCGCCACGAACCCGTCCGCGGCCGAAGTCAAGAGCAGGCTCGCCGCCTAGGGCAGACGCCACAGCAGTAACAAGTAGAGGCACCGGAACTCCGGTGCCTCTACTTGCTTAATTCAGACCTTTTCGCCGATCCGCTCCTGCTCCGGCCTCGGAACGTGGGCTTCCCTGCGGCGGGGTTCCTTGCGGCGGGCCAGAAAGGCCCACAGCCTTGTCTCGTCCGCGTGGCTCCGGGGTTCCGGATGGTCCACGGGCAACGGGTTCCCGCGCGCAGCTTCCGGCGGCGCCGGTTTCCGGTGCGCCTCAGGCTTTCGAACGGTATCCTTTCGGGTGTCCCAGCCAAAATCCGCCCGCGATGAATAGCACATCACCGACCTCCTTTTCAGCGGCTGTCCTTTAATCGTCCTCTCCCCGGCGTTTGAAATCGACAGCTCTGGGTACGAAAATTCCGGGCCCGGCGACGCTTCCGGCGATGGCCGGCCCGGCGCGTTACAGTTCGAGTTCCTTCCCGCGTTCCAAAGGATTGCTGTGAATCCAGTTTCCCCGCAGATCGGCACCGTCTTTGTCCCCGTCAGCGATATCGAGGAAGCCCGTGACTGGTATTGCGGCATGCTGGGCGTGCCCGCCGATGACAAGGTCCTGCTGGACCACCTGTACATCCTTCCCATGGAGGGGGCCGGCCTCGTCCTGGACAGCAGGATCTACTCCCCCGGCGCCGTCTTCCAGGTTCCGGCGTTCCACTTCAACACCGCGGACATCCATGCCGCCCACGCGTTCATGAAAACCCGGGGCGTGGAACTCACTGACGTCAACGACGACCAGTGGTTCAACTTCCGGGACCCGGACGGAAACGTCCTCATGATCTGCCAGATTCCCTCAGCTACCGAATAAACCTCAGCCACCGAATAAAACGGTCCACGGAACAGGCCACGCCGGAGACAGCGTGCAACGCTAGGCGCGGAGGCTGCTGAAGTCCGTCTGGCCCATCGTGGCGTAGTCCGCGTAGGTGCGGACCACCGCGTCCTCGATGGCCTGCACGTCAAGGCCGGGGACGAGGTCGTTGACCGCACCGGCCGTCGCCGGGTCCCACTCCAGCCCCAGGGCCGCGTAACTGGCCGTGAGCACCTCGCGGATGGGCGCCGAGTTCTCCACCACGACGACGGAGCTGAACAGCCAGGCGCCGGACACTACGCGCTGGGCCGTGCCCACCAGCTTGATCCGGTGTTCGGGGGCAACGGGCGCGAAGCCGTGGACGCTGTATTCGCCCGGGCAGTACTCCCCGGGGATCTCACCGACGGCGGCGTGCACGCCGAGGCTCTGCAGTGCACCTGCCAGCATCTCGCCGAAAAAGGCGAACCGGCCCTTGGCTCCGGCGACCGCATCGCTGTGCGGCTCCACGTGGTCGATGATGAGGGTGCCCTCGTGATACGCGGCGGCGCGGCCTCCCGCCTTGCGGATCAGGGGTTCGAACCCCAGGTCACGGCACGCCTGGGCTGCAGCGCCGAAGCCGGGCAGGCGGGCGTCGCGCTGGCCGAAGGCAACAGTGGGTGCGGGCCGGTACAGCCTAAGAGTGGGTCCGATGTCCCCGGCCCTGGCCTTGCCGAGGAGCTCAATTCCGAAATCAAGGTCCCGGACTGCGCCGAGGGACTGATCCTGCCGGACGAGGGTCAGAGTCCGTGATTCAGCCCCGGCCTGCTGCATGTTGCTAAGCTCCCTTATGGTCATGTTGCAATTCCTGGTCGTCGCGGCTGCCTTCGCCGTGATCGACGCCGTGTGGCTCAAGCTCATGAACCCGTTTTACCGCAGCCATATCGGTGAATTGCTGGCTGGGCGGCCCAATCTAGGGTACGCCGTGGCGTTCTATTTGATTTACATTGCCGGCATCGTTTTCTTTGCCCTGCGGCCGGCGCTCGACGGCGGCACCTGGCTTACCGCCGTCGGCCTTGGGGCGGCGCTGGGCGCCTTTGCCTACGCAACCTACGACCTCACCAACGCCGCGACACTCAAGACCTGGCCGCTGCAGCTCATTGTCGTGGACATGGCATGGGGTGCACTGCTGACCGCCCTCGCCACACTGGCGGGCTGGCTGGTCTTCCACTAGCCGGCCAAGAAGCGGCGGCCGTCAGCTCTTCCGCAGCGTGAGGATCTGTTCCGCCCGCCCGAACGGGCCGGACAGGTCGTGCAGCACGGTCGAGGTGAGGCCGATGCCGTCGGCACCAAAGGACACAGCGTTGTCCAGTCCCAGCCACTCGCCCTGCGGCCGCCGGTACATGTGGATCTGGAGGTCAACGTTGGGGAACGCGTAGCTGTCCTTTCCCGGCCGAACCCGCGCGGCAATGCCGTTGGCGGTGTCCACCAAACCCATCAGCCTTGCCATGTCCGTGCTGTCGCGTCCGTCCGTCAGCGGGTGGTCCGTGCGCAGCCACACCTTTCCGGCGCCGGGCCGGTGGCCTTCGGCCACCCTCATTTCCAGGGAGCGGATGTACCCTCCCGGCCACACACTGGCGCCGTCGTACGGCTTGCATTCGTCCGGCAACGGAATGGGGCCGTCCTCGACGGCGGCCACCGCGGACGTGTCGCTGGTGATCATGCGCCAGGCCGCCGCCCTGATGGCCACGCGGCCGGCGGCCACCAGCTCAGCCTGCAGCAGCTCGATAGTGCGCCCCGGGCGCAGCGTCGTGGTGACGATGTCAAACTCGCCGCCGGGGATCAGCCCCAGGATTTCGTAGCTGAGCCTGGCCATCCGCATGCCGTCCCGGGGCTCGTGCCGGTCCAGCCGGTCCGCCAGGAGTCCCGACGCCGGAGCCATGTGCTGTTCATGGGCATTCCAGGCCCCTTGCGCATGGATGGTGGAACGGAAGCGGCCGCCGCCCAGGTCCTGGTAGTAGAAGTCGCCGTCGGCGAGTTCCGGGAGTTCAGCAGTCAACAATGACTCCTTCAAAGCGTGATCGGTTAATCCCGATTCACTCTATCGCCTTCGGACGCGCGGAACCGCCCGAGGGCAGGTGACGGGCCGCAGCGGCCGGCGGCGTCACGTATACGTCCGCCGGGGCATATTTTGCCCCGCCGGACGCGCGCTTAATGTCCGGACCTCCATATGATGATCTGGGTAGACTCGGAGACTGGTCCTTCTAGCAGCCCTCGGAAGAGGTGTTCGATGCGAGTTATTAGCTACAACCTCCGCAAGCACAAGGCGAGCGGCGAACTGATGAGTCTGGCCCGCAACTTTGGGATAGACGTGCTCTGCCTTCAGGAGTGTGACTCATCCGATCTGCCCGACACGCTCGGCCCGCTCCACCTGGCCGACTACACCAAGGGCAACAGGCTGGGCCTGGCGATCTACTACCGGGCCGACCGGTTCACGGCTCTGGATACCCAGACCTTTGCCCTGAAGAAGTCCATGCACGACCGCGTGATGGCACCGGCGCATGAGCGGCTGATCGGCACCCGGATGGTGGACAACGAAACCGATCACGAGCTGGTGGTGGGCTCGTTCCACGCCGCCCCGCTCACCGCGTCAAACTCGCTGCGGCGCAAGCAGATCCACGCGGCGCATGCCGAGCTGCTGAGCATGGGCACCGGGCTCATGACACTGATGGTGGGCGACTTCAACTATCCGTTCTTCACTAAGAGCCTTGACGCGCACATGAAGAACTCCGGCTACGCGCTGTCCCTGAGCAACCGCAGGACGTACACGCGGTACAAGGTCTTCAAGGGCCACTTCGACTTTGCCACGTCACTGGGCTTGGACATTGAAAGCGTGGAGACGCTGCCCCGGGGGAAGTCGGACCACCTGCCCATCCTGGTGACGGCCGAATACGGCGCGGACCGGGCCCCGATCAAGGGGCAGCCTGTTTCCTGAGGGTGCCATCCCGTACCGGTATGACCTCGATCCGGGCGCCGGGTCCGACGACGACCAGCACCCGCTCTGCCATCACACCTTCCAGTGCGGCCACAACCGTTCCAGGATCCGGCTGGGGACCTGCAGGCTGGCCAGAGCGCAGCCATACCGTCACGTCGGCATGGGTCGCATTATGGATGGCGTGTAAAAGCGGAACGGGATCGGAGCCTGTCACCAGGACCACCTCGCCGATGGTGCGGCCGGCGTCCGGCGGTGGCGCCCCACGCTCCCGTCGCCAGACGCTGTAGTGGTAGGCAGCCACGAGAGCGGTGGCGGTCAGCAGTCCGAGCGGCGACCGGATCCGTCCCACCAGGTTTCCCGAAGGCACCGGGTCCAGCAGATATTCAAAGACCTGGTAGCCGACCACCAGCAGGGCGATCAGCGCCACTACGGCACTGATCCCGAAGATCGCCACGAGGTAGATCCGACGTCCGGCAGCGGGGCGGCCAGGCAGGCCTTCTGCGCTCGCAGGCCCCCTGCGGTTCCCCGGCTGCCACGCCCTCCACCACACGGCACCGCCCACAGCCAGTGCACTGATGCCGCCCAGCAGCAGCTTGCGCATGCCAGTTCCGGCCAGCGTTGTTTCGGCAAAGCCCAGGGCCGCGTTGACCACCACCCCCACGCCTGAGGCCGCAGCAACCAGTGCCACTCCGGAAGCCAGCAGCCGCCCGGCCTCCCGCATCTTCTCCGACCGCCCGGCAGTCAGCACCGAGTGGTAGCGGCAGACGAGGGACCCCACCGCGGCTGCTGCCAGCGCGGGGCCAAGGGGATCCACGAGCCGGATGGTCTCTTCGGAGCGGTCCAGTGCCAGCCGCAGCACGACGAACACCGCAGTGATGGCGCCGGCCAGTGCCGTGAGGCAGCCGCCAAGCACGCCGAAGACCGCCGCGGCCACGTTGGCCAGCGGTGAGGACAGGCGACGCCCCGCACCCCGGACCCAGTGCCACCACCAAACGAGGAATCCGCCGCCGGCCCAGACGAGCGACTGCAGCACCGAAACCCACCAGGGCGATCCGACGTCCTGCGCACCTGCCAGCCCCCGCAGCGCCGCTTCGAGAAGACCGCCCAGCGCGGTCACGGCGCCGCCGGCAAATATCAGCAGCCCCAGCACCGACCCTGCGAGCGCCGGGACCGTGTTCAGCCGGCGCGGTCCCTTGCCGCGGTGCAGCCACATCCACCGGTGCCACGCCCAGACGGCCGCCCACACCAAACCCGTGGCCAGGGAGGAACGCCATTGCGTTCCTTCAGACAGGACGCCCCCACCCGCCGCGCCGGATCCGGCACGCGCGAGCAGACCCATCAGTTGGGACACGGCACCGAGCAAGGCCGTCGCGGCGGTGACGAGAGCGACCGTGTAGACGCCTGCGACGTACAGTCCCCAGGCAATCGAGGAGCGTTCCGCTTCCTCCCCCTGCCGGCGCCACACGAGCCACCACAGGACAGCTGCCATGCACCCGCCCACCAGGCCGAACGCGAGGGACCGGGCGAGGCTCCCGACGTCGTTCCCGGCCAGTGCTGTGCCCGCTGTGAGCAGCCGCTCCAACAGGCCGGCCACGCCGGAGGCGCCGATCAGGACGAGGACGAAGAAGAGCCCGAAGACCACCAGCCGCCGCACGGCGGGCACTGCCGCCGATGATGACCGGCCGGTGCCCTGCCGGACGGTACTCACGGCGCCGCCGCCGGAACCGGACAGATGGTGAGCTGCCACGGGGCGGTTGCAACCAGCCAGCTGCCGTTGACCCGCTCCAGGCCGAACACGGCCTCGGCCTCGTATTCGGGGTTCCCGAACGGACCGCTGCCGTTGGACGTGGCCAGGACGACGTGCACCTCCGCCGTGTCGTTGTGCTCAACTGTGGAGGCCAGCGTGACCCGCAGCGTGCCCGCCGCAGGACGGTCCGCCGGCACGCACGGCCTCGCCGGGAACGAAGTCCCAAGACGTCCGTCCGTCGAATAGCGCGCGGCTGCCTCGCCGTCATTGTTGAGGACGGCGGCCGCGTACCGCTGGACCACACCCGCCGGCGTATTCCCGGCCAGCGGCTCTGGCTGGCCGCGGAAAAAGACCACAGCGAGGGCCACGGCGACGAGACCGGCAATGATGGCAAGGATTACGATCAGCGTCCGGTCGGGCGGTGGCGGTGCGGTCATCCGGGGAGCTAGGTGGTGTGGTGCTCGACGGTAAAGTCGCCGCCGGGGTAAAGGATGGTCTCGTGGCCATCGTCAAAACGGACGTGGTACGGCGGCGCTCCGTTCTGGCCCTTGACCTCCAGAATCTCACCGTGCCGGTCCGAGGACTCCACTGTCCTGCCCCGGATGATGATGCGGTCTCCCTGGGTTGCCTGCATGGCAATCACCTCCAAGCCCTAGAGTACGCTCTTCCCTTTGGCGGAACAGCCCCTGGCCATCCTCGGGCGAAGGGATGGAATTATGCCCGCCCGCCCGTGTGGCGGATGCAGAAGGGGGTCCACGGGCGCGCCTCCAGCCGGCCCTCGGCGATCGGCTCTCCGCACACCGTGCATATTCCGTAAGTGCCGGCGCGGATTCGCTCGAGGGCGGCGTCCACTTCCGCCAGTCCGGAGCGGCTCTGGTCCAGTAGTGCGGACGCCTGGGAGAGTTCGAAGGCGATCGTGGCCCCCTCGGGGTCATGCTCGTCATCGACGTTGGAGTTCTGCCTTGCGGCATTCGCCGAGGCTATGTCGGCGCGAAGCGCCGGCAGGAGGGCGAGCTTCCTCTCCCGTTCTTCCTCCAGCAGCAGGCGGAGCCTGTCAGTGTCCATCGCCAGTGCCGTCCAGCAGCCTGCCGCGCAGCTCCGGCCAGGAGGCCGCGAAGGTGGGGTGCAGGTTGATGCCGGCCACCTCCTCGACGGGAATCCACAGCAGTTCGATGCTCTCGGGGTCGTTGATGGCCGGTTCGAATGGTTCCAGCACCCGCACCGCCACGGTGGTGTAGGACCAGTAGCCAACGTCGAACACCGAGGTGAAGAGCACCTTGACGCTCTGTTCGGGCACGGCCGCCTCCTCGTGGGCCTCCCGCAGTGCTCCGGTCACGGCGTCCTCGCCCTGGTGCAGCGCTCCCCCGGGAAGCCCCCAGGTTCCGCCGTGGTGGCTCCAGGTGGCGCGGTGCTGCAGCAAAACACCCTTCCCCGGATCGTGGGCCAGGAGGCCGGCCGATCCGAACCGCCCCCAGAACTTCCCCCGGTCGCCTTCCACCCAGGCATCGCCCGGGTCGCGGGGGCCAAGGGGGCGGCGGGGGTCACCCGGGGACGGCGGAATGATTTTCTCCATCGTCCCAGTCTGCCTCATGCGAAGATGCTTCGATGAGCCTGCGACTGGTCCTTGTTGCCGATACCCACGTCCCGAAGCGCGCCCGGGCATTGCCCGCACAGGTGTGGGCCGCCGTCGAGGAAGCGGACGTGGTGTTCCACGCTGGTGACTGGGTGAGCGAGGGCATGCTCGACGAGTTCGAACAGCGCAGCAGGCGCCTGATCGGCGTCTACGGCAACAACGACGGCGACGGGCTCCGGCGCCGCTTGCCCGAGACGGCCAGTGTGACGCTCGACGGCGTCCGGTTCAGCATGATCCATGAGACGGGGCAGGCGAGGGGCAGGGAGCAGCGTTGCGGGGCCCTCTTTCCGGATACCGACGTCCTGGTTTTCGGCCACTCGCACATTCCCTGGGACACGGTGGCGCCCAGCGGACTGCGCCTGCTCAACCCCGGCTCCCCCACGGACCGCCGCCGGCAACCTGTGTGCACGTACATGACCGCCCTCGTCGTAAGCGGCAGTTTGACCGACGTCCGGCTGGTGGCGGTCGGCACCAATCCCTGACCGGCCGCACTGTAATTGACCGGCGCGGAGTATTAACCACACAGGAAAGGGAGCCCTGCCGCGTTTCCCGGCGGGACTCCCTTCGAATCTCCGCTGCAGACGGAGAGTCAGACGTGGTGCTCCTGTTTGGTCAGTCCTTCTTGAAGGCGTCCTTGACCTTTTCACCGGCCTGTTTCAGATCGGCCTTCGCCTGGTCAGTTTTGCCCTCGGCCTCGAGGCCCGGATCGTCGCTGGCCTTGCCAGCCCCTTCCTTGGCCTTGCCGCCAAGTTTTTCTGCTGCATTGTCGATCTTGTCGTCCAGACCCATGCCACTGTCCTTCCGTCTACCCAGCCCGCTGGCTGCAGGCTGGCTCGTCCTCCCAGTCTAGGTCCGCCACCTATCCGGGTGAAGGGCAACTACCACTTAGCCGCGCGGACCGGCCAGCAGCCTGTCGGTGGCGGCGTCGGCCTGCCCGCCGAAGTAGTGCTCCAAAACGCGCCGGAAGACCTGTTCTTCGGGTGCCGCCCGCAGGAACAGCGTCATGGAGGACTGAAGCTTCCTGGAGTCGATTCCGCCGAAAATCTCCGCCGCGCCGCGGTTGCCCACGTTATCTACCGCTGTGGCGCATTCGATCAGGCGCGGTCCCAACACGGGATGCTGCAGGTAGGCCCGGGCCTCATCAAGGGACGCGATGGCGTACCTTCTGGAGGTGGCGCTTTGCCCCAGGCCGGCAACCTGGGGAAAGACGAACCACATCCAGTGGCTGCGCTTGCTGCCCGCGCGGAGCTCCTCCAGGGCCTGGGCGTAGGTGCCGCCGTCATTCTGCGCGGTGACGAACCGCTCCAAGTCGTGTGGGTCGTTCATTGCGCTCCTAGCTGGAAACGTCCCGTTCGATGTCCTCGGCGAGGTCGTCCACGTCTTCGGGCCGCATGCTGATGCCGGCGCCGTCCAGCCGTTCCTTGAGAACGTGGCTCACATCGTCCTCCACATGGCCCAGCCGGATTTCGTCGCGCACCTCCTCGGCGATAGCTTCGACGGTATCGGGGCTGTCCGCCCCTGCCGTGGCGTCAGCGGCTTCCGCCGCAACATCCGCGTGCGGATTCTCGGTGAAATAGTCGTCGCCGGTAGCTGCAGATTCAGTCATATCCCATGGTGGCGGCCCGGCTCAGATCCGGTCAACAGCTCCGGCTGGGAAACCCTCCAGCGCCGGCAGTTGCACCAGCACGGCCCCGGCCATGGATATGTTTCATTCATGTGCTTGTAACGCGTTCCTCCAGAGGCAGCTTTCACGGCGGTTCACCTGACTGGTCCCGAGTTTCCCGCAAATCAACGCCGGCGCCGGCGGAAAATCCCTCCGGCCAACAGCCTTCGTTAACAAATCTGAAACACGGCAGTCACGCGGGCTTTACGTGGGCGCGATTTTTGAAACGCCTGTGTAACTTGCCGCGCCCAGACCCGAAACATAAATCCACCACTATCGATGAGGGGCGTGGCGCCGGCATCAGCGGGCCACGGAAAGGATGAGTTTCCTGGGAAGGGAAAACGCGTGGAAATCACTGCGGCGAACGTTTGGATGATGGTGTCGGCGGCACTGGTGCTGCTCATGACCCCGGCACTGGGCCTGTTCTACGGCGGCATGACCCGTGCCAAGGCCTCCCTCAACATGATCATGATGAGCTTCGTGTCCGCCGGTATCGTGGGCGTCGTCTGGGTGCTCTGGGGTTACTCCATGAGCACCGGCGAAGGCGTCCTGGGCCTGTTCGGCAACCCGTTCGTCAGCTTCGGCCTGGGCGGCCTGATGGGGACCCCCGACCTGATCAAGGCCGGCTTCGCCGGAACGTTCGCGATCCTCACCGTGGCCCTCATCAGCGGTGCGATCGCCGACCGTGCCAAGTTCACCGCCTGGGTTCTCTTCGTGCCGATCTGGATCACGGCCGTCTACTGCCCGCTCGCGTTCATGATCTGGGGCGGTGGCCTCATGAGCCAGGGCGGAGCAGTGACCGCCATCTTCGGACAGGTCATCGACTTCGCCGGCGGCGCCGTCGTCGAAATCAGTTCCGGCATCGCCGCCCTTGTTCTGGCCGTGATCGTCGGCAAGCGCCACGGTTTCGGCAAGGACCCGGGCCACCGCCCGCACAACGTCCCGTTCATCATGCTCGGCGCCGGACTCCTCTGGTTCGGCTGGTTTGGCTTCAACGCCGGTGCCGCCACCACCGCAGAGCAGGCCGGCCTCATCTGGATCAACACCCTTGTTACCCCGTGTGCCGCCATGCTCAGCTGGCTCCTCACCGAGAAGATCCGCCACGGCCACCCCACCTCCCTGGGCGCCGCCTCCGGTGCCGTCGCCGGTCTCGTGGCCATCACGCCGTCGTGCGCCAACATCAGCCCAGTGGCCGCCATCGGCCTGGGCCTGGTTTCCGGCGTGGCCTCGGCGCTGTTCGTCGAACTGAAGTTCAAGTACGGCTTCGACGACTCCCTGGACGTCGTCGGCGTGCACCTGGGCTCCGGCCTGGTGGGCACCCTCGCCCTCGGTTTCATTGCCCTCCCCGTCAACGGCGAAGGCGGCGGCCTCTTCTATGGCGGCGGCGTCCAGCAGCTCATCGCCCAGACGGTTGCCGTTCTCATCACGCTCGCTCTCTCCGGGCTGATGACCGCAATCATCGGCCTCGCGATCCACAAGACCATCGGCTTCCGGGTCAGCCATGAGGCCGAGGTGGCCGGCGTCGACCGGTCCGAGCACGCCGAGAGCGCCTACGAATTCGGCAGCATGGGACACAGCCAGTTCCACCCGCTCGGCCAGCACTTCGCGGCTGCACCGTCCGTCCGCCCTGCGGTCACGCCTGCCGGTCCTGCCGGTCCTGCCCGTCCTGCCGCCGACGATTCTGTCTCCCCTGAGGCTGCAGAGGAACTGCAGCCCGCACCGGCCTCCGTCTAGCACTTCACTTGTTCGTGGGCTTCACGCCCTAGCGGCGGAAGGCGAGCCGGAGCTCCGGCCTTCGTTTGGCCACGGCCTCCAGCACGGCGTCAACGGCCTCGCGGTCGGGGCGGCTGTCCGCCGTCGTCGTCGTTGCTTGCACGTCCGCGGCAATCCTGGCGCGGCGGACGAAACCGTCCCAGTCACCGCCACCGGATCTAAGCGCCCCCAGTGGCGCCAACAGGGACGCACGCCGGAGCCAGACGTCCGGGTCCCCCGCCCACCGGTCCAGCACCGCGTCGGCGCGCATGCGGGCCTGGCCCGCAAGCCCTTCCACCAGCGGGCCAACGACGTCGACGGCGAGCGGGTCCACCAGCGACGGCATTTGCGCGTCCCGCACAAATCCCTCCATGCGCGTCAGGTCGGAGTTGGTCAGCAGCTTCACCTTGGACTGCAGAAGGACGACGGCGGCCAAGCGCCGCTCGTAGACAGGCACCTCCCAGAGTTCGGAACTCAGCGCGGTGACGTCGTCGTGGGCAAATTCGGCGTGCCGGCGAAGGGCGTCGCGGACCGTTCCGCGCACCGCGCCCACCGACGCGCCGTAGTACCGCATCGCACTGCCGAACCGGTGACGCATGTCCTCGGCCCGGTACCACGACGCCTCGCGCTGCAGGGTGTCGTCCACGAATTCGCCGGCAGCACTCACCCGCCCATTCTCTCGGTCCAGGCCCCGGGCAGTCCAACTCCACCCCTGACGCGGGTCCTCATGCTCGACGGCGGCGCGACCCGTTTTTTTGACGGGGAAGGGACCGTGTTTCCGGCCTGCGTCATAAAAGTGTTCCCGCAGGTCAGTCAGGTGAAACCACTGCACGGCCCGCCCGAGGCCATCGTGGCGCTTTGCGGGCCTTGGTAACGATCAAGTAACGTTGACGCCTGTTCCCCATGGGACGGCCCCGCTGGGGGTCCCGGAGGCCAGCGCTGGGCTCCGGATGCGCAGGGCGGCGGTCACGCCGCTCCGGCCCCGTAGACCGGGGCCCAGAATCGCTTCGTGCTGTTCTTTTTCCACCTAGACTGTGGCTGCCTTCTGCGCGGCAGCCGTTTGCCCGGAGGGGTCTCTTGCTTAAGAAGAACATAGCCATTGCCATTAGCATCGGCGCGCTTTCGCTGACCGGATGCGGTCTCACTCCCTCCGCGGAGCAGGCTGCCGAACATACTGCTGCCGCTGTCGGATCGACCTCCGCCAGCCAGGCCGCCGTCGCATCGTCCGCGGGGTCCGCCGCCGCGAAGAGGGCATCGGCCGTCTCGTCGTCGGGCGCGACCGCAGCTGCGGCAGCGAAGGCTGCCGCAGCCAAGAAGGCTGCTGCTGCGAAAGCTGCTACGGCGAAAGCTGCAGCTGCCAAGGCGGCAGCAGCGAAAGCTGCGGCTGCCAGAGCTGCTGCACTGACGGAGACCGCCGCTCAAGCCGCCGCTCCGGCGAAGGCCGCGACCGCCGTCGTCGGCGCTGTTGCTGCCGCTCCCGCGCCTGCCGTCAGGGCCGCGGCACCGGCGGCACCGGCGGTTCCCGCCAAGACCGCTCCTGCTCTGGCCGCTGTCGCTCCGGCAGCAGTCACGCCAGCAGCATCCACACCGGGAAACGGCACCCAGGCCGCAAGCACCCTCGGTTGGGGTTCGGTCGTCGCCGGCGACGAGTTCAACTACACCGGCGCTCCGGACGGCACAAAGTGGAGCGTCTACAACAGCTCCGGCCATGCAGGCAATGGCCTGCGCAGTCCCAAGGCGTGGTCAGTGGCCAACGGCGTGGCGACCGTCAGCGGTGACTCTGCGGGTACCACGGGCGGCATGTCTGCCAAGTTCGCGAAGCAGAAGTACGGCCGCTGGGAAACCCGCATGAAGACGAACCAGCGTGATCCGGAATACCATCCGGTCCTCATCCTGTGGCCCGACACCAAGTCCTCGACCTGCGCCGAGATCGACTACGCCGAGAGCACCTCTGACACGGCCCTGGTGAAGTTCTTCCTGCACTACGCGTGCAGCGGCTCCAGCAAGCAGACGTACGCCTCGAAGGCCGTTGACACCACCCAGTGGCACAACTACGCGGTGGAGTGGACCCCCACGGGCATCACCGGTTACATCGACGGCGTGAAGACGTTCACCGACACCAACCCGGCCCACCAGCCCTCCGGCAGCATGCACCAGACGCTGCAGCTCGACTGGTTCCCGGACGGTACCCGCCTCACGCCGTCCCAGATGCAGGTCGACTGGGTGCGCGTCTACAAGTAAGCAGCCCGCCTGTCACGAAGGGTGCCCGCTCAGCGCGGGCACCCTTCGCTGTTTAATGCCCCATTCCCTAAATGCCCCGCGTTCCTTTTTGGCTTGCGTCCTTTGGGTTGCGTCCTGTGGGTTGCTCCGCCCAACTAAGTAGCACTTCAGGGCGTTCTGAGCGCTGGGAACGCCCTAAAGTGCTACCCAGTTTTCGTTCTCAGGTGGCTACGTAAAAGGTTTCTTGATTCTGCCCCCGTCTGGTGCCGGATCGGCCCTTTAATGTCAGTGGCCCTTGGCAGACTGTGTTCATGGAAGGCATCGGGAATTCGGCACTGACAGCGGGGCCGCCGCGCGGCGGAGTCCTGCAGGCTGCCGCGGTTCCTGAGGCCCTTCTTATGGACGCCGTTTGTCCTGGTGCCGATTTCCCCTCCGATGTGTTTCCCGACCATGCTTTTACCGACGACGGGCTTCCGTACGACGATGACCTCGACGCCGCGTTTCCGGCGTTGTTGCCTGAGGACCCGTTTCCCGAGGCCCTGTTTGCGGACCGTCCCTTCGACGGGGACCTTTTTGACGACAGCCCTGTCGACGGCGGCGCTCATCACGGCGGCGCTACGTCCCGGCGCGCTGGGCCCGGTGCACCTACAACAACCTCCGGGTGGGTTCTCCCGGCAGCCGACCTCACGGCGAACAACGTCGCGCTGATCGATCAGGTCCGGGCCTACGAGAACGTCAAGTGCTGGGCCGCCGGGCAGCAGGCACGGCTCTCCGTGACCTTCGAGGCCCGGCTCCGTCAGGAACAAGCGGATCGTGGGACTCACGCGGACCGGACGCTGACCGCGGAGGACCTGGGCAAAGATCTGCGCAGGGACCACGGCAAAGACCGGGACCTGGGTGCGGCCGGGCAGATCGCGCTCGCCCGGGGCGAGTCCCCGAACCGGGGGCATCGGCTGCTCGGCACGGCCAAAGCCCTGGTGCAGATGCCCCACACCCAGGCCGCGCTGGACACCGGACAGCTCAACGAAGAGCGCGTCATGTATGTGGTGAAGGAGACCGCCTGCCTGAGCCCGGCTGACCGGGCCGCCGTTGACGAGGAACTCGCCGCCGACACCGGCACCTTCACCGGCGCCGGAACCCGGGCCGTCATCGCAGCCGCCCGCGCCGCCGCGATCCGGCGCGACCCCCGCTCCGTCGCCCGGCGCGCCAGCCACGCCGCCTCGGAACGGCGGGTCAGTCTGCGCCCGGCACCGGACTGCATGACCTACCTGTCAGCACTGCTGCCCGTCCATGAGGGCGTCGCCGTTCTCGCGGCACTGACCCGGAACGCCGATGCCCTCCACGCCGCCGGGGACCCGCGCACCCGCGACCAGATCAAAGCCGACACCCTGGTCGAACGGACCACCGGCACCCCCGGCGGCATCACCGGCATCGAACTCAACCTCGTCATGACCGACCGGTCACTCCTCCAAGGCGACTCCGAACCCGCCCGGATTCCCGGTTACGGCATCATCCCCGCCGACTTCACCCGCAACCTGCTCACGCAGGGGCGGGAAGAGCCGGCTCAAGTCCAGCCAGGTGCGCGCGATTCAGCCAGGAGTTTGAAGGAACTCAAGACCTGGGTCCGGCGCCTCTACACCGCCCCCGGAACCGGCGATTTGGTGGCCATGGACTCCAAACGGCGGCTCTTCCCGGCCCCGCTGCGCCGCCTCATCCAAATCCGCGACGACACCTGCCGCACCCCCTACTGCGACGCCCCCATCCGCCACCACGACCACATCATCCCCTGGCACAACGACGGCCCCACCACCCTGGCCAACGGCGCCGGACTCTGCGAAGCCTGCAACCACACCAAAGACCTCCCCGGCTGGGTTGTAAAACCCCGACCAGGACCACGACACACCATCGAAATCACCACACCCACCGGCCACACCTACCACTCCACCGCACCGCCGCTGCCAGGAACCAGACTGTCCGGAGGAGGGCCAGCTGAGACGAGCCCTCCGGGCCGGTCGGCGGGAAGCACGCCAGCCGTAGCCCCCGGCCCGTCACCCTAATGAGCCGGGGCACTCCGGGGCTGACGGCCGCCACCCTGATTGGCGGCAGCTGACGGGACGGGCGCTGATTCTTGCCAGCGCTGCTGCCTGCGAGCGCCGCCAATCCGGGCCGCCGGCGAGCGCCCGCGGTGCCATCCGGTGGCCTGCTGACAGCAAGGGCCTGTGAGACACTCTGTGTCATGCGCGAACTCGTCGTCCTTGGCACCGCATCGCAGGTCCCGACGCGGACGCGCAACCACAACGGATACCTGCTGCGGTGGGACGGCGAGGGCCTCCTCTTCGACCCCGGCGAGGGCACCCAGCGGCAGATGATCCATGCCGGAGTCTCCGCCAACCAGATCACCCGCATCTGCCTGACCCACGTCCACGGTGACCATTGCTACGGGCTTCCCGGCGTGCTGTCCCGGATGGCCCTGGACGGTGTGAAGCACCCGGTCCACCTGCACTATCCCGCGTCCGGAGAAGACGTTGTCCGGGCACTCGTGTCCGTGGCCTCGCCCGGCATCGATCTTCGCCTGCAACCCCACGCGGATGCAGGGGAAATTGCCCCGGGGCTGGAGGTGCGGCCCCTCCGGCACCGGATCGAGACCTACGGCTACCGGCTGACCGAGCCTGATGGCCGCACCATGCTGCCGGAGCGGCTGGCGGCGGCGGGCATTACGGGCGCGGACGCGGGCCGTCTGCAGCGGGAAGGAGTCCTGCGGGGAGTGCGGCTTGGGGACGTCAGCATTCCGCGCGTGGGGCAGGGCTTCGCCTTCATCATGGACACCGCCCCATGCGAGGGAGCCGAGGGGCTGGCCGCCGGCGTCGACCTCCTGGTCACGGAGTCCACCTTCAGCGACGACGACGCCGAACTGGCGGCGCAGTACGCTCACCTCACGGCCGGGCAGGCCGGTGATCTGGCCGCCAACGGCGGTGCCGGGACTCTCGTCCTCACACACTTTTCCTCCCGCTACGGCGACGTGGACATCCTGGCCCAACAGGCACGGGCCCGCTCGGGAGGGACCGCCGTCGTACTGGCCAACGACCTGGATCGGATCAGCCTTCCCAAGCGGCAACGGCCGCCTTCCTGACCGGCGGCCAGAAGAAGCCTGCAGAAAAAGTAGAATTAACCAGACATGCAATGTTCCTACTTCGATGCCGCCCGCTGCCTCTCCTGCACCCACATGGGCAGGCCCTACGACGAGCAGCTGGCCGGCAAGCAGCTCCACTGCCAGACACTCCTCTCCGACCACGCGTCCGTAGAGTGGCTGCCGCCTGTGGCGAGCCGCGAGTCCGGCTTCCGCAACAAGGCCAAGATGGTGGTGGGCGGAACGGCCAAGAACGCGACCATCGGGATCCTTGACGCCGAAGGCCGCGGCGTTGACCTGCGCGAATGCGGCGTCTGCTCCCCGGGGCTCCTCGCATGCTTCCCGGTCCTGGCGGCCTTCATCAGCCGGGCCCACCTGACGCCCTACGATGTCCCCCGGCGCAGCGGCGAGCTCAAACACCTGATCATCACCGAATCCCCAGACGGTGAGATCATGCTGCGCCTCGTGCTGCGTTCGGAGAAGCTCGTGCCGCGCATCCGGGAGCACCTCCCCACGCTCCTGGCCGCCCTGCCGCAGGTCAAGGTGGTCTCGGTTAACCTGCACCCGGAACACAAGGCAGTCCTGGAAGGTGACCGCGAGATTCTGCTCACCGGGCAGTCCACGCTGCGGATGCGCGTCAATGACCTCGATCTCCACCTGCGGCCGCAGAGCTTCTTCCAGACAAACAGCGACATGGCGGCGGCCCTGTACCGGCAGGGGCGCGAGTGGGTCAACGAACTGGCCCCCGCGTCGGTCTGGGACCTGTACTGCGGCGTCGGCGGTTTTGCCCTGCACTGCGCCGACCCGTCCCGTGACGTCACCGGCATTGAAACCAGCCGCGAAGCCATCGTTTCGGCCAGGCTCAGCAGCGACGAGGCAGGGCTCCAGCGCATGCACTTCGAGGCGGGCGATGCCACTGCCTTTGCCGTCACGGCGGACCGGGCGCCCGAACTGGTTATCGTCAATCCGCCACGGCGCGGCATCGGCAAGGAACTGTGCGGCTGGCTGGAATCCTCCTCCGTGCAGCACGTGGTGTACTCCAGCTGCGACGCGCAGTCCCTGGCCCGTGACCTGGCGGCACTCCCCTCGTTCACCGCCCGGCGGGCACGGGTGCTGGACATGTTCCCGCAGACCACGCATTACGAGGTCATGGTGCTGCTCGAACGCGCCTAGCCGCGTCCCCCGCATTCTTGATCCGAACATCGGCAAATGTTTCTCCCGTCTTGAGGTCTCCGCGGGACAGTGTCCGGTAAGCCGCGCAGCAAGGTCGCGGCATGGACTGATGGGCGGGACATGCGGAGGACAGCAGCGGGCGGTGCACGGTGAATGGCGCAGAGGACATTCCCGTCCTGGACGCCGGCCCGCTGCAGACCCTTGCCGCCGAGGTCGGTCCAGCCTTCGCCGAGGCCTTCATCGATGACTACCTTCAGATGCTGCCGGACCGGGCGTCGAAGATCCTTCGCGCCCTGACCGGCGGTGACCCGCGGATGGCAGCGGACGCCGTCGTCAGCCTGAGGGCCACGTCCGCCATGGCCGGAGCCCTGCGGCTCGAGCGGTGCTGCAAGGAACTGGAATCACGCATCCGGCGCGGGCAGCGTCTTGAACCCGATGCGGTCAGGGCAGTGCTGTATGCGAACATCCGGCTGCTGGTGCGTGAAGCCGGACGCCAGGGGTACCTGCCGCAGTCACGGGCCAAGGGCCAGGAATAAGGACGACGGCGGGTACCCGGCTCACCCTGCCCCACACACCCTGGTAAGTTCACCGGACCAAAGCCCCCTGAAACCCCGCTCCCGCGGACGTAGAATCGTCGGACAGGATCGCCTGAAGAGCAGCCGCACAGCTGAACCGATTACAGGAGGATTTCCATGAGCCGCACGAGCACCAGTCCAGTCGCCCCGGTCGCCGCCACCGCTGCACAGACCATTTTCCGTGTGGGACTCGGCGGCGTCCTCATTGCCCACGGCACCCAGAAGCTGTTCGGCTGGTTCGGCGGCGGCGGGATCGAGGGCACCAGCAAAGGCATGCACGCCATGGGCTTCCGGCCTGCGAAGCCAAGCGCCGTCCTCGCCGGCCTCGGCGAGGCGGGTGCGGGCCTTGCCCTGGCGCTGGGCTTCGCCACTCCCGCTGCCGGTGCCGCTGCTGCCACCACCATGGGTGTTGCGGCCAGCGTGCACGCCCCCAACGGCTTCTTCGCCACCGAAGGCGGCCTTGAGTACCCGGCAGTCCTGGGGCTTGCGGCAGCATCCTTCACGATTGGCGGGCCGGGCAGCTTCTCCCTCGACTCCGTCACCGGCCACGTACTGGACCGCCCCTGGATGCGGGCCGTTGCCCTGGCCGTGATTCCGACGGCCATCGCGGTCCAGGTGTACCGCCGCCAGAAGGCACTGGCCCACGACGCGTCCGGCCAGCCCGGCCCGGACACCGCGAACGCCACCGGCCCGGAAAGCACCGGCTAGGCAGCTGCCCTCTTGGCAATTGCCGCCTGGGCGACCGCTAGACGTACTTCCTGAACCACGCCAGCGTGTCGTTCCAGGCAGCTGTGGCCTGCTGCTCGTTGTAGCGCTCGCCGGTGTCGTTGTGGAAGGCATGGTCGACGCCGGGATAGACCTTGAGCTGGTTGCGCACGCTGGTTGCCGCCAGGGCATCCCGGAGTTGCGGCATGGACCCGGTGATCCTGTCGTCCAGTTCGGCGTAAACACCGAACACGGCAGGCTTGATGGACGGCACCTTGTCCAGGTCAGGGGCCGGCCCGTAGAAGGCCGAAGTCGCCTTGAGGCCGGTGATCTCCACCGCCGACTGCCAGGTGATGCCCCCACCGAAGCAGTAGCCGGTCATGGCGATCCGGCCCTGCTCCACGAAGTCCTGCTTCTGCAGGTAGTCGAATCCGGCTGCGAAGTCCGCGACTTGCCGCCGCGCGCCCGCCTGCGCGAGGGCACCGGGGACGGCATCCCGGTCCAGGCTCGCCGTGCCGCCTTCCCTGCTCAGCAGGTCGATCGCCAGGGCCGCATATCCTTCCTTGGCGAAGCGCCGGGCCACGTCCTGGATGTGGGGTGTCAGCCCGCGGTTCTCGTGGCAGACCAGGACGGCGGGGCCGGGTTTCCCGCCTTCGGGTCGGGCGAGGTAAGCGCTGATCTCGGTGCCGCCGGACGCAAACTTTACTGTCGACGTCGTAATTCCGGCCGCCCCCTCGGGAACGGACAGCGGGCTCTTCGCCCCGGGAACGGCGCCGCCTGAGGCAGTGCCCGTAGCGGAGCCTGATGTCGGGGTTGGAGTGGGCATGGGGTCGGTACTGCGGGGGACTTCCTGGGGCGTGCACCCGACCAGCAGCATCGCGGCGGCCGCGGCGGCCATGCTGCCGGTGATGAACGCGACCCGGCGGGTGAAGGTGTGCTGGCTCATGGCCCCGGCACGGTAGTCGTCGAAAAATTCCTCGATCAGGTACTTCTCAAACTTCCCAAGCTGGGTCATGACGGCCTCCTGGAGTTTTTGCCGCCTATCCTCCTCCGAGCCCCAACACCAGGCAAGAGGACCGCGTGCCACCCGGGCGGCCAGTCCTAGCCGCCGTCTTTCAGACCCTTGGCGTAGGCGGCCTGCCCCGCATGCTGAAGGCAGTCGGCAACCGTGCTGACCAGCCGGACGCCGAACGTTACTGGCGGGTCCCAGCGGGTATCCACGACCCGGTCGAGGTCATTGTCGCCGAGCGCGCCCAGAACCTCCGCTGTCTGCCGGTGCACCGCCTCGTAGTATTCAGCGAGCAGCTCCCGCGGAGCCCGCACGGCGTCGACCTTGTCTGACGAATGGCCGTAGCCGGTGTCCCGTTCGGGAAGCGGCAGGTCAAAGCGGCCGGCAAATCTCTGTGATGTCCAGACCTGTTGCAGCCCGGCAGCGGAAGCAACCTGCGCGTCCTCAACCCGGCTGAGGTGCCAGATCAGCCATGCGATGGAGTTGCCGTTGCCGGCCGGCCTCCGGGCCAGGGCTTCGTCGTCGAGCCCTTCGAGTGTGGCGTCCACAATCTCGCGGATACGGCCAAAGGCGTCCAGCAAGACTTCGTTGGATTTCATCGGGTCCCCTTTACATTTGGCTGTGGGCGGCAACGGCAGGATCAGAACCGATGCGGGCACCGGCTTCGAGGGCCGTGATCCCGCTGATCTCGGCAGCCGTCAGCACGACGCCGGCGGCAGCCAGGTTGTCCCGCATCCGGCCGCTGTTGGCCGACTTGGGAATGACGATGGTGCCCTGGGCGAGGTGCCAGGCCAGTACCACCTGGGCTGGGGTGACGCCGTACCTGTCGGCCACGGACGTCACCGCCGCAGCGTCCAGGTCAGCACCCTGGCCCAAGGGGCTGTACGCCTCCACGGCAATGCCGTGGGAGCGGCTCTTCGCCGCCAGTTCGGGCTGCTGGAATGTGGGGTGCAGCTCGAACTGGTTGACCGCCGGAACGATGTCCGCTGACTGGAGGAGCGTGTCCAGGTGGTCCGCCAGGAAGTTTGACACGCCGATCGCACGGATCTCGCCGCTTGCGTGCAGTTTCTCCATCGCTTTCCACGCCCCGGTGAAGAGGTTCCGGGATGGCACCGGCCAGTGGATCAGGTACAGGTCGACGTAGTCGACGCCCAATGCACGGCGGCTGTTCTGGAAGGCTTCCTGGGCCATGCCCTGCTCGCCGTTGCGGAGCTTGGTGGTGAGGAAGATGTCCTCACGGCGGATCCCCGACGCGGCGATTGCGGCGCCGACGGCGGCTTCGTTGCCGTACGCCGCCGCGGTGTCGATGTGGCGGTAGCCGGCTTCCAAGGCGTCCTCCACAATCCGCTGGGTCTCCTCCGGCGGGACCTGGAAGACGCCGAAGCCCAGCTGCGGGATCTGGACGCCGTTATTCAGGGTGACATTCGGTACTGCCTCGTTCGGCGCCATCAAATTCCTCTGTTGCTGGGGCGGGTCACCCTAAGTATGCCTCCCACCGGGGCGGGGGCGGAGGAACTTACTCGTGAGCAGGCCACCTGGACCATTGGTATGACCTCGGAAAGCCATGCGCCCAACACGGCCAGCGCAATAGCCCAGGTTGTTCCCTGCCGTTTCGTGCCCGCTCACTCAGAGTTGTCCCCGGGACCATTCCACATCACGACGCCGGTCAGGCGCCAGAGGCTCGACGGGCCAATTCCGGGCAGTGGACGGCGGATCCGACGCAGGGGAACTAGGCGACGGCGACCACTCCCCCGGTCACCAGCTGCAGGGTAGTCGCGTCATCAGGTGCGGTAAGGATAGACGGTGGCGTCGGCCGCCGGTCCTTCGACCCGGATTATTCCTACGTCTACCAGGCCGGCGGCCAGTTCGACGGCGAACGCTTCCGGGTCCCGTGTCCTAACCATGGCCTTTTACGCCGCCTTACTCGTAGTGCGTGGCCCGAGCAGGCCGCGTCCAATGAAGCCTTTCGGCCTGAACCGCCCGGGACTACGATTTTGCCTGTTGTACCCGCCAACGCCAACCGGCACTGTCCCGGCAGGCCAGAGCTTATAAGGGGGAATGCGGTGAGCAGGGAGACCAGGCAGACAGGGCCACACTGGCGGCGGGTGGTCGCGGCGCTCGCCAACCGGGATGCGCGGACCGCCTACGCGCAGATTGTGCTCGGGGCAACGGCCGAGGACGTGTCTCCCGCTCTGGCCGGCCAACGGCGCGACCGTGCCATCGCCGCCCTGCTCGACGCTGGCCTGGTTGAACGGACCGCCGGCAATGGACTGGAGGCATCCGAGTCGATCTTTCGTGACCTCCTCACGCAACAGCCCAGACGCCAGCCGCGGAGTGGAGTGGCGCGGTTCATGCGTCTAGGCCGGATCGACAGGTATCCGGCCAACCAGGGCGAGCGGCGGGAACTCCTGGCCTGGATCGCCGAAGAGACCTTCGAGCCGGGAGAAGAGCTCACCGAGCGGAAGGTCAATGAACGGCTTCTCAGCTACACCGACGATGTGGTGCTGCTGCGCCGCTACATGATCGATTTCGGCGTGCTGGAGCGGACGCCGTCGGGATCGTCCTACTTCCGCCCCAAAGACCGGTAGGCTCAGTCGCCCCGAGCCCTCCGGGTGGCGGCGTCGTTGGCTTTCTGCAGCGCCTCGACAAGTTCCTCCTTGTCCATTTTCGAACGTCCGTCGATGTTGAGTTCCCGGGCCCGCTTGTAGAGGTGTTCCTTGGAAGCGTTCGCGTCGACGCCTCCGGCCGTCGGCGCCGGGGAATCCATTCCCTCTTCCGCGTGCCGGTCAGAAGGTCCGCGCCTTTCCTTCGGCTCCCAATGGTCACCCACCTTCTCATAGCTGTGCTTCAACGATGCGAAGGCGGTCCGGGCCGCCCGGCTCTCGTCGTTGTCATAGGACTCAAGCGCTGAATCGTAGGTCTTGGCGAATGTGTCCTGGGCTTTCTGGTCCGAACGCTGCAGGGTCGAGGGAAGCTCGTCCTTGCGGGCGTGATCGTTCTTGCCGGTCTTGGGCATGCCACCCACGCTCCTTCATCAACAGACGAATCATGCGGATGGAACCAGCTTGGCACTGATGCGTAGTTTTTGCATGGGCATGTGCCCGTGTGGGCGGAATTTGAGCACGACATCCGGTACCAGGCTGTGGGGCGCATCAAACCCCTGTGCTAGGCATCCTCGGAATCCAGGTCGAAGTCGGGCAGGTCTAACAGGCCCAGCTCCTCCAGCAGCGTCGCGTCCTCATACGTGGTTGCTATGCACCGGAACACGGCAGGCGGTATCCGGAAATGGGTGTCGATCGTCAGGATCCCCTGCTCCGCCAGGCCCTCGAGTTGGCCCAGGGCCGCGGCCTTCAGCGTCTCGACCGTGGCCCTCTCCTCTGCCGACGCACCTTTCCGCGGGTCCAGAATGGTGTCGGTCCGCGGAGGATCCTCCGAGGCCGCCGCCAGCAGGATCGAAGCCACCGTTGCGGCAACGAGGACTTCCCAGGGCTGATCAGGGTCATAGCCAAGCACCGAGACCGAGAGGAACTGTTCGACGAAGAACACCAGTTCTTCCAGCCGGTCCGGGGTACTGCCAGCCTGGAAAACGGCGGAGGCCGCCGTCGGCTCCGCCTTCGTCGGCCCGATCTTGATCAGGTCAGTGCGGGCCAGCGCCTCCCACGCCTGCGCCAATAGCGGCACCTCATACATGCTGCGGACTGTCTGCGTTTCCGAACCACCGTTCCCGGCCTTCGGGGCTCCGGCCTGCTTGGAGCCGCCCCTGGCTTTCAGCCCGAAGCACGCCGCCGCTGCTTCGATGTCCTTCGTCCGGAGCGCACCGGTTGCGGTCACCGGCTTTGCGTCGCCGATCCACTGAAGCAGCGCCGTGGTCCGCTGGATCAGCGGGAGCTCCACGAAGACTTCCAGGGCGTCCTCGTCGGAGATGGCGGGCACGTCGACGAGGGCCCAATCATCCGTCTCCTCTATTAGCGCGTTGAGAAGTTCAACCACGTCGGCGAGCTGTTCGGCTGAACCCGACCACCGGTCCGTGTCCGCAAGGAAGTCAACGAACCCGTGCACAGCGGCGACGACAAACTCACCCCGGTCGTCGTCGTCTTCGTCAACCGGCGTGGAGGCGAGATCGGCACCAAGGGCTTCGGCCAGGATCACAGGGTCCAGGCGTGTCAGGTCAGCGGCGGCCACACGGTCCAGGTACCGGCCCATGACGCTTTCTATGGCTGCCAGGCAATCCAGGGCGGTGGCAGCAGCGCCGGGAGCGCCGTCGTCGAACCATCGGACAAATGCCGGCGCGAGCGAGTCAACTGCCCGCCCGGCCCGGAAAGAGCTCAGGGAAGCTGGCGAAGAGCCGCGTGCGGCTGGACTTCCCGAACGGGCGGGGCCCTTGCGCTTATTCCGGTTCCTGCCGTTCTTGCTCATGCTGCCCCTGACTGAATTCTCGTTGGTTCCTACGACGACGGTACTTACCATTGGCGCGGTGTTCCACCAGGCGCGCTGCACCCGTGGACGTGCTCCTGGCCACTAAGCTTCGCGCGTCAGGCTCCGGTTCCGGCCCTGGTAGAGGCGGCGGTAGCTGGAGGGTGTGGTGTTGAGTTCGCGCATGAAGTGGAGCCGGAAGTTGGCTGCTGTTCCCAAGCCTGTCCTGGACGCGACTGCCTGCACTGTCAGGTCGGTCGTTTCGAGCAGCCGGCATGCCTCGGCGATGCGCTGGCTGGTCAGCCAGCGCAGTGGCGTCGTTCCCGCTTCCGCCAGGAACTTGCGTGCGAAGCTGCTGGGCGCCCAGCCGGCGTGGACGGCCATGTCGACGACGGTCAGCGGCTCCGCAAGATGCTGCCTGGCCCAGGCGCACGTGTCGGCGAAGTGGCTGAGCGGCGCGGCAACGGGGCGTTCAATGAACTGCGCCTGGCCGCCCTCGCGGTGAGGGGCGACGACCATGCGCCGGGCGATGCGGTTGGCTGCCTCGGTGCCATAGTCCTTGCGGACCAGATGCAGGCACAGGTCGATGCCCGCCGCGACGCCGGCACTGGTGCTGACACCGCCCTCGTCGATGTACAGCACTCCGGCGTCGACCGAGACTGCCGGGTGCAGGGTCTGAAGGCGCTGCGCGTTTCGCCAATGCGTTGTGGCGCGTTTCCCGTCAAGGAGTCCGGCGGCCGCCAACGCGAAAGCCCCGGTGCAGACGGACACCACCCTGGCTCCGTTCCGCGCCGCCTCACGGAGGGCTTCGCAGACGTTGGCCGGAGGGTCGTTGAGCGGGCTGAATCCGGGCACAACGACGGTGTCGGCCGACAGCAGCGCGTCGAGGCCCTCCGCGGCGTGGATGGCATACCCGGTTGTGGTGGGGACCAGGCCTGGGTCGGCGGCACAGACGGCGAAGGAGTACAGTTTCCGCTCGTCCTCATGGCCGAAGACCTGCGCTGGAATCGCAAGGTCAAAGGCGACGACGTCCGGCAACGCCAGGGCAACCACACGGTGCATGAGGCCACTGTACCCACGCCGCCAGTGTCCGGATCCCTGTCGGCAGGATCCTTTTCATCCTGGCAATTTTTACCTCTCCCCCGGAGTGCCGCCGGCAGCCAGTCTTAACCCATGCTCAGCTTTCGACCTTCACAGACTCCTCTGCCGGCTTCTTCCCGGCCCGCCACCCGGACCAAGAAGCCGCGCCGGCGCCTTCGCACCCTGGGTATTGCGGCCGCCGTCGTGGCCATCCTCCTCTTTGCATCCACAGTCGCCAATCTCGCCCTGAGTCAGGCGGAGCGGGCCGCGACCAGCCCGTATGGGCAAAGGGTGCAGACAAGCCACGGCTCCCTCAACGTGGTTCGCGCATCTGGGAACGGCAGGACGCGGCAGTCCATTGTGCTGCTCAGCGGCCTCGGTACGCCGGCACCGGCGCTGGACTTTGCACCACTCATCCGGGAACTTGGCGACTACGACGTCGTGGTCGTGGAAGGGTTCGGCTACGGATACAGCGACCAGCCCCCTGTGGAACGCACGGTCGAGAACATCACCTCCGAGTTGCATGAGGCCCTGGCAAATGCGGACGTGCCCGGACCCTACATCCTCGGCGGCCACTCCATCGCCGGTCTCTACACGCTCGCCTACGCGAACCGGTACCGCAGCGACGTCTCGGCGGTCATCGGCATTGACCCCACAGTGCCCGCCGCCAATACTATCCACGCGGACCAGACCGGCGTGCCGTCCGGCGGCATCAATTGGGAAGGTCTGGTGGCTGCCAGCGGCCTGCTCCGCTGGGTCACCGCGCTCGCCCCCAGCCTCGTGGAACCGGACGGCACCGCCTACACGTCCGGTGAGCGGGATCAGATGCGCACGATGGCGAACTGGAACTTCGGCAACCCGTCCGTCCTCGACGAGACCAGCAGGATCACCGACAACGCCCGCAAGGTGCAGGCAATGCGTTACCCGGACGACCTTCCCGTGCTGACCTTCCTCGCCTCCGCGAAGGAGACCGCTCCGGACACTGCGCTGCACGAGAGCCGGCTGCAAAACGTCCGGCACCACGAAACTGTGATGCTTCCCGGCGGACACTACCTGCACTGGACCCATGCGCAAGCCATGGCCGGCAAGATCAAAGCCTTCGTCACAGCGAACGTGCCCGGAATGCATCTGGGGGACGGTCCCGCGGGAGTCACGCACAACTTACCGAGTGGGCTCTGGTTCGACCAGCACCAGGATCGTGTCCGGGCGTACGCCGTCGAATTTCATGGCGTCGGCCGCTGCCTCCGACTGCATCATTCGCTGGAACGTGTCCATGTCCGGGACTTCGACGATCAGTCCGACGCGGTTGGTTTTCCCAGGATCGACAAAGGTTCGAACAGTCATGCCCATAGGTCCGAAGAGTTCCCGGCGTCGCGGCGAATTGAGCCAGTGGTTAACGTCGTCGACCTCATGGAAGATCAGTAGAGTTGCCATCGTTGCCTCTGCTTTCGAAAGGGGTACAGGGAGCGGTTACATGTTGCGGTGTGCCGGGGCGAATTGCCTCACGCGGTCGGTCTCTTCGGCGCGAATGAGGTGCATGAGCGCGTTGATGAGGGCCAAGTGGGTGAACGCCTGTGGGAAGTTGCCGAGATGACGGCCATTCACCGGATCCAGCTCCTCGGCGTAGAGCCCCAGCGGACTGGCGTGGGACAGCAGGCGTTCGCACAATGCTTTGGCGCGGGCCACTTCTCCGATCTCAACGAGGGCTGAGACGAGCCAAAACGAGCACATAGTAAAGGTCCCCTCAGCACCGGTGAGTCCGTCGTCGGTCTGCTCGGTGCGGTAGCGCAGGACGAGTCCGTTCCGGGTGAGTTCATCCGCGATGGCCAAAACGGTGGCACGAACGCGTGGATCATTGGCTGGCAGGAACCGGACAAGCGGGATAAGGAGCAACGAAGCGTCGAGGTTCGTGGTGCCGTAGGACTGTACGAACACTCCGCGGTCGTCGAGACCGTTGCGGCAGATGTCGTCATGGATCTCCGCCGCGATTGTGTCCCACTTCCGGGCGTAATCGGCCTGCCCGTGCAACCGCGCCAACCGGGCGCCCCGATCCAGGGCGACCCAGCACATGAGCTTGGAGGAGGTGAAGTGCTGCAGCTCGCCGCGGACCTCCCAGATGCCGTGGTCGGTGTCTCGCCAGTGCGAGGCTGCCTGCTCGACCTGGCGGAGCAGGATGGGCCATAGCGGCTCGGGGAGCTGGTCCCGGGACTTGGCATGGAGGTAAACGGAGTCCAGCATGGTGCCCCAGACGTCGAGCTGCCGTTGGTGGACCGCAGCGTTGCCCACGCGGACGGGCCGGGCCCCCTCGTAGCCTTCGAGCCCCTCAACCACGGACTCAGGGAGATCCCTTTCGCCCCCGATGCCGTACATGATCTGCAGGTCGTCCTCGGCCGCAACGTCGCGGATGAAGGAGAAGAAGTCGTCTGCCTCTCGGTCCAGACCGAGGGTGTACAGGGCCCACAACGCGAAGGTGGAGTCTCGCACCCACGTATATCGGTAGTCCCAGTTTCGCTCTCCCGCGGGCGTCTCGGGCAGTGACGTGGTGGGCGCGGCGATTAGGGCTCCGGTCGGCGCATAGGTGAGCCCTTTCAACGTCAGCGCGCTGCGTTGCAGCTCCTCCCGCCATGGGTGGTCTGGGAACTCCCCCACCGTGATCCACTGCCGCCAGAACTCGGTGGTCTGCCACTGCTTCTGGGTGGCTTCCTCCCACGTTCTTGGTGGGGGCACCGATGTCCAGGAGAGCGCGATAAACGCCTCCTCACCCTCGGTCATCTGGCTGCGAATGATCGCGATGGAGTCCTCAATGCCCAACTGGCGGTCGGTGGTGAGACGGAGGACCGGATCCCCCTCGTCGCTGCTGATGGTACTGGCCTCCCCGTATCCGGGGCTGACGAACTCCCACCGTGCCCGACGTCGGCCGTAGTCGAAGACCGGCTCGCACAGGACGGATAGCTCCACGGCTCCGCTGACGCACCGGACGGTACGCAGCAGGCAATGCTCGGCCTCGTAGTTCGTCGGCGGGCGGCGGTATCTGCGCGCCCTCTTCTCCGTGTGGTGCCAGGGGCCCATCACCAGGGCATCCCTCACAATCATCCAGCCCGTTCTGGTCTGCCAGGTGGTCTCCAGGATGAGGCTTCCGGGGAGATAGCGGCGCGCAGTAGGTTCCCGGATGCCGTACGGTGCCACCTTGAAACCGCCCGCGGCCCGGTCGAGCATGGTGGAAAACGCACTCGGTGAATCGTGACGCGGCAGGCACATCCACTCCACCTGCCCGCTCGGGGCGATCAGGCAGTTGGCCTCACAATCTGACAGGAACGCGTAGTCTGCGATCGGCGGGAACGGGCTCATGCCCCGCGCAGGCCGCTTCCTTCCCGCAGCCCGAGATCCGACGTCGATCATCATTCACCCAGTATGCTCCGCGATGCTACAGATGACACTCCCTCGAACCGCTGCAGCCTTCCAGTACTCGGCGTCCTCCGGGGTGGAGATGCGCTTGCCGGAGGTTAAATCACCTCGAGCACGCGTTTGCGGGTGGGCGGGGGATGGGCGCGATCCAGGTCGGCCAGGTCGCGGGGAGTGAGCCGAATGTCGAGGGCTCGCTGGCACTCCTGGACATGGTGCGGGCTTGAGGCTTTTGGAATCGCCAGGACGAGCGGCTGCCTGAGCACCCAGGCCAGGGCGATCTGCGCGGGGGTGGCGCCGTGTTCGGTCGCGATGCGGACCAGCACAGGATCGTCCAGCATTCGGCCCTGCTCCAGGGGCGAGTACGCCATCACCGGGATGCCCCACCCGGCGCAGCGGGGCAGCAGATCGAACTCGATGCCGCGGCGAGTCAGGTTGTACAGCACCTGGTCGGTCGCGACCTTCTGGCCACCAGGCAGGCGCATAAGTTCTTCCATGTCCGCCACGTCGAGGTTGCTAACGCCCCAGTGCCGGATCTTTCCGGCGCGCTGCAGGTATTCGAAGGCTTCGAGCGTTTCGGCCAAGGGGGCATCGCCCCGCCAATGCAGCAGATATAGGTCGATGCTGTCCGTCCCAAGGCGACGCAGGCTGCCCTCGCAAGCGGCGACGGTGCCGCGCAGAGTGGCGTGATGCGGCAGGACCTTGGTGACCAGGAACGCTTCGTTGCGGCGTGCTGCCAGCGCCCTTCCGACGAGTTCCTCGGCGGCGCCATTGCCATACATCTCGGCGGTATCGACCACGCACATCCCCAGGTCCAGGGCCATCTGGATCGCCGCCGACTCGCGCGCGGCGTTGCCAGGGTGCTCACCCATTCCCCACGTTCCGATCCCGAGCACCGGGACAGCTTCACCGGAAGGAAGAAGAATCTCGCGCATCGTAACTCCCGTCAGAAAATGCCCCCGTCCGGCAGCAGCGTGTTTCTTCAAGCTACTCCGCCGGAGCAGGACACGATAGGTGGAGGGCAATTAGACGGAACGACCACGGCGTCTGCTTCCCCGAATCAACTGCCCACGGGCGACGCACTTAGTCGGGTGGTGATGTTTTTCAGCGGCCACCGTCACGAGCAGCAGTCCGGTAAAGTGCCAGCTGCCTCCATGTGCCCGCTGTCCCCGAAGGGGCTAGGCCAGCGCCTCCAGGGCTGCAGCGATGGGCTGGCTGCCGTCACGGAATCCGATAGTCCGGCCGATTGTGGCGGGAAGCTCCAGGACGGCCGCAGCGACAAGGGCGACGTTGGCGCGGGCGGTTTCGGCATTCTGCCAGGACTCGTTGACGTGGACATCTATCAGGCCACTGCCCGGCTTGTCCGTGAGCGCGCCGGGGCCGAGGATGGTCCAGTCCAGGCTGGTGGCGCGCAGGTAGGAGTCAGCGGCCGCTTTGGCCTCCGCGTAGTGGAAGAAGGGGTTGTCCGGGGGCACTCCGTGATCCGGTCCGGCTCCAAGATACGACACCGTGACGTAGCGACCGACGCCGGACTGGGCAGCAGCGTCCATTGAGCGGATCGCGGCGTCACGGTCCACGGCGTAGGTCCTCCCGCGGTTTCCGCCGCCGGCACCGGCTGACCATACGACGGCGTCGTGACCCGAGAGCGCCTCGGCGATTTCCGCCGTCGTCGCGTTCTCGACGTCCAGGACGACGGGGCTGGCGCCGGTTGCCGCGACGTCGGACGCGTGGTCCGGGTTGCGGAAGATGGCCGTGACCTCCCGCCCGTCCGCAGCCAGGACCTTGGAGAGTTCCCTAGCCACTTTTCCGTGACCGCCGATGATTGCGATTCGCTTCATGGACCCATTCTGTCCCAGGCCGCGGTATCCCGGCACCCCTTGCGCTTTCAGATTCGGCGTTGCTGCCGCCGGCGGCTTGGCGTCCAAAAGTGATATCGCAACCGGGTCATGTCGCATGGATTACAGCGTCGTCGATATAGCTGTCGCCCACCTGCGGAGGGTGCTCCGCGCGCAGTTGCACGCGGGACAGGGTCGTGACCGGTACTGACCCGGTGGCGCAAGTCAGGTCGCCATGTTCACGCAGGACCCCCCGGGCTACCGGACCATGAACTCCGCGTGGAAGGCCTCGTCCCGACACTGGTCGGTCGCTGTCCTGCCTGGGACGTAAAATTGACGCGGAAGTTTCCAACGAAGGAGCCCTATGCAGGACCGTATCCGTCACGCCAGAATGCACGACAGTCTGATGTCCGCTGAGCAGGCCGCGGCCCTGATCAGACCGGGCATGACGGTAGCCATGAGCGGGTTCACCGGCGCCGGGTACCCTAAATCCGTGCCGCAGGCGCTTGCGGAACGGATGGAAGCGGCGGCAGCCTCCGGCAGCCCGTTCAGGATCAAGGTCCTCACCGGTGCGTCCACCGCTCCCGAACTCGACGGCGCACTCGCTAGAGCCAGCGGCATGGAACTGCGCCTGCCGTACCAGTCCGACCCTGTGCTGCGGGAACGCATCAACAACGGCGAAATCGACTACATCGACATGCATCTTAGCCACGTCGCCCAGCACACCTGGTCCGGGTTTTTTGGCAATATTGACCTTGCCGTCATCGAAGTCGCCGGCATCCTGGCAGACGGTCGGCTGATTCCGTCCTCCTCCGTCGGGAACAACAAAACCTGGCTTGAGCAAGCAGATCAAGTCATTCTCGAAGTCAACGCCTTCCAACCCGCCGGACTGGAAGGAATGCACGACATCTACTACGGCACCGCCCTGCCCCCGGACCGGAAACCCATACCGTTGACTGCCCCGGATGAACGGATCGGCGAACCCTACCTGCACGTGGACCCAGCCAAAGTCGTGGCCGTCGTCAGCACGGACGCGCCCGACCGGAACTCCCCCTTTGGCGCCCCCGATGAAGCCTCCCGCGAAATTGCCGGGCACCTTCTGGACTTCTTCGACCATGAAATCCAGCGTGGAAGACTGACCGGGAAACTGCTCCCCCTTCAATCCGGCGTGGGCAACGTCGCCAACGCCGTACTTGCCGCCCTGTCCGAAGGCGGTTATGAGGGGCTCACCGCCTACACCGAAGTGATCCAGGACGGCATGCTCAACCTGATCCGCGACGGCGTGATCAAAGTGGCTTCGGCCACCTCGTTCTCGCTCAGCGCCGCAGGGGTAAAGGAATTCAACGACAACATCGACTTCTACCGCACCCGGATTCTGCTGCGCACCCAGGAAATCTCGAACCACCCCGAACTCATCCGCCGCCTGGGAGTCATCGCGATGAACGGCATGATCGAAGCCGATATCTACGGCAACGTCAACTCCACCCACATCGCCGGCAGCAAGGTCATGAACGGAATCGGCGGTTCCGGCGACTTCGCCCGGAACGGTTCCCTCTCAGTCTTCATGTCCCCCAGCACGGCGAAAAACGGCAGCATCTCAGGCATCGTTCCCATGGTCAGCCACGTCGATCACACGGAACACGACGCGATGATCATCGTCACCGATCAAGGTCTGGCTGACCTGCGCGGTCTCGCGCCCAAACAACGCGCGCAACTGATCATCGACCGCTGCGCGCACCCCGACTACCGCCCCATGCTCCAGGATTACTACGACCGCGCCAGGCGAGACAGCTACGGCAAGCACACCCCCCACCTCCTCGCCGAGTCCCTCTCCTGGCACGAGAGGCTTGTCGAAACCGGCAGCATGCACATGCAACCGGGCCGCCTCCCAACCGCCTCAATCAGATAACGCCCCGCGGTCACATCTGCCCCCTCCACGTCCGGGCCGCCCGCCGCACGCAATAATGATGCGCCGCCCCCGGGAAGGGAGGGGAAGACTTTGGCGGGTGCCTGGTTGGAGCAGGGGGACTATCCTCCTGCTTGGAGACAGACTATGGTCCCGGTTATGAAGCCGATCATCCTCCTCGACATCAACGGTGTGCTCAACCCGAAGCTTCAGTCGGATGACAGCTCCGGTGGCGCGAATCCCCACCTATCCGATTTGAAGGCTGCTCTGGTGCGTCGGCTCGCCACCAAAGGGAGGATCGCCTGGGTGTCGACATCATCTGAAGCTTTTGTGGATAGCCTCGAAGCGCAGCTGCAGCTTGGGGTGGACCCGCTGCGGGTGGCGATAACGCCCGAGCCGGACGATGAGGACCAGCAGACGCCCAAGCTGGGGTCCGTAGCCAGGTGGTTGAACAAAATGGAATCCGAAGGTGACGCGGACTGGGACGCGATTGTATGGATCGACGACGCACTAGGGGCTGACGTGCACGACTGGGCGCATCTGTATCACCAACCCGTCCTGCTGGAGAAGCCGCTCCCCGCCGAGGGCCTGACGGAAGCCCACGTCGTGGCTGTGCAGGTTTTCATTAATAGTGAAGACCGGGACCGGCCACCTGACGGCAGACCTGCGGCCTGGGACAGACACTGAATGGGCCCGATCTCGTTGGGAGCCACCTGGCGCTGCCCGCGAGCTGACCGTTTAGAGTCTTTGCCTATGAACATGAACGCCAGCAACGTCCCGGTTCGACCCGTCCAGCGTGTCGTGATCGTCCACGGGTACGAAGCTTCGCCGGACGCAAACTGGTTTCCTTGGCTTCAAGGCGCCCTCGAAGCTGAAGGCATAGCCGTCGCAGTCGTTCCCCTCCCTGCCCCAGACTCTCCCGACGCGGCAGCGTGGGAGGACGCTGTCAGCACGGCGCTGGGAGTGCCAGATGCGACAACGGTAGTTGTGGCACATTCCCTCGGTGTGGTTACTGCCCTACGAGTACTCGCGGCGCTGTCTGAGCCCTGGGAGCTGGGCGGTCTCGTGTTGGTGGCCGGCTTCACAGAACCACTGGAAGCACTGCCGGAACTCGATGGCTTCCTCGCAAGTGACGTTGACGTTGAACGAGTGGCAACGAGCATTGGGGAACGAACAGTGATCTGCTCTGACACGGACCCTTTCGTACCGCCAGCAGCATCCGGTGACCTCGCCCGGCGTCTGGGCGCACGGCTGCAGGTTCACCAAGGGGCAGGACACTTCATGACAGAAGACGGCGTCACAAGGCTTCCGGCGCTGCTCGACGTGATTCGGGCCCACTAGGCCAGACGCCGTTTGACCGGTTCCAGCAAACGGTCGCGTACCGCTACCAGCAGGACGCTGACGACGCCGGCACCCAGTTACGGGATCAAGGTGCGTTCGCTGATGGTTTCCCCGGAATCCCGGACTTCTTTACCGCGGAGGGTCCTGCACCCGGCCGCACCGTTTACCGACGTCCTCCAGAGTGGTGGTGCGGTTCAGGGGCGAGGCCTTCTTGATTCCCTCCTCGATCTCCGCGCGGCCTTCGACCTGCCAAGGAATGGCCTCGATGATTCCACCGGTCACCATGGTGACCACACGCACGCCCGTGCGGGCCCAACTCAATCGCCCTTTGCCGGCGCACTCCCTCCAACGCGTCCAGGGCAACCTTAAACCCGCCCAGCCCCAGGAGCGGCTGCGATCCGGAACCGCCGAACATCAGTACGGCGCCGGAGCCTTGCTTGATCATGTGGGTGGCCGCCGTGCGGGTGGTGAGGGAGTGATTCTCCGCAAAGAGCCTCGTAACCGCTGTCCTCCCGGAACATCAGAGTCCATGGCTGAGTCAGATGATTTCCTGTCCTGGGTGAGGTCCCCGCTGTACGAGACGGATCTGGCACTCCATATCGGTGACGCCGACCACGGTCGGCTCTCAGGTCACCCTCTCGACCTGCAGAAAGAGTTCATAGTCCGGCACCCCCGCCACTTCGAACAGGAGGTCGCCCGTGTTCCCGCCGAACAGGAACCGTTCTATGTAGGAATCCCCCGGATTTTTAAGCAGCTTCCGGAGCCTGGACTGCTGGAAAAGGAATGTTTTGGCTCCCATGACCTCGTCCTCAACAGCGCCGACGACAGCTAATCCCACGACGCTCGCGGCCTGGGCGGCCCAGTCTGTTAGCTGCGGCAGGTATCCGACAGCGGACATCTCCTGTTCGGTCGTTTTCCGGGTAGCTTCTGCATTGCCTTGATCCTCCTCCCAGAGTTGGACGCTGAGGGCAATAGGACCCGGGGCTCCGTCGATGTCCCCTTGTTTCGGCCAAACGACACTCTTTGGCGGAAAGAGCCTGGTTCCACCAGGGATGACTTCGGCGAAGACATTCGACCGCATGGTCTTGGTCTGTTGCGCACCGGGATCGAGAGCCGTGAAAATCCAGTACAGGTCGTCGGTCCCGCCCCAGTCGGGCCCGGTGTCAGCGACGCAGGTGAATTTCAGGGCACGCACAACGTAGTTGCTCACTGTAGGATTCCTTCCGCCAGTAGGCTACGATCCGCCGGTGCGCCGTCGTAGTCAATACCAAAAAATGTCCTACGCGACTGGACTTTTGTCATGGTCCCTACACGCCATACGTGGGACCCTGTTGCTCACAGCACCCGTAGGCGGATTCGCTGCCTTCCCTTTCACCGCCCACGGAGCAGATCAGGAAACGGACGCCTGAGAAGGCGGCGCCGTATGGGCGGAGTAGCTGGGCAGACTGGTTGGAGGCGGGCTATCACGCTGGAACGCGCTCCCGATCGCGCCGCCGCCCGTGCCGCCGCCCTGGAAGCCGTCGCCCGCGAACTCCGGACGCTGGAATGCGGGACTTCCGTCCGCGGGAAGGAGGGATAGGCAGCTCGGAGCGGCCGGGCGTTTCCTTGGCGACGGCCCCCGGTGGTGGAACCCACTGCGCCCGCGGCGGCTTCCCGATGCCCACGGCGGACAAAGTCAACCAAGCCGATAAGTGTGGGCCGGAATTGCGAGAATGTTCGGCCGGTCCAGGCCCACCCGGAGTGAGCGCTCAGGTGTTGAATGCCTAGGAAGTCAGCCAGGCTCGAACCTCTCGATGGCGCCCCGCCCATGCCTGGCCTGGTTCGCGCACCAGTACCGCACGGAAATTCCCAAGAATCCCGGCCACCTGTGGAACATCTACTGGGACCGTCTGGACGCCTCCGCTCCGGGATCCGACAGGGAAATCCGGTGGAGCATGACCACCCCTACCGAAGCCGAACTCGCTGCCTTGGACATGGTTGCGAAGCTCACAACTGATGGCCTCCCCACGCTGACTGGCCTACTTGACCGGCAAAACCTGCTCGAGGCAATCCAGGAACGGCGGTCGGGGGGGGGTTCGGCACGGAAACCAACATGAAGCGCTGGGAGGCTCTCCTCCTGGCCGAGAACGGCCCCTCCCCAGAGTTGGAGGCGATTCTCGCAGACCTGACTGGTCTGGCGCGGAATGACGGGCAACGGGCAGTGGCGGACGACGTCGAAACGTGGATCAGGGCTCAGTTCCACGTGGTCTGACATACAGGAGACCGAGCCGTCGGCATCATGGGTGGAGTTGCCGGAGAACGGCTGGGGTGCCCTGATGGGGTGGGCGGCCGGCAAAGAGAACGTCCGTCGCCGTCCGGCCTCGGATGCGGGCAGGACGTTGACCGGCTACACCGAGCATGCTGGACAACAGCAGCGGTTCGAGGGGCCCTTCACCTCAGCTGACCGGCAACACGTCGATGACGACATCGACACGTATCTCCGGGGCGCTGGCGTTCCGTCGCGGCCGCGAGGATATGTCTGGATGATTCGTGTTCCGGACGATCACGGATCGCCAGAGACTTTCCTGGCAGACGTTGACGCGGCGATCATTCGGGCTGCTAACGGCAGCGTCGACCCGAAACGGCTGCGCAGTGTATTCGTTGAAGTGCTCCGTGACGTCTACACAGTGCGTCGCTGAACGAGTTCGGCGGTAGCCCACCGATGCGGATGCCGCTAGGCTTCGGGCATGGGGTTCCTTGGGGGGAAACGAGTCCGCGGCATGGCGACACTGCTGGTCATTGCCAGCTCGGCAGGGGTCTTGAGCGCCTGCGCATACACTGACGACGAGGCCGGCATTGCGACCGCCCCGCCACCTTCAACTTCCCGGCCGGCCCCGCCTCCACCGCCGACGGCCGATACCGCGCTGGCCGAAAAGCAGGCAGGCAACCAAGTACAACTGGAACGGATCCTCGGCCCAAGGCCCTCTGACCTCGTCCTTGGCGGCTGGGGCGGACTTAGCGGAGACGGGCACCGCACCTCGCTGCCTGGCATACCTCACGGACGCTACAAAGTGACCTCTGCATGTGTCGGCATCACGGATGCAGCCCTCCTCATTGCACAGCCGGACCGCAGAGGAGGATCAACCCACGAACTCGCGCTCAAGTGCGGAACAGCCAGCACCATGACCGTGAACCTGGAGGCCGGTCAGGTCCTCAGCCATCTGGTGCCGATGACCACAGGACCGAGCAGTGCGGCCGTCGCCGGATTCTGGATGGTCCCGGCCCCCTAGACAGATCACGTCAACCAGGCATTGTCAGAAAGGAGACAAGCGTGAGCCTCAAACATCTATTCCGCCGCAAGGCCAAAGCCACAGGCAGCCGCGCAGCCGAAGCCGCAGGCCAAGCGAGTGCCCCGCTGGCACAAACCGAGGACCTGCAGGAGGCCTGGGCCGAACTGACCGAAGCGGCCCGGGGCTCCAAGGTGATGAGCTTCCACGCCTGCACGGCCAACGGAGTCCCCTGGGGCCAGGATCCCGCTGCCGTCCGCACCATTGCCGCAATACTCCGCGAGTTCCCCGACGGCCAGCAAACTACCTAGGCGCCCGCTCTACAGGCTGGCCACCCGTCATGGTCACCACGTGTATTTGTTGCGGGAAGCCTTCACAGGGCTGCCGTTGCGCCTGTGAGCCTTCCGGCCGCCAAGGATACTCATGCGCTTTTGGGTGCTGCCATCGGCCTTGAACGGTGACGCGTTCCGGCTCACCCCACGCTCTTGTCGCCGTCGAGCCGCAGCTCGGCCACGCTCTGCGACATGGAGTTGGCGCTGGCCGTTGCCGGAGCGGGGAATTTCAGGGCCGATCCCCAGGAGCATCCCCGGATCGGCGCTGACCTGTCCCCGCTCGATTCTGCAAGCCAACGATGAGGAACGTGGCGCCCATGGTTAAGAACGCGATCCAGGCTACGTTTCCCAGGAACAGCATGACTACCGCCAGGGCGAGAAACACGATCCCGAGCGGTAAGAATGCTGTACTGCCGTGCCTGTTCGCTCGGCCATCTTGCTCCCCCATTTGCGATTCCTTCCACTTACCCATTTTGCTGTGGGCGCTGACCCAATCGGGACTCCGGTAGATCACTCCGAGCGTCGCGCCGTCTGCGCGTCATACGGGACGGCCATGCCTGGCACAGACTCTCACAGCCAGCACGGACATATGACCGAGGGTTTACGTTAAACCCCGGGGATCCTAGCTGAAGTTCTTGGCGTCCTTCCTGTCGGTGGCCAGGAATGTGACTACTCCGAGAATCAGGGACGTGGCGAGGACAGCTGGGAGCGGGATGTTGCCACTTACCCACGCGGCAAACAGTGAAACGGCTGCCACCGACAGGCCCGCGAGCACGGCGACGTTCTGCCCTTAGTTGCTTTACCCATGGTGGGAGCATAGCGACATTTTTGGATCATGCGCCCCTGGTTAGCCGAACGGGAAGACTCCGATGAACCAGAAGGAAGCCACCGCGAACACGGCGAAGAACGGGATCACACAGCCCAGCACCAGCTTGGACGGGTGCGCGACCTCGAAGGATTCCCCGGGGCTCTCCGGGTTGTAGGCCACCTCCAGCACTGAGCCGGGAACGGGCCGCTCCACCAGGGAGACCTCCGATTCGCCGAAGTAGAGAACGCCCTGTGGCCCGGTGAACTCGTAGGTCGGCCAGAAGCGCACGTTCCTGTTCGTGTTGCCGACGCCCGAGGTCCAGCCTTCCCGGCTGCCGGTGACGGTCGCTTGCACCTTGGGCCAAGCGTCGATCAGCCGTTCCTGGGCCTGCGTTTTCCGCAGTGAATGGATGCAGGTGGCGGCCGCGGCCGCGCCGAACACTATCCAGATGATGTAAAGCACTATTTTCAAAGCGTCCCCCAAGTCGCAGTCACCAAGAAGTATGCCCGGTCTCTCAGCGGCATGCCTGTTGACAGGCTCTAGACTGGCCGCCATGAGCACTAGAACCCGCGGCTACAGCCAGCTGCGCGAGGCAGTTACCGCCTGCCTTAACAGGCACGACCTGCTCGGCGTCCTGGATCTCGGGGCGCCGGCGGACGAGTACGACCCGGAGGCTGAAGACTTCGCCTGCATCATCGCCAAAGGTGAACCCATCACTGCTGATGTAGTGGCCGCTGTCTGGCATAAATGGTTCGGTGAACCGTCGGAACACCCTGGGCCGCCGACGATTGGCATGGCAGCACTTGCCGTCGACCTTCGTGATGTTCAGCAGGCCTACGCCAGGTGGTGCGCCTGTCGGCTTTTGCGCCAGGGCTAGGATGGCTGCATGGGGATAGGTGAGGATCCACGATATGTCCGTCCCGCCCTGCCCACATCCACCTACTACTCCAGCGAAGGTGAACCCATCCCCTACGGCCAGCGCTGGGGTGAGGACGGACCGCCGGAGGATGCCTACAGCGTGCTCAACCACCCGGAGCGCTTCGCAGCACTGCACGACGTCGCCCACGCCCTCATCGCCCATCTCACGGCAACCTTCGACGTCGAGGTCGACGACAATCAGTCCACCATCAATGACCTGCTCAGGCAGCCCGAAGCTGTGGTGGAGTCGGTCCGGGTTACGCCACGAAAAGCGGGGACCGCGTCTTTGACGTTCGTGCTCACACAACCGCCGGGAGTCATCGTTCACGCCGGAGTGCTTCACGACTTCGCGTTCCCGCCCTGCAGCTGCGATGCGTGCGACGAAACGGCTGAATCGGCAGCTGACCGGCTGGAGTTGCTCGTGCTTGCGGTCACGGCCGGCGGGTACAGCGAACGCTATCCGGTCGGCTGGCGGCGGTGGCTGGGCTATGGACTGACGGCGGCCGACGGATCAGCGGAAGAAAGTGGACAGGGAGATCCCGGGTCGATTGTCCCCGACCGTCTGCGGAGCGCCAAGGCCCGGCTGAGGGATGTTCCAAACGGCTGGCTCCCCTGGCCTCCCGGTGAGCATAGGCAATGAGGCTCCGTCTCGCCCGCCCCCACCCAAACATGCCTGGACGCAGCCGCGTCCGGGGCCTTTGAGTCAATAGGCTGTGTCCATGGCGACTATGTGGTGGAAATCCTTGTCGGATTTCGAGCGGGATCTGAGCTCCGCCGATGACGCCCGCGTCGAAGTGATGCGCAAGTGTGCCAGCGATCGTGAGGATGCCGCCGATGCCCCGGGGACCGGGCGTGCACCTAAGGCCACACGCCATTTCAGACTGATGCGGGTCGCTGCCGAACAGGAATTGGCGAAGCGCCGACCGTTGTGAATGTAGGCACCTGAACCGTAGCTGGCAGGATGGATCCCGTGGCTGACAGAAGATGGGAGGCAGCTCCGAATCCGGAGTGGGCGCTGATGTACCGTGGCGGCCTCACCCGCGCCCAGATCGCGAAACTGGTCGGCGCTCCGACCTCGACGGTCGGCTACCACCTGGACATGGCCAGGAAAGCAGACCCTGACTTGCGGACCGCGCACAAGGCGGCCGCTGCCCTCAGGACAGCGCATAAGGCGACGGCGGGGGCCTGGAGCACATGCGCCAGCTCGCGGTGTTCGTAGAGGAGGCTGGCCGGTACCCGTCCAGGGCCAGCACCAGCGAGTCTGAGCGAAGTCTGGCCGCGTGGCTGCAGCGTCGGAGGGAGGAAGCCCGTGAGGGCACGCTTGCGCTTGCCTACAAGGATGGTATGGCGGCACTGTCTGGCTGGCAGACTCCGAGCCGGGCAGAGGCCGACAAATCATGGTGGGACGAGCGGCTCGCGTCCTTGGTCGAGTATCGGGCCGCCGGCAACGACTGGCCTCGGCACAAAGCCTTCGTGACAGGGCTGGAGCATGATCTGGGTGTGTGGCTCCACTTCCAGCGGGCCAAGCTCCACCGCGGAGAACCGGACGAGTCAAAGGTCTAGGCGCTGGACCAGGCGCTGCCCGGCTGGCAGACCGGGAGAAAGCGCGGCAGGAAGCCCCGCCACGACGGCTGACGCGCTCTCAGGAAATGTACCGATCCAGCCTTGATGCTCGTCCTGCAATTCTTGATCGACTATTGACCGCTTACGCCGGGATTCTTGAGCTTCTGGGAGAAGAGTGTCAGTTACCGACACAGAAGACCGGGCTGCTGGAAGCGATAAGTCCTACTGGGCAACAGCAGCAGTCCCGACCTCATCGGGACCTTGGCCCTCCGGCCTCCCCAATCGCCCCCTCCGTCGACCGGTTCCCCCAAGCCGCGGCGGAGGGGGTTCTCCCCCGCGGCGGCCATTCCGACCTGACGGTAGAGATTGGAAGCCAGGGGCCGACCCCCTTGGGTCTTCGGCCCGCCGAACTTGATCGAACCTTGCGGAAAGCCCCGGCAAATTCTGAGACAACCCGGCAAGACTGCCTGCTTAGGGGGCTCCAAAAGAATCCCCGGTAGGGGGACCAGCAATGCCACTGCAGACATACTCTCCCGGCCGCTAACTGGTGCCCCGACAGCCCTCGTCGCGAGCTGCTCGGTCAGCCAGCCCAGTTGCTGGCCAATGCCCATACCTTTCATCGGCACCTCGTGCACCCACTGGCTCCCAAAGACCGCGTACCGGTATTGCTCCCTGCCATGACGGTGAGCCTGACGTTGTCCGGACCGGTGAGCTCGGCTTTTCTCTGTGCCTTGCCAGTCGCGGACCACCGGTGGATCGGTGGTGACACGCCGTCCCGGGAGAATTTTTTCTTAAGCCTTCCGGACATATTCAATTGCGGAGTCAATGTCCAGATGGGAAACGTCAGCCAGGCGGCCCTTAGCTGTTTTCTGTAGGATAACCCCGTCCTCCGCGGGCAGTTCGCGGCCTAGTCGGTCGGACCAGTAGGTCACCAAGCCAATTTTCGGGGCTCCAATTGGCCAGTCGACGGCCTCAACGATTTCGTGCGTGAGTGCCGCACACCAGTCCGCATCCCAGATTTCGCCCAAAGCCTCGACGAGAGCAGAGATTTGCTTCATGGGTGGGATCAGCTCGATGTCCTCGGTAAGGAAGTCAACTTTCAGGGAGTTTCCTCGACGGGTCGCAGCTCCCACAGTGCCCGTGAATGCAACCATATCCTCCTTCGGCCAAGTGCTTATCCGGCCGTACAGAGGAATGGCGAGTCCGCCTTTCTGCCAGATCTGGCCCGCGTCATCGGTCTTAGAAAAGGACGCGAGATCCACATCATCGGGACGGACGTTGGCGGGAAACGGCATCATCGTGAAGTCGTTTTCTTCTCCCACATCTGCTGACCAGTCCAAGGTGTCCGTTTGAAGGGACGCTGCCACCGCGCTTAGCGATTGAAGCAGCTTCGCAGCAATGTCATGCTGGGCTTCAGTCCTGGCCGGCCACCGGCAGAGGACAAAAGGCTTCTGGGCTAGCTCTTGTTTGAACATTTCGTGCTTGTCCATTTCGTTTCACTGGGTCAGGGGGATGTATTTCACATCCACGGGTAGCTCTTCTTCACGCACTATCTGCTGGAACCGGCGGGCTAGGTCTTCATTCCTCGTGAAAATCCATTCCAGTCGCGCGCCGGGAGGTAAGGCTTCAAGCTGCCTGTCGAGTTGCCCATCGATCCATTTTCCAAGCGTCCTGTCGGTCGCTCTAATCCTCTGGAAGAACGGCTTGTCCAAGTAACTGTAGTTACCCTTGATCTCCTGGTATATCTCAATCGGCGGGTGTCCCCGCCAGAAGTGTCCGTCGTAGTCAACCTTCATGCCATCGTGCACGACTACATACTCGAGGAGCTTTCCGTTTGGTCCGACCGTTTCCACTCCGGTCCCGAATATCTGGTCTGGAACGCCGTTCAAACTTCGCCCCCCAGTTGGTTCCTCCCATCGACCGACCCCGCCGTCAGTGTCCCCGATGACTGGTTGCAGATCGGGGTGACGCCCCGGCAGTGTGGCATCGCCGAGCGTATGATCGACCGCTCTGGGAGTCATGTCAGGGAGCGCGGAGGGTGGAGTTACCCGTTCGCTCGACACAGTCCGGGACTCGGTATGCGCTAGCCAGGTGCCGGAACCATTTACGTCGGGGACCCCTTTGTGGATACCCGCGATGGAGGGCTCTGGAGAAAGGCCGCCAATTGATTGCCCTGCCTTGGCCAGGCCCTCGTCGAGCTTCCGAAGGGCGTCGCCAATGCCTTGGTTCCAGACGGCGATTCGCGCCTTGCCCAGTTTCGAGGCCACAGCGGCCGTGGCCTCGCTCAACGCCCCTCGCGTCGCGGTCGTAAGCCCTGACGCGGCCTTGGAGAGGTCCGCTGCGCCCTCAGTAAGTCTTCCGGCTTTACCAGCAAGGGTTCCTGCTTTGAGCCCGGCGCCGCTGCCACCAACGAAGAGTGACGCGACGTCAAATGTCACAGCACCGCCGGCGTACCAAGGGTCCTTTCCCCACTCGTCGTAGTGCACGGCTGTCTTTCCTGCTTCGGCCACTGTGAGGACTGCTTTCACGTCCTCGGCGGAGAGGTCGCGGGCTCCCCGATCGATAACGGATTTCGTGGTAATCACCGCGCCGGCCAGTGCCCACATGCTCTGCCACGCCTGGGCCTGCTTCAGTTTGTCGGACGTCCCCAACAGGGTATAGAGACCTTGTCCCGCCCCTACGATGGCGCCGAGGAAGCCCTGCCCGGTGGATCCGATCCCGCCCAGGCGAACGGAGGCATTGGCAGGCCCCCAAGGCTGGTCGGGGATCTGCTCATCGGTCCCCAGGAAGTGTTGGACGTGTGTGAATACGTTGCCGAACCAGTCTGTGGAACTGTCCAGGCTGTGTCGCTGGATGACTGGGGCCGTGACAGTTTCCCCGCCGGCCAGCGCATTCAGCGCTGAGGCGCATTCGGCGTCGGAGTCCAGGATTTCCTGGGCAAGGGCGCTGACGCGGTCGTAGGTTTCGCGTCGCTGGTCTACGATGCCGATTTTCGTCTGCCAATCATCGTTACCCAGGATTAGCTCATCGAGCGCTTCCACGTCGGCGCCGAGGGCGGTGACGCGTCGCTTCAATTCCCGGGCCCTTTCGGCGTAGGCCGTCAATGCTTCGGAAGCACGGAGGGTCACATTTTCGAGTGCTTGGGAACGAGAGAGGACGGGTGTGAAGCCGCTAAGAACCTGGCCAGCTTCAGGCGCTTGGTAGAACCCTGAGAGAGCCGCCCATGTCCCTGCTGCAGGGCTGACGCCGGAATGAACAGACGTACCGGAGACGGAGAGTGCACGAGCGTGTGTCTCTAAAGTGTCCGCGTCCGGTAGGGGCGGTAACGCGCCCATATCGATGCCGCTCGCTCCCGCGCCGACGGCGCACACTTGGGTGAAGTCCCCGCTCATCCTTATTTTCCGTCCCGGTGAAGGTCAATGTGTCGGCCAACAGTGGCTCAGGCAGGCTAAGCCCCTACTTGGTGTGAATGGATGCGGCACTGCTCGCGGCTGTGGACGCCATGACCAGGTCGCCGTTGACATAGTGCCCGACTGCCCCCGATGTGCCTGAGACGACGGTGGTACTCCTGTCCACCACGTCCTTGACTGCTGGGCTCAATGTCATCTCTAGGAGGGAACCTAGGGCTTGTTGTACGACGGCTGAAGGCACTGCGGCAGCTAGTCCTTCAACGGCCGACCGCATTTGCTCCAGGGGACGTTGAAGATCTGATACTGAGGCGGCAGTGGAGCTGATGACCCCTCGGGCCGCCGGCACGTCGATATTCCAGGTGCCAGCCATGCGCTAACGAACCCGCCGGTCAGCCAATGCCCTGCACCGCGTTGCGGGCAGAGGTTGAGGCGGTGGTTGCGGTTTCGTCGTTCAGGCCCAGTGTGCTGCAGACCAGCGCGATGATGGCCTTGACCTCGGCGGCTGCGCTGCCCCAGCGTGCTTCCACGGCCTGGTACTCGGCGTCCACGCCGTCGGCACGGAAGTCGGACATGGCTTGGTTGACGTCGGACTGGCGCTGGGCGATGAGGCTCTCCAACTGTGCGGCGAGGGCTTGGATGTCGCCTTGGACCTGGGAGGAAACGTTCGTGTCGTATGCGATGCGGTTTGCAGTCATTTTTGGGTCGGGGCCTTGCGGCTCCTGCTCCGTTCCGGACTCAGAGAAAGGATTTGCTGCGGGAAGACGGCAGAAGACGGGCTAGAGGGCCCGCCCCTGGAAGCGTGCGGCGTCGAAGTTCGCCGATCCCTCGCTGCGGCGGGCGTTGTCGCCAGCAGCCAGGTCGCCCTGTTGGAAGGCTGTATCCATGCCGGACTGGCCCCGAACGATTGAGGCAAGCGCAGTGTTCAACTCCGAGGCGACCAGGTCCGAGCGGTTCTTGAATGAATCGAATGCCGCCTTGCCTGCACCGCTAAAGCGCCCCTCGAGCGGCGTCACGGCATCCACAAAACGCCGGACGAGGGCGCCGAGATCCTGATGTGATGAGTCGGTCTGCTTGTTCAGGTTGCCTAGGGTGTCGGCACCCATGTCAAAAATAGCCATCGTTCCCCCCAGTAGGAATGTAGGACAGCGCCGACGCCGGACGGCACCGGACACCATTAACAGGATGGACAAACCGAAGAGTTAAGTCCAGTCGATGCACTAAACAGGTCAAGAAACAGCGTGTGACTTGCACCGGAAACCTGGCGCGATAGGTTTAAAGGCTGATTGGCACTACGACAACCGGGAACGCCGAAATCGGAGTCCGGAGGGGGACGAGAATGGCGGAAGATTACGATTCCCGGCTGCTTGAGTCAGCACGCGTGCGGAAGCACCGCCTCGACGATTCCTTCCTGTTTGGGAGGAATCCACAGGAACGGACCTACGCCACGGTGACGACCAGGCTGATGCAGTCGCTGCTGCTGGCAGCTCTCATCGCAGCTATCTGCGTCGGCTTTAGTTTTGTCCAACACCTGCTCAATGAACAATCCGCGCGGCAGTCCGCGCAGGCAACTACCGTCACTGTTTCCGAAGGAACTCCATGAGCGGCGCCTTGAGCCGAGTTACCGTTATCGCACCCCACCGGCACCTCGACCTCCGGCTTCCATCCGACGAACCTGTGGCTTCGCTGATGCCACAGATCCTGGCGCTCATGAACGACGGCACTGATGGTTCGCCGACAAGGTCATTCAGCGGAAGCGGCGCGGTTGTCAGGTCGACCGTATTGACGACGAGCCTAGGTATCGCCCTTGAAAACTCGCTGACCCTCAGGCAGGCCGGCGTCCCGGAGGGCTCCTTGCTGTATCTGCGTGATGAACGCGACGTACCTCCTGCTCCCGATGTTTATGACGTTCCGTCCTTTGCAGCGGAAGCGACCGAACGGATTCCTGCGCTGTGGGCGGGTGCGCTGCGGACCGCAGGCCTCTCTGCCGTGGCGGGTCTGCTGCTTGTGGGGGCAGGTGCGTCGTTCGTGCTGCTGGGCCCTGGGGGCGGCTACGACGGCGTACTCGCCGGGCTCATCATCGCTGCGATCTTGATGCTGACGGGCGCAGTTACAGGCCGGTGGCGCTCAGCGCCGGCAGGGCTAGCCCTTCTGTGCGCCGGGCTGGCTGTCTCGGCTGCGGCAAGCATCGTCGCAGGGCCCCAGCCCGGGGCGCTGCTCTTCCCGGGAGCTGTTGTTCTTGCGATGGCGGGGGCCGCCGTCGCGACCGGCCGGCATGTCCCGTTCCTGTCCAGCGCCGCACTGCTCCTTGCCTTGGGAGGCGCATGGACTGTCCTGGCCTGGAGCACAGGCGATCAGGCACTGGCGGCGGCCCTGACCGGCATCGCCGCAATCTTCGCACTAGGTGTCGCTCCGCGGCTGAGCACAGTCCTGACAGGCCTGAGCGGATTGGACGACGACCAGCGGCAGGGCAAACGTATCTCCCGGAACACCACCCTCGACGCCGTGCACTCAGCCCACGCAACATTGACTGGATGGACCCTGACGGCGGCCACAGTTGCCGCCACCTCAGCTATTGTCACCGCTACGGCCACAGACCGACTTCCTTGGGCTGCGCTGCTGTCCATCGCTCTGCTCGGAGTGCTGACATTTCGCGGACTCTCCCTGCCGTTGCTGGCGCAGCGGGCAGGAATCTATGTGGCAGCCGCCGCGGCCTGTCTGGGGGTGACAGCAACGTTTGCCCTGACGTTCGGGCAGCCACTTTTGCTCTGCGGCCCCGGCGCGATGGGAGCGCTCGTGCTCATCGCCTCTATCGCCCGAGTCCGGCCTCAGGCCGCCGCACGCCTCCGCGTGGCGGCGTCCCGGCTGGAACTCCTCTGCGTACTGTCGACCATTCCTCTGGTCCTGGGACTGTCCGGGGCCTACACACAGCTAGGACAGACCTTTGGCTGACCAACCACGCACAGGATTCCCGATCGGCCGCCCCGACACCGAGGCCCAGGCTCCGCAGGAACCGAGCCAAACCACACAGCGCTCGTCTTCCCCCGGCGGTTTCCCGGGAATGACCCCCGCGGCCAACCAGACAGCAGTCCGCAGCGCAGCAGCGCCGGCGCACGCCAATGTGCCTGCACCGGCGCCGATCCCCCGCCATGCGCCTCCGCCGTCGACCCCGGCAGCCGCGGCACGTCCCGAAAAGTCCCGTAGGAACGGCGGGGACAGTCTCTGGGAGCGCGTGCGCTTTGAAGTCACCGATGCCATCACCTCCGGGGCCCTGTCCGAGCGGCTTATCCGCGGCTGCGCAGCAGTTGAGGCCCCGATAACCACCGGACGGCGGGTCGTTGTCCTGGGAACGGCCGGAGGTGCAGGAACAACCACTGTCACCGCCGTACTCGCCAAGCTTCTGGGCAGCATCCGTCAGGAGCCAATCATGGCACTGGACGCCACGGACCAGGCCGGTGACCTGCTCCGGTATCTGGGCGCGCCTGCACCGGCTGCGATGTCAGCCCTGATACGCAACTTCCAGACCCGACCGGTCCGAAGCCTTCCCGAAGCCACCACCAACGCTGCAGCCTGTGGCAATCAGGTATTTGCTGCGGACCGCCACGACGTGCCCGCAGTGGCGGACTCACCGATCAACCCGCGGGAGTGGACGGACGTGTCCTCCACGCTGTCCCGCTTCATGGCCGTCACACTGGTCGACGCAGGCAACGCCCCGCTGTCCCGCCACGCCGCCGCCCTGCTGGAAACGGCCCACGCCGTCGTGCTGGTCACGCCTCCCGGTGACCATGCACCGGCCAAGCTGGCATCCATCCAGGCCACCTTGACGGGGGCATTTCCGCAGGTGCAGCAGTTGGAGGTCACGGTGCGGTCGAGGGACAGTCAGGAGCGGAGGCTTGCCGACAGGGTGCTGCCGTTCGACCGGCACCTTGCAGGTGGGGGCGCGCTGCAACTGAGCAGGCTTGGTTCCAGGACGAGGATCGCCGCCACCGAGATTGCCGGCATGGCGCTGCTGGCCGCCAACAGGGCGTAGGCTATGACCACGCGAACTGTGCACAGGCCGGCACGAACGACCTTGCCGCAATGCACGCCGGAGCCCGCGCAGCTGGACGCACCGCCGCAGCTTGCCACGGGAGCCGGCGGAATGAACCTGCTGGCGCTGGTGCCCATGCTCGGTGCCGCAACGTCAGTGACCGTAATGATGCTGTTCCGGGGTTCCTCACTGGCCGGTATCGGCGCGATCATGATGGTGGCAACAGTGCTGGCCTCGGTGGTGCTGATGTTCTCCCAGCGCGGCAAGGCAACACGGCAGCGGGCAGCCAAGCGGCGGCTCTACATGGACTACCTGCGCCGACGCCGCCAGGACTTTGAAGACGAAGAGCACCTCGCGCGGGCGGGAGCCAATGCCGCCCATCCCCCGGCTGACCGGCTGGTCGAAAACATCGTCAATGACCCGCACCGGCTATGGGAACGCCGCCGGACCAGCCCCGATTTCCTGATCACCCGCATCGGAACCGGCACCGTGCCCCGGCGCAGCATCAGCGTTCAGGACAGCGGCGACTCCGTAGAACGCCCGGACGCGTTCATGCTGTCCGAGGCCGAAGACCTCCGTCAACGATTTAGCAGCACCCCCGACATGCCCCTGACCCTGCCGCTGGGCGCCGTGTCTGACGTGTCCATCGTGGGTGACCGGGCCACAGCGCTGACGGTATGCCGGAACCTGATCTGCCAGCTCACCGCCGCGCAATCACCAGAGGACGTCGAACTGGCAATTGTCACCTCCGAGACCGAGCTGGAAGCCTGGGACTGGACCAAGTGGCTTCCCCATATGCAGGAACATGGGACGTTGCGCCGGGCTGGCTCACTACAGGAACTGGCGGTACTGCTGCGTGGCCAACTGGACGCCCGGGCGGCCGCCCTGAGCAGCGCTGCCCGGAACTTCCAGCAGTTGCCGCCCGATGCCCTTCCCCGCCTGGTTATCATCACAGACTTGACCGCGCAGAACGCCGACCCGCTTCCCGGTTTGCCCGCGGACCTGCCGCTGACCAGGCTTGCGGTCACCCGTATCCACCTACTCGCAGAGCAACAGCAGGAACCTGAACACGTGGACCTGCGACTCACCGTGGCACCGGATTCCCTCACCCTGGAGGTGACCGCGACCGGGCAGAAGATCAGGGGGATTGCCGATGCCGTGCCACCCGCAATAGCGGACGCCGTGGCCCGCAGCTTGGCTCCCCTCCGACTCTCCGACGTGTCCCACGAGTTTGGCGAACACAGATCCTCGCGCAGCTACGCGGAGGCTCTGGGTCTTAACGACTACACCGCCGAATCGATGCTCCAGCTCTGGCGGACCCAGCGGGGCCCGGATTTCCTCCGCGTCGCCCTGGGTGAGGACGAGGACGGTACGCCGGTGCACCTGGATCTCAAGGAACCGGCGCAGCAAGGCATGGGACCGCACGGGCTGTGCGTGGGCGCGACGGGCTCGGGCAAATCCGAACTGCTGCGCACCATTGTTCTTTCCCTGATCGCCACCCATTCACCGCAGGACCTCAACATGGTCCTCGTGGACTACAAGGGCGGCGCCACATTCGCTCCGTTTGAGGACGCTCCCCATGTCTCAGGTCTCGTCACCAATCTGGTCAACGATGCCAGCCTGGTGGACAGGATCTACTCCAGCCTGTCCGGGGAGGTCAAACGGCGGCAGGAACTGCTCAGGAACGGCGGCGATTTCGCCCACATCAACGACTACCGGTTGGCCCGTGACCGCAACCCGGCAGATGCCGCCCTGCAGGAACCTCTGCCCTACCTGTTCGTATGCATTGACGAGTTCGGTGAGCTCCTCACCACCCGCTCTGACTTCATCGACTTGCTGCTGTCCATCGGCAGGATCGGCCGCTCGATCGGCATCCATCTGCTCCTGGCCTCACAAAAAGTAGAGACCGGAATGCTCCGGGGCCTGGACACCTACCTTGCCTACCGCATCGCGCTCCACACCAACTCCGAGAGCGAAAGCCGCACCATCATTGACGTGCCCGACGCCTACCACCTGCCCAGCACCCCTGGACACGGCATCCTCAAGGTGGACACGACCGTCTTCAAGAAGTTCCGCGCCGCCTACGTCTCCGGCGCCCTGCCCTCACAAGTGGACGATGCCATTCCCACCGCACCCGCGGCCGAGCCCGTAAGAGTCTTTGGACTAGCCGGGGACGCACACAACAACGTAGCCACCAAAAATCCAGATACCGTAGCGCGCCCAGCCGTGCCGCAGCAGAAGACCAGCCCGGGCGCCGCCACCATCCTTTCGACCATCGTCGGCTTCGCCTCCGCACAACCCCGCCAGACATCCCCTGTGTGGCTACCTCCGCTGCCGACGGCCATCTCCCTCGCCGTCACCGGTGCCCCGCTCGATCTCACTTCCACCGGGCCACGGCTGGCCCAACCACGTCACCTTCATCCCGCCGTCGGAATCCTCGACGACCCAGCCAGGCAGTGGCAAGGCCCCTGGCACCTGGATCTGTCGGCGCGCGGCGGCAACCTGGCAGTCATCGGAGCACCCCAAAGCGGAAGATCCACAGCCCTCCGCACCATCGCCGCATCCCTCGCCCTCAGCCACAGCGTTCAGGACATCAACATCTACGGCGTCGACCTGCTCGGCAACGCCCTGTCCGGTCTGGCCGACCTGCCCCACTGCAGCGGGACGGCAGGACGCGGCAACCGCGAGCTGCTCCGCCGGACAGTGGAAGAGGTCCAAAGCCTCCTGAACGCCCGGCAGGCAGTCTTCGAGACCCACAACCTCGATTCGCTCCAGGCCATGCGGTCCCTGCGAAGCAAAGGCGCGCTAAAGGAGCTGAGCTGCACCGATGCTTTCCTGTTCATCGACGGATTCGGAAGCCTCACCTCCGAGTTCCCGGAACTGGAGGATGCCGTTCACGACATCATGACCCGCGGCAGCTCCCTGGGCGTGCACGTGATCGTCAGCGTCCGAAACTGGTCGGAAATCCGAATGTCCAGACAGTCACTCCTGGGAAACCGGATCGAGTTGCACATCTCCGATCCGGCGGACTCCATCGACCGCAGGCTCGCCACCACATTGGGCGCCCACCGCCCTGGCCGCGCGCTCACGACCGAGAAGACGATCGGCCACTTTGCGCTGCCATCCCTGGCCGAACTCCCAGACCCTGCGGATACGGGCCGCGATCTGGCGGAACTCGCCTCCGTCCTGCGACGGTACTCAACGGAGACCGCGCCCCCTGTCCGGGTCCTCCCCCAGCACGTTCAACTGCCAGTGGACTACAGTCCGGCAGGAGGCAGGACGGCACTTGGCATCCGGGAACATGACGCCGGAACAGAAACCCTCGACCTCTTTGGCGCCGACCGCGGCGCGGTCATCTTCGGCGACCCAGAAACCGGCAGAACCAACCTCCTGCGGACCGCGGCCGCCCAACTCATCGCCTCCCATAAACCAGGCGAGCTCGCGTTCGCCATCTTCGACCCGCGCCAGCAGCTCCAGGACTTCGTCCCCGACGGTTACCTCGGCGAATACGCGGCAAACGGCCAGCGCGCCGCCCAACTTGCGGAATTTGTTGCGGGCCAGGCGCGTGAACGGCTCGGCGACGGGACACGCGCCCCTGTCCGAACACCCCGCATCGTGCTGCTTGTGGACGATTACGACATCCTGGCCGCCACTGGAAACCAGCCGCTGCGACCGCTTGCCGGCTACCTTCCGTCAGGGGCCGATGTCGGGCTGTTCGCCCTGGTCACCGCCAGGACAACCGGCGCCGCGGTGACCGTCCACGATCCGTTCATCTCCAGCCTCAGGGCGGCGGGCGCTCCTGTCATCATGTTCTCCGGGGATCGGTCCGAAGGGGTGATCGCCAACGGCGAACGTCCCATCCCGCTGGCAACCGGACGTGCCAGGATCCTGCGGCCCAGCCGCCCTCCGGTTATGCTCCAAACATTCCACTACAACGGCGAGGCGCCCCACCATGAGCTATGAGTTCCACCTCATCTGCGACCAGAACCCGACGTTGAATCTCTTCGAGGCCGCGTCCGTGCAGTTCGAGAACAAGTTCACCCTGTCAGCCGTGGAAGGCTCAGACAACCTCGTCATGAGCTTCAACGGAGAGGACCTGGCCCTCCTCACCACCCCGCGGCCGGTCCCGGTACCCGAAGTCACCAGGATCTTCGGCGAGCAGGTTGCCAACCAGCTCAAGCAAGAAGCATGGGTATCGGAAGTGAGCTGCCCCTACGATAAGGACACCGCCGAGGCCGTGCGCTCATTCCTGATGATCACAGTGATCGGCACCCAGGGACTGCTGATCGATCCACAAGCCAACGAGGTCATCAACGCGGACTGGGGCTCATGACGACTCCTCTGGTCCTAGTCCAAACCAAGGCCACCCGGCCGTGGCTCAGCCGCACGCTATGGGGCGAACTCCACCAGGCAACCAGCAGTGCACACCAAAGCGGTATCGTCGCACTGCAAACTGCTCCCGAAGCCGCGCCCAGCTATCCCATGCTGGCGTTCCTGAAAGCAGCCGGCATCCCCTGGGTCACAGCAACCCCCGGTGGGGATTTGGGGAACGCGCTGACTCCTCACGGAGAGGACGAACCGCCCCCGAGACAGACCCCCGCTCTCCGAATCTATGGCAGCGTGCTCCACGCTGCCACCGAAGAGCTAGTGATCGGTTCCTTCAGCGCCCGCATGCTGCTGGCCTCCCTGGAAAGCGAACCCGAGCACATGGGCCCGACCGAGCCGCTGGAGCACTCCTGGGACACCGCTGCCGTGACGGAATGGTTCCGCCATCACATGCCGCTGGGAACCATGCTGCAGTCCGGCCCCGGATTCGCCGGAGCGATCACCGCCTACCGTACCGATACCGGCGTGATCGAATCGTTTGACGTGCTGCTGTCACCAAACCGGTCGGCGGGTGGAACGGCCGGTCCGGGGCGACGCTCACTTTGGAACGTGGACCGGCACGCAGAGGTCGAGGCAGCCGCCGTGGCGGCCAACGTTCAGGAACTCGGTATCGAACTGCACTTCGGCGCCGTTGGACTGACTGTGCCCGCAGGCAAAGACGCCTTCCGGGTCCCACAGCTCCTCGTGCTGGGCCCTGCGCTTGGGCGAACGGTCCAGACCCAAGCACCGGAACTGGCGGGAGTGGTCAGCAACCTCCTTGGCACCGCCCCGTTCCAGCACCTGGCCATCCGCTACCCGGAAAGTCCGGCATGGGACGGGGGACGCGCCCGAGACTTCCAACAGCGGATACTCGCTGCGGCGGCCCGGGCGGACAGCCCGTAGTTGCCTAGAGGTAGCCGTCCACGATGGCGGCGGCGATCTCCTTGTACGCCCGCCGTGTGGCGGCGGAAATCTTTTCCAGGGAAATCCGGTCCCCGTCAGCCACCCCACGGTCGTGCGGGACGGTGATGAGCTGGCGGCAATAACCGGCCAAGTGCTCTTCAATGGCCCGCTTATTGACCCTACTGGAGACCTGGTCTTTGTCGGTGACCACAACTATGGCATTGCGCGCGAGGCTTTCATAGCCGTGGGCGGCCAGCCACTGCAGGGTATTCCTCGCCCGCTTGGCCCCGCTGACCGCGTAGCCGGACGCGATGACCAGGTTGGTGGCCTGCGGCAGCACACCAGCCATGGCGGGGTGGGAAACGCCCGTACCGCAGTCGGTCAACGTGACCGAGTAGTACTGGGAGACAAGCTGCTTGATCTGTAGATATTCCTCCGCCGTCAGGGCATCCGACAGCGCCGGGTCCTGTTCACCGGCGATCAGGTGGAGCCGGTTGGCGTGGTGCATATAGTCAGTCAGTTGGGTCAGGGAATTGATCTGCCCAATGTCCCGGACAATGTCCGTCACCGTGCGGGGCTTGGCTTTCTGGTACAGCATTTCGCCCAAGGCCCGCTCGGCAAGGTCGCCGCTGTCCGGGTTCGCGTCGATGGCGCAGGGGTGGTCGCCACGGTATTCAGCCAGAATCATGCCAACCCCCACGGTGGTGGAGGTCTTCCCGATCCCGCCCTTCAGGCTCAGAATAGCCGTGTTGAAACTGCCGGACAGCGGCCTGGCAATCCGTCGCTCCAGTTCCGCCTCCTCCTGGTCCTTGGCGCTGGGACCCAGGTTCACCAGGCCGCCGGTAGCGGAGTAGACAGCGCCGCGGAAACCGGACGCAGGCCGAGGGCGGTCCGGGCGCACGAATTGAGTCTCGTTGATCGGCGCACCATAGGGCGCATCGGCTGGTCGATCGATTGCGGTCGGAAAGGAATCGCGGGCCCCAGGCTCTCTCGTAATCGCGCTTGCTTTCTGACCAGCTGCCTTCGCGGGAAGACCAGAACCTGAGGCCACGGCCGGGGAAGGCTCTTCAGGCGATACGGGTTCAGCCCGGCCGTCCGGGTGAACCTGAAATCTGCCGCGCGAACCATTCGAGTGATCGGTAGCCTCCGCAACAACCGGAGCGCCGGACGTTTGCGCGAAGTCCGCCAGCACCGCAATGGCTGCCGAATACGGGTCCACGCCAGGAGGAGGGGAGATCGCCTCGCCGCCCACAGTCAGTCTGCCATCGGCAAACACTTCAACCCTTGTGGCCCCCAGTTCCATTACTGCTCCTCAACGTCAACACACCCGGATGGTGCCTCCCAGTGATCCTAGTCGCCGCAACACTTGGCGGTCATGTCATGAAGACACTCAAGCGGGTTCAGAACCTCCGCTCCGGCTACCCTCCGGGTTCACGGTCGTCCTTCAATTCACCTGCGGCGATACGCTCGGCGGTGCGCCGGTATGCCGCCGCGATGAAGTCTTCGACGTCGTTCGCCGCGATGTGCCAGACACCGCGGCCACCCACCTGAATTCCACTAAGGTCTCCGGTTTGAAGCAAAGCCCTGATTTGGCTATCGGAGACGTTCAGCTCCTAGCGGCCTGTGGAATGGTCAGGAAGCGGCGTTCTTTGGGTTGCTCGGACACCGGTCCACCCTATATGCAGCCCGGCCCCGCTGCCGCCAGCACGCACCTTCGCACTGACGGGGACGAGCCTAACGATAACTTGCTGGCTCCCTCCGCGCTGCCTGGCAACGTGGCGCCCTTAGACCAGAGTGAGGTGAAGCTACCGGCTGCGGCCAATCGGCTCCCGCCGGCCCAGCCCCCAAGGTCCGGACCGAAGCCATCGACATCAACAAGCTCGAAGTGCGGCTGGTGAAGGATGGCAATCCACCTCTTTCCGGGACATTGACTCCCTTACGGCGGGTTTCGAGGGACCACGACCCGTATTAGCAGCCCTGCGCGCTCTTGAGGAGGGCACCTTCGCCTGAGCTTTCCTGCGTGGGCCGCCTTCGAACGCAACGAGGCGCCGTCTCTACTTATGCTTGGTGGATGCATGATCGGGCGATGATGATGTCCAGATCGAACTCACCTGCGGCCTCAGCGAAGATGGCGGCGGGGCGGGCGTGCAGGCCCACGCGGCTTGCGACAGTTGCGGCACGTTCTGGCATTGGAGCTCCTTAGTCGTTCCAGGCGGCAGACGGTTCAGCGCCAGGAGGATAGGGGGTTCGGCTGCTGACAGGCTCCGCGCCGTGGGAATGCAATGCGGGTCCGAGAATAACAATTGTTAAGGCTAGGAAAATCTAGTCCCAAAATTGTTAATTTTGCGCCGTTCTGGACACCAGCACCGTGATGGCGACGAAGACGAGCGGCACCATCAGCAGCAAGGACAGAAAAGTGAATGCGACTACGCCACTCCCCTGACCGGATCCTGGGAGGCTTACAAAGCGGGCCCTGCACGATTCACCGTGCAGGGCCCGCTCAAGCGGTAGCTACTTGGAAGACTTCCTCCAACTAGTCAACTAAGTCGGAACAGAGGTTCAAGTAGCGCGGAATAGGGTCAACTTGAACGGAACAAGGGCCAACTAGCTTGGAATCTCACAGATACTGTGAAATTGCCCAGCTAGGTCGGGATCTCACAGTGGTGACTAGAAGTCCCAGTCCTCGTCTTCGGTGTTGACGGCCTTGCCAATGACGTACGACGAGCCCGAACCCGAGAAGAAGTCGTGGTTCTCGTCGGCGTTCGGCGACAGGGCCGAGAGGATGGCCGGGTTCACGTCCGTGACGGAAGCCGGGAACATGGCCTCGTAGCCCAGGTTCATCAGGGCCTTGTTGGCGTTGTAGTGCAGGAACTTCTTGACGTCCTCGGCCAGGCCAACGCCGTCGTAGAGGTCGTGCGTGTACTGGACTTCGTTTTCGTACAGCTCAAAGAGCAGCTCGAAGGTGTAGTCCTTGATCTCCTGCCGGCGTGCCTCGGAAACGGTCTCCAGCCCGCGCTGGAACTTGTAGCCGATGTAGTAGCCGTGCACGGCCTCGTCGCGGATGATCAGGCGGATCAGGTCTGCCGTGTTTGTCAGCTTGGCGCGCGAGGACCAGTACATCGGCAGGTAGAAGCCGGAGTAGAACAGGAAGCTTTCCAGCAGCGTGGAGGCCACTTTGCGCTTCAGGGGATCGTCGCCCTGGTAGTAGTCCATGACGATCTGGGCCTTCTTCTGAAGGTTCTCGTTCTCGGTGGACCAGCGGAAGGCGTCGTCGATCTCCTTGGTGGAGCACAGGGTGGAGAAGATCGAGGAGTAGCTCTTGGCGTGCACGGCCTCCATGAAGGCGATGTTCGTGTACACGGCCTCTTCGTGCGGGGTGAGCGCGTCCGGAATCAGCGAAACGGCGCCGACGGTGCCCTGGATGGTGTCCAGCAGGGTCAGGCCGGTGAACACGCGCATGGTCAGCTGCTGTTCCGCCGGGGTGAGCGTGTTCCACGACTGGACATCGTTGGACAGCGGCACCTTCTCCGGCAGCCAGAAGTTGTTGACGAGGCGGTTCCAGACCTCAACGTCCTTGTCGTCCTGGATGCGGTTCCAGTTGATGGCCTCGACGTGGCTCAGCAGCTTGACCTTCTCGGTCATGTCATCCCCTAAAAAGTTGGGTTGGTTCTTACTTAAAGCGTACGACGGCGGGCGGGCACCCGCCGTCGTACGTGGCCTTGGTCTCGACACGCTCGACCAGAGGTCAGAGCATGCAGGAAACGCAACCCTCCACTTCCGTTCCTTCCAGCGCGAGCTGGCGGAGACGGATGTAGTAGATGGTCTTGATGCCCTTGCGCCAAGCGTAGATCTGTGCCTTGTTGATGTCGCGGGTGGTGGCGGTGTCCTTGAAGAACAGCGTCAATGACAGGCCCTGGTCCACGTGCTGGGTAGCGGCGGCGTAGGTGTCGATGATCTTCTCGTAGCCGATCTCGTACGCGTCCTGGTAGTACTCCAGGTTGTCGTTCGTCAGGTACGGCGCCGGGTAGTAAACGCGGCCGATCTTGCCTTCCTTGCGGATCTCAATCTTGGACGCCACCGGGTGGATCGAGGAGGTGGAGTTGTTGATGTAGGAGATCGAACCGGTCGGCGGAACGGCCTGCAGGTTCTGGTTGTAGATGCCGTGCTCCATGACGGAGGCCTTCAGCTCGCGCCAGTCATCCTGCGTGGGGATGTGCACGTCCTTGAAGAGCTCCCTGACCTTCTCGGTCTGCGGCACCCACTCCTGCTCGATGTACTTGTCGAAGAACTCGCCCGACGCGTACTTGGACTTCTCGAAGCCGCCGAATGTCTGCCCGGTCTCGATGGAGAGCAGGTTCGATGCGCGGACCGCGTGGAACACCACGGAGTAGAAGTAGATGTTGGTGAAGTCCAGTCCCTCTTCGGAGCCGTAGTGGACCCGCTCACGTGCAAGGTAGCCGTGCAGGTTCATCTGGCCCAGGCCGATGGCGTGGGACTGGTCGTTGCCGCGGGCGATGGACGGCACCGACGTGATGTTGGACATGTCCGAGACCGCCGACAGCGAGCGGATGGCCGTCTCGATGGTCAGGCCGAAGTCCGGCGAATCCATGGTCTTCGCGATGTTCAGAGAGCCCAGGTTGCAGGAGATGTCCTTGCCGGTCTCGTCGTAGGACAGGTCATCGTGGTACGTCGTGGGCTGGGAGACCTGGAGGATCTCCGAGCACAGGTTGGACATGATGATTTTGCCGTCGATCGGGTTTTCCCGGTTTACGGTGTCCTCGAACATGATGTACGGGTAGCCGGATTCGAACTGGATCTCGGCGAGGGTCTGGAAGAACTCGCGTGCCTTGATCTTGGTCTTCTTGATCCGGGAATCGTCCACCATCTCGTAGTACTTCTCGGTGACCGAGACGTCGGAGAACGGCATCCCGTAGACGCGCTCGACGTCGTACGGCGAGAACAGGTACATGTCCTCGTCCTTCTTCGCGAGCTCGAAGGTGATGTCCGGGATGACGACGCCGAGCGAAAGGGTCTTGATGCGGATCTTCTCGTCCGCGTTCTCCCGCTTGGTGTCCAGGAACCGGTAGATGTCCGGGTGGTGGGCGTGCAGGTACACGGCACCGGCGCCCTGGCGGGCACCGAGCTGGTTGGCGTAGGAGAAGCTGTCTTCGAGGAGTTTCATCACGGGGATGACGCCGGAGGACTGGTTCTCGATCTGCTTGATCGGCGCGCCGACCTCACGGATGTTGGTCAGCGCGAACGCCACGCCGCCGCCGCGCTTGGACAGCTGCAGGGCGGAGTTGATGGAGCGGCCGATCGACTCCATGTTGTCCTCGATGCGGAGCAGGAAGCAGGAGACCAGCTCGCCGCGCTGCTTCTTGCCGGCGTTCAGGAACGTCGGGGTGGCCGGCTGGAAACGGCCCTCGATGATCTCGTCCACCATCTGGGTGGCCAGCTGCTCGTTGCCGCGGGCCAGGTGCAGGGCGACCATGCAGACGCGGTCCTCGTAGCGCTCCAGGAAGCGCTTGCCGTCAAACGTCTTCAGCGTGTAGGACGTGTAGAACTTGAAGGCGCCCAGGAAGGTCTCGAAGCGGAACTTCTTCTTGTAGGCGCGGTTGAAGAGGTCACGGATGAAGTTCATCGTGTACTGGTCGAGGGTCTCGCGCTCGTAGTACTGGTTCTTCACCAGGTAGTCGAGCTTCTCCTCGAGGTCATGGAAGAAGACCGTGTTGTTGTTCACGTGCTGCAGGAAGTACTGGTGGGCAGCCTCGCGGTCGGCCTCGAACTGGATTTCGCCGTTCGGACCGTACAGGTTCAGCATCGCGTTCAGCTCGTGGTAGCCCAGGCCCTTGTAGGCAGCGGGGAGCGCCGGCTTCTCCTGCTTTTCAACAGCCGTGTCCATGGACGCGTCCTTTCCTTCGGGCCTGGTTACTTCTGTGTCTGCGACAGTCGTGTCCAAAACTCTTCCAATCCTTCTTGTACACGGGAGACGTCTTCCGGCGTGCCCATGAGTTCGAACCTGTATAGGTGGGGGACCTTGCACTTGGCGGCGATGATGTCGCCTGCCATGCAGTAGTTGTCCCCGAAATTAGTGTTTCCGGCCCCGATGACGCCACGGAGCAGGCGTCGGTTTTCCGGGTTGTTCAGGAACCTGATGACCTGTTTCGGCACGGACCCCTCGCCGCCTGTCCCGCCGTAGGTGGGGACCACGAGCACGAACGGCTCACAGGCAACGAGGGGTTCGTCCTTCGCGTGCAGGGGGACCCTGGCGGCGTCCGCACCAAGCTTCCCGATGAAGCGTTTGGTGTTCTCGGAGGCCGAGGAGAAGTAGATGAGGCGGCTGTGGGTCTGGTTCACGGACGGTGTCTGATTGACGGGCGTCGTGTCCGCAGCGCGGGCTGCGGCCGGCGCATCGGCAAGTGCCGGCGCAGCCATGCGAGTCACCTCATCTACTTGGGAATTCTCTGCCGGAAACGGCGTGGGCGCAGCCTTAGGCCACGGAAGCGGACGCGCTGAGCGCCAGCTCTTCGATCTTGTCCGGGCGGAAACCGGACCAGTGGTCCTGGTCCGTAACCACGACCGGTGCCTGCATGTAACCGAGCGACTTCAGGCGCTCAAGGGCGTCCGCGTCCTGGGAGATGTCCACGCTCTGGTAGGCGATGCCCTTCTTGTCCAGTGCTCGGTAGGTAGCGTTGCACTGTACGCAGGCCGGCTTGGTGTAAACCGTAACGGTCATGGTTCCTGTCCCCTTTGTTGAAGTCACTGCTGCTGCACTCTTCTGAGACCTTGCTGGTGTCTCTGTCTTTAAATCTCTGGCATCGTAGCGGTGGACTCTGCCCGGACCTTACCGTCCAGTACTGGCTGCGCCGGCCTCCCGCTCAATCTGTATGTCGATACTACATGTAGTGCGCGGCCCCGGATGGGACCCCAAGATGATGTATTACAAGTATGTCATTTAATGCACTTTTAATCCACAGGCCAGGGCTCTCAAAATGTCCGGATTTCCGGGTTTTTCGCGGACGGAATCCACACCCTGTGGAGTAGTTAGACACATTTAAACGCCAGCGTGTCGCGGCGGAGACGGCGTGTCGCAGCACCCCGGACGGCACCTTTTGGGTGGCCCGGAATACAACAGCGGGGGTCCCGGAGCATGCTTAGGGACCCCCACTGTGATTAAGCAAACGCCAGGGCGGTGTTGCGCTTCCCGGCGGACGCGGCACGTACTACAGCTGCGCCTCCCTGCGGTCCAGCACGATCTGCTGCACGTCCAGATATCCGGACTGGAAGCCTGCACGTGAGTAGCACAGGTAGAACAGCCACATCCGCTGGAAGACCGCGTCGAATCCGAGCTCCTGCACTTCCGCGGCGCGCTGCAGGAACCGTTCCTCCCACAGCCGGAGCGTGACCGCGTAGTGGTCACCAATCCCCCGGCGCTCACGTACCCGCAGGGTGGTGTGCTGCTCCGTGACGCTCTCGATCGCCCGCACCGACGGCAGGAACCCGCCCGGGAAGATGTACTTGTGAACCCACGTGTAGGCATTGCGGGTGGCAAGCATCCGCCCATGCGGCATGGTGATGGCCTGGATGGCCACCTTGCCGCCGGGTGCCAGCACCCGGTCGATGGTCTGGAAGTAGACGGGCCAGTATTCGTAGCCCACCGCTTCGATCATCTCCACGGACACGACGGCGTCATACTCGCCTTCCACGGCACGGTAGTCCTGCAGCCCGACGGTGACCTGCCCGGAGAAGCCGGCTTCCTCGATCCTCTGCTGCGCGAGCGCCCGCTGCTCGCTGGACAGCGTGACCGTGTACACGGTGGCGCCCCGGGCTGCGGCCCGCAGGGCCAGTTCGCCCCAGCCGGTGCCGATCTCCAGCAGCCGGGTGCCCTCCCCCACGCCGGCCTTGTCCAGCAGCCTGTCGATCTTGGCCTGCTGCGCACTGGCCAGGGCCTCCCAGCCCAACTCCGTCAGCTGGCCCGCCGACGCCGGGAACAGCGCCGAGGAATAGCTCATGGTGCTGTCCAGGAAGCTGGCGAACAGCTCGTTGGAGAGGTCGTAGTGCCGGGAGATGTTGCCGCGGGTGTTCTGCTCGGTGTTGCGCTCCTGCCGCGGCGCCCTTGGCAGATACAGACTCCGGAGTTTCTGCAACGGGACGGGGATGAGGGTGTCCACCGATGAGGCAAAGACCTCGAGGACCCCGGCGAGGTCTGACGCCTCCCAGTCTCCCGCCATGAAAGACTCCCCCAGCCCGATCAGCCCGTTGTCGCCGATCCGGACCGCGAAGTCCTCCGGGCGCAGCATGGTCATCACCGGCGCGTCTGCATCGCCGGTGCCCAGCACCTTCCCGTCGGGGTATTCCACCCGGAGCGGCAGGCAGCGGACCGCCGCCCTGAACAGCGAGTCGGCTGCCTTGCCGGCCAGTTGAGCCTTGATCCCGGCAGGCGGACGGGCGACGCCGGGCCACACCTCCGCGTCGATGGCCGCCGGCGCCGGCGGGACCCGGAAGGCCCCGCCTGGCATGCTTCCGCGCCGTGAGGGGTCCCTGCGTGAAGGGTCGGGGCGTGAAGGGTCCCCGACAGCGGGATCTGTGTATGACGGATCTGTGAGAGTCACGAGACTGCCTCCTGTGCTCGGTGGTCGGGACGGTTGATGATGGGCAATCCGCGGGCCCAGAGTCTGATTCCCTGCCAGCGGATCTGCAGGACAACGCGGAGCGGCGCGACCGGCACCGCTGCCGCCGCAGCCAGGACGCTGCGGGGTGTGGCGGGCCGGCGGTCGCCGGTCATGGTGGCGGTGAAGGGCTTCCGTCCGGCGCGCTCCAGCACCACTGCCACGGCGAGTTTGTCCGCCGGCTCGGGCAGGCTCATCCGGTAACTGCCGTCCACCCCGTTGAACGGGGACACGAAAAATTCCTTGTCGGTCCGGGCTCGGCCGGTGCTGTCCGGGTGCAGGAGGTAGCAGTGCCGTTCGCCGTAAGTGTTGTGGACCTCGGCGATGACGGCACGCAGCGAGCCGTCGGCATCGCGGCACCAGAAGATGCTGATCGGGTTGAAGACGTGGCCCAGCACCCTGGCGCTGGCCAGCATGGTGACCGTACCGCCGTCGTGCGCTTCGCCGTTCACGGCAAGGAAACGGTCCACGTTCTCCCTGATGCTCGCGGCGGGATCGCCAAAATGGTCCTTCGCATGGAGGCCGGCGAGGGGCCGCAGCCACCAGGGCAGTTTCGGCAGGTCATCGAGGTCCACGTACCAGCTGTAGCTGCGGTAGGTGAAGGCATTCTGCAGCGGATCCCGCCGCACGTGGCGGATGCTGGTCCGGTAGATTGCCGCGGTCATGGCACCAGCTCCGCGGCGTGCCCGGCACCGGATGCCGCGGCCTCCGATCCGGAGGGGTCCGGCTCCGCGACGAAGGGATCCTCCCACTCGCGGCCCAGCTGCGCGGCTGCCCGCACACCTGAGGCCGCGCCGTCCTCGTGGAATCCCCAGCCGTGGTAGGCCCCCGCGAAAGCCAGCCGGTGATCGCCCAGCTCCCGAAGGCGCTCCTGCGCGGCCACGGATCCCGGCGTGTACTGGGGGTGCTCGTAGACGAGGTCCTGCAGCACTGCGGCCGGTTCAATGAGGTCCGATTCGCCGAGGCTCACGATGTAGCTGCCGCCGTCGTCGGGCGTAAGCCGCTGCAGCCGGGTGAGGTCGTAGCTGACCAGCACGTGCCCGGGGCGGGCGTCGCAGGACGGCAGCCGGTAGTTCCAGGAAGCGCGGGCGGCGCGGCTGCGCGGCAGCACAGCCGGATCACGGTGGAACTTGATGTGGTTCACGGAATAGGGGATGTTCCCCAGAACCTGGACCTCCGCCGGCGTCGATTCAGCCAGCATGGCGAGTGCTTCGCGGGGATGGGCGGCGATGACTGCGGCGTCGAAGTGTTCGGTTCCGGACGCCGTCGTGATTTCCACTCCGGCGGGGACCCGGCGCACGGCGAGGACGGGGCTGGAGAGGCGGACATCCTGGAGGCCTTCGACCACGCGGTCAACGTAGCGCCGGGATCCGCCCCGCACCGTCTTCCACTGCGGCGAGCCTTTGATGCCGAGCATGCCGTGGTGGTCAAGGAAAGTGAAGAGGTACCGGGCGGGATAGGCCAGGGCCGTGGCAGGGTCGCAGGACCAGACAGCGCTGACCACCGGCGCCATGAAGTGCGAGGTGAAGTAGTCGCTGAACTGTTCGCGTTCAAGGAACTCGCCCAGCGTTTCCTCCGGCGCATCGGTCCGCGGTGCCCCGGGCCGCGACGCGGCGTCGGCAGTGCTGGCCAGCAGCGCCCGGGCCTTCCGCCAGAACCGCAGGATCTCGGCAAGCATCAGCAGGAACCGTGGCCGCGCGAGGTTGGCTGGCCTGGCGAAGACACCCGCGGCGCCCTTCGCTCCCGCATATTCCAGGCCACAGCCGTCGCAGCGGATGCTCATGGTCATGTCCGAATCCTGCGTCTCCACACCGAGCTCGCCGAACAGCCGGATGAGGTTGGGGTAGGTGCGGTTGTTGTGCACAATGAAGCCGGTGTCCACGGCCAGGCTCCCCGACTCCTGCCGCACGTCGTGGGTGTGGGCGTGTCCGCCCGGCCGGGCATCCGCCTCGAAAAGGGTCACATGGTCCCGGCGGCTGAGGATGTACGCCGCCGTCAGGCCCGCCACCCCGCTTCCGACGACGGCGACGTGCCGCCTTTCGTCTCCACTCCGTGCTGGGCTCGGTGACAATCTTCGCTCCTCTGCTGAACAGTTGCCGTGAATCGGGTAGTCAACGGCTATTCGGAGCACTCATGCGTGCCGGATGGGTGCGGTGTCTTTTTCCCGTCCCCAAGCACCCGGAGTAAGGTTGGCTGGTGGTCAACCCCGTGCATTTAAGGACGCTCCTTGAGGTGACGCGGCTGGGTTCCTTCGCCGCCGCTGCGGGCCGGCTTGGCTACACGGCCTCGGCGGTGTCCCAGCAGATGTCCGCCCTGGAACGGGACACCGGCGTCCGGCTGTTCCAGCGCTCGGCCCGGAGCGTGGTTCCCACCGACGCGGCGATGGTGATGGCGCGCCACGCAGCCAAAGTCCTCACGGACATCGAGGCGCTGATGGCGGCGGCCTCCAAAACGCAGGACACCACCAGCCAGGAGCTCCGGCTGGGCATCTTCCCGAGCCTGGCCACCTACGTGCTGCCGCGGATCCTGCGGAGTCCCGCATGGAAAGGACTGGGCATCGACCTCAGGGTTTCCGTGGCGGAACCCGCCCAGACCATCCAGGGCCTGCGCACCGGCGGCGACACCGATGTGGCGCTCGTGTACCAGGTGGGACAGTCGGGGCTGGCCTGGCCGCACACCATCAACCGGCAGTGGATCGGCGATGACAATTTCCGCGTGGTCCTTCCCTCCGGCTGGGGTTTCCGCACGGACGCGAAGGTGGCGGCGGACCATCTCTCGGACATGCCGTGGATCATGCACCATCCGGGCACGAGCGATGCCACAGTCATCGAGCGGCTGTTCGCGGGCTGCAACCTGCATCCCCGCGTGGTGGCCTACAGTGACGACTTCCATGCCAGCCTGGAAATGACCGCCGCGGGGCTGGGGGCGGCACTGGTGCCGGAGCTTGCGCTGCTCCACCGGCCGGCCGGCGTCGTGGTGCTGGACGTTCCGGAAATCCGGCTGGCCCGCAACGTTTTTGCGCTGCTCATCAATGACAAGAAGACGGCCCGGGTGCAGCTGTTCGTGGACCTGCTGGCCGAAACGATGGGCAGCCTGGGGCAGTCAGTTAAATGACCCCCGATGCTGGAATGCTCTGCTGTTCGGGTCTATGTTGAAGATATGACCACCAAGGTAGCGAGCCAGCACTTCGGAGTAATCGAGCTGAACCACGGCAGGGACCACAACATTGCCGCGGAGCACGAGCTGGCCGGCCAACGCCTTGAGCTGGATCTGAACATCAACGCCCACGACCACTTCGACGAAGCGGCCATGCACAAGGTGGACTACCGCCTCCGGTACCTCCCCGAGCTCGTGGACGAGGTCAGGGAAATGATTGCCGAGGAGCTCGAGCAGGAGGGCACCAGCCCGCAGGAATACTTCCGCTTCCACTGCAACGCCATCAAGGACGAGCACCTGCAGAAAATTTTCGGCGTGAAAGAGAAAAGCCAGCTCACCAATGCGGTGTTCCTCAAGGCCCTGAAACTGGGCCACGTAGGGATCTACCCCGGCCAGCCGGAGCGCTACTTCGTTCTGGACTTCACGCTGGGCGGGCACTTCACGGACGAGGTCCTGGTGGCCTCCGCGGACGAGGACGGCGTGGTCGACGACGAGATCGTCTGGGAATCCTGAGGTTTCGACCGGCTCAACCGCCCAAGCATTAAATGACGACGGCGCCCGTCACCATTTTGGTGACGGGCGCCGCTTCGCGAGTGGTGCTATGTACTATTTGGCTTCCTGCAGCAGTTCGGCGCGGACCGTCTTGGTGGCCGCGACCAGGTTACGCAGGGACGCTTCGGTCTCGGCGTAGCCGCGGGTCTTCAGGCCGCAGTCCGGGTTGACCCAGAGCTGGCGGGACGGAACGTGCTTCACGGCGGTGCTCAGCAGTTCGGTGACTTCCTGCTCGCCCGGAACGCGCGGCGAGTGGATGTCGTAGACGCCGGGTCCGACGCCGCGGCCGAAGCCGTGGGACTCGAGGTCGTGGACAACCTCCATGCGGGACCGGGCGGCCTCGATCGAGGTCACGTCGGCGTCCAGGCCGTCGATCGCGTCGATGATCACACCGAACTCGGAGTAGCACAGGTGGGTGTGGATCTGGGTCGCGTCGGCTGCGCCGGCGGTGGCCAGGCGGAAGGAGTTGACGGACCAGTCCAGGTACGCGGGCTGGTCGGCCTTGCGCAGCGGGAGCAGTTCACGCAGGGCGGGCTCGTCAACCTGGATGATCTTGATGCCTGCGGCTTCCAGGTCGGCGATCTCGTCACGCAGCGCCAGGCCCACCTGGTTGGCGGTCTCGCCCAGCGGCTGGTCGTCGCGGACGAAGGACCAGGCCAGGATGGTGACCGGACCGGTCAGCATGCCCTTCATCGGCTTGCTGGTCAGCGACTGGGCGTACTCGGCCCATGCCACCGTGATGGGGGCGCTGCGGGTGACGTCGCCCCACAGGATCGACGGACGGGTGCAGCGGGAGCCGTAGGACTGGACCCAGCCGTGGACGGTTACATCGAAGCCCTCGAGGTTCTCGGCGAAGTACTGGACCATGTCGTTGCGCTCGGGCTCGCCGTGCACCAGGACGTCATAGCCGAGCTCTTCCTGCAGCTCGACGACGCGCTTGATCTCGTCCTTCATGAGCTGCTCGTACTGCTCGTTGGTCAGGTCGCCCTTGTTGTTGCGGGCGCGGGCCGAACGGATTTCCGAGGTCTGCGGGAAGGAGCCGATGGTGGTGGTGGGCAGCGGCGGCAGCTGCAGTGCTGCTTCCTGGGCGGCCTCGCGGACCGAGTACTCGGACCGGTTGAAGTCGGCCGGGGTCAGGGCCTCGGTACGGGCACGGACGTCGGCGCGGCGGACACCCTCGGCCTCGGCGCGGGAGGCGATGACACGGGTGGCCTCGTCGATGGCCGGCTGGACTGCGGCACCATCGGTCAGCAGGCCGGCCAAGGTGACGACCTCGACGGTCTTCTGGTCGGCGAACGCCAGCCAGCTGCGCAGCTGCTCGGAGAGCTGGACCTCTTCCTCGACGTCGTGCGGGACGTGCTGGGTCGAGGTGGAGGTGCTGATGGCCAGCTTGGCGACGCTCTTCTGCAGCTCGGCGATCTTGTTGGCCGAGGCCTGCAGGTCGTTGCGCCAGATGTTGTGGCCGTCCACGACGCCGGCAACGAGGGTCTTGGTGCCCAGCGCGGCCAGTGCCGCGGCGGAGGGAACCTCGCCCTTGAAAACGTCGATGTGCAGGGCGTCGATGTTGGTGGCGGCGAGGGTGCCTAGCTGGCCGTTCAGTGCGCCGTACGGTGTGGAGACGAACAGCTGCGGGCGGCCGGCAGCAGCGGTGAGGACCTCGTAGGCGCGGGCAACCGCGGCCTGGATCTCCTGTTCCGGGGTGTCCTGGTCCACAACCAGGGCAGGCTCGTCCAGCTGGACCCAGCTGGCGCCGGCGGCTGCCAGCTTGCCGAGCAGCGCGGTGTAGACCGGCAGGACGTCCTCGAGGCGGGACAGCGGGCTGAAGCCGGCGGGGGCGTCGTCGGAAGCCTTGCTCAGCAGCAGGAAGGTGACCGGGCCCACGATGTACGGGCGGGTCTCAACGCCGTTGGCGAGTGCGTATTCGAACTCTTCAACGATGCGGTTGGAGGTCAGCGCGAAGTTGGTCTCCGGGCCGATTTCCGGAACCAGGTAGTGGTAGTTGGTGTCGAACCATTTGGTCATTTCCAGCGGCTGCTGTTCCTTGTTGCCGCGGGCCAGGGTGAAGTAGCCATCAATGTCCAGCTGTCCCTCAGCGTTGAGGAGGTTGCCGAAACGGGCCGGAACGGCGCCGACGTGGGCGGCGGCGTCGAGCACCTGGTCGTAGAACGAGAACGTGCCCGGAACCGCAGCGGCTTCGGTGAGGCCGAGGCCCTGCAGGCGCTTGGCAGTGCCCAGCTGGATTTCCTTGGCGGCAGCGTCCAGGGCGGCGGCGTCGATCTTGCCGGCCCAGTATGCCTCCACGGCCTTCTTCAGTTCGCGGCGGCGGCCGATGCGCGGGTAGCCCAGGATCGAGGCGGACGGGAAGGGCGTGCTCTGCACGGGAGTCTGTTCAGTCATGTGGAAGTCCTTGAATCGTTGCGGAAAATCGTTGCGAAAAGCAGTGAATGTCTTGGGGAGGAATGTGGTCAGCTGGCGAGCTGGCGGCGTGCGAGCGCGCTGAGGCGGCTCGTCGGGCGGGCGGGCCGGGCAAGCTGCAGCTTGTCCAGCACCTCCAGCGCGCTCTGGTGCTCATTGAACGTGTAGATGTGGAGTCCGGGCGCTCCCGCGGCCAGGGCCGCGTTGGCCAGGTCCACCGTTGCGCTGACGCCGATCCGGAGCCGCTCGGCGTCGGTATCCGCCGCCGCCATGCGCTCGATGAGTTCGGGTGCAGGTTCGACGCCGGTCAGCTCGCCCAGGCGCTTGAGCCTGCGCAGGCTGGTGAGCGGCATGACGCCGGGGATGATCGGGATGGTTACGCCGGCCCGGCGGGCCCGGGTGAGCAGGTCCGCGTACTGGTCGGTGTGGAAGAACACCTGGGTGATCGCGAAGTCGGCACCGGACCGCTGCTTGGCGAGCAGCACCTCGACGTCGTGGGCCTCGCTGGGTGATTCCGGATGCCGCGTCGGGTAGGCCGCCACACCAACGGCAACCTTTCCGGCGCACAGCAGCGCGGAACGCCGCTGCTCGACCCTGCGGATGAGCTCAATCAGGTCCTGGGCGTAGCGCAGCGAACCGCTGGCCGGTACGCCGCTGTCCTTCGGCAGGTCGCCGCGGAGGGCGAGGATGCCGCGGACGCCGGCGTCGAGCAGTTCCCCGATGATTTCGGCGAGCTCGGTGGGCGTGTTGCCTACGCACGTCAGGTGCGCCAGCGGGCGGAGGGTGGTCTCCAGCACCAGGCGGTTGATGAGTTCGACGGCGGTGTCCCGGTTGGAGCCGCTGGCGCCGTACGTGACCGACACGTAGTCGGGATCCGTGGCTTCCAGTTCCCGGATGGTGGTCCAGAGGGTCTCGGCCGCAGCAGGCGACCGCGGCGGGAAAAGCTCATAGGAGAGCGCCACCGGTGCGGTGTCGGAGAGATTTGGGTGCGTGTCAATAAGGCTTGGTGGTGACATTTGCGTCCTTGGCTATGGGCCATTGAAGGCTGCGCTGCCGTGGCTGGAAGCCCTGCAGCATGCGGTCAATGAATTGAGTTTGGGGAACACGGGACGGACTTCGGCAGGGCGCAGCCGCGACTGTTACGCCTGGAAAAAAGTCCACCGTGAGCAAATGTCAGGCCCACATGGGGGCACCCACACCCTCCTTGGCGGCCGGCAGGCGGCTCACCGCAGCGGAGGATCGCTGACACGTTACCTCGGTAACTTGTATAGAACTCTAGAAGCCGTGGAGGGACGCCTTCAAGTTGGCGCCGAATTAAGACGCAGCTTTACGCCCGGTTGGACTGCCCGTTCAGAATTATCTTCGCCGAAAGCGAGCCTGGGGTCCACGGTCCGTCGGGAACCGGCCCGGCGGGGCCCTTTTCAAACCGCGGAAATTAGTCCATTCTTTTGTCACGTCGTATCGGATTCGGCAAGGTCTCAGGTTGAGGAGGCTGGATGCTTCTTCTGGTTCTTCCTCGGTGAATCGTCCCGAGAGAACATGATCCGCGCTCGTCTCCCGGCCTGCGTCGCACCGTCCCGAGATTCGCCCGCCGGCAGGGCGCGGTTTGCCAGCGTTCTGCCGCAGCCCGGGCCGGCACTGACGGCGCGGTGGAGTAGCTGGAAGCCAGAAATCCCTACGGCGAAAGGCCATTGAGATGTTCCAGCTTCACAAACCTCCGCTTTCCAAAGCACCGTCTGCCCCGGGCTCCGCCCTTGTACTCCTCCTGGCGCTGGCCACCGTTACGTCCTGCGCTCCCCAGCAGAATTCCGCCCCGCAGGCCACCACCGGTTCTGCCGCACCGACAGTGACGTCGGCCGCGGCTTCGCCGACCGGCTCTGCGGCTTCGGAATCCGCCACCCCCGGTTCAACCGGGACAGCCGGCGCGGACGAGCTCTGCGGTCCCGGCTCCGCGATCAACTTTGACATCTCCGAATTCCAGTCAACCCCCAACGTGGACAACAAGTGGTTCCCGCTGAAGCCCGGCATGCAGTACACCACCACGGGCGACGTCAAGAGCGCCGAGGGAGACATCAAACGCACGGTGGTGCATACGATAACGGGACTGACCAAGGTCATCGACGGCGTGAAGACCCAGGTCATGTGGGACCGGGACTACGCGGGCGATGAGCTGGTGGAATCTGAACTGGCGTTCTTTGCCCAGACCAACAGCGGGACCGTCTGGCTCTTCGGCGAATACCCCGAGGAATACGAGAACGGGAAGTTCACCGGCGCACCCTCCACCTTCATCCACGGCCTGGATGAGGCCCAGGCCGGCATCGCCATGCAGGCGGACCCGCAGACCAATACGCCCAGCTATGTCCAGGCGCACGCGGCGAGCGTCGACTTCCTGGACTGCGGGCAGGTCATCAAGCAGAACGACCATGTGTGCGTCGCCACGGGCTGCTATGACGATGTGCTGGTGATTGACGAACACAACCCGCTGGAACCCGCTGTCGGCCACCAGCGGAAGTACTACTCGGCCGGGACGGGCCTGGTGAAGGTGACCGCCGTTGGCGGCGCGGACCAGGAGACGCTGGAGCTCGCCAAGATCGAACAGCTCACCGATGCCAAGCTGAAGGAAATCAACCAGGAGGCCTTCAAGCTGGACCCGCATGGCTACCAGGTCAGCAAGAACGTGTACGCCAAGACGGAGCGGGCTCAGGTTGCCACGGATACGTCTGCGCCCGTCAGCAGCCCGGCTACGGGCGACAGTCCAACTGTTCAGCCCGGCTACTAGTCAGGGCGGACGTCCGATACCGGACAGGGTGCCCGGCAAGAGGTTGCCGGGCACCCTCCCCTACGGCCATGATCAGGTCTATTCTGATGCCATGATCCAGCTACCATCCAGCTACGAGGAATATCTCGTTGGCAAGGACCCGAGCTTCGTTGACATGGTCCGCCCGGTCCTTCTCCAGTCGGCAGCGGACCAGTTGCACGGCGTCCGGGTGCTTTTTGTTCCCCGCGGACACCAGGCCCACCTGGACGACACGATTCCCTACGGAACGATCGTCGAAGACATCGACTGAAACTTAGCTTTCAGGCGGCCTTGGTCCGCCAGCGGGCTCAGCCTTCAAGGAGCAGCCGCTGGGCCCGGGGCGCGAGGGTGTGCTCAAGGACCAGGCAGGCAGCACCGACTGCTCCCACGTCCTCCCCCACCCCTGTCCCCACCACTTCTACGGGGTGGATGTTGCCGGCGTCGCTGCTTTGCTGGATCAGTCCGGGGACCTTCTCCAGGTAGCGCCCGGACAGCAGCGGCCAGAAAGGGCCGCCGAACACTACGCGGTCCACGTCCAGGGTGTTGGCCACCGCTGACGCTGCCCGGGCCACGAGTTCAGCTGATTTGTCGATGATGGCAGCCGCTCTGGTGTTGCCGGCGTCGGCGGCCTCGCAGAGCATGGCAAACCGCTCCTGGACGGCAGAGCCGTTGGCAGCAGTACCGGGCTCGTCCAGGATACCGGCGGCCTGCGCCTGCGCGACGAGGACCTGCGGAATGCAGGTGGACTTGACGCAGCCGCGCAGTCCGCAGTCGCAGGGGGCACCGTCCGGGTCGACAATGATGTGGCCGATCTCGCCGGCGTTGCCCGACGTTCCGCGCACAACCTCGTCATTTAGAACGATGCCGCAGCCGATGCCGGTGCCCATGTACATGAAAACAAAGCTTCCGGCGCCGCTGGCCCCGCCGGCCCAGGTTTCGGCGACCGCGGCGCTGGTGACGTCCTTGTCCATCAGCACGGAAAGGCCCGTGGCCTCGGCCAGCGCATCCCGAAGCGGCACACTGTCCCAGCCGTCAAGAAGCGGCGGCTCCACCACCGTTCCGTTGTCATGGTCGATGGGCCCCGGCGCCGCGACGCCCAGGCCGGCAATCTTGGCGCGGTCCACGCCCGAGGCTTCGATCAGCCTGTCGATTTCGGCGGCAATGGCGGTAATGACAGCCTCGGGCCGGGAGCTGGCCGGCGTTTTCACGCTCGAATGCTGCACCACCGCGCCCAGCAGATCAAGAACGACGAACGTGGCTACGGCAGGGTCGAGGTGCACACCGACCGCGTACATGCCGGCGGGGTTCAGGCGAAGGATGGTCCGTGGCTTGCCGGGCCCGCTGCCCTCTTTGCCTGCCTCGACGATGAGGCTCTGGTCGAGCAGGCGGCGGGAGATGTTTGAAATCGTTTGCGGGGACAAGCCCACGATCTGGGCCAGTTCCACACGGCTGAGCCCTCCGGCGGTACGGCGGATCGCATCAAGAATGACAGTGAGGTTGAAGTCGCCCATCCGGGGCAGGTTGGTTCCGCGCCTCGGCGAGGGCTGGCGGATCTCGGTCAAGGATTCCCCTAACATCTTTTGTTGGCCATCCCCCAATGTCTGAATCTCCCCACTGTCTGAATGGTACGTCACGCCCCCTGTAACGGGTACGCCCCACGCGCGGGGCGGCGCAGGGTGCTTCGGCGACGGCCCCGGCGCTCAGCCGGCCGCACGACGTACGCTGGTGGCCACCGTGAATTTGGGGTTCCGGCCCCTCACGGTGGTGGGGCCAACAAGCCGCTCCAGGGCGGGCACATAGCGCAGATGGCTGTTGAAGACTGTCCAGAGCTGGCCTCCGGGGGCCAGTACCCGGCCCGCTGCCTCGAAGAGCTTCAGCCCCGCCCCGGCGTGAACGCTCGAGCCGAGATGGAACGGGGGGTTCAGGAGGATCAGGTCCGCGCTTCCGTCCGGAAGTGTGCTCATGGCATCATCCTGGACGGCAGTGATGCTGGCGGCCAGGCCGTTCGCCCGGGCGGTCGCTGCTGCCGATGCCACCGCGGCCGCGGACCGGTCCGTGGCGAGGACCTCGGCTTCGGGATGCCGGCGGGCATACATCGCTGCAAGGATCCCGGTGCCGCAGCCCAGGTCCACCGCTCTGGGTGCGGCAGGGAGCTCCGGCAGGAACGTGAGCAGGAAGCGGGTTCCTATGTCCAGGCGGGTGCCTGCGAAAGCTGCCCCGTGTGCGCAGATGTCGAGATCGAGTTCGGCGCTGTGTTCGGTCACGGGGTAGGGCGGAGGAGCGTCCGCCCGTTTCAGGTCAGAGGCAATGAGAAGCCGGGATTTTTGCCGGGCCAGCTGCGGCTGGACGGTACCGAAGTGCTTGCCCAGCACGGCGTTCATGCCGAGGGACATGTGCTTGACACGGCCGCCGGCAATCAAAACAGCACCGGCAGGCGCGTGTCGGGCAACGGCGTCGGAAATTTCTTCGAGTTCCGCGAGCGTCTTGGGAAGCTGCAGCAGCACCAGGTCCGCGCCGGCCAGCAGTTCGGCGCCGAGCGGCAGCTGGGAAAAGCCCGCCGCGACTCCCAGCGCTGCCGCATTGTTGCGGAGTGCCCGCTCGCCCGTGACGAGGTCCTGATGCACCTTCACCTCCGCCGGCACCGGTCCGGCACCGCCGGCCAGCAGCCCGAGGGTGAGTGCCCCGTAGTTGTCCCCGATGACAGCAACGGTGCTGTCCGGGGTCAGCAGATCAGAAGCGGCCTCCAGCAGGAGCGAGTCGGTGGCGTCCCACGCCTGAAGGTTGGCGGCCTCGACATCAGGGTGCCTTCGAAGCAAGCCCAGGACCTGCCCAAGACCGTTTTCTGTCACGTGTTGCCGCCGCCTCTTCCTTGCTGGTTGCCCGGCGGAAATCCGCCTGTGCAAATCTACCGTGGATCCGTCGCGGCTGCCGGAGTGGTGAGGAGTTTGAGAATTTCGGTCACCGCTGTCCGGCCGGCACGGTTTGCGCCGATGGTGGAGGACGACGGGCCGTAGCCCACCAGGTGCACCCGGGGTTCCGCCGCCACCTGGGTTCCTTCCATTGCAATCCCGCCGCCTGGTCCCCGCAGGTGCAGCGGCGCCAGATGTTCCAGCTCGGCCCGGAAGCCGGTGGCCCACAGGATCACGTCCGCTGCGAGGAACCCGCCGTCAGCCAGCCGGACGCCGCCGGGTTCGATCCCGGTGAACATCGGCCGCCGGTCCAGCACGCCGCGTGCGGCGGCCGCCCGGAGCGCCGGAGTCCAGATGAGCCCGGTAGCGGCCACGACGCTTTGCGGCGGCAGTCCCTGCCGTACCCGTTCTTCCACGAGGGCCACGGCGTCGTGCCCGGCCTGCCGGTCGAACCCCTCCCGCCATACCGGCTCACGGCGCGTGAACCAGCTCGTCGAGGTGACCTTGGAGATTTCGTCCAGCAGCCCGACGGCGGAAATCCCGCCGCCCACCACGATGACGTGCAGGCCCCGGAACTCCTCGGCGGACACATAGTCGGCCACGTGCAGCTGCCGGCCGGCGAAGGTGAACTGGCCGGGATAGATCGGCCAGAACGGCCTGGTCCAGGTGCCCGTGGCGTTGATTACCGCGCGGGCTGACCAACCGCCGTCGGACGTGGTGATCCTTAGCCGCCCGGCCGGGTCCGCGTCCTCCCGTTCGACGGCGAGCACTTTCACGGGCCGCTCGACGGCCAGCCCCACCTGCCGCTCGTAGGCGGCGAAGTAGCGGCTGAGGAAGGCGGAACTTGGCTCCTTTGGGTCGACGTCCGGCTGCGGTATTCCCGGAAGGTCGCTGATGCCGTTCACCGTAGCCATCAGCAGGCTCTTCCAGCGGTGCCGCCATGCTCCGCCCGGGCCGTCCTCGGCGTCCAGCACCGCGTAGCTCCGTCCCGGACCGGCTGCCGGCGCCGGATCCTCCGGCCGTTCTGCAGCGCCGGCCGGTGTAAAGCCGCGGCGGGCCAGGTGGTACGCGGCGGAGAGGCCGGCCTGCCCTGCGCCGATGACCACGACGTCGGCGTTCCGGGTCGCTCTGCTGCTGACAGGGGCGCCGCTCAACTGTGCCGCTCTCCCGGGTCGTTTATCCGCTCCACTTTGTCATCCTATGCGCCGTCCGTCCGTGGTCAGCACGGACCTGGCTGCCGCGCTTCCCTCGGCACGCGGAAGGTCCTCCTGGACACCAGGGTGCAGGAGGACCGTCCGGCCTTTCAGTTGTCTTGTCGCGTTGGGCAGTCGCCGTTATCAGTCGTCGTTGCCGTGGCCGCCGCTGCCGCTGTCGTCGCCTGGCTCGGTGGCCTTGTGGTCTCCGCCGTTGTCGTCACCGGGCTCGGGCGTTGTCCGCAGCCCGCCGTGGTCATCGCCCGGTTCAGCAACCCGGGGTGCCTGGTCTGAGCGGAGACCGCCGTTGTCGTCGCCAGGCTCGGGGGTGGTCCGAAGGCCGCCCTTGTCGTCACCCGGCTCGACGGTGACGGAGCCGCTGCCGACGAAGTTCTCCGCCGGCGCTGCCGCCGTTCCGCTGTTGTCGTCGCCGGGCTCGGCTGCGGTCCGGCGGCCGCCCTTGTCGTCGCCGGCTTCCGCCGGCTTGGACGCCTTCTTTGCTGCTGATGCCTTCTTGTCGTCGGCTTGCGTGTCATCGGTTGTCTTGGCGGTGGCCTTGGAGGAGCTGACGGCGGGGGCCGGAGTTCGGGTGGCGGAGTCGTCCGTTACGAGGACGCTCTGCGCGTCGTCACTGGTAGCAGGGCCGGTGTTGCCCAGCGTCTGGGTGGTGGCGAAGGCGGCACCTCCGGTGAGGAGGATGCCGGCGACGGATAGTGCGAGGGCTGCTCTTGTCTTCATGGCTCCACAGTAGAAATTCGCCGTCGAGGATAGGTGCAGGGGAAATCCAAGAGTTGTCCAAGATTGCCCCGCGGTTCTCCGGCACGTAGGAAAGCGTGCGTGGTGCGTCAGCAGGAAGGGTCAGTCGTCGGCGCCGTGGCCGCCGCTGCCGCCGCTGTCATCGCCGGGTTCCGGCGCCTTCCGCAGGCCACCCTTGTCGTCCCCGGGCTGAACCGGGACCACCACAGCCGGTGCGGGAACGGGCTGAACGGTCATCGTTCCGCCGCCGGGATCGGATGATGACGGCGCAGACGAACCGGCGGCATTCCCTGACGGCGCAGCGACCGGGGCGGACGTCGCCGGATTCGGTTTCGCTGCAGTCGATGCCGCTGCACCGGATTTCGTGGAGCCCGGCTTTGCGGGGCTGGATTTCGCCGGAGTGCCCGTCTTCTGTGCGCTGGCCGGCGCGCCTGTCGCGTGTGGCGTGGCTTCCGGTCCTGCCGTGCTGGCAGGACCCGGCACGGGGCCGTTCGGCAGGAGGACCACGCTGGCATTTCCGGTGCCGGTGGGCGAAATGCTGAGCACCTGCGTATTGACGGCCAGGGCTGCCGAGCCCGCTGCGAGTATCCCCGCCACGGACAACGCCAGGGCAGCTCCCGTTTTCATGGCACTACTTTAGAGGCAAAGCGGGAAAGACTGGCCCAACGAATATCCAAGATTCGTCAAAGATTCGCGGTCGACTGCAGCCCGGGTGTTAAACAAAGAGCCGCCGGTTCATGATCTAAACCATGAACCGGCGGCTGCTTGGTGGAGCTGAGGGGACTCGAACCCCTGACCCCCTGCATGCCATGCAGGTGCGCTACCAGCTGCGCCACAGCCCCAAGCTGTTTCCTCCGGAATCTTTGCGTTTTCCCGAAGCAACCCGACCAGCGTAGTCCAGAAATTGCCAAGATGCGAATCGACGGCATGTGGCTTCCGTCACGTTCACCGGGGAGCCTGCAAGGCAGTGTCAACGCGGCTTTCGGGCAAACAAAAATCCGCCGGAGCTGAGGGGACTCGAACCCCTGACCCCCTGCATGCCAATCGAAAAGAATCCACGCTCCCGTGTGTTCCCAGTTGCGCCCGCTTCGCAGCAAGCGCAAGGGTTGGCACCTATCCTCGGATCCCTGGTCTTCCCGTGATGCTCCGTGTTTTCCGGTGGAAAATACGGAGTAAACTCGGAATGAGTTGAGTGGCCGGACTAGCGCCGAGCACCCGGAGCGGGTGCGGTTTCCTCGGTGCTGGGAGCTGCGGGAGTACCCGGCCGTGGTGCGGGCGGAGCTGGATGCGAAGGTTCGGCGGGCTCACCGGGATTCGACCGGGATCTACGGGGCGCCGCGGGTCCAGGACGCGCTGGCGAGGAACGGGACCGGTGGGGATCGGAAAACGGTGGCCGCCTCGATGCGCCGGCAGGGTCTGGAAGGGATTTCGCCGCGGCGTTTCCGGATATTACCTATCTGCGCACCGGGGAGGGCTGGGTGTATCTGTGTGCTGTTCGGGACGCCTGTTCGCGGCGGGTGATCGGATGGGCGATGGACTCGGCCCAGACTTCCGGCCTGGTCGAGCGCGCGTTACGGATGGCCTACATCCTGCGCGGCGGAGGCCCGGACGGGGTGGTGTTCCACGCGGACCGCGGCACTCAGTACACCTCCACCCAACTCAACGAGGTCTGCACCGGTTTGGGCATTAAGCAGTCCGTCGGGCGGACAGGTGTGTGCTGGGACAACGCGATGCAGGAATCCTTCTGGTCCACACTAAAAACCGAGTTCTACGACCGGCGCCGTTGGGCAAAGCGGCAGGACGCGATCCGGGCAACAGGACGTTGGATCGAGGAGTTCTACAACCGCGCCCGGCTCCATTCAGCCCTGGGCTACAACACGCCCGTCGAGCACGAACAAATCCTCACCAGCAATAAGCCTCAGCCGGCACAAGCCGCCTGATCAACTGTCCACAACTTGCGGGCAGCCCCACAGGACGCATGCCCCCCGATGCAGACACTCACTGCACGCTCCTGTCGACTGTCTTGAAACTCTACGGATTTGAGGCGTGCAGCTTTCGAGACGCCACGGCAACATGCCTATAAAGCCCGGATCATCGAGGTTAGGACCAGAAGTCTGTAGCGATGGTTGCAGTCCGCGGGCACTTTGCTTCAGACGTCACCGGCATCGTCTGCTCTGTCGGCAAGCACGCCCGGGACAATTTGTGCTCTTCTTTCCCGCAGTGTTTCGCGAAGGATATGGCCAATCATCACCCCGACAGCGCTGCTGGGAATCAGTACCGGCCACAAGCTGGACCACGGCTTGGGAAGCTGGGAAAGAATCACACACTCCACCACAACCATGAGCGCGAAAAGGACTGCCACTAGGTTTTCTCGAGCCAGGAGTCGGACGAGAGCGCCCCCTACGATTCCGGCAGCAAGCAGAACAGCGATGACCAGGGCGTTGGATCCCCTCGTCAATGAGTAGGACGCGAAAAATATGCCAGCTACAAAAGCCAACACCATCACCCACAGGGACCACGTGCTTGGAACGGTTCGGATAAGGCCAGGCGGATTACGCACCTTTCTCATCTTGCTCCTCATTTGCCGGGGCGTTCTTCACGAAGGCCTTCAATCTGCACAAGCGGCTCTTCCGCGTCCCCCACGTCATGGTGTCAGCCTATCCATCCCCACGAGTGTCTGCTCATTGGCAGGTGTTCGTCGAGGGGTTGTGAAATTGGTCTGGCTGGGGAGCCACCAAACCGTCAACGATCCTATTCGACTGGCCGGTAGGCAGACCGTCGCGCAACCCTTGGGATACGAGACGTCTCACAGGGCGCGACAATGGGCGATGACGGCTGCACCTCATTTGACTCGCAGCGATGGATGGTGGTCTTTTCGCAGCGCCATTTGTCACTCCCCAGCACGTAAGGGGATTCCTCAGCGGGCCACTGTGAACATCAAACGGTGTGGTCTGGGACGATGGTTTTATGCATGTGTGGCTTACGGACTGGCAGGTCGCGGAAGATCATCTCCTCATTAGAGTCGGTGACACCATAGATTGGACCCTGTACCCAGCCGACCGGAGCTGGGTGTCGCGATTGCTCGGTGATCGTCTTGTCATCGATTGGCAGTTCGATACATATGGCGATGCGGTGGACCAGCCTGCCCTGCGGGTGTCGGGAGAAGTAGCTGAGCTACGGAGTGTTCGGTGTCGTCAGATTCAAACGGATGATGGCTTCGTGCCCGTCATTGGCGAGGCGACGCTGCAGCCGGTAGCAGACACATCTGGTTCATGGATGCGCCTTGCCCGCCAAGAGGAGAGTGCCGCTGTTCCAGGCGCTGAGACGATCACTTGCAAGTTCCCATACACGAGTTCCGGTGACAGCGTTGAAGCCGAAGATCTCTACGGCTACGTCCTATCGCTTGCAGGTAGCGACGGAGATTGCGGCAGCGCGGAAGCGAGATGACCGGCGCCCGCAAGCCGGTCCCTGTTTGGATACGTGTATCTCTGACATGGGACAACGGCACTTCACAGCAGGCGTCGCCCCGTTGGACCGGACCCATGCACTGTCCGGAAATGGTGCCACATACGGCAGCATTGGATGGCCGCCGGGGCGAATGCCAGGGATGCCCGTCTAGGTTCGTTCGCTTGGCTCAACGCCGTGGCCCAGACGTGCCCAGAGGCCATCCCGCTCGGGCCCGATAACGCGGGTGGCGTCAAAGGTTCCGTCCCTGTCGAACCGGGAGTCTACCGTCACCAGAAAGCCCTCGCTGCCCGCGAGAGCACCATGTAGCTGCGTTCATGAATGGCGTGGAGCGGTGGCGGATCCTTCGATTGCACGTCGAAGACAAGATCCCACTCGCGGAGCTGGCCCTGGCATCAGAGGTCAGTCTGCGCACGCTTGAGCGCTGGCACCGGTCGTTCCAAGAGGGTGGCATCGCGGCGCTGGATCCGCGTCCCAGGTTCGATGCCGGCAGGCGCCGTACCGCAGCGGAAACGGTGGCACTCATCGAGAGGCTCGCGCTGACAAAGCCCCGTCCAAGCCTTGCAACCCTGCACCGGCTCGCTGTCGCCGACGCCAGACAGAGGAACGCTCCGGCGCCTGGGTATTCGACGGTTCGGGACATCGTCACTGCGCTGGATCCCGGACTAGTCACCCTCGCCCTCGAGGGGCCCACGTCCTACCGCGACCGGTACGAACTCGTGTACCGCCGCCGGACGGAACGGCCGGACCAGATATGGCAGGCCGACCACACCGAACTCGACATCCTCATTCTCGGCGCGAACGGTAAAACGGGCCGCCCTTGGCTGACCACGGTGGTAGATGACTATTCCCGGGCAATCTGCGGCTACACCGTCTTTACCGGCGCACCCGCAGCCTTGAACACGGCACTCGCGCTGCGGCAGGCAATCTGGCGCAAGCAGAACCCTTCCTGGGTGATGTGTGGACTTCCTGACATCCTGCACGTCGATCACGGCTCCGACTTCACCAGTCAGCACCTTGAACGCACCGCCGTCACGCTGCACATCCGCACCATCCATTCCACCATCGGCCGGCCACAGGGCCGCGGCAAAATCGAGCGCTTTTTCGGCACAATCAACACCGAAGTCCTTGCGACCTTGCCGGGGTACCTTGCTCCCGGAAGCCGTTCACCACAGCCAGTGCTCGACCTGCCCACAAACGACCGGGAAATCGGCGCCTTCATCTCCATCTACAACAACCGGGCACACAGCGAAATAGGCACATCACCCAGGGACGCCTGGGTCGCTGACGGATGGCTTCCCCGCTTGCCGGACACCCTCGAAGAACTCGACGGACTCCTCCTCACCGTTCCGAAAAACCGCGTCGTGCAACGCGACGGTATCCACTTCCAGGGCCAGCGCTACCTCTCAGCCACCCTCGCCCCCTTGTCGGACACACCATCACCATCCGCTACGACCCCCGAGACATCTCCGAGATTCGCGTCTTCGACCGTAACACTGATGATGGACCAGCCATTCATCGTGACCAAAGAACACCGGCGCTTCACCGAGTTCGCCAACGCCGTACGGAAAGAGCGCACCATCGGTATCTGCCATGGGGACGCCGGCGTCGGCAAAACCTACTCCGCCCGCCGCTACGCAAACTGGGATGCCCTGGAACCGTACATAACAGACTGGCGGTCCCGCGACGCAGAAGAAGAGGCCAAGCACTTCTCACTCGCCAACAAGAACCGCGCCGTTTTCTACACCCCGGAAGTACTCTGCCGCCCTGGAGAACTCATGGCAGAGATCCACCGCTCCCAGGTCCGGATCGCCTCATGCATTGATGGCCACCTCCACCGGCAACGATCCAACAACCCCTCGCCTCATGAACGGCATCACCGAACTCGTCGAACTGCTCATCATCGACGAAGCCGAACGCCTCACCCCAACAGCCCTGGAACTCTTCCGCGACAACCACGACCGGACCCGGCTGGGGATCATCCTCATCGGCATGCCTGGCATCGACCAACGATTCCGCCACTACCCGCAGCTCTACAGCCGCCTCGGATTCTCCCACCGCTACCGCCCCCTCGGCCGCGACGAACTCCTGTTCGTCCTCGATCGACATTGGAAAAGAATCGGCCGATCACTCGACCCCGACGACTTCACCGACGCCCAGGCAATTGCCGCGATCGAGCGGATCACTCGCGGCAACTTCCGGCTGCTCGAACGGCTCTTCCCGCAGATCACCCGTGTGCTGAAGATCAACCAACTCGAAACCATCACCGATGATGTCATCGAAGCAGCCGCCAGCACCCTCGTCATCGGGAACTAACGACAAAGAGCGCCAACAAAACTCCACCAAAGAGCGCCGAACTCCACAGTCATAGGTGTCCTGACCTCGTCACCTGACGTTCACCGAACCGCCCCCGCAGGTTAATTACCGATCAGTAACTTGGTTGGCGCTCAACAGGCAACTTCCTTCACACACGAAAGACTGGACCCCATGCCTCAACCCCAGGCAAAACGCAGATTCAACCGCAAGGGCGCAGCGGCCACCGGCGCTGTTGTCCTCGCCGCTTCAGCACTGACATCAGGCCTGCTCGGGCTCGATACCGCGACGGCCGCCGGCACCCCCAGCGGCACGGCCACGCCGATCAAGCATGTCGTAGTCCTCTTTCAGGAGAACGTCTCCTTCGACCACTACTTCGCGACCTACCCGAAGGCGGCCAACACCGCCGGCGAGACCCAGCAGGGCTCCGGGACCGCAGCAGCGGCCTTCAAGGCTTCCGAGGACACTCCGAAGGACATCAACACCCTCGCCCACGCCGGCCTGCTGGCACCGAACAACCCCAACTCGGTCCAGCCGGCGCGGCTGTCCCCGACGCAGGCCGTCACCTGCGACCAGGACCATGAGTACACCGCCGAGCAGAAGGCGTACAACGGCGGGCTGATGGATAAGTTCGTGGAGTTCACCAGCCGGGATGCCTGTGCACCGAACCAGTACGGGCGCCCCGGGCTGACGATGGACTATTACGACGGCAACACGGTCACCGGGATCTGGAACTACGCCCAGAACTACGCCATGAGCGACAAGCACTTCAGCACCGTCTTCGGCCCCTCCACCCCGGGCGCGCTGAACCTGGTCTCGGGGCAGACCCACGGTGTCAAGGAATTCACTGCTGCCGGCCAGCCGGTGAAGCCCGCGGCCAGCGACTACACGGTCCGCGTCCCTGACGCCAACGGCGTCGGCACCATGATCAACGACCCCGACCCGGTTTACGACGACTGCTCCAACAACAGCCACGCCAAGACCAACAACCTCGCCGGCATGACCGGCAAGAACATCGGCGACCTGCTCAACGACAAGGGCGTGTCTTGGGGCTGGTTCCAGGGCGGCTTCACCCCCACTACCGCGGCAACCGCCACGAACCCGGCCGCCTGCAAGAGCACCCACAACAACGTGGCAGGCGTCTCCAGCACGGACTACAACCCGCACCACCAGCCCTTCCAGTACTACGCCTCCACAGCCAACCCGCACCACCTCGCACCGGCGAACGACGCCGAAATCGGCCACAACGGCCAGGCGAACCACCAGTACGACCTGACCGACTTCAACAAGGTGGTCAACAGCGACAACATGCCCGCCGTGTCCTTCCTGAAAGCCTCCAACTACCAGGACGGCCACGCCGCCTACTCGGATCCGGTCGATGAGCAGAACTTCATCACCAAGACCGTCAACCAGATCCAGCAGTCCAAGAACTGGAAGGACACCGCCGTCGTCCTTGCCTACGACGATTCCGATGGCTGGTACGACCACGTCGCCGCCCAAGTGAAGAACGCCTCCAACAGCCCCGACGACGCCGCCTGGTGCCAGAACGCGGCGGCCGCCGGTGTCCCGGTGGCCGCCGGTTACGCCGACCGCTGCGGCCCCGGCCCCCGCCAGCCGCTGGTTGTCATCTCCCCGTACTCAAAGAGGAACTTCGTGGACCACAACGAAACCGACCAAGCCTCGATCCTGCGCTTCATCGAGGACAACTGGCACACCGGCCAGATCGGTGACTCCTCGGCCGATGCGACCGCCGGGTCCATGGAGGCGATGTTCAACTTCCATCACGCACGCAACGACAAAGTCCTGCTCAATGAACAGACCGGTGCCGTCGCTGCCATCACCCACAACGGCCACGGCGGCGGAAACTAGCCACCTTCTACTGCCCTTCACCGGGCAGTTCCGTCCAATATCATGCACGGTCAGCCCAGAAAGCCGACCGCGCCGAACCCCGACACCACTCTGGAGAACCCATGAAGTACACGAAGCTGCTGACCGCGGCCGCCATCACCGCCGGCCTCGCCCTGGGAACAACCCTCCCGGCCCACGCCGCCGACACCAACCCCAACGGCACGGAAAACCACTTTGACCTGCAGGCGCACCGGGGCGGCATCGGCATGACCGTCGAATCAACTCTGGCCTCTTTCGCCAAGGGTATCGAGACCGGCGTGAGCACCCTGGAAATGGATCTGCAGATCACCAAGGACGGCCGCGAAGTCATCACCCACGACCGCAAGATCAGCGGCCAGAAGTGCAAGGACACCGCGCCCGTCACCCCCGGTGACCCGGCCTACCCCTACGTCGGCAAGTACATCAAGGACCTCACCTTCGCCCAGGTCCGCAGCCTGGACTGCGGCTCCCAGACCCTGCCCCAGTTCCCCGGCCAGCAGGCCTCCCCCGGCGCGAAGATGCCGACCCTGGCCGAAGTGTTCGACCTCGCCGACCGTTACCGGGCCAGCCAGGTCAAGTTCAACATCGAGACCAAGGTCGAAGCCGGCGCACCGGAGCAGACTGCCCCGCGCGAACAGTTCGTCGACGTGGCCCTGCGCGAAATCAACAAAGCGCACATGGCAGGGCGCGTCTCCATCGAAAGCTTCGACTGGGGTGCCCTGCGCCTGGTGAAGGAGCGCCAGCCCGGCATCCGCACCGTGGCACTGACCAACAAGGACTTCCTGCAGGCCGGACAGCCCGGCAAGTCGCCTTGGCTGGGCGGGATCGACGCGGACGACTTCGGCGGCGACCTGGTGGACTCGGCTGCTTCCCTGGGATTCGACGCGATCTCCCCGGTCCACGGCACGCCGCAGAACGGGAAAGTCACCGACCCCGGCTACGTGCCCTACGTGACTGCGGACATGGTGGACCGGGCCCATGCCAAGGGAATGCAGGTCATTCCGTGGACCGTAGATGACAAGCCGACCATGCGTAAGCTCATGGACGACGGCGTCGACGGCCTGATCACCGACTACCCGGACCAGCTGCGCGATGTGCTTGCGGAGCGGTCCCTGAAGCTGCCCAAGCAGTACACCCTGGAGCCGGGAGCCCCTGCACTGCGCTGATAAGCGGATCCAGCCCCGAAAGGCCCCTGTTCCGAAATAGCGGAACAGGGGTCTTCTTTATCCGGAACCGTGAAGAAGCTCTTTGGGTCGTCGGCACCGAGCAGGTCGTGGTGGAACGGGATCGCGTCGACCGGTCTGGTGTCGGCGAACAGGGCCGCCACGGTCCGGGAGTGGACGACGGTGTAGCGGGTGAGGCCGTCCACCCAGGAATGGATCCCGGTGTACTCCTCGACGTCCAGCCCGTCACCGAGCAGGCCCCGCTCCGAGAGCAGGTGGTGGACAACATTCCAGGCGCGATCCATCAGCTCGTTGATCGCCGCTTCCACTGTTGGAGCCGTCATACGAATATGGTGCTCCTGGGCACTGACAGCCCTGTGATGGGCATCCCGCGTGTTGCCAGGCCGTGTCCAGGGCCGATCAGAACTGGCCGTCGTAGCTTTCGCGGATGGCTAGGGCCGTGAACTTCCAGCCGGCAATAATCTCGCTCAGGTCGTGCTCCGGGGATGCCCTGCCCAGTCGGCGAACCACCTTCATCTCGGCTTCCATGGATGCTGCCATCCGGTCCGCGTAGTCGATCAGCTCTCGGATCTTCATGGCTGGAAGGTCAGGTGGCTCGGGGTAGATGATGATCTCTCCATGCGGCCAGTGTGCCACGCCTCCTCTGGACAGTGGCGCTCGGCATTCCTACCGTTAGGGCGTGCCCGAGCCGATGGAGGACAGCGGCACGGGCGCGGTCCAGAAACAGCCACTCATTTGAGGAGAGCGCCATGACGACAGCACGCGAAATCATGACCGGCGGCGTCGAATGCGTCGGTGAGAACGAAACCCTGGAAGCGGCGGCCCGGAAGATGAAAGAGCTGGACGTCGGGGCCCTGCCGATCTGCGGGGAGGATAACCGGCTCAAAGGCATGATCACGGACCGGGACATTGTCATCAAATGCTTCGCTGAAGGCGGTGACCTGCGGACGGCCAAGGCCGGGGATTTTGGCCAGGGCAAGCCGGTGACCATCGGCGCGGACGACTCGATCGAAGAAGCCATCAAGACGATGCAGGACCACCAGGTCCGCCGGCTCCCGGTCATCGACGGCCACGACTTGATCGGCATCATCAGCCAGGCCGACATCGCCCGGAACTACCCGGAGGACCGGGTCGGAGAACTCGTGGAGCTCATTTCCTTCTACTGAGCCAAGCAAAGAGGAAGGGCCCTACGTCGCGCGACGAAGGGCCCTTCCTGTGCAACCGTTGGTCAGTACCCGGCGGGCTGGTCGAAGCGCTGCCCGGCCGGGTCCGGCCCCAGGACCGCGAACACGAACAGGATGATCGCTCCGGCGTCCCGGCGGCCGGGAACGGCGCGTCATAGTACGGGGCCCACAGGGGCGGTTCACCCTGCCAGGACTGCTGCTGCGGCTGCTGTGGCGGGTAGGGCTGCTGGGAAGGGTATTGCGGATAGCTCAAGTCTTCCCCCAAAGTCAGAGTGATGAAACGAATTCATCGTACGGTCGGGTTGCAGCCGAAAAGCCGCATCAGGTGGGAAATTTACGCGGAATTTCCCTACCCGACGGTGGATGTCATCGGGTGCGGCGGTATCCCCGGTCGGCCAGACCACCAATAGCCCCGGCCAAGGCGGCCGGGAGGGCGACGAAGGCGGCCAGGTGGCGCGCCAGGCTGTACGGCATAAGCAGGGCGATCCCGCCGACCAGGATGGCAGGTGCAGCAACGCACGCCGTCACCCAGTGCGGGTGCCCCCGCAGAAACGACCAGACAGCTGCAGCCAACGACGCTGCGGACCCACCCAGCAGATACAGACTGCCCACCCGTGCGTCCTCCACGAGGCCGGGCTCCGTGATGAAGCCAAAGAACATTGACCTCAGCAGGCCGGTGACCATCAGGACAATGGACGCCAGGACCAGGACCGCCCAGAGGAGGGCGCCGGGCCATCCGCGGACTGCAGTACGGGGCTGCCTCATACTTCCCCCTTCCCGACAGATCTAACGGCTGCCCCCCGGTCGGGACCTAATTAGCAGGTCTCCGACCTCGCAGTCCAGAACGTCGCAGATCGCCGTCAGAGTGGAAAAGCGAATGGCCCTCGCCCTGTCGTTTTTGAGCACCGACAGATTCACAAGGCTCACGCCGACTTTCTTGCTGAGCTCGGTCAGTGTCATTTCCCGCTCCTCGAGGAGTTCATCGAGCCGGCAGTGGATGCCTGAGTCCTCTGCCGGCATCAGACCAGACCCTCGGTATCCTTCTGGAGGCGGCGGCCGTAGTGGAAGGCTCCGGCCACCAGCACGAGCACCAACCCGAGCGCCAACGGCGCGATGTTGAACTCCGCTGCGAAGATATAGAAGTCAGGGTCAGAGCGTCCGTTCGCTCCGATCAGGTCGGCAAGGCGCGTCCGCGCCCAACCGTCAAGGATCTGCCCAGCCGTGCCGGCCAGCGCGAGAACCGCCCCACAGACGCCCACGATCCAGGCGGATCCTGCCGTGAACAGAACCGCGCTGCGAAGCCGGAAGGCAAGAACAAAGAGGAGTGCAAGAACGGCCAGGATACCCATTTGGCTTAGCGCCCCGCCCCAGGCAAGGAGTGCCGCCTGCCCCGTCGGGACAGCAGGGATCACGGCCTCCAGGGACGTGTAGTGCCCCGTCGAACCCAATTCCAGGCCGCTGGCAGTCTGGCCGGACCCTGCCACCGGGAGCTCCAGAGTCACAGGCCCCGTGAAGTACCCGGCAATGCCGATGATGGTCAGTACCGTCGAGACGACGGCGAGCACCCCGGACGCGACCATCAGAAACATCGCGTCTGCTCGGGAGACCACCTTCCCGCCAACGTCCCGGAATGCGCTCTTGCCGTGGGCCAATTTCATAACTCCCCCAGTCCTGTTATCGAATCGCGTTAATATCGACAATCAATAACGTAAACCAGAAGCCGCATTTTGGCCATACCGATCCCGCACCGAGCATGACCTCCTTCAGCACCTCTGCCCATGGTGCAGCAGCCGTTACCTCTAGACTGCCGCCACGAGCTCCCGAACCCGTGCATACCGTCAGGCGCATGCGGCAGTCACTCGAAGCGTCACCGCCCACGACCTGCTCGGCGTCCTGGACCCCGGGGGCTCCGGCCGATGAGTAATTCAGGCCGAAGCCGGTCAGGCTTTGCCCATCTGCGACGGACAGGTCGTGCAGCCGACGATGACGGGCACGGCGCCGATGACGAGAGCGCCACGGCGCGCGGCTGTGTCAAGGTCAATGCCGGTGTCGGTGATGTCCAGATAATCCCCGCTGATGACGAGGATCCGACCGGTCCGGGTCGCGGCCTGGATCCACGCTGTGTCGTCGTCGCTGTGCGGGTCGAGCTGTTCGCGGTACAGATTTTCACCACCGACGTTGAGCAGGAGCTGGGACCAGGGCGTGATGGTGATGCCGCAGTCTGCCTCTGCGACATCGGCCTGCTGCAGAAGCGCGGAGCAATCCGGGCTCACGGCCAGTTCGAAGCGGTGGGCGAGCAGGAGGGACACCAGGGCCGAGGTCAGTTCGCCGCCGTTCTCACGGAAAGTCAGCACAGGGTTCAGCGTGAAGGCCAAGATTGGGAGCACCCTGATCCTTCCGGTATCGCACTGTTGAACGAAAAGGACGCGTGCAGCGACAGGTTTGAGTTCGGCCTGTGTCCAGGGAGCTTCGTGAACCGTCAGCGCCGGCTGTTTGCAGCTGCGGTGGCAGACGCAGTCGGTGAATGTAAGGCATTCGGTTCCGTCCGGGGCGGCGCTGCGCATGATGTCCACGCACAGGGAAACGGGTTCACCGCTGCCCAAAGCGCCCCGGCACGTGCCGCAGTGCCGCGCGAGCTTTGCGGCCAGCAGGGCGTACTCTCTTGTGTCGGCGCCTTTGAAGGACTCAAGACCCGCGTCCCAGGCGACGTTGCGGGTGATGGGCATGGGCTTGATCCTCTTCAGTTGTGCCGCTGGAGCGGCTGCAATGGGACATGATGTTCAACCTTCCACACTTGGATGGACGATCCTGGTTCAACCGTTCCGGGCCCTGACCGGCGGGTGATGTGTGTCCCCGGTTCGGCACGGAACAGCCTGCCGAGCCTGGACTGCGGAAAGGTTGGAGGACCCTATGACCTTCTACGCCCATTCCCGTTCTCAGGGCAAACGCAGCCAGAACCAGTAGTAAACTACCGGATGCAACGTTAAATGTGGTTGGGGAAACCTTGGGAATCCCCTCCGAACCCCCTCGTCCAGGGGGTACGCGGACCCCTCATGCAGTTCCTCGGTTCCCAGCGGTCGGAGCCGTGGACTGCTGAAGCGGGGCAAAACCACAGCCTGCGGCCGCGCGCCGCCGAACACATTCTCCGCTGGTGCCATTCCAACCGGCTATGGCATTGCCGGGTGTTCAGAACCGCGCCGGCAACAGCCGTGCGGGGAGGTCTGCCTCCGCCTCGGCTGACGTGGCAGGGAGGGGCCGGTCAGGTTCCAAGTTCAGCACAGGATTTCCCACCGTCCCCCGCCGATGCTGGCTGCAGCCCTTCCGGCCCGGTGCCCGGCACTGGGGACGAGGGCGGCCAGCAGGAGGAGTTTTTCCACAATTCAAGGGGGAGATCATGTTCAAACCAAGTAACCGCCGTCGGGCCGCCGCAGGCTTGACAGCCTTTGCCGTGAGCGTCCTGGGACTGGCGGCAGCCAGCCCCGTCCGGGCCGCCGCGGCCATCAACGACCCGCCGGCGCCACCGCACTCCATCGACGTTTTTCCGGTCCGGGACTTCGTCTCGGCAGACGGGTATGCCGCCTCCGACCGCCCCACCATCCAGGTGATCCGTGGTGGCACCATCATCGGCACGGCCTCAAACCTGGTGCCGCAGAACGGCCTGGTCGAAGTCAACCATCCCGGCGGAGGATGCTGGGAAGGCGTAACCCCGGACATCCGGCCCGGCGACATCGTCCGGTTACTCACAGCACCCGACACCGGAGACCAGACCACGACCGCGAACGTCACTGTTACCCAGTCGGCAACCAAGATCGACGCCGGAACCGTCGTGATCAAGGGAACGGCCGTGGCCGCCGGAGGCGGACAGATCCCGGTGGACCAGCTTGAGACCCGGATCGTGGCCAACAAGCAGGCCTTCGTGACCACCGGGAAGCGGACGCTGCGCGCCAGCTCGACCCCCGGCGACGCCGGGATCCTCGCCTACGACGGCCCGGGGCTGACAACGTGGACCGCCACGTTCAAGGGCCTGGACAAGGTCAGCACCGTTGATGGCCTCTCCGATGCCGACCGGGCCGTTGCAGCCACCTCCGGAACAGTGGGCATGTGGCTGGGCCGTAACCCTGGAGCCGTAGCAGAGGGCACCCACTTCGAGACTGCAGAAATCCCCGGCCCGGCAGCCCCGTGCACCGCGCCCCTGGCCAAAGGCCCCACGGCGCCCGACATGACCGCCGCCACGGACACCGGCGCATCACAGACCGACAACATCACCCGCAACACGTCCCCGGCCTTCACCGGAGCCGTCGGACTTGCCACTTCCACCAACGTGAACCTGTACGTGGACGGCATCTCCAGCGGCACCGCCGCCGTGGCTCCGGACGGCAGCTACTCCCTGACCCCGTCGATGGCCCTGGCCGACGGCCAACACACGATCACCGCGAGCGAATTCACCCCCGGCGGAGCCGAAACGATGTCCGCCGGTTCGCTGAGCATCACGGTCAGCACCGCCGCCCCGGCCGCCCCGGTTGTCACCGGCACCAACCCGGCGTCAACCGGCGCCAGCACCAAACCGGCCGTGAAAGGCACGGCGGGCCCCGGTTCCACCGTCAGCCTCTTTACCGATGCCCAGTGCACCGCCCCGGGCATCGCCACCGGAAGCGCCGCTGATTTCTCCGCAGCAGGCATCCCGGCCACCGTGCCCGCCGCCTCCACGACGGCGTTCTACGCCACCGCTACGGACGTCGCCGGAAACGTCTCGGCCTGCTCGACCGGTTCGGCCAGCTACGCCCAGGACTCCGTGGCTCCGCCAGTACCGTCCATCGGGGCATCCAGCACCACCGGCCTGGTCAACACCACCACCGCCACGGTCGGCTTCACCGACTCCGAAACCGCCGCAACGTTCACCTGCGCGCTCGATAATGCGGCGCCGGCACCGTGCACCAGCCCTGCCAGCCTGACCGGCCTCGGCCAGGGAACACACACCTACACGGTCCGTGCTGTGGACGCCGCAGGCAACGCCAGCGCCCCCGCGTCAGCATCCTGGACGGTCGACACGGTCGGACCGGCCGTCACTATTTCAAGCCCGGCCGGCAAGGTCATCAACGACACCAGCCCGACCTTCCAGTTCGCCGCATCGGAAGCCGGATCCGCCGTCACCTGCTCACTGGACGGCGCTCCCGCGGCTCCCTGCACGACCAGCACCACCCAAACCAGCAGCGCCCTGGCGGACGGGCCGCACTCCTTCACGGCAACCGCCACCGACCCGGCCGGCAACACCGGCGCCGCCACCACCTACGCGTTCAGCGTCGACACCCGGGCCCCGGCCGTCAGCATCGACACCGCAGCACCGAGCCCGACCAACAGCAACACCCCGGGCTACACCTTCTCCACCGAACCCGGCGCCACCCTCACCTGCGCCCTCGCCGCACCAACCACCGCAGCACCGGCCTTCCAGCCCTGCACGGGCGGGTCGTTCCGGACCGGTCCGGTAGCCGACGGGAACTACAAGTTCACGGTCAGGTCCACCGACGCGGCCGGAAACGTCGGTACGGCCAGCAGCCTGGTCACAGTGGACACCGCAGCCCCGGCCGCACCGACACTCACGAGCCAGCCGCCGGCAACCACCGGGCTCACGAGCATCTCGTTCGGCTTCAGCTCCTCCGAGCCCGGCGCATCGTTCCAGTGCGCACTCTCACCGCAGACCCCGACGCCGTGCGCCACTGGCGAAACCTACGGCCCCCTCACTGACGGTACCTACACGTTCAAGGTGCAGGCCAAAGACCAGGCCGGGAACCTCAGCGTGCCCACCACCGCGACGGTCACGGTGGCCAAGGACACCATCGCCCCCACGGTGACAGGCCGCACCCCGGCCGTCAACGCGCTGGCTACCAGCCAGGGCGGCAGTGTCACCGCCACCTTCAGTGAGAAAGTTACCGGAGTGAACGGAAGCACGTTCACGCTGAAGAACGCCGCAGGAAGCGCTGTTACCGGCACCGTCGTCTACGACCCGGCTACCAATACCGGCACCTTCAAACCAGCCGCCGCACTCGCCGCCGACACCCGCTACACGGCAAGCCTGAGCGCCGGGATCACCGACGTGAGCGCCGGCAACCCGCTTACGGCCACCAGCTGGACGTTCACCACCGGACCCGTCCCCGTTGTCAGCTCAACGAACGCACCCTCCGGTGCAACTGGCATCAGCCAGACCGCGGACATCACCGTCACCTTCAGCGAAGGCGTCACGGGGGTCAGCGGCACCTCGGTCACCCTGAAGGATGCAGCAGGGGCGACCGTGGCAGCGGTGGTCAGCTACAACGCCACCACACGGGTCGCGACCCTGAACCCGTCACCGACGCTGACCGCCGACAGGAAATACACCGTCGGTCTCACCTCAGGCATCAAGGACGCAGCGGGCAACCCTCTGACCGCGACCGCCTGGACATTCCTCACCGGTCCCCGGCCAACCGTCAACTCAACAACTCCGGCCGCGAACACCACCGGCATCAGCCGCACCAACAACATCACGGCTGTGCTGAGCGAGAACGTCACCGGCGTCAGCACCGGCACCTTCGCACTGAGGAACACCATGACAGGGGCCCTGATACCCGCAGCCGTGACCTACAGCGCGACCGCCAAAACCGCAACACTGAACCCGACCGCCACCCTGGCAGCGAGCACGAAGTTCACCGCAACGGTGTCCAGCAGCATCAAGGACCTCGCCGGCAACCCGCTCACCGGCAAATCCTGGACATTCACCACCGGACGCTAGGAACAACAGCCCGAAGAAAGGAACCAACAGCAAGCAAGGCCCGGGGCCGCCCTCAGAGCGACTCCGGGCCTTCGCCATGCTGGCCCGGACGCCCGTCTAGAGGGCTGACCACTCAACGAGGGGGGCAAAACAGCCGCGGCCCGGACAGCACCTGCAATTCCCAGGGACACAACGGGATGATCATCCTGTCCCTGAATCGAAAGGGCGAAACGGACAACTACAGATGGCCGCTCCGGGACGGTGAGCCACCCGGGTGTAACGTGCTGCCTCTTCTTGATCCCATCGTGCACATTTGCTGCGCCATCCTTGATGCCACCCGTGCAGTCTTTCCATCCTTTCCGAAGTGGAGGCCCTCCGCGAACTGGAGACGCTGCCGGTTGAGGCCGCCACGGATCTGACCTCACCAGTGCTGGGTATTCCAGCCAGGCATTTCGTGTAGGGTTTGGCGCCGACGGACCCGTAGCCGGACGATTGCCGCGGATGGACAACAGAGGGGTAGAGGGTGCAGACGAACGGATCAAGAGCCCGGCTCGCCCGCCAGGACGATGAGCGTGACGCCGTCCAGACCGCTGGTCTGCGAGGATGAACCGTGCAGAGAAGCGGCCGGCCATGTCCCTCTCCGGCGCGTCAATCCAGCGTTCTGCCAGGATTTCACACGGCCCCTGACGCATACTTGACGCGCCTGACGAACCGCCCTCCTGCCGGCGGAGTCAGGAGCACCGGGACCGCGGCGCCTCCCCCAAGCGCGTCCAGGTTCCGGTGCGCCCACGTGCCGGGCAACGAAAGCGCGCGACCAAGGCGGGGTGTGACCTGCGGCCGGCGGCGGCTGGAAGGAACATCCAGGTCTCAAAGGCGCTCCACGCCGCCGGCCTGTGATCATTCAACACTAGAAGTAGGGTCGCTGCATCAGGAGTCTTTCCCGGGTGCCGCTGGCAGCGGACCGGCCTGGCCGGGACTCAGAACCGATAACCCTCCCTCAGATAGGCCCCCTATCCCCTGCCCTGTTCCAAGGTTCCCCGGGCAAGACCCCACCAGTTGTCGACAGACTCGTGGCCAGACGGAGGAAAGCTCTTCCTCTGCAAGGACAGGACCGGATAAGGATAGCCTTCGCGGCTCAGGCGAAAGGGTAGCGATGACAATTCTCGAACTTCCCCCAGTGATCGGACGGCAGCGGGACCTGGGCTCCCCACAGAGGCGGACCCGTATCAAATACCTGGCCCAGCCCGTCAGGGTAGCCTCTTGCAGTTCCAGCTCCGGCGGCTGATCCGTGAAATCCTTGCAGATCCAACCTTGGATCCCGCCGTCTACCTCTCTCTCGCCGGCCACCTGGCAGCGGACCCACGGAATCCGGAACAGGTGCTGCTCACCCATCTCCGGGAAATCCAGGAACCGGCTGATCTGCCGCCCTTCAAGGCCTGCCGGTAAGACTGTCGGTTACACTACTGCCCAGTTCTGCTCTGCTGCGAGCTGCTGTCAGCCAGCCCAGCTGCTGGCCGATGCCCATGCCCTTCGTCGGGATCTCGTACGGCCACGGGCTGCCGTAGACGGCGTACCGGTACTGCTCCCTTGCCAAAACGGTGAGCATGACGTTATCCAAACCCGCCAGCTCGACGGCCGGCTGTTCCTGGACCCTGCCGCGCCAAGCGTGGATGGGCGGGGACGTGGGTGGTTGGTACCGAGCCGCACGTCGTAGTGGTCCAGGATCATGTCGGGGCGGACCAGGCCGTGCTTAGCGCTCAGGATGTACCAGCGGTCGCAGGTCCGTTCCGCGTAGGCGCACGCTTTCGTGAACAGCTGGGAGACGTAGAGTTCACTGGCGGGCGCCGTGCGGCGCAGCTTCTGCGAGGCGCAGCCGACCAGGCCGACTTTCTGGTGGTGGATCCCCATGCGAGGACGCAGGCGGAAGCCAAGTGCCGCATTGCGGGATTCCCCGAAGTTGCGGCAGTCAAGGCAGGCATAGGGGGGTCGTTTGGAGGAGAGCCGTCGTGGCATGAAAAAGCCGGGGCGGAGGCTCATGTCCGGCCCGCCCCGGCTTTCTGCGTTTTCTGGGTTAGCGGCGGATGTCGCCGGTTCCGTCGGTCTCGATGCGTTCCCTGCGGACCTCTTCCTCAACGATGACCTCGTCCGTCACGGTGTCCTTGTCGAGGCGTACACGCTCCACCGGAACGGTTTCCTTATCCACGACGGGCCGTTCCTCATGAAGGATCACTTCGTGTTCCTCTTCACTGATGGCCGGCCCGTCCATGGCTGCGCCAATGTTGGCGTCGGTGATGGGTTCGCGTTCGATGCGCACCTCTTCGCGCTCGACCGGGACCGTGGTGGTGACGTTTTCGGTGGTGACATACTTGCGCAGCCGGGCCCGGCCGGCGGTCTGCCGCTCGGTGTCCACGTTCAGCCGCTCCTCGGAACGGGTCATCGCGTCATCCGTGGTGGGACCGGACGTGTCGTGGCCAACAGAGCCACGGGCGTCAGTGTCGTACCCGGCGGTGCCGGCCGAGTTGTTGTCCCCGTCCCGTCCTGTGCTGGCGTCGGTGTAGGTGCGTCCCCCACCGCCGCTGATCTGATAGTAGGCGTAAAGCCGGTCTTCCTCGGACGGGTCCAGGTGGCCGTCAGCGTCCACCCGCGGGGCATCCTTGACCTGGTCCTTGGAGTACGGGACGACCAGGTCGTCGCCGTCAACGCGCGCGCCTTCGAGCGGGACGAAGGATTCAGAGGTTCCAAACAGGCCGGTCTTCACCGTGACCCAAGTGGGCTGCCCGCTGTCGTCATCTGCATAGACCTGCCCGATGGAGCCGATCTTGTCCCCATCCGTCGAAACGACGTTTCCGTTGCGGTCGAGGAGGTCGTCGATATGTTCCTTGGCAAGCATGGTGTCTCCTTGGATCTCGTTTGTGCGATGTCTTTTGGAGGGGCCGGCCACCCTTGTCGGGCCAGTTCCTGCGGCCCATGACAAACAACCTAAGCATGCTTACTATCCATTTGCAAGCACCTTCACCATGTCAAAATGCCGCACTCATTGAGCTGGCCGACAGGTGGCCTCACACTGGATTCGCACCGACCAGGCCACTTCAACGCTTCCTTCGCCGGACGCGTTCCGCTGCAAATCATCTTTGCTGATCGTGCACAAGCCGCGGTGGTGTCACTCAGGGCGTATCGGCCATTAGTATGAAGCAAATTCGCCATGGCAAGCGGCGCGCGGAGCCATCCGACGAGCCTTCCAGGTGCATCCTACTTTTCCTAGCCGGGGGGCAACACGCATGTCATCAGTCCAGTTCGAGCCCGTTGGGGACAATGTTTCAGTGGATCTGTTGGGCGAAGCAATCGTACGGATCGTTCTGAAGCCTGGGGCGCGGATGACTGCGGATGATGGGGCACGCGCGCGGCAAGATCTTCTGGCCCTTACGGGAAGCAAACCCTCAGTGGTACTGCTGCAGATCACCGGCGTCGGCTCCGTCAGCCGGGAAGCGGTCGGTGTTTACAGCGAAGCAAAAACGGTCCGGGCATTCGCCATCCTGGGTTCAACCCCGGTGGACCGGGTCATCGCCCACGGTTTGCTGGGCCACCCCAAGCCGGAGTGCCCGACCGAATACTTCACGGAACTGAATGGCGCCCTCCACTGGCTGCTCCAGCACGTACCTGCGGTGTAGTAACCGGCAGGCTTCTGCCTGGACTGTTTTAGCGCGCAACCGGGTGGAGACCCTGCGGGTGCCGGCGTCAGTTCTCGTGCCGCAGGACGGCGCGTAGCCGGGCTGAACGACTGCCGATGCGGTTAGACTGGCCGGTCCGGTGCTTGCGGGCCTTCTGGTCTGCGTGGGTACCGGCAGCACCGGAGGCAGCGAACTGGACCCGCTGGCGCACCAGCTCGGCTGGCAGCGCGAACCCGGGCTTTCGTTTCTTGCGGGCGGGCATGGGAGGTCATCCTTTCGGGCGTGGTTCAGCGGGCATGGTCGGCCCTGCCCCTCCGATGTGTGCGGCAGCCACACTGGCCTTCGACGGTCACCTGCAGAGGCTACTCGACGATGACACTGCCTTCAACCAGAGTAAGCGTGGTGGCGGAGTCCGGCGCCGTGTCGATAGCTTCCTGGACGTGCACGGAGAACATGCCGATGGAGGCCTTCTCCAGCGTCCACCCCGGCCACATCGCATGCCAGGCGGCATCGTCGATCGTGATACGTCTCCGGATCTCGTCAGCGGACTCCCGGAAGGTGAATGAGCGCGTGCCATCACTCTTGGCGGTAATGGACACGGTCCCATAGTGAGAGACCTGGGCGGCGCCGACATCGGCCAGCCCTGCCGTCAAGTCAACGGCAAAGGTGCCCAGATCGGGCGAAACCATGTCCTCGCCTACCCGCTGCTCGTTGAGTACGCCGTGTTGATCCTGCCTTCCCCGAGGCGTGTGGCTGCCCCGGTTCGTGCTAACCGGGTGTCAGCGCGCCGTCACCGCCCGGGTCTTGGCGTTGACGCGGGCAAGAGTGGTGTAGCCGGCTTTGCTGCCGGTGACCGTGACGGTCATGGTCTTGCGAACATCGGCGGCACCCAGAATGTAGGAAGCGCCGGTGGCTCCGGCAATGTTCAGGCCGTTGCGCTTCCACTGGTAGCGGAGGGTGACTGGTGCAGGGTTCCAGATGCCGGCACCGGCAGTCAGTCGCTGGCCTTTTGCCGTTTCCGGCGATCGTGGGGACCGGGGCTGCGGTGAGGTTGGCGGGGTGGAGCGCAACCACGGTGACCACGTTGCGGTCCGGGAAGGTGGCATAGAGGCCGGAACCCCAAGGGTTGGCCGTCAGGCTGCCAATGCGGCCGGCCAACCTGGGCTGCCAGGGCGTTCTTGGTGATGTCCACGACCAGGACATCACCGGCGTTACCGTTGACGGCGGTCGTGTACAGCCGGGTTCCGGCCTCATTGACCAAGAGTTCGCGCGGCACGCCCGGCAAGGGGATGTCAGCGGTGATCCTGTTCGTGCTTGTATCGACCACACACAGCCCGAACAGGTGCCCGACGTACAGGTAGCGTCCGTCTCGTGCTCGCCTCGAGCTGCCCCGGGTATGTGCCGACACTGATCCGGCCAATGGCAACGTTGCGGGTCGCGTCTATGACCGTCAGTTCTCGGTGCCAGCGGGGGGCCGAGCAATAGAGCACGGGCGTGGCGCCCGCTGTGGATGGGGCGCTCAAGGTTCCCGACTTATCCCTTGACTGCCCGGGTTCGCGCCCTCAAAACACGGGCAAAACACGGAGTTGGGTCGAGTTTGACGACATAAAAAACCGCTAGAACCGGGCTACTTCCCTTTGTTCCAGCGGTTTTCTTGGTGGAGCTGAGGGGACTCGAACCCCTGACCCCCTGCATGCCATGCAGGTGCGCTACCAGCTGCGCCACAGCCCCATATTCTTGCTGCTTCGGTTCTCGATCTCTCCGAAGCAACTCAAATATCTTAGACCAGCATTTCTGAAAATTCCAAATCGGGCATATTCGGTCCGGCAGCTACTCCTGATCGGCGGCAGCGCTGGCCTTGGCAGAGGCGTCGTCCCCCAGCTGCAGGTCCACTACCGGGCAGTCCTTCCACAGGCGCTCCAGGGCATAGAAGACGCGGTCTTCCTCATGCTGGACGTGGATGACGACGTCGGCGTAGTCCAGCAGGACCCAGCGGCCGGCCGAACGGCCTTCCCGGCGTACCGGACGAAGGTCCTGCTTGATGAGCTCCTCTTCAATGCCGTCGACGATGGCGTTGACCTGGCGTTCGCTGGGTGCCGAGGCAATGAGGAACACGTCCGCCAAGGCCAGCCGTTCGCTGACATCAAGGGCGACGATGTTTTGGGCGATCTTGTCCGCCGCGGCCCTGGCTGCATGCCGGGCTATGGTGACGGACGATTCGGATGCGGTCACGGGACTCCTTGTAGTGATAAAAAAGCGTAAGTAGTGGTACTGGCTGAAGTCAGCGTGCGAGACCGCTGATGATCATGATGACCCCGGCAACAAGGGCAATGGCGCCGAGCGCCACGACGCCAAGCTGAATCAGCTTCAGCCGGTTGGCCCGGGCGAGTCCGGCAGTGGCCGCGTCGAGGGGTTCCAGCCCGTAGGCCGACTTGGCTGACACCGGCGGCAGGGTCGTAACGTCTTCACCGGACTCATCGGTCCAGGCGTTTTGGCGGGTGCCGGCCGGAGGTGCTGCTGCCGAACGCGCCGCCGCTTCCGCCCGGGCAATAACCCGCGACCGCCCGGTGGACGGCGCGCCTGAACGGGAGGCCTTGGCGGCCCGGTTGCCACGCGCCGGGACCCGCGGACCGGGGTTGGTCACCACGGGAACATGCGAGGTGGCCGGCCGCTTCATGACGGGACGGTCGACGCCGGGCACCTGTTCAAATTCCAGCGGGGTCACCATGGCAAGGTTGCTGGCCGTGGAGGGACCGTTTTGTCCGCCCTGCTGGGGTGTGTTCTGTTCGGCAAGCTTCTGCTTGGCCATGGCCCGCTTGTTGAGCACGGCGGCCCGTTCGGCCAGGGCAATCTGCTGGGCCAGGATTTCCGGATCCACGGCTTCAGGGTCAGTAGCCGCGATGTGTTCCATCTTGGCGATCTGGTTCTTCGCCTGTTCAGCGAGGAGTGCACGCGCCTCAAGGGCCTGCTCCACAGTCATGCCGTCGGGCAGTTCGTCTCCCGCCGGAGTCGCGGGCCGCGGGCCCGGACCGGTGGCGGGAGAGGTTGCCGGCTTGGATCCGGCGGCCAGAGCGGGCTTGCCGGCCGTTCCGGACGAGGAGTCAGACGCAGAAGCGGACGATTTCCCGGTGGAGGCATCGCCGTCGGCCGGCGGCACAACGGGCATCGCCGACGTAACAGCCTGCTCCTTGAGCTGCATCAGCCGCAGCTGGCGGCGTGTTGGCGGCCCACCGCCGGAAAGCTGCTCTTCCTTTTCGGCCAGCTCCTTGATGGTCCGCAGGGCCGCCCTGTCGCGGGCACGGATCTGTGACGAACGCTCGGCGGCTGAACCGGCCGCCGGGGAGTCCACGGGGCCCGGCGCTACCCGGCGCACGCGCCCGGTGTCATCCTGGCTGCTGTCTGCGGCGGCCGGCCGCTTCGAACCAGGCGGGTTTGAGGGGGGAACCTTTGAAACAGGTGGCTTCGAGGCAGGGGTTTGCTCGCCGGCACCCGGAGGGGCGGCGTTCCGGTTCTTGGCCAGGGCTTCATCCCGGGCCTTGCGCAGTTCTCGGCGGCTGCGGATCGGTTGCTGTTCCTGACTCATCTCAAACTCATTCAGTGCTGGCTGGATCGTTTGTCTCGGTAGTTTCGGAGCTGCTGTTCCCGGCCGGTGCGGCGTAGAGCCCGTATTTCGCGATGTACTGCACCACACCGTCCGGCACCAGGTACCAGACAGGGTTGTGGGCGGCAACGCGGGCACGGCAGTCGGTAGACGAGATCGCCATCGCGGGGACCTCGAGCAGGCTGACGTCCTTGCGGCCCATGCCGTCGAGCTCATGGCCTGGCCGGGTAACTCCCACGAAGTGGGCCAGCGACCACAGCTCGTCGATGTCCTTCCACGACAGAATTTGCGCCAGGGCGTCAGCGCCGGTGATGAAGAACAGGTCGGCATCCGGCCGCTGGGTCCGCAGGTCGCGGAGGGTGTCGATGGTGTAGGTGGGCCCGGGACGGTCCACATCGACACGGCTGACAGTAAACCGCGGGTTCGACGCCGTGGCAATCACCGTCATCAAGTAACGGTGCTCGGGTTCGCTGACCTTCTTGCTGGACTTTTGCCACGGCTGGCCAGTGGGCACGAACACGACCTCGTCGAGTCCGAACTTCGCTGCCACCTCGCTGGCGGCCACAAGGTGGCCGTGATGGATGGGATCGAACGTCCCGCCCATCACGCCCAGCCGCAGCCGGCGCTGCGTATCCCTGTGGTGCAGTGCGGCGGAAATCTTAGTGGCCCTGGCCGTGGTCGTGCTTGTTGGGGTGCTGGCGGTGCGGGTCAGCGTGCTCATCAACAGCACTGTGGCGGTTGCCCAGGTTGCCGTACGAAAGGGTGACGAACATCAGCACCACGAAGATGGCGAACATCGAGATGCCAAAGACCCACGGCTCGGCCCACAAGGGCGCCCTTTCCTCGTGTTCGGCAACTGACGCGGCAATCTGCTGGAGCAGCATTTTCTCCCCTATAGGAATAAAAAGGATGACGACGGCGGAAATTCCCGCCGGTCCGGACTTCTTTACTATGTTACCGCTATGTCGGGAGCGGTTTCCGCGATGTTAGGCGCGGACCTGGCCCTCGCCCTGGACAATCCACTTGGTGGTTGTCAGCTCGGTCAGGCCCATCGGGCCGCGGGCGTGAAGCTTCTGCGTGGAGATGCCGACCTCGGCTCCCAGGCCCAGCTCCCCGCCGTCGGTAAACCGCGTGGACGCGTTCACGATGACCGCAGCGGAGTCGATTTCCGCGATGAAGCGTTCGGCGTTCCGCAGGTCATTGGTCAGGATGGCCTCGGTGTGTCCCGTCGACCACGTCCGGATGTGCTTGACGGCATCGTCCAGGCTGTCCACCATGGCCACGGCCAGGTCCAGGTCCATGTACTCGGTGGCCCAGTCCTCGTCGGTTGCCGGCAGTGATTCCACCGATGCAGGGAGCGCGGCGCGCACGCGGTCATCGGCATGCAGCCGGACACCCGCCTTGCTCAGGGCTGCGGCAACGGCAGGCAGGACCGTCGAGCCGGAGTGGACGAGGAGCGTCTCCACCGTGTTGCAGACGCTGGGGCGCTGCGTCTTGGCGTTGAGGAGGATCTCCACTGCCATGTCTTCACTGGCTGATTCGTCGATGAAGATGTGGACGTTGCCCTCTCCGGTCTCGATGACCGGCACGGAGGAGTTGTTGACGACTGTCTGGATCAGTTCACGGCCGCCGCGGGGAATCAGCACGTCGACGCGTCCGCGGGCACGCATGAGCACGTTGGCGCCCTCACGGCCGTACTGGTCCACGGTCTGCACGGCATCGGCGGGCAGGCCCACGGACTCCAGCGCATCGCGGAGCACACGGATGAGGGCCTCGTTGGTGAAGGCTGCGGCCGAACCGCCGCGGAGGATCACGGCGTTGCCGCTCTTGAGCGCCAGGCCGGCGATGTCCACCGTAACGTTGGGACGGGCCTCGTAGATGGCTGCCACTACGCCCATGGGAACGTTGACCTGGCGCAGGCGCAGGCCGTTGGGCAGGGTTTGTCCGCGCACCACATTGCCCACGGGGTCGGGCAGCCCGGCCAGGTTCTCCAGGGCGGCGGCGAGGGCGGCAATGCGGGTGTCGTTGAGGGTCAGCCGGTCCAGGAGGGCGGCGGACGTGCCATTGGCCCGGCCCGCTTCGACGTCCTTTGCGTTCGCGGCGAGGATCTGCTGCTTATTCGCGAGCAGGGCGCTGGCGATGGCGCGCAGGGCCTTGTCCTTCCAGGCCCGGTTGGCGCGGCCCATGCTGCGGGCGGCCTGGCGGGAACGGTCGGCGATCGCGTAGACGGCCGCCTCGACGTCAGCCGGTGTGGGCTGGCTGTCTGCCGGCAGGGTGGGGACCGTCGTAGCGTCGTTGGATGTCTCAGCTGCTTGGTTCATCAGTGCCTCAGTCATCATTCAAGTCTAGGCGAATGCGGCGCCTAGACCAGAACCAGGTCGTCAACGTGAACAACTTCACGGTCGAACCCGCGGCCCAGGGCCTCCCCCAGCTCCACGGTGGACCGTCCGAGCATCTGCGGCAGTTCGGCGGCGGAGTAGTTCACCAGGCCGCGGGCGATGACGGTGCCCTCGGGCGAGACCATCTCGACGGCGTCGCCGCTTTCGAAGCTGCCCTCGACGGATGTGATGCCGGCGGGCAGCAGCGAGGTGTGGTTGTCCCGCACGGCCCGGACGGCGCCGGCGTCAAGGAACAGCCGGCCCTGCACATGGGCCAAATGCGCGAGCCACATCATCCGGACGGACTTGCGGGCCCCGTTGACGGTAAACCAGGTTCCAACGTCATCGCCCGCCAGCGCCGCCGCGGCGTTCCCGGTGGAGGTGACGAGCGCCGGAATGCCCGAATCGGCGGCCATGAGGGCCGCCTCAACCTTGGTCTGCATGCCGCCGGTACCCACGCCGGCTTTGCCGGTCTTGCCGATGGAGACGCCGTCGAGGTCCTCCGGACCGTCCACCTGGGGAATCCGCTTGGCGCCCTGGGCGGGCGGACCGTCGTACAGGGAGTCGACGTCGGACAGCAGCACCAGCGCATCGGCGCGCACCAGGTGCGCCACGAGGGCTGACAGGCGGTCATTGTCGCCGAAACGGATCTTGTGCGTGGCGACGGTGTCGTTCTCGTTGACGACGGGAACGACACCGAGGTTCAGCAGCCGGTTGAGGGCGCGGAATGCGTTCTGGTGGTGGCTGCGCCGCATGAGGTCATCTGCGGTGAGAAGCACCTGGCTCACCGTGACACCGTGCGCGGCGAAGGCGTGCGTGTAGCGTGCCATCAGCAGGCCCTGCCCAACGCTGGCCGCGGCCTGCTGGGTGGCGAGGTCCCGGGGACGCTTGGCCAGGCCCAGCGGCGCCAGGCCAGCAGAGATGGCTCCGGAGGACACGAGGATGATCTCGGTTCCCGCATTGCACTTGGCGGCCAGCACATCCGAAAGCTCGGTGAGCGCCTCCTCCGATATTCCGCCCTTGATGCTGGTAAGGGACGACGATCCTACTTTGACCACAATCCGGCGTGCCCTGGCGAGCATGCTGCGGTCGTCGGTCCTGGGTTCCTCGATGACAATTGCGGAAGTATCGGTCACGTGTGCGGGTTCACTCCTCATGTTCGGTGTTCAGCCCGCTCTCCTTGAGGGGCTGGGCAGCCCGGCGCGCGCTGACGGACTCGGTCCAGATGCCGGCTTTGCGCTCGGCTTCCAACTCGGCCCGTGCCGCGGCCTTCGCCTCGCGGCGTTCGATCTGTTCCTCGCGCTTCTGGCTGCGGGTGGGACGGTCGCCGATGTCTGCGAAGCGGACGTCCGTGCCGCGCGGCGAGGCCAGCAGCTCGGCGCCAGCCATCATGGTCGGCTCCCAGTCGAACACCACGCCGTCGTCCTCACCGATCACCACGGTGTCGCCGGGCTTGGCGCCCTGCTTGAACAGCTCGGTTTCGACTCCGAGCTTGGCCAGGCGGTCGGCAAGGTAGCCAATGGCTTCCTCGTTGGTGAAGTCCGTCTGCTTGACCCAGCGCACGGGCTTCTCGCCCAGCACGCGGAACAGCGGCTCCAGGTTTTTCTCCTCGCGGCGGATCCGGAAACCGGACTCGTTGACGGCGCGGGGCCGCAGTACCGGTGCGTGCACCTTCGGCGGCGTGGCTTCCACGCTGTCGCGGGCGGCCTGGACGATCTCTGCCATGGCGAAGCCCAGCTGGCGCAGGCCCTCATGGCTCGTGGCTGACACTTCGAAGACGCGGTAGCCGCGGGATTCCAGCTCCGGCCGGACAAACTCTGCCATGTCCTTGCCGTCCGGCAGGTCGACCTTGTTGAGTGCCACGAGCCGGGGGCGGTGGTTGAGCGGAACAACTTCGCCGTTCGAGCCGGCATAGCTCATGTCCACCGCGTATTTTTCGAGCTCGGTTTCGATGATTGCGAGGTCGGAGAGCGGATCTCGGTCAGATTCCAGCGTACCGCAGTCCAAAACGTGTACCAAAGCTGCGCAGCGCTCGACGTGTCGCAGGAAGTTGTGGCCGAGGCCCTTGCCTTCGCTGGCGCCCTCGATGAGGCCGGGGACGTCGGCAATGGTGAAGCGGACATCGCCGGCCTGGACCACGCCAAGGTTCGGGATGAGGGTGGTGAATGGGTAGTCGGCGATCTTCGGCCGCGCGGCGGACATGGCCGCGATCAGGCTGGACTTGCCGGCGGAGGGGAAACCCACCAGGGCAATGTCGGCAATCGACTTGAGCTCCAGGACTATGTCGCTGGCGTCGCCCTCGATGCCGAGCAGCGCGAAACCAGGCGCGCGGCGCTTCTGGGAGGACAGCGCGGCGTTTCCGAGCCCGCCCTGCCCGCCGGAGGCTGCGACAAATTCGGTGCCTTCACCCACGAGGTCGGCCAGGACCTGACCGTCCTTGGTCTTGACGACGGTGCCGTCCGGAACGGGAAGCACCAGGGTTTCGCCGTTCTTGCCGCCGCGCCAGTCTCCCATGCCGGGGCCGCCGTTGGTGGCGTGCCGGTGCGGTGCGTGGTGGTAGTCGAGCAGCGTGGTGGTCTGCGAGTCGACGCGCAGGATGACGTCGCCCCCGTCGCCGCCGTTGCCGCCGTCGGGTCCGCCCAGCGGCTTGAACTTCTCGCGGTGGACGGAGACACAGCCGTGGCCACCGGTTCCGCCGGATACGTGCAGTACTACCCGGTCTACAAAGCTCGCCACGGTGAATCTCCTCTGTTGCTAAATCCGGCCGTCCTGGACGTCCAAATCGATTGTAATGCGGTTAAAAGAACAGTGGAGCGAGCCATCATGGCCCGCTCCACCGCTTCAGAACTTGTTGTTACTCTGCAGCTGCAGCAGCAACGATGTTGACGACCCGACGGCCGCGGCGCGTACCGAATTCAACGGCACCTGCCTGCAGTGCGAACAGGGTGTCGTCGCCGCCACGGCCAACGCCCGCACCGGGGTGGAAGTGCGTGCCGCGCTGGCGGACGATGATTTCGCCAGCGGAAACTACCTGGCCGCCGAAGCGCTTGACGCCGAGGTACTGGGCGTTGGAGTCACGACCGTTGCGAGTGGAGCTCGCGCCTTTTTTGTGTGCCATTTGGAATGCCTGCCTTTAATTCTGGAAAAACTGTTGGAAACCTGAACAGTAACCCGGGGGTTACTTGATGCCGGTGATCTTGACCTTGGTCAGTTCCTGACGGTGACCCTGGCGCTTCTTGTAACCGGTCTTGTTCTTGAACTTCTGGATGACGATCTTCGGACCACGGAGGTCCTGGAGGATCTCAGCCGTAACAGTTACCTTGGCCAGGTCCGCAGCTGCGGAGGTGACCTTGTCACCGTCTACCAGGAGCAGCGCGGGCAGCTCAATGGTGCTGCCAGCTCCACCGGCGACGCGGTTCAGGGTAACGAAGTCTCCAACGGAAACCTTCTCTTGGCGGCCGCCTGCGCGGACAATCGCGTACACCACTTGGGAACTCACTTCTCTCGACGTTTATTACTAAATTTGCGTGCGGAACCCCGGGTCCGGAAATTGGCCTGGTTCTCGCTGTGCCTCAACGCCGTGGATTACCCGGGGGAACCCGTGAGCTATCCCAGGAACAAGTCCGACTGGACGATCCCGGGTCATAACCCAAGTGTTGGCGTAAGCACCGAAGATCTAGAATACGCTAATTCCGTCGTCGGCCGCAAATGAGGCGGGCACCGGCGGGTTGTCCGTGATAGGCACCACAGGGGTGCTGTTCCGGACATCCTATGCCGTGCGCGACCATCATACCGGGCGCGGCGGCCGCTGCCGCTCAGCTGTGGCGGCTCGGCGCGTCGAAGAATTCCACCTCGTACCGGCAGGAGTGCCGGAAGGCGGTGATCATCGCTTCGCGCTCTGCCGCGGACGCGGTCCGGCCGGCGCCGTCGGCGATTTCGATCGCCCGCTGGGTGGCGGCAGCGAACTCCTCGTCGGCGTACGTCCGCAGCCACTCGGCGTACGGGTGCCCGGCCGGGGCGCCGGCAGCCACATATTCGGCGTGCAGGGTCTCCCCCACCTCGGCGTAGAGCCAGAAGCAGGGCAGGACCGCGGCCACCAGCACCGCGTAGCTGCCGCCGGCGGAGGCCGCCACCAGATGGTCGACGTAGGCTTTCGTGACCGGACCCAGCTCAGCGTTTACGGTGCGCGTGCTGAGCCAGTTGCGGTGCAGTTCCGATTCAACTTCCAGGCACTGCTGGGCCGAGCGCGCCCAGAACAGCTGCTCGGACTCGGTTGGCGCCAACGCACTGGCCCGGGCCAGGACACGGGAGTAGCCGTTGAGGTAAATGGCGTCCTGGGCGAGGTAGTACGCGAATTCCTTCTCCGCGAGGGTGCCGTCGGCCAACCCACGGATGAAGCCCAGGCCATAGATGGCTTCCAGGTCGCCAACAGACTCGGCACGCAACAGTTCCGCGAACCCGCCCTTGCGTTGGGGCTGGGCTGATATTCCAGTTTGGGCCAGGTGGTGGAAGTGGTTGATCGGTCCGTTGCCTGCCCCGACTTCCAGCTGCCCGGACGTGCGGAGGGCCCCGGCCAGCCAGGGCTTGACCGCCCGCAGAGACGCTTCCCAGTCACCCAGGCGCGCCTGGGCTGTGGCCATCGCCGAGGAGAGCGAACACCCGGTGCCATGGCTGTTCCGCGTGCTGATCCGTTCCCCCGCGACCTCCACCACCTCCGCCGACAGCAGCCCGGCCGTGTTCACGAGGGCATCCGGGCACGTTGAGCCGTTCAGGTGGCCGCCCTTGACAAGGACCGTGGCGCCGGTCTGGTCCGCGAGTCGCCTTCCCTGTTCAAGCGCCGCGGCCCAGTCAGCCGCGTCGGGCTCGCCGAGCAGCATGGCCAGCTCGGGAAGGTTGGGGGTGATCAGGTGCGCCAGCGGCAGCAGCTGCCGGAGGGCTGCTTCCGCAGACTCCTGCAGGAGGCGGTCACCGCTGGTGGCCACCATCACCGGATCCAGAACCACGACGCCGGGCCGCACCTCTTCGAGCCAGCTGCGGACCGCGGCAATCACCTGTGCATCCCCCAGCATGCCGATCTTCACGGCGTCCACATGGATATCGTCGCTGACGGCGTCGAGTTGGGCTGACAGGAAGGAAGCCGGCGGAACGTGCACGCCCCTCACACCCGTGGTGTTCTGGGCGGTGAGGGCGGTTATTGCAGCCATCCCGTAGCCGCCGTGGGCCGCGATGCTTTTCAGGTCGGCCTGGATGCCTGCACCGCCGGACGGATCCGAGCCTGCGATGGCAAGGACCCGGGGAATTTCCCGGGAGGTCGGAACGGCCGGCGCCGCAGTTTCCAGAAGGGAACCGGCGGCACCCGCGGGTGCGGGCAGGAGTGATGCTGATGACAATGTTGATGGCAAAGAAGACATCCCTTCGCCGGTGCTAACCGGACAGGTTCAACGGGTTTGGATCTCAGCCGGCCCTTGCGCGGCACCCCGTGTCAGTCCTCCAGCCTAGCCGGTGGATCGGCGTCGGGCACTGAATTTGACGTTTGCAACAGGCCGGCGGCCACACCGGCAGGAACCAGAAAGGTCCGGCACCGCAACTTCCTGCGGTGCCGGACCTACTTCTTGTCCTACAGTTCCGAGGCCGGTACCCCGACGCCCAGAATGATCGGTTCGCTGGCTGCCGGCGGAGCCGCCTTGGCCGCCTGCGGATTGCCCGCTTCCGGCGCCTTGGCCTCGTGCGAGTGCCCGGCCGCTGCAGCCTGCGCGACCTCGTGGTGTTCCACGGATGTCTCGTTGGCAGCTCCCTGGGCACGGCTGGCACTGCGGTTGCGGCGCGGACGGCGGCTGCGGGACGGCGCGGTGGGGCTTTCCACCGGCTGTCCTGCCGACGGCTGTGCCGCGGCGGGAATCTCCTCCGGAGCCTCCTCCTCTTCGGCGGGGGCGACCGGAGCGCCGAGGTGTGCGAAGGCTTCCTCGAGGCGGTCCAGCGTCAGGGCCGGCGCTTCCTTGACCGGCTCGTCGCTGTGGTCGACGAACGGAAGAATCACTTTTTCGCCGCCGAACGTGAGCACTGCGCCAGGCCGCCCGGAGACGCTCTCCGTTTCCGGAGCGCGGTGTACCACGGGGCTTTCCGGTGCGGCGGCCGCGGGCGCGGCAGGCCGGGCGGGCTCACCCGACGCCGCGGCACTGTGCGCTGCTTCCTCATGCAGGTGGGCGGCATGGGCCGCTGCCGCGATGTTGGCGAGGGCAGCACGGGTCGCTTCAGCCTTGGCGTGGCGTTCCGCTTCCGAGGGTTCCGGGTGGTGCAGTGCAGCAGGTGCGGCCGGAGCAGTCTCTGAGGACGGCTGTCCGCCCTTGCCGCGGCGGCGCTTCCGCTCTGACCTGGCGGGCGGCTGGACCTCGGCACGGTGCACGTGGTGCTCCGCTGCCACGGTGTTGGCGCGGCGGTGCTCCACCGGCTCGTCATGGGTGACGACGCCCCGGCCGGCACATGCCTCGCACTGCTCGCCGAAGACTTCCAGGAGGCCGGTGCCCATGCGCTTGCGCGTCATCTGCACGAGTCCCAGGGAGGTCACTTCGGCCACCTGGTGCTTGGTCCGGTCGCGGCCCAGGCATTCCACCAGGCGGCGCAGGACGAGGTCGCGGTTGGACTCCAGCACCATGTCGATGAAGTCGATGACGATGATGCCGCCGATGTCCCGCAGGCGCAGCTGGCGGACAACTTCCTCGGCTGCCTCAAGGTTGTTCTTGGTGACAGTCTCTTCGAGGTTGCCGCCGCTGCCGGTGAACTTGCCGGTGTTGACGTCAACCACCGTCATGGCCTCGGTGCGGTCAATGACCAGCGAGCCGCCGGACGGCAGGAACACCTTGCGGTCCAGTGCCTTGTGGATCTGCTCGTCGATGCGCCAGGCCGAGAAGATGTCCTCGTCCTTGGTCCACTTTTCGAGCCGGCCCACCAGGTCCGGCGCGACATAGGTGACGTACGCCTCTATGGTGTCCCACGCCTCGTCGCCGGAGACGATCAGCTTGGAGAAGTCCTCGTTGAAAACGTCACGCACAACCTTGATGGTCAGGTCCGGTTCGCCGTAAAGCAGTTCGGGCGCGAGGACCTTGGTGGACTTCGCCTGGCTCTCAATCCCCTCCCACTGGGCACGGAGGCGGTTGATGTCGTGGGTCAGTTCCTCCTCGGAGGCGCCTTCAGCGGCCGTGCGGACAATGACGCCCGCGTCCTCGGGGAGACGGTCCTTGAGGATGCGCTTCAGGCGGTTGCGTTCGACGTCGGGCAGCTTGCGGGAGATGCCGGTCATGGATCCGCCCGGGACGTACACGAGGTACCGGCCGGGCAGGGAGATCTGGCTGGTCAGCCGCGCACCCTTGTGGCCTACCGGGTCCTTGGTGACCTGGACCAGGACGGAGTCGCCGGACTTGAGCGCGTTTTCGATCCGGCGCTGCTTGCCCTCGAGGGTGGCGGCGTCCCAGTTGACCTCACCGGCGTACAGCACGGCGTTGCGGCCGCGTCCGATGTCGACGAAGGCAGCTTCCATGGACGGCAGGACGTTCTGGACCTTGCCCAGGTAGACGTTGCCGATCAGGGAGTCCTGCTGCGTCTTGGAGACGAAATGCTCAGCCAGGACGCCGTCTTCCAGGACACCGATCTGGATTCTGTCGTCGCGCTGGCGGACGATCATCTGGCGGTCCACGGATTCCCGGCGGGCCAGGAACTCGGCCTCGGTGATCACGGTGCGGCGGCGGCCGGTGTCCCGCGATTCGCGGCGGCGCTGCTTCTTGGCCTCCAGGCGGGTGGATCCCTTGACGCTGGTCACGCGGTTGCTCGCCGGTGCCTCGCTGATGGTTCGGGGAGCGCGGACGCGGGTGACCGTGTTGGGGGGATCGTCTTCTCCCCCGCCGGTCAGTTCCAGGTCCTGGTCGCCGCGGCGGCGGCGACGGCGACGGCGGGACGTCACGCCGTCGTCAGGCTGCCCAGCTTCGTCTTCGAGCGCCTCGTCGGAAACGTCCGTTTCCTCATCGCCGTCGGTGATCTCACGGTCGGTCCGGCTGCGGCCGCGGCGACCGCGGCTGCGCCGCCGGCGCCGGCCGCCCTCGTCCTCCAGTTCGTCCTCGCCTTCCTCGGCGGCCGCGTCCTCTTTGGCGGGAGCCGCAGGGCGGATGACCGTGTTCAGGTCAGGGGCCTGGAAGATGATCGACGTTACTGATGCCGGCTCAAGGAAAAGCGAACCCACGGGCGACTGCCCGGCAGGCTCTTCTTCGGCCTCTTCCTCGGCAGCGGCTTCCTGTGCAGCGGCTTCCCGTGCAGCGGCCGATTCGGCGCCTGCCTCGGATACAGGTGCCGGGGCAGCTGCAGGCGCGGGGGCAGCGGCGGGTGCCGCAGCCGCATCGGCGGGTGCCGCGGCCGCCTCGGCGGGCACTTCGGTCTCGCTGGCTGACGACAAGGCGGTGGCCGTGACGGCGGCGGGTGCCTCGGCAGATTCCGCGGACTCGGCCGGGCTTTCGGTCGGCACGGCGGCTTTCGCCTTTGTGGTCCGGCGGCGGCGCACGGGCTTGGACTCGGCGGCCGGTTCCTCCGCGGCCTGCTCTGCAACGGCCGGCTCCGTGATGGCCGCCTGCGCGCCGGCTTCCTGCACGTCGACTTCCGCTCCGGCACCTTCCGCAAAGGCAGGCAGCGGTTCTTCGGCGACCTTCTTCCGGGCGCGGGTCCGGCGGACCGGGGCCTTGGCCGGTGCTTCTGCGCCCTCAGCGGCCAGTTCAGGCGCTCCGGTTTCAGATACTGCACCTTCAGAGGTCAGGGTTTCCGCGGGGGTCTCCGGCGCCACGGACTCCGCGTCCGCTGCGTTGGCCTTGGGCGTGGCCTTGCGCCGGGTCCTGGTGGCTTTCTTGGGAGCCTCGGCGGCGGCTTCTCCGGCGGCAGCCGGTTCAACGTTCTCGGCTATAACCTGGTCATTATCCATATGTGGCAACACTCCTGCCCCTGACGTGCCGCCACATTCGGCACCCATTGGGGCACATATTGTCAAAACCCGCAGGCATTGACAGAAGTCAATTGGATACCAGCAGGCTCGCACCGGCAGTGGGGTGCGGCAGGCCTGACAGGCCGGCGGGCTTGTTACTGGAACCCGTTGTTTCTGACAACCACAACCAGGTGCCGTCCAATGGAAGGTGGGAGGCTGGATCTTCTTTCCAAAGCCTGCACCACTGCTCATTGGCGGTCTTGGGAACAAGCCACCGGACTGGAGTTCGAATGTGGTTCGCGCTCCAGCCACGTTTATTCTCTCATATTGCCGTTCAAATACGCTGTAATTGTGTGACAAAGCCGGTCAAGGGGCCGTGGGCTGCGGGTACAGGCGGCCTCAAGCTGGCGGCGATACAATCTGGGCAGGAGCACCCCAGACAAAGGACGCCATCCCATGCCACGCACTTCGCCTTCCCCGGGCACGGACTACGATCAGGATCACCAGGACGGTGCCGGGCCCGCCGCGGCGTCGGCCGGTGCCACCGTACCGGCCATGACACGCGACCGCCCCTTCGGCTGGCTGCTGGTCATCACCGGCGTTGTGGGCTGGCTGGCATCAGGCATCCTGGTGCTGGAAAAGCTTGAGGTCCTCAAGGATCCCAACCACGCCACCGTCTGCGACGTGAACCCCTGGATTTCCTGCGGGCAGGTCATGCAGACGTGGCAGAGTTCAGTCTTCGGCTTCCCGAACATGTTCATCGGAATCGTCGCCTTCGCCATCACCACTACCGTGGGAATGGCCCTGCTTGCCGGCGCCCGGTTCGCCCGCTGGTACTGGCTCGGGCTGCAGGCCGGCATCACCCTCGGCTTCATCTTCGTGGTGTGGCTGTGGTCCCAGGCGCTGTACTCCATCCACATCCTGTGCCCGTTCTGCATGATTGTCTGGGCAGCGATGATTCCGCTCTTCGTCTGGGTCACCGTCCGAAACGTGGTCCACGGCGTGATTCCTGCGCCGGCAGGCCTGGCCCGCGTCCTGGGCGACTCCGGTTGGATCATTTCGGCCCTGCTCTACGTGGCCGTCATTGCGACCATCTTCTTCGCCTTCATCCAGGTGTTCGCCGGCACCTCAGGTTTCTGACAGCGCAGGTTTCTGACAGCGCAGGTTTCAAACAGCGCGAACGTACAGTTGTGGCCCCTGACTCCGCGGAGTGAGGGGCCACAACTGTACGTTCGCGCTCAGCCTGCGGGAGGTTTAGGCCTGGAACCAGATCTTGATTTCGCGCTCGGCGGAGTCCACCGAGTCGGAGCCGTGGACGAGGTTCTGCTGGACCTTCAGGCCCCAGTCACGGCCGAAGTCGCCGCGGATGGTTCCCGGGGCCGCCGTCGTGGGATCGGTGGTGCCGGCCAGCGAGCGGAAGCCCTCGATGACGCGGTGGCCTTCGAAGATGGCGGCGACCACGGGGCCGCTGAGCATGAACTCGACGAGCGGCTCGTAGAACGGCTTGCCCACGTGCTCCTCGTAGTGCTGCTCGAGCAGTTCCCGGCTGGCGTTGGTCTTCTTGAGTTCGGCCAGGGTGTAGCCCTTGGCTTCGATCCGCTTGAGGATTTCGCCGGTCAGGTTCCGGGTGACGCCGTCCGGCTTGATCAGGACAAGGGTGCGCTCAATGCTCACAGTCGCTCCAATGAGGTTGGTTGTGGGTTTCGACGCTAAGTCTACGGGGTCTGGCCAGTGCCCTCAGTGCCGGAGCCATCAGTGCCAGCGCCTTGATTGCCGGCGGCCTGCGGGTGCGCGGCATCCCATTCGGCCTGCTCACGCTCACGCTGGGACGACTCGCGGTCGATGCGGATTCCCGCCCGGATGCCGTACCACCAGGCGAGGGCGAACAGCGCGCCCACGAGGAACATCATGGGTTCGGCAAAGCCAGTCAGGATGAGCACCACCTGCAGGATCCAGCCCAGCGCCACACCCCACGGCCTGGACAGCACGGCGCAGGCCAGGATCAGCACCGCGCTCAGGCCGATGCCCACGGAGAGAATCAATGCCGGTGAGATCTCGGCGCGGCGCAGGCCGAACACCGCCAGTGTGGCGAAGAAGACCACGAAGGCCTCCAGCAGCAGGACCGTCGAGGCGAACATGACCTTGGTGGACCGCCGCTTCTTGGGCATGCCCGGGCGCCATTCGCGCTGGGCCTTGGTGAGCCGCGCCATCAGGTTGCCGCCTTTCCAAGCAGGATGCGGGCGTCCGCCACCAGCGTGATGGAGCCGGTCACCAGCACGCCGCCGGCAAGGTCGTCGTTCGCTTCGGCACGTTCAACGGCCCACTCCAGCGCGTCGTCCAGCTTCTCGGCGATGTGCACGTTTTCCTCGCCAAAGCCGAGGTCGACGGCGAGCTCCGCCAGTTCCGCTGCCGGCACCGCCCGCGGGGAATTGGACTGCGTGAAGCAGAATTCCTCCGCGAGGTCGCCCAGTGACTCCTTGAGCTGGCGCAGGATCTCCTCGGCGTCCTTTTCCTTGAGCACACCCACGACGGTCACCAGTTTGCTGAAGCTGAAGGCCTCCTGGATGGCCTCGGCGGAGGCCCGGATGCCGTCCGGGTTGTGGGCGGCGTCCACGATGATGGTGGGGGCTGTCCGCACCACTTCCAGGCGTCCCGGGGACGAGACGGTAGCGAACGCCTCCTGCAGGACCTCCAGGGACAGTTCCTTCTCGCCGCCGCCGAGGAATGCCTCCAGCGCGGCCACGGCCACGGCCGCGTTCTCGGCCTGGTGGGCGCCGTGCAGCGGAACCATGAGGTCCGGGTAGCGGCCGGCGAGGCCCTGAACGCTCACCACCTGGCCGCCGACGGCGACCTGCCGGGATTCGACGCCGAATTCCACCCCTTCGAAGCGGAACGGCACCTGCACCTCCTTGGCCTTCTCCAGCAGGACCTGGGCGGCGTCCAGGGGCTGGGCCGCGCTGACGAGGAAGCCGCCGGGCTTGATGATGCCGGCCTTCTCATGGGCGATGTCCTCGGTGGTGTCGCCCAGCAGGTCGGTGTGGTCGAGGGAGATGGGGGTCACCACGGACACCTGGCCGTCGCCCACGTTGGTGGCGTCGGTGATGCCGCCGAGCCCGACCTCCATGATGGCGACATTGACCGGCTGGTCGGCGAACACGGCGAAGGCCAGGATGGTCAGGCACTCGAAGTACGTCAGCCGGGGCTGGCCCTCGGCGATGAGTTCGTCGTCGACGATCTGCAGGTACGGCCGGATCTCATCCCAGATGCGCACGAACGTCTCGTCGGACACGGGCGCGCCGTCCAGGCTGATCCGCTCCGTCACCTTGGACAGGTGCGGGCTGGTGTAGCGGCCGGTGCTGAGACCGTGGGCGCGCAGGCCGGCCTCGATCATCCGGGCCGTGGACGTCTTGCCGTTGGTGCCGGTGATGTGGATGATCGGGTAGGCCTTGTTCGGTTCCCCCAGCACGTCCATGGCGCGGAACAGCGGCGCGAGCCGGGGCTCCATCTTGTTTTCCGGCGCCCGGCCCAGCAACTCGGCGTAAACGCTCTCCACGGAGAATTCGTCGGTCATGTCTCAGGCCCCCACTTTTTCGACAGTGATGCGCGGTTCCGCGGCGTCGGCCGGTACGGCCTCCAGCTCGAGCGTCAGCGTTTCGGTCTTCACCAGCTCGGCGTTCGCCAGCAGGGCATCGATGACGTTCTGCGCGGCGTTCACGGTGGTGCGGATCCGGTCGCTCACGTTCAGCGCGGCGTCCTTGCGGGCCTGCTGGATGGCACGGACCATGTCCCGGGCCAGGCCTTCGGCCTCAAGCTCGGGCGTGACTTCGGTGTTCAGCACCACGAAACCGCCGGTCGGCAATACTGCGGCAGCAGACGACGCAGCTGCCGAACCGCCCTCCGACTCTGCCACCACCGTCTCCAGTGTGTATTCCTGCGGCTCCAGCTCAAGGCCGCCCGCGGTGACCACGCCGGCATCGGAAACAGACCAGTCGCCGGACTTGGAGCCCTTGATGGCGAGCTGCACGTTCTTGCCGAGGCGCGGACCGGCGGCACGGGCGTTGACCACCAGCTTCTGCTCGATGCCGAACTCCTCCGGGGAGGCGCTGCCGGCATCCAGCAGGCGGACCGAGCGCAGGTTCAGTTCGTCAGCAACGACGGCGGCAAAGCCTTCCAGCGCATCTGCACCGGGCGCCACCACAGTGAGCTCCTGCAGTGGCAGCCGGACACGCAGGTTGGCGGCCTTCCGCAGCGAGGAGCCGGTGGAGCAGATCTGCTGCACCCGGTCCATCGCTTCGACCAGGGGTTCGTTGGAGGGGAACAGCGCAGGGTCCGGCCAGTCGGCGAGGTGCACGGAGCGGCCGCCGGTGAGGCCGCGCCAGATCTCCTCGGAAACCAGCGGCAGCAGCGGGGCGGCCACGCGGCACACGGCTTCCAAGGCGGTGTACAGGGCGTCGAAGGCGTCGGCGTTCTCGTCGAAGAAGCGCTGGCGGCTGCGGCGGACGTACCAGTTGGTAAGCATGTCCAGATAGCTGCGGAGTTCGTCGCAGGCCCCGGAGATGTCGTAGGTGTCCAGCTGGGCGGTCATGTTCCGGACGAGGTCGCCGGTGTTGGCCAGCAGGTACTGGTCCAGCGTGTCGGTGTAACCGTCGTACCGCAGCTGCGCGTCGTAGCCCGCACCGCCGTTGGCGGCATTCGTGTACAGCGTGAAGAAGCTGTATACGTTCCACAGTGGCAGGATGACCTGACGGACGCCGTCGCGGATGCCCTGTTCGGTGACCACGAGGTTGCCGCCGCGCAGGATGGGGCTGGACATGAGGAACCAGCGCATGGCGTCGGAGCCGTCGCGGTCCAGGACCTCGGAGACGTCCGGGTAGTTTCGCAGGCTCTTGGACATCTTCTGGCCGTCCGAGCCCAGCACGATGCCGTGGCTGATGACGTTCCGGAAGGCCGGGCGGTCAAACAGCGCGGTGGACAGTATGTGCAGCATGTAGAACCAGCCGCGGGTCTGTCCGATGTACTCCACGATGAAGTCGGCCGGGTTGTGGGTGTCGAACCAGGCCTCGTTCTCGAACGGGTAGTGCACCTGGCCGTAGGGCATGGAGCCGGAGTCGAACCAGACGTCCAGCACGTCCTCCACCCGGCGCATGACCGACTGGCCCTCTTCGGGGGTGCGCGGGTCGTCCGGGTTGGGCCGGGTCAGCTCGTCGATGAACGGCCGGTGCAGGTCCACCTGGCCATCCTTGTTCAGCGGCAGCCGGCCGAAGTCGGCCTCGATCTCCGCGAGGGACCCGTACACGTCGGTGCGCGGGTACTCGGGATCGCTGGACTGCCACACCGGGATGGGGCTGCCCCAGTAGCGGTTGCGGCTGATGGACCAGTCGCGGGCGTTGGCGAGCCATTTGCCGAACTGGCCGTCCTTGACGTTGCCGGGGATCCAGTTGATCTCCTGGTTCAGCTCGGACATCCGGTCGCGGAACTTGGTGACCTCCACGTACCAGGAGGAGACGGCGCGGTAGATCAGGGGATTCCGGCAGCGCCAGCAGTGCGGGTAGCTGTGCTCGTAGCTGGCCTGGCGGACCAGGCGGCCCTGGGCACGGAGCACCTGGGTGATGGGCTTGTTGGCGTCGAAGACCTGGAGCCCGACGATGTCGTGCAGGTCGCCGTGGGCGAACAGGTGGAGGAACTTGGCGCCCTCGTCCACGGAGAGGACCACGGGGATGCCGGCTTCTTCACACACCTTCTGGTCGTCCTCACCGTAGGCCGGTGCCTGGTGGACGATGCCGGTGCCGTCGGTGGTGGTCACGTAATCCGCCACGAGGAACTGCCACGCGTTCTGGGTGCCGTACTTTTCCGTGTCGGCGAAGTCGTGCCAGAGTGGCTCGTAGCGGAGTCCTTCGAGTTCGGCGCCGGTGTGGGTGGAGACCACGGCGGCGGCCGCGGCAGCCGCGCCAGCGGCACCGTCACCGTACCCCAGGTCTTTTGCGTAGGTGGCCAGCAGGTCCTCGGCGAGCAGGAAGCTTCCGGTGACCGGCGCCTCCGCCGACGCGGCCTTGACGCCGTTCGGTCCGGCGGGCAGCACGGCATAGCTGATGGCAGGCCCGACGGCGAGCGCCAGGTTGGTGGGCAGCGTCCAGGGCGTGGTGGTCCAGGCAAGCGCCTGCACGCCGGCCAGCTGCTTGGAGAGTTCCGACTCCCCTGCCTTGACGGGGAAGGTCACCGTGACGGTCTGGTCCTGGCGGTTCTTGTAGACGTCGTCGTCCATGCGCAGCTCATGGTTGGACAGCGGCGTCTCGTCCTTCCAGCAGTATGGCAGCACGCGGTAGCCGTTGTAGGTCAGGCCCTTCTCGTGCAGCTGCTTGAAGGCCCAGAGCACGGACTCCATGTACTCGACGTTGAGGGTCTTGTAGTCGTTGTCGAAGTCCACCCAGCGGGCCTGGCGGGTGACGTACGCCTGCCATTCGTTGGCGTACTTCATCACGGAGGCGCGGCAGGCATCGTTGAACTTGTCGATGCCCATGGCCTCGATCTGCGTCTTGTCCGTCATGCCCAGCTGCTTCATGGCTTCCAGCTCGGCGGGCAGGCCGTGGGTGTCCCAGCCGAACCGGCGTTCCACGCGCTTGCCGCGCTGGGTCTGGTAGCGGCCCACCAGGTCCTTGGCGTAGCCGGTCAGCAGGTGGCCGTAGTGCGGCAGGCCGTTGGCGAAGGGCGGGCCGTCGTAGAAGACGAATTCGTTGCTGCCCGGGGCGCCGCCGGGGAGGTCGGCGCTGCGCTGGTCGATGCTGGCCTGGAAGGTGCCGTCCTGGTCCCAGTACTTGAGGATCCGCTCCTCGATCTCCGGGAACTTCACGGAGGCGGACACTCCTGCGGAGGAGCCCTGGCCGGACGGGGCTGCTGAGGCCTTGGGGTAATACGTCATCTCGAACATCCTGGGTTGAGCTGGTGAACAAGTGGATCATTCAGGATGCGAGGACGGCGCGTGTGCAATCATCCAACAGCGTTGGATAAAGCACCCCGGCACCGCGGTACCACCTCACTTACCGCTGCCCAACCCCAAGGGAGTCCGACGGCGGCCGCTCATTGCTGCTGTGACGGGCTTACCCGTCCGGTTCTACTGGCCTGGTCCCCCGCGATCGGTTGTCCGCACCGCGGGCCGGGTGTTCTTCCGGAAGCTCACCGGTGATGGCCGGGTCAAAGCTGTTGGCTCCAGTCTAACTGCTGGGGCCGCGGCGGCCATAACCATGCGGCAGCCTCGGCCTAGACTCGATCCATGACTGCTTCGGCCCGCCGCGCGCAAACCCTCTGGCGGCTGCTGGTGATCTGCATCCTGCTGCCCGTGGCAGCCATGTCAATGTTCCGTGCCATCCCGGCCGAGTGGCCCACCCAGGTGGTCCAGCTGCTGTCCTTCACCCCGTGGCTGGTGATTCCCGCCGCGGTGGCGCTGGTCCTGGCGCTGCTGGGCCGGCGGTTCCTGGTCACGGCCGCTGCCGCCCTGCTTCTCGGTGCGCAGCTTTTCTGGCTCTGGGCTCCCGACGCCGGACAAGCGGACGCTGCCAGGTCGGCGGCAGGACAGGCGACGGCGAGCCCGTCCGATCCCGGCGGTAACGTTCCGCTGACGGTGATGACCATCAATTCCCGCTTCGGCAGGGCCGATGCCGCCGGGATCGTCCGGCTGGTCCGGGACAACAGGGTTGAACTGCTCGCCATCCAGGAGTACACCCAGGCGTTGGAGGACCGGCTGGCCGCCGAGGGGCTGGGGAGCCTCCTGCCCCACCGGATCAGCAGCCCCGCAAAGAACGGCTCCGGCAGCGCCACCTACTCAAGACACCCGCTCGAAGCCATGGGGCTGATTCCCGACACCCCGTTCCAGATGCCGACCTTCCGGCTGACAGTGCCCGTTGGGGGTGCCGGCAGTGCGGGCGCCGGCAAGGCAGCAGCCACCCTCGAGGTCACCAATGTGCACACTCTCCCTCCGGTGGATGTCCGGGTGGGGCAGTGGCGCAGCGACCTGGAAGCGCTGGGCCGGCTGGTGGCCCGCAACGGGGCGGACGGCCAGGAAAACCAGCTGCTGCTGGGTGATTTCAACGCCACCTATGACCACTCGGAGTTCCGCAGACTGCTCGACGGCGGCCCGGGCGGCCGGAAGCTGGTGGACGCCGGCACAGCCTCCGGGGCGCGGTTCACGCCCACGTGGCCAATGGACGGCCAGGCGCTGCCCGGCATCACCATCGACCACGTGATCACCAGTCCGCGCATTCCGGCCTCGGGCTACGCCGTGCACCGCGTTCCCGGGACGGACCATGCGGCGGTGATTGCCACGCTGGCCGTCCCGGTGGGGGGTTAGCTCAGGCCTGCTTGCGGATCAGCTTGAAGGTCGAGGCCTGCGCCACCGGGCGGATGACGATCTGGTCGAGGTTCACGTGGTGCGGTGCGCTCACGGCGTAGCGCACCACATCGGCCACGTCCTCGGCGGTGAGCGGCTTCTCCACGCCCTGGTACACCTTGCCGGCCGACTCAGCGTCACCCAGCCGGTTGAGGGCGAACTCCTCGGTCTGGACCAGGCCGGGCGCGATCTCGATGACCCGGACGTTGTGGTCCGCCTCTTCCAGCCGAAGCGCCCCGGTCAGGGCATGCTGGGCGAACTTGGCGGCGTTGTAGCCGCCGCCGCCCTCGTAGGCATCCAGTCCGGCCGTGGAGGTCAGGTTCAGGACGGTGCCCTCGCCGTGTTCGCGCAGCATCGGCAGGAAGGCGCGGGTGAGCTTCATGGTGCCGAGGACGTTCACGCGGTACATCCATTCCCAGTCCTCGGTCACGGCCTGGCCCACGCGGTCCGCGCCGCGGGCGCCGCCGGCGATGTTGACCAGCGTGTCGATCCCGCCGGCGGAAGTCACCTCGGCCAGCAGGCGTGCAACATCCGTGTCCTCGGAAATGTCGGCGGCCAGGGCGACGGCGCCGGTCTCGGCTTCCAGCGCGGCCAGCCGTTCCTGGCGTCGGGCGACGGCGTACACGGTCCAGCCGTCGGCACGGAGCGCGCGCACGGTGGCCTCGCCAATGCCGGAGCTGGCGCCCGTCACGAGGGCTGCTTTGGTGGTGGACACGTCAGAGCTTGGGGAAACCTCAGTCATGGCACCACCCTAGCGCCAACGGTTGGCTGCCCGGCCCAATGTTTACCTCCGCGAACCCGTCACTTTCCCGGGCCAACACCTGCCAGGAATTCCAGCAGGACCCTGGCATGGTTCACGTCCGGATCCCTGGCCGCGTACAGCAGCGTCACCTTCCCGTGCTGCGCCGCCAGTTCCCGGAGCTGGTCCACCGCCGGATTGCCCGCCAGCTCGTCCTCATACTGGGCACGGAAGTCCTCGAACCGCTCCTGCATGTGGGCGAATTCCTGCCGCAGCGGCGGGGACGGCGCCACTTCCTTGAGCCACAGCTCCAGCCGGGCCCGATCCTTACTGACCCCGCGCGGCCAGAGCCTGTCCACCAGAACCCGGCAGCCGTCGTCGTCCACTGGTTCCTCGTAGATGCGTTTGATCGCAAAGGAAGCGTCTGGTTTCGCCATAGGCCGCATGTTACTCCCACCGTCGCGCTGCGGCGCCCACCGCCGGGAAGGAAACAACTGCCCGGCATGAAACAATTGGGACCATGGCTGAATCAACGCAGGGTACAGACACGCCCGCCACCGCCCCCATCAACGTTCCCGACAAGCCGGCCCTGGAAGGCCTGGAGGCTGCCCTCACGCAGCGCTGGCTCGCGGAAGGAACCTACCGGTTCGACCCGGACACCACCCGGGAGCAGGTCTACTCGATCGACACTCCCCCGCCCACCGCTTCCGGTTCCCTCCACGTGGGCCACATGTTCTCCTTCACGCAGACCGACGTGCAGGCCCGCTACATGCGCATGACCGGCAAGAACGTCTTCTACCCCATGGGCTGGGACGACAACGGCCTGCCCACCGAGCGCCGCGTCCAGAACTACTACGGCGTCCGCTGCGATCCCGCCATTCCGTACGACCCGGATTACCAGCCGCCGGCACAGCCGGCGAAGAACCAGCGGGACTTCGACGTCGTGTCCCGGCAGAACTTCATCGAACTGTGTGAAGAGCTGGCGGTCGAGGACGAGAAGGTCTTCGAGAACCTGTTCCAGACCCTCGGCCTGTCCGTTGACTGGAACCTGACCTACCGCACCATCGACGACACCTCCCGCGCCGTCTCCCAGCGCGCGTTCCTCGCGAACCTTGCCGCCGGCGACGCCTACATGGCCGAGGCCCCCACCCTCTGGGACGTCACGTTCCGCACCGCGGTAGCGCAGGCCGAGCTTGAGGACCGCGAGGTGCCGGGTGCGTACTACCGCTACCCGTTCTTCACCGCCGACGGCGAAAAGATCTTCATCGAGACCACCCGTCCCGAACTGCTCGCGGCCTGCGCCGCCCTGGTGGCAAACCCCGACGACGAGCGGTACCAGCCGCTGTTCGGCAAGACCGTGAAGTCCCCCCTGTTCGACGTCGAGCTGGAGGTCAAGGCGCACCCGCTGGCCAAGGCGGACAAGGGTTCGGGCATCGCGATGGTCTGCACCTTCGGCGACCTGACCGACGTCACCTGGTGGCGTGAACTCCAGCTGCCCACCCGCGCGATCGTAGGCCGCGACGGCCGCATCCTCGCCGAGACTCCGGAATGGATCACCACGGACGCCGGCCGCGAGGCCTACGCCGCCATGGCCGGCAAGACCGTCTTCTCCGCCAAGGAAGCCGTAGTGGAACTGCTCACGGCAGCGGACCTGCTCGACGGCGAGCCCAAGAAGATCACCCACCCGGTGAACTTCTTCGAAAAGGGTGACAAGCCCCTCGAGGTGGTCACCTCCCGCCAGTGGTACATCCGCAACGGCGGCCGCGACGAGGACCGCCGCGAACGCCTGATCGGCCGAGGCCACGAGATCGATTTCCACCCGTCCTTCATGCGTTCCCGGTACGAGAACTGGATTGCGGGCCTGAACGGTGACTGGCTGGTTTCCCGCCAGCGGTTCTTCGGAGTCCCGATCCCGGTCTGGTACCCGCTGGACGCCCAGGGCAACCCGGACTACGACTCCCCCATCCTGCCCTCCGACGAGCAGCTGCCTGTTGACCCGGCAGCTGACGCCGCTCCCGGGTATGACGAATCCCAGCGTGACCAGCCCAACGGCTTCACCGGTGACGCCGACGTGCTGGACACCTGGGCCACGTCCTCACTGACCCCGCAGATCGTGGGCGGCTGGAGCCGGGACGAGGACCTGTTCGCCAAGGTGTTCCCGTTCGACCTGCGCCCGCAGGGACACGACATCATCCGCACCTGGCTGTTCTCCTCCGTCGTCCGTGCCGACGCCCTGCAGGACGTGGCACCCTGGAAGCACGCCGCCATCTCCGGCTGGATCCTGGACCCGGACCGCAAGAAAATGTCCAAGTCGAAGGGCAACGTGGTGGTGCCGACGGACGTCCTGAACGAGTACGGCTCCGACGCCGTCCGCTACTGGGCTGCCTCCGCACGCCTGGGCGCCGACACGGCCTACGAGATCGCGCAGATGAAGATCGGCCGCCGCCTGGCCATCAAGCTGCTGAACGCCTCGAAGTTCGTCCTGAACCTTGGCGCCACGGAGAACTCGGTGGTCTCCACGGACCTGTCCGTCCTGACCAATCCCCTCGACCGCGCCCTGCTGGCCCAGCTCTCCGACGTCGTGGCCCAGGCCACCAAGGCGTTCGACAACTACGACTATGCCCGGGCGCTGCAGATCAGCGAATCGTTCTTCTGGCAGTTCACCGACGACTACGTCGAGCTGATCAAGGACCGCGCCTACGGTGCGGCCGGGGAGACCGAGCAGGCTTCCGTGCTGGCCGCCCTGGCCACCACGCTCGATTCGCTGCTGCGTCTCTTTGCGCCGTTCCTGCCCTTCGCCACTGAGGAGGTCTGGGGCTGGTGGCGGACCGGTTCCGTGCACCGCGCCGCCTGGCCGGCGCCGCTGGAGATCACCGACGGCGACACCGGCATGCTGGGCACCGTGGGCGTTGCCCTCAGCGGCATCCGGAAGGCCAAGTCCGAGGCCAAGGTCAAGCAGCGCACGGAGGTGCTGTCGGCGACGATCACTGCGCCGGAGACCCTCGTGGCCCAGCTTCAGGCCGGGCTCGGTGACCTCAAGGCCGCGGCCAACGCGCAGGAAATCTCGCTCAACACGGGCGAGGGCGAGCTCACGGTCAGTGACGTGCAGCTGGCCCCGGCCGAGGAACCGGCGCAGGCCTAATACGGCCAGGCCCTTATTCAGGGCAAAGGGGAAGCCCCATCAGCGTTTTGCCGTTGGTGGGGCTTCGACTTTTCGGCTGTCTGGTGACATCTTTGACAGTCTGGCAAGATCCTCAGAAGTTTCAGGTCTTCCTACCTTGTCACCGGTAGCCTGCTTCTAACTTTGCCGAAGGCTGCGTTGGAAGCATGTCACTGAATCATTGGTTCTTGCGTCCCGCTTCTTTCGAAGTGGGTAAGTTCTATCTTTGTCCTCCGGTACCGGATGCGCAAGAGCCCCGGCGGAACTACTCTGATGTAGTTCTGCCGGGGCTCTGACAGGTCAGCCGACCGCGCAGGTCAGTCGAAGGCGCAGATCAGTCGAAGGCAGGGCTTTCGGTGCGGCTGCGTTTGATCTCGAAGAAGTGCGGGTAGGCCGCGAGGGTCACCGACGCGTCCCAGATCTTCCCGGCTTCCTCGCCCCGCGGAATGCGGGTGAGGACGGGTCCGAAGAAGGCGGTGCCGTTGAAGGCCACCACCGGGGTCCCCACGTCCTGGCCCACAAGGGAGATGCCTTTTTCGTGGCTGGCCCGCAGCTGGGCATCGTACTCGTCGGAGCCGGCGACGGCTGCCAATTCGGCCGGGAGGCCGCACTCGGCAAGGGCCTTGCTGATGACGATCGAGAAGTCCTTCTCACCGCCGTCGTGGATCTGCGAGCCCATCGAGTCATAGAGCGGCTTGACCACGTGGTCGCCGTGCTTCTCCTGCGCGGCGATGATGACCCTGACCGGGCCCCAGGCCTTGTCCATGGCTTCGCGGTACTTGGGGTCGAGGTCGCGTCCTTCATTCAGCACGGACAGGCTCATGACGTGCCACTCCGTCTCGATGTTGCGGACGCCTTCCACCTCACCAATCCAGCGGGAGGTGATCCAGGCGAACGGGCAGAGCGGGTCGAACCAGAAGTCGGCCTTGTTGGCGGCGTTCTCAGACACAGCAAATCTCCTCAGGGAAGTCTTCGGGGTGTGGCGCGTGGCTAAGCCATACTTGCAGGGCGCACTTAAGCGACAGCGACGGACCGGGTGGATTTATTCCGACCAGCCCAATTCCCTCCAACTAGGCGGACTTGTTCCGGCGCTTGGCCACGACGTCGTGCGTGATCATGGTGGGCTGGGCCTTCTTGGCCACCACGTCGGCGGTGATGACCACGCTGGCGATGTCGTCCCTGCTGGGCAGGTCGAACATGACCGGCAGGAGGACTTCCTCCATGATGGCGCGCAGTCCGCGGGCTCCGGTCCCCCGTTCCAGGGCCTGGTCGGCAATCAGGTCCAGGGCGGCGTCGTCGAACACCAGCTCCACACCGTCCAACTGGAACATCTTCTGGTACTGCTTGACCAGCGCGTTCTTGGGCGTGGACAGGATTTGGATCAGGGCGGGACGGTCAAGGTTGGACACCGTGGTGATGACCGGCAGGCGGCCGATGAATTCCGGAATGAGCCCGAACTTCAGCAGGTCCTCCGGCATCACCTCGCCGTAGGAGTCGGTGTTCTTGACCTCGTTCAGCGGCGCACCGAAGCCGATGCCCTTGCGGCCGGAGCGGGAACCGATGATGTCCTCCAGGCCGGCAAAGGCGCCGGCAACGATGAAGAGGACGTTGGTGGTGTCGATCTGGATGAATTCCTGGTGCGGGTGCTTGCGGCCGCCCTGCGGCGGGACCGAGGCAACTGTACCTTCCAGGATCTTCAGCAGCGCCTGCTGCACCCCCTCGCCGGAAACGTCGCGGGTAATAGAGGGGTTTTCACTCTTGCGCGAGATCTTGTCGATCTCGTCGATGTAGATGATGCCCTGTTCGGCCTTCTTGACGTCGTAGTCGGCGGCCTGGATGAGTTTGAGGAGGATGTTCTCGACGTCCTCGCCCACATAACCGGCTTCGGTCAGGGCGGTGGCGTCGGCCACGGCGAAGGGGACGTTCAGCCGGCGTGCCAGGGTCTGTGCAAGGTAGGTCTTGCCGCAGCCCGTGGGGCCGATCAGGAGAATGTTGGACTTCGCGATCTCAACGTCGTCGTGGTGGACGCCGTCGGCCAGCGTGCCGCTCTTGGGCGCGTGGCCGGCCTGGATCCGCTTGTAGTGGTTGTAGACCGCGACGGCCAGGGAACGCTTGGCCGGTTCCTGGCCAATGACGTATTCCTGCAGGAAGTCAAAGATCTCGCGGGGCTTGGGGAGCTCGAAACTGCCCAGATCGGCGACCTCTGCGAGCTCTTCCTCGATGATCTCGTTGCAGAGCTCGATGCACTCGTCGCAGATGTAGACGCCAGGCCCGGCAATGAGCTTGCGCACCTGCTTCTGGCTCTTGCCACAGAAAGAGCACTTGAGCAGATCCGCGCTCTCGCCAATCCGAGCCATATGTGAACCCCTTAGTATCTTGCCGCAAGGGCAGCTTTGCTCCGGTTGCTGGAATCACAGCCTCACCTCGCGGATCCGGCAATGATTACATCCACTCTAGGTCACATTCGGCCCGAGGGGTGGAAACCGGACGCCGGTGCGGTTCAAAAATCTAAACCGCACCGGCGTCCGTTACTGCTGTTTGCCCGGCATGTGCCCGTATTTAGCGGGCCAGCGCCTGGGGCTTGATCTTGCGGGAATCGAGGACCTGGTCGATCAGGCCGTAATCCTGCGCCTCGGCGGCGGTGAGGATCTTGTCCCGCTCGATGTCGTTGTTGACCTGTTCCGGCGTCCGGCCGGAGTGCTTGGCCAGGGTTTCCTCCAGCCAGGTCCGCATGCGCATGACTTCAGCGGCCTGGATTTCCAGGTCGGATGCCTGGCCGCCCTGGCCGCCGGACAGCGCGGGCTGGTGGATCAGGACGCGGGCGTTGGGCAGTGCGAGCCGCTTGCCCGGCGTACCCGCGGCCAGCAGCACGGCCGCGGCACTTGCCGCCTGGCCAAGGCACACGGTCTGGATCTCGGGGCGGATGTACTGCATGGTGTCGTAGATCGCGGTCATGGCGGTGAAGGAGCCGCCTGGCGAGTTGATGTAGATGGTGATGTCGCGGTCCGGGTCCGTGGACTCCAGCACCAGCAGCTGCGCCATGATGTCATCGGCGGAGGCATCGTCCACCTGGACACCGAGGAAGATGATGCGGTCCTCGAAGAGCTTGGTGTACGGGTCCTGGCGCTTGAAGCCGTACGGCGTGCGCTCCTCAAACTGCGGCAGAACGTAGCGGCTTGTCGGCAGGTTGCCGGCAGACGATCCGAAATTGTAGTTCATGTTCATTGCTCCTGGATTCAGTTCTGTCTTGCTGCCGGTTAGCTCTGGCCGTTGGATGACGAGTTCTGGGTTCCGCCGCCGCCGGCGACGGATCCTGCGTGGGCCGAGATCTTGTCGAAGAAGCCGTATTCGAGCGCTTCAGTGGCGGTGAACCACTTGTCGCGGTCGTTGTCCTTGAGGATGGTTTCCACGGTTTGGCCGGTCTGGTCCGCCGTGAGCTCAGCCATGACCTTCTTCATGTGGAGGATCAGCTCGGCCTGGATCTTGATGTCCGACGCGGTGCCGCCGATGCCGCCCGAGGGCTGGTGCATCAGGATGCGGGCGTTCGGGGTGGCGTAGCGCTTGCCCTTGGTGCCGGAGGACAGCAGGAACTGTCCCATGGAGGCAGCAAGGCCGGTGGCGACGGTCACGACGTCATTGGGGATGAACTGCATGGTGTCGTAGATGGCCATGCCGGCCGTCACTGAGCCGCCGGGCGAGTTGATGTAGAGGTAGATGTCCTTGTTGGGATCCTCGGCGGAAAGCAGCAGCAGCTGTGAGCAGATGGCGTTCGCGTTCTCGTCGCGGACCTCGGAGCCAAGCCAGATGATGCGCTCTTTCAGCAGGCGGTTGTAGATGTAGTTGTCCTGGGCTGCAGGATCGACGGTTGCCATGCGGGGGGCCGCTGCTTGCTGTGACATTTGTACTTACCTCTCGCTGGTGACGGTGACGTTACGGTTCGACATCACTGAACTTCACTACTTGGACACTAACCGCTTTCGGAGCGGATTTGTTCGTCGGAATCGCACTGTTCGCTGACGGCGCACGATTGCCCGCGGGAGCTGTACACCGGCCGTTAACGCGCCAGCCCCCGGATCCGAGGACCCGGGGGCTGGCGCCACTGATGTGTGCAGCTGCTAGAACTTCACGGCCGCGGGATCGTCGTTCGCGACGGTCTCGCCGGCTGCCTCTTCAGTTTCGGTTTCCGCTTCGGCTTCGGCGGCCGGAGCCTCTTCGCCGCCGGGGCGGACGAAGTCGCTCAGGTCAACCTTGTTGCCCTCGGAGTCGGTGACCTCGGCCTGGCCCAGGACGACTGCCAGCGCCTTGCGGCGGCGAACCTCGGAAACCATCATGGGAACCTGGCCGCTCTGGTCGATGATCTGGGCGAACTGGTTCGGGTCCATGCCGTACTGGCTGGCGGTGGTGACGATGTAGTCGATCAGCTCGTTCTGGCTGACGCCGACTTCTTCCTTCTCGGCGATGGCGTCGAGGATGATCTCGTTCTGGAAAGCACGCTCGGTGTTGGCTTTGACCTCGGCGCGGTGCTCTTCGGTGTCGTGCTCGCCTTCACCGTGGGAGTTCTCGGCCTTGAAGTGCTGCTCGAGCTGCTCTTCAACGACGGAGTCCGGAACCGGAACCTCAACCAGCTCAACGAGCTTGTCCAGGACCTTGTCGCGGGCTTCGACGCCCTGCTCGACGACCTTGGAGTCGGCGGCCTGCTTGGCGAGGTCCTCGCGCAGTTCGGACAGGGTGTCGAACTCGGAAGCCAGCTGGGCGAAGTCATCGTTCGCCTCAGGCAGCTCGCGCTCCTTGACGGACTTGACGACGACCTTGACCTGGGCCGGCTCGCCGGCGTGCTCGCCGCCCACGAGGGTGGTGTCGAAGATGGCGTCCTCGTCAGCGCTCAGGCCGGTGACGGCCTCGTCCATGCCCTCGAGCATGGTGCCGGCGCCAACCTGGTAGGACAGGCCGGAGGCGGAGTCGACCTCGGCGCCGTCGATGCTGGCCGTGATGTCGATGCTCAGGAAGTCACCGTCAGCGGCCGGGCGCTCCACGGTCTTGAGGGTGCCGAAGCGGCCACGCAGTTCGTCCAGGGCCTTGTCGACGTCGGCGTCGGAGGACTCGGCTGCGGCAACCTCGACCTTGATGCCGGAGTAGTCGGGCAGTTCGATCTCGGGGCGGACGTCAACCTCGGCCTGGAACTTCAGCTCGCCGTCGGTGGCGGAGGGGTCCGGAACCTCGGTGATCTCAACCTCGGGACGGCTCAGCGGGCGGATGCCCGATTCCTGGACAGCAGCCTGGTACCAGCCGTTGAGGCCCTCGTTGATGGCGGTCTCCAGGACGTAGCCGCGGCCGACGCGCTGGTCGATCAGCTTGGCGGGAACCTTGCCCTTACGGAAGCCAGGAACCTGGATCTGCGAAGCAACAGTCTTGTATGCCTCGTCGATGCTGGGCTTCAATTCCTCAAAGGGGACCTCAACATTGAGCTTGACCCGCGTGGGGGTGAGGTTCTCGACAGCGCTCTTCACGGTCTAAGTACTCCTGGTTTTGTTGGATGGTTTCTGCAAACGCGTTGTTGTGACCAGGCCTGGGGCCCGGGCCGCAGAGTCGGGGTGACAGGATTTGAACCTGCGACTTCCTGCTCCCAAAGCAGGTGCTCTAGCCAAGCTGAGCTACACCCCGTAATGCACAGGACAGTCTACGTTCATCCCTGCCGCGATTGCACATTTGACACTTGGGGCATGAATTAGGTTTAGTTATATCCGGCTTGAACAGCCGCCGAAGAAAAGCCAAAGGCCAGTGCGCCGCAGCGCTTTCCTCCGGGGACGTAGCTTAATGGTAAAGCCTCAGTCTTCCAAACTGATTACGCGGGTTCGATTCCCGTCGTCCCCTCCACCGGAAAGAGGCCCCTCGATGAGGGGCCTCTTTCGCGTTAAGCCCTGGCCGTCATCTGGTCCCGGCCTAGGCGTGGCCCCCGATGTCCACCCTGCCGAGGGTGAGGCCGACTTCAAAGTTGGACGGCGTAGCGGGGCCGTACGCCTGCAGGTAGGTCCGGAGCAGCCAGCCGAGCGCCCTCCCGGCTTCGGCGGGCCGGAAGCCGGGAATTAGCTGCCCGGGATTGCGATACGTCGCTGACCTGCCCCTGCCGGCGCCAAAGCACAGCGCTCCGCGGAAGCCCGCGGTGCCCCGCGGCCCGAAGGTCCTGGCCAGGGTTCCGTCCTCCCAGAGGGAGCTGCGCACGTCCGCGCGGGACAGCACGGTGCTCCGCATCCCCAAGGACAGCTCGGCCGCCGGGCATCACCTGCGCATGCGCGCCGCACATGGCCCGCACGATGTCGGACGGGGAGCCGGATGGCGAAGGCGCCGCAAGCCTCTGGCGCTCCAGGCGCCTGGCACAGACCTGCTCCCAGGAATACTCCCGTACAGGCCCGTCAGTCATCGCCGGTCAGGCATTGGAAAGCGCCTCAGGCGGGCTGCTGGCAGGACGGGCACCAGTACAGTTTGCGGGCGGCGTGTTCGGCCAACGCAACCGCGGTACCGCAGACCCGGCAGGGCTGGCCGTGGCGGCGGTAGACAAAGTGGGCCTCCTCCCCCAGCGGAAGCTGATCGCTCCGGGTCCAGAAGCCGGCGGTGGTGGTGATGATCCGCCCGTCACGGACGCCGTCGGCCATCACCGCGGAGGTGTCGTCCCAGAGGAGGCCGGCGGCGTCCTCGCCGAGCGCACGGCCGGGAAGCAGGGGGTCGATCCTGCCGCGGAACAGCACTTCGGCCCGGTAGACGTTCCCGACGCCGGCAATCACCTTCTGGTCCATCAGCAGCGTGGCCACCGGCGTCCGCTTCGCCAGGATGCGCCGGATGAAGTCGTCCCGGCTGCCGCCGGCGTTGTGGAGCGGATCGGGGCCCAGCCTGTCCAGCACGGCCGCCGCCTCGGCGTCGGTGATGGCCGCGCACGTGGTGGCGCCGCGGAGGTCGGCCCAGCCGTGGCCACTCACCAGCCGCACCCGCACGGCGCCCACCGGCGCCGGCGGACCGGCGTACCCGGCGGGGGCGGTCCCGCCGGTGAGCCCGGCGCCGTCGTCGGCCACTTCCCGCTCCCCCACCCTGCGGGGAGCGCCGATGCTGGACGCCCCGCGGAAATGGCTGTCGCCGCCAAAGTCCCACGCCCCGTACAGGCCGAGGTGGACGTGCAGCACCAGCCCGTGTTCGAAATGCAGGAACAGGTGCTTGCCGTGCGCGGACGCGTGCACCATTGTGTGCCCGTCCAGCAGGGCGGCGCCGGCGGCAAACCGGCCCTGGGGGCTGCTGACAGCCAGCCGCTCACCGGCAAACACGTCACCGAACTGGCGGGCCAGCCGGTGTATGGAGTGGCCTTCCGGCACTATTCGACGATCTCGCCGGTGGTTTCGTAGGTGGCGATCTTGCCGATGCGGCGGACGTGCCGCTCGTCGTTGCTGAAGGGCTCCTGCAGGAAGGCCTCGATCAGGGAGGTAGCCTCCTCGACGCTGTGCTGGCGCCCGCCGACCGCCACCACGTTGGCATCGTTGTGCTCGCGGGCCAGCGTTGCAGTGGCGTGGTTCCAGGCCAGGGCCGCGCGGACGCCCTTGACCTTGTTGGCCGCGATCTGCTCGCCGTTTCCGGATCCGCCCAGCACGATGCCGAGGGCGTGGACGCCGGCTTCCTGGTCCGCCACCACTGCGAGCGCCGCCTTGATGCAGAACGACGGGTAGTCGTCCAGGGCGTCGTATTCCTTGGGGCCGTGATCCACCACGTCGTAGCCGTTCGCCGTCAGGTGCTTGACCAGATGGGCACTCAGTTCCATGCCGGCGTGGTCGGTGGCGATGTGGACCCGCGGAAAGGCAGGGTTTGTTGTCACGGTAGCTTCCGTTCAGTCATGAGCACCGGGGCGCGGCCGGGCTGGTACAGGTCAAATCAACAGATCCAAGAGTACTCGGTGTGCTGGCGCCGGCGGGGTGCCGCCCGGGCCGTTACGCGGCAGCTACGCTTCCGCGTCGCCCTGGGCCGGCGGGCGGTTGTCCGGCGGGCGCATGTCGCGGCGTGCCCTTGCCGCAACGCGGGTCAGGACCTCGGCGAGGAGGGCGGCGGAGTCGGGGTTTCCGCCGCTTACGGCAAGCCGGCGGCCGTCGGTCTTGCGGACGACGACGGCGGGGCCGCTGCTGACGAGCACTGCTGCGGTTCCGTCGTGGTTGCGGTAGCCCCACCCGCCGTAGTCGGCGGCGCGGACGTCAGCCGGCTGGGCGGCAGAGATGGCGGTGGCGGGGACGTCGATGACCCGGAGGATGCCGGCGAGGAAGACGCGAAGCCCGCTGCGGTCCGCGGTGACCCTGGCGAACAGGAACGCGGCCCCGACCAGGGCGGCCGCCACCAGCAGGGCACCCAGCCACGGCACGACGATGGCAATCAGCGAAGCGGGAAACAGGCTGGCGATGGCGATCATGACAAAGACGGAGCTGCGCGCATGCACCCAGAACCGCACGGAATCCCCGGCAAGGTCGGGGTCGAGCTCCTGCTCCAGCGCCCGCTGCAGGGCACGGTCATCCTCCGGCGTCCACTGGTGGTCCGCCTTGAAGACGAACCCGATGACGACCCCCAGGGAAAGCGCGGCCCCGCTGCCGGAGGCCAGGACAATCACGTCCACACTGGACTCCCTGGCGTCTGCCACCCCGGCCTGGCCCACGAGGGCGGCCGCCAGCACGGTGGTGACAAACAGGCTCACCGTCAGCCCTGCGCCCATCATGATCCGGCGCATCACGGTTGGCCGCGAAAGCGGCACGGACTGCAGCAGCACCAGCCAGCCGACGAGGACGATCATGGCAGCCCCGCCCCCCACAAAGGCGGGGAACGGCGCGAAGGCGGTGCCGCCGTCGTTATTCCACATGACCGCCAGCGGTTCCGGCAGGTCCGGCCGCAACAGCACGGCACAGACCGCGAACCCCGCGGCAAGCAACACTGGGAAGCCGATCGCGAACCGCAGCGCCTTGGTGTCCACAGCATCGAGGATCTTTCCCATGCCTTAACGCTACCCCCGCGCCGGGCGGCTGGAGATGGCTCCCGCAACGAACGGCCCGGAACTGCGCCCCGAAGTGACCCACGCTACTTGCCAAGCGGCGCCGGAATGAAACAATGGCTTCACAGTGATGCAACCGCGCGCGTGAACACCGTGCGCAGCAGCCGGCGGGCCGGTTTGGTCCGGCCACCCCAACCTCTGGAGGCACAACCTTGCCAGGCATGAACCTGACCCGCGCCGAAGCACGCGAGCGCGCCGCCCTGATTACCGTCGACTCCTACGATGTCAGCCTTGACCTGACCAGGGGTGAGACGGTGTTCGGTTCCACCACCACCGTCAGGTTCACGGCGGAGCCGGGCTCGTCGTCGTTCATCGATGCCGTGACCGAGGCTGTCCACAGCGTCACGCTGAACGGCCGCGAACTGGACCCCGCCGAGATCTCCGACGGCGTGCGGATCCAGCTGCCGGACCTGGCTGCGGACAACGAACTGACAGTGGTGGCGGATGCCCCCTACATGAACACCGGCGAAGGCCTGCACCGCTTCGTGGACCCGGTTGACGGCGAGGTGTACCTGTACACGCAGTTCGAGGTGCCGGACTCGCGCCGGATGTTCGCCGTCTTTGAACAGCCCGACCTCAAGGCCACGTTCCGGTTCCGCGTCACGGCGCCCTCGCACTGGGACGTCATCTCCAATTCACCGACGCCGGAGCCGGTGGCGGCCGAACCCGGGAACGACGGCGGCGCCCGCTCGGTCTGGGACTTTCCGCCCACGCCCCGCCTGTCCTCGTACGTCACAGCGCTGATCGCCGGACCGTACCAGTCGGTGCGCAGCGACGTCACCAGTTCGGATGGCCGCGTGGTGCCGCTGGGCGTCTTCGCCCGCAAGTCCCTCATGCAGTACCTGGACGCGGACAACATCTTTGAGCTCACCCGGCAGGGATTCGAGTTCTTCGAGGCCGAGTTCGGCTGCCCGTACCCGTTTGAGAAGTACGACCAGCTGTTTGTGCCGGAGTTCAACGCCGGCGCCATGGAGAACGCCGGTGCGGTCACCATCCTCGAGGGCTACGTCTTCCGCGGCAAGGTTCCGGAGGCGCAGGTGGAGCGCCGCGCCATCACCGTCCTGCACGAGCTGGCCCACATGTGGTTCGGCGACCTCGTGACCATGCGCTGGTGGAACGACCTATGGCTCAATGAATCCTTCGCCGAATACATGTCGCACCTGGCCGCGGTGGAGAACACCAAGTTCCAGAGCGCCTGGACCACGTTCGCCTCGGTGGAAAAGTCGTGGGCCTACCGCCAGGACCAGCTGCCCACCACCCACCCGATCTTCGCCGAAATCAACGACCTGCATGACGTCGAGGTGAACTTCGACGGCATCACCTACGCCAAGGGCGCCTCGGTGCTCCGGCAGCTGGTGGCCTGGGTGGGGCCGGACAAGTTCATGGCGGGCGTGCGCGAATACTTTGCCAAGCATTCCTGGCGGAACACCGAGCTCGCTGACCTGATGGTCGAACTGGAGAAGGCCAGCGGACGCGACCTGGACCAGTGGGGCCGGCTGTGGCTGGAAACGGCGGGCGTGAACTCGCTCAAGCCGGAGCTGGCGGTGGACGCCGACGGCACCATCACGTCCTTCGCAATCCTGCAGTCCGCGGTTGCCGAGCAGCCCACCATCCGCCCGCACCGCCTGGCCGTGGGGTTCTATGACCTCACCGAGGAGGGGACACTGGAGCGCGTGCACCGTGAGGAACTGGATGTCGACGGCGAACGCACCGAGGTGCCGGAACTCGCCGGACTGAAAAGGCCGGACCTGATCCTGCTTAACGACGATGACCTCGCCTACGCCAAGGTGCGCCTGGACGAGCAGTCCCTCGCCACGGCCACGGCCCACCTGAAGGATTTCCGCGAGAGCCTGCCGCGGACACTCGTGTGGGGCTCGGCCTGGGACGCCGCAAGGGACGGGGAAAGCCCCGCCCGCGGTTACGTCGAGCTGATCCTGGCCAACATCGCCTCGGAGTCTGACTCCTCGGTGATCCTCGTGCAGCTGCGGCAGCTCGCCACCACGCTCACCTTCTACGTGGCCGAGGAGCACCGCCAAGCCACCACCGTCGCCGCCGTCGACCGCCTGTGGGAACTGGCCTGCGACGTTCCGGGCGGTTCCGACGCCCAGCTGCAGTTCATCAAGTCCTTCGCCCTCCTGGCCCGCAGCGCGCAGCAGCTGGACCGGATCGCCGGGTTGCTGGACGGCTCCGTCACCCTTGCCGGACTGACCGTCGACCAGGACCTCCGCTGGGAGCTCGTGGCCGCCCTCGTGGCCGGCGGCAGGCTGGGCCAGGCGGACATCGACGCCGAACTGCAACGGGACAACACCTCCAGCGGCCAGAACGCGGCCGCCCTGGCCAAGGCTGCCATCCCCACGCCGGAGGCGAAGGCGGAGGCCTGGGAGTCGATCGTCGTCAAGGGCGATCTCTCCAACGCGATCCAGGCCTCGGCCGTCACCGGCTTCACCCGGGTCCTGGACACGGCGCTGCTGGAGCCGTACGCGGAGAAGTACTTCGAGGCCGTGCCGGGGATCGTCGCTGAACGGACCTTTGCCCTGGCCCAGCAGATCGTTCTCGGACTGTACCCGGCGCAGCTGACCAGCCAGGCCACCGTGGACCGGACCGACGAGTTCCTGGCTTCCCTGCCGGAGGAGAGCGCTGCGCTGCGCCGGATGATGCTGGAAAACCGCGACGGCGTGGCCCGGGCGCTGCGGGCCCGCGCGGCGGACGTCTAGGCCGTGGCGCTCGACGAGCACCACTATGCACTGCGGGTCCGCTGGACCGGCAACCTTGGAAGCGGCACGTCGTCATACCGGGCCTACTCCCGGGACCACGACATCGAGATTCCCGGGCTGCCGGTCCTGCAGGGCTCGGCCGACCCCACCTTCCACGGCGACCGCTCCCGGTACAACCCCGAGCAGCTGCTGCTGACGGCGCTGGCGCAGTGCCACATGCTCTCCTTCCTGCACGTGGCGGTAAAGCATGGCGTGGTGGTCCTGTCCTATGAGGACAACGCCACGGGCATGATGCGGCTGAACCGGGACGGCAGCGGCCAGTTCGAAACCGTCACGCTCCGCCCGCAGGTGACAGTGGCGGATCCGGAGCACATTGCGCTGGCGGAACAGATGCACCATGAGGCCAACCAGGTGTGTTTCATTGCCCGTAGCGTAAATTTCCCCGTCCTGCACGCTCCCGTTACCACAGCCGGAAGTCCATAGCCAGCCGCAGACCCCGCTAGGCTTAAAAGCGACCAAAGAGCGGCCGGTCTCCCCGGTAAACGCGGAGACCGGCCGCCGCCGGACAGCAGCAAGGAGCCTTCCTGCAGATGTACAGCATGTTCACAACGCCCTCGGCCTCACTGGAGCCCACCGGACTTGACCTGGCCGGCGTGGCCATCAGCCTTGGCGCAGGAATCGTCCTGTGGCTGATCGCGAGTTTCCTGATCGCCAGGATCACCCGGCGCGTGGCGAATGGCACGTCGCTGTTCAAGAAACCGCACTTCCGCTGGGTGGCCCCGGCGCTGCGCGCCCTGGACCATGAGCGGCGCGTGCAGCGGGCCAACACGATCGGCTCGCTGCTGAAGAGTGGCATCGGCGTGGTCATCGCCGTCATCACCTGCATCTACATGCTGAAGAACCTCGACGTCGATGTGGCGCCGCTGCTCACCAGCGTGGGAATCCTCGGTATCGCCATCGGCTTTGGCGCCCAGCAGCTGATCAGGGACTTCCTTGCCGGCATCTTCATCACCATCGAGGACCAGTACGGCATTGGCGACATCATCGAAACCAGCGAAGTGGTGGGCGTGGTGGAGTCGATCGGGCTGAGGATTACCCGCGTCCGCGACGAGAACGGCGCCATCTGGTACCTGCGCAACGGCGAGATCCTCCGCGTGGGCAACCGCTCGCAGGGAAACTACGTCGCGCCCGCCGAGGCGGACGATTCGGCCGAAGCCGAGCACGCACCCCAGCAGAAGGCCGGAGAATAGCCATGACCATCCCCTCCCTCCCCACTCCGCCGGAGCCGGGCGTCCGCAAGCCGCTGATGCGCAACGATCCGTTCAGCCAGCCCGGGTACACGGACAACTTCTACGACGCCGTGGGCGGCCACGAGACGTTCGTGAAGCTCATTGACGTCTTTTACGACGGCGTTGCCACCGATCCGCTGCTGCGCCCCATGTATCCGGAAGAGGACCTGGGGCCAGCCAAGCGGCGTTTCCTGATGTTCCTGGAGCAGTACTGGGGCGGCCCCACCACCTACGGCGAGGAGCGCGGCCACCCCCGGCTGCGGATGCGCCACATGCCGTTCCGGGTGACGCCCGAGGCGAAGGACCGCTGGCTGCACCACATGCGGACCGCGATCGATTCCCTGGACCTGCCGCCGCTGCATGAGGGAACGCTGTGGGACTACATGGAGCGCGCGGCGCTCTCCATGGTGAACAGCCCGTCCGACGCCCAGGGCTAGGGCGGTTGCGTCCCCGGCCTACAGCAGGCCGGCGCCCGTCCGCGCCAGCACGTGTCCGCGGCTGCCGCTGAGGCGGAACCAGCGCCCGGAACGGTAAAGCTTCTGTTCGTCGCCGGCCTGTTCGTCCCCGCCCAGGAAACCCAGGGTTAGGGCGGCGAACGCCGCCCCGGCGGGCACCCCGTGCCGTTCCTCCAGCCCGCGCCCCCAGACGGCGGCCCGGGCATTGTTGACGATCAGGGCCCCGGGCTTGTCCGGAACTATCCCGGCCACCTCGGCGATGCCCGCTTCGGCAACCTGCCGCAGTTCGGCGTCGGGCACCGAGTCCACCAGTTCCCAGCCGCTGCGCGGTGCACCCACGCCGGCCCATGACTCGGTGACGGTCGACGGCGGGACCGGAAGATCGGCGTCGTTCTCCCCTGCCCGGGCCAGACGGTCCAAGACGGCCGCGAGCGGAACGGTCACGTCGACGGCGGACGGCTCTGCCAGCGCCATCGTGCGGAGGCCGAGAATCGTGGGCGTGGACTCCCCGAGGATCCGGGGCCGGAGCACGCAGACGTAGGCGGCCAGAACCGTGCCGGCCGCCTGCAGGCGGATGGCACCGTCATCGATGGCCTTGGCACGGGTGACAAAGGTCTTCAGGTCGGCGAGGTCGCGGGGGTCAGCGAAGCGGAAAGACTGGGTAAGGAGATCAGACACGTTAAGAACACTACCGGCTGGGGCTCGGTTGAGCGGTGCCGGGGCGCCGTCTAGAGTCAAACCATGACTGAAGCGGACGCCGGATTGCAGGCCTTGCCCACGAATGACCCCACGACCTCGCTCCTCGACCTGCTGGACCTCGGCGAGCTGGAAGGCGCCCGCACTGATGAGGACATTTTCATGGGTCCGTCGCAGCGCCAGCCTCACCAGCGCGTCTTCGGCGGCCAGGTCCTGGCCCAGTCACTGATCGCGGGAATGCGCACCGTGGACGAGGAGCGCACCGTCCATTCCATGCACGGCTACTTCCTCCGGCCCGGAGATGCGAACAAGCCCATCACCTTCGGGGTCCAGCGTCTGCGGGACGGCCGCTCGTTCTCCGCGCGGCGCGTGCACGCCTACCAGGACGGCACACCGATCCTGTCCATGATCGCCTCGTTCCAGGCCGGCGACGAGGGCATTGAGCACCAGTCCGAAATGCCGGCCGGCATCCCGGATCCGGAGACCCTGCCCACCACCGCCGACCTGCTGGGCAAGTTCGACCACCCCGTCGCCCGTCACTGGGCGTACGAACGGCCCTTTGACATCCGCCACGTGGATCCCGCCCTATATGTGGCGGCCACGGGCAAGAAGGAAGCGCACAACGCCGTGTGGATGAAGACCTTCAGCCCCATGCCGGACAACGCCAACATCCACCGCGCGGCGCTGGCCTACGCCAGCGACTACACGCTGCTCGAGTCGATCCTCCGCAAGCACGGGCTGAGCTGGATCACGCCGGGCATGAGCGTGGCGAGCCTGGACCACGCCATGTGGTGGCACCGTCCCGTCCGTGTGGACGAGTGGCTCCTCTACGTGCAGGAATCGCCCAGTGCCCAGGGAGCGCGCGGCCTCGCGACCGGCAAGATTTTCAGCCGCGAGGGCCTGCACGTGGCATCCGTGGCGCAGGAGGGCATGGTGCGGGTGCCGACGGACATCAAGAGCAAGGTGGCCGGCGCCGTGCAGACCAAGATCCTGCAGCACCAGATGCGCAAGGCCTGACCTCCCCTGATACGAAAAGGGCTGAGGTACGAAAAAGGGCCGGCCCCGGGTTGATCTGGTCAGATCAACCC
>NZ_JBHVSZ010000008.1:0-306894 GCF_042884885.1 Arthrobacter sp. NPDC058097
ATTCCGAGGGGGGGCGGCCGGCAGATCTGCCGGCCTCCCGCCGTCGTACTTAAGAACGGGACCTAACCCGCGAGCCCGGCCACGGCGAAGATGGCTGCGGCGATGCCGAAGCCCATCACGCCGATCAGGGTTTCCATGACGGTCCAGGTCTTCAGCGTGGTCTTGACGTCCATGCCGAAGAAGCGGCCCACCATCCAGAAGCCGGCGTCGTTCACGTGCGAGGCCACAACGGAGCCCGCGGCACAGGCGATGACCAGCGCGGCCACCTGCATGCCGTTCATTCCGGCCGCTGCAACACCGGGGGCGATCAGGCCGGCGGTGGTGGTGAGGGCCACGGTGGCGGAACCCTGGGCGATGCGCAGGATGGACGAGATCAGGAACCCGGCCAGGATGAGCGGGATGCCCATGTGCCCCAGGACGTCGGCCAGCGCGTCGCCGATGCCGGAGGTGCGCAGCACGCCGCCGAACATGCCGCCGGCGCCGGTGATGAGGATGACCGAGCAGACCGGGCCCAGCGAGGATTCGAGCAGGTTCTCGAGGACGCCGTTGTTCACACCGCGGCGGGCGCCGAGGACGAACATGGCCACGAACACCGTGATGAGCAGCGCCACCGGGGTTTCGCCCAGCGTGCGCAGGAACTGGAACCACTGTTCGTTCTTGACGGAGGCGGGCAGCACACCGGAGGCGGCCGCGGTGTTCAGGCCGGTGTTGATGAAGATGAAGAGCAGGGCAGGAGCAGCAGGCCCATGATGGTGCGGAAGCGCGGCGGGTGGGACTCGGCCTCGGCGGTGGCGTGGCCCAGGAGTTCCGGCACCGGGAGCTCCAGCTTCTTGCCGGTCCACAGGCCGTACAGGTACGCGGCGAGGTACCACGTGGGGATGGCGGTGAGCAGGCCGGCGATGGTGACCAGGCCGATGTTCGCTTCGAAGAAGGCCGACGCCGAGACCGGGCCCGGGTGCGGCGGCAGGTAGATGTGCATTACGGAGAAGGCACCGGCGGCGGGGAGGCCGTAGCGCAGCACTCCCCCGCCCAGGCGGTGGGCCACGGCGAAGACCACCGGGAGCATGACCACGAGGCCGGCGTCGAAGAAGATGGGGAAGCCGAAGATCAGCGAGGCGAGGCCCAGCGCGAACGGGGCGCGCTTCTCACCGAAGATGCCGATCATGTAGTCGGCCAGCACCTTGGCGCCGCCGCTGGTTTCCACGATCCGGCCGAGCATGGCGCCCAGGCCGACGAGCAGGGCCACGGTTCCGAGGGTCGTCCCGAAACCGTTGATGAGCACCGGGACCACCTGGTTGGCGGGGATGCCCGTGGCGAAGGCGGTGCCGAGGCTGACCAGGATCAGGGCAAGCAGCGCGTGCATGCGCAGCCTGATGATCAGGAACAGCAGGACGCCGATCGCCACCGCCGCGATGAGCAGCAGTGGTCCTGCGCCCAGCGTTTGTGTCCATCCTTCGATGGTCATGATTCTCCTTTGAAGCAGATTTCTTGGGGGGTGGGTGCCGCGCGTCAAATGTGCGCGGCACCCGGGTGATGCAGTTAGTTGGCGCCGGGCGCCAGGTTGGAGGGGAGCTCCTCGTTGGTGGGGAGCCCGTTGGCAGGGAGCTGCAGCGCGGCCAGGATGGCGGCGATGAGTTCCTCCGGGGAGCGGGTGATGTCGAGGCGGAGGCTTCCGGTCTCGAGTTCTTCAGCGGTCAGCGGTTCCAGGGTGGCCAGCTGGCTGGGCAGCAGCGTCGGCGGCATGAAGTGGCCCTCGCGTCCCTGCATGCGCTGGCTGAGCAGCTCGGCGTCGCCGTGCAGGTGGATGAAGAGCACGCGGCCCTCGGCTTCGGACAGCAGCTTCCGGTAGCTCTGCTTGAGCGCGGAGCAGGTGAGCACGGTACTGTGGCCGGCGCGGGCCTGGTCCGTCATCCAGTTCTGGATCTGCTGCAGCCACGGCCACCGGTCCTCGTCCTGCAGCGGGATGCCCTGGCTCATCTTGTCGATGTTGGACTGCGGGTGGAATTCGTCCGCCTCCGCGCTGGCCCACCCGAGGTGCTTGGACAGGGCCGCGGCGATCGTGGACTTGCCCGAACCGGCAACGCCCATCACCACCAGATGCGTGGCTGGATACTGCATGTTTACCTCCGAAGAAGACGTCTTTGGCTTGTGGAAGAAGCTCAATCTGCAGCCCGGCTCGAACTGCGCTGGAGATAAGGTATCACCAATTCATCTAAAAGATACTATCTTTGCGTGTCACAGGTCATACCTTTGCCGTCTTCTTCCGGTACGCTGGAGGAGCGCCTCAGCGCAGAGGAAAGGCAGGATCATGTCGACGGCGACAGAAGACCGCGCGGATAACGCGTACGACGGCGGGTTGTCACCCGCCATGCACGAACGCGTCCTTGACGCCGTGGGCGTGGCCATCGCGTCCGGCGCCCTGGCGCCCGGAAGCCGCCTGACCCTTGAAGGCCTCCAGCAGGAGTACGGCATATCGCGGACGGTGGCGCGGGACACCATGAAGGTCCTCGAGTCGATGAACCTGGTCTACTCACGCCGGCGCGTGGGGATCGTGGTGCAGAGCCCGGACCTCTGGAACGTCTATGACCCCAAGCTGGTGCGGTGGCGTCTGGCGTCTGAGCGCCGCGCCGAACAGTACGCCAGCCTCACAGAGCTGCGCATCGCCGTCGAACCCATTGCAGCGGCGGGTGCCGCCCGCCGGGCGAGCGCGGCGGAACGGAGCCAGCTTGTGGCTTTGGCCGCGGACCTGCGCCGGCTGGGGGAAGCGGGAGAGCTTGAGGGATTTCTCGCAGCCGATATCGCGTATCACCGGTTGCTGCTGAAGAGCTGCGGCAACGAGATGTTCTCGTCCCTTGAGGGGATGGTGGCGGAGGTGCTCACCAGCCGCACGCATCAGGGACTCATGCCGTTCAAGCCCCGGCCCGAGGCCCTCGACGCCCATGAGGAAGCGGCCGCGGCCGTCGCTGCCGGGGACGCCACGGCAGCGGAGAGCGCCATGCACCACATCCTGGACGAAGTGCGCGAGGCGATGGGGCTGCACTAGGCGCTGATGGGCGGGCGCGGCTAGAGCCTGCCGAAACCAAGTCTCCTTGATTCCGGCAGGCTCAATCAGCGGTAAACGCTTCTACCAGAGCCGCGCGCTCGAGTACGGGACGCTGGGCAGGTCTCCCGCGTTCCACAACTCGTCGGAGCGGACACTGGGGGTGTGTCCCCGGCCGTCGGTCAGGACGGAGCGGACGGTGGCGGTGACAACCCAGAGTCCGGTGAGAAGTAGGATAACGAGCAGTGCCATGGTGTTTGCGCCTCGATGGTTGTGCGGATGGGGTGATTTCAGTGTCCGCAGCCGCCGTGTGAGCAAGCGTGTGAACGCCCGCTGACTCCGCGGAGGGCCGGGGCTAAAATGGCGCGTATGGCCGAAAGCACCATTCGGCTCCTCGGTCCGCCGGCGATCGAGTCCACTGACAGCGCTCCCCCGCAGCCCAGGGGCCGCAAGGCCTGGGCCGTGCTGGCCTACCTTGCGCTCCAGCCCGGCGGCGCCGGGCGGCCGCGGCTGGCAACGCTGCTGTTCCCGGATGCTGCCGATCCGCTCGGCGCCCTCCGCTGGAACCTCTCCGAACTCCGGCGGACGCTCACCGGCGTAACGCTCGACGGCGACCCGCTACGGCTGGCGTTGCAGCCGCCGTGGCGATGCGACGCCGTCGAGCTTCTCGGGTTGGGTGCCGTCGCAAGGCCGGACCCGCACAGCCTGAACGGCCAGCTGCTCGAGGGGCTGTCCTTCGTCGATTGCCCGGTGTTCGACTCCTGGCTGGCGGACCAGCGCTACCGGCTGGAGAACTGCGCGCAGTCGCTGCTGTACGAGTCGTCCGTGTCGGCCCTGGCCTCGGGCGATCCGCGGGAAGCTGCGGAGCTGGCCACGCGGGCCCTGCAGCGGGACCCGTTCCACACCGACTGCAATGCCGTGCTGGTCAGGGCGCTGGTGGCCATCGGTGAGCACCGGCGTGCGCGCGAGCACGTGGCCAAGTGCGCCAACCTTTACCGCGGCGAACTGGGCCTGCCGCTGCCGCCCGAAATCCGCATTGCACTGTCCGGCGCCGAACCGGAGGCAGACCCGGGGATTCCGGCCACGGTGGCGACCGTAAGGTCCTATCTCGACGCAGGCGGCGCCTCACTCTCCGCCGGCGCCGTGGACCGGGGGCTGGACCAGCTGCGGCTCGCCGTCGTCCTGGCGCAGCGGACGCCTGACCGGCACCTCCTCGCCGAATCCCTGGTCACGCTCGCCGGGGCGATGATCCACCAGGCCGGCGGCCGCGGCGCGGAGGTGGCAGACTTCCTGCACCGGGCGCTGTCGGCCGAAACACGGCCGGCCGAGGCTACTGTTGGGGCGCGGTCGGAAAAGTACGACGGCGCGTCCCCCACTTCCGCTGCCGCTTACCGCGAGCTGGGGTACCTGTCCGTCCAGCGGGGAGTTCCGGACCGCGCGGCCGGCTGGCTGCAGCGGGCCGGCCTTGCCGCGGTCGGATTCCCTGACGAGCAGGCCCGGGTCCTGGCGATCCAGGGAATGCTGGCGTCCGATACCGCCCGTTATGGCGACGCGGTGGAGGCGCTGACCGCATCCGTCAGGCTGGCACGAGAGGCGCGGAACCGGCGGCAGCTGGCGTTCAGCAGCGCACTCCTCGGCCGGGTCCGGCTCCTGCGCGGGGAGCTGGAGTTGGCGGCCGAGACTTTGGACCACGCACTGCAGTGGATCCTCGCCGAGCACTGGACCGCCTTCGAACCTTTTGTGGCGGGAGTCCGCGGCGAAACGTATCTCGCGGCGGGCGACCTCGAGGCGGCAGCGGAGATGATCGACCGGTCGTGGGTGATGGCGGACCTGGCCGCGGACCACTGCTACATGGCCCTCGCCGCAGGGGCGGAAGCGCGGCTGTTCCTGGCGCACGGCGACCTCGTCGCCGCGCAACACTGGGTGGACAGGGGGATGGAGCCCAAGCCCTGGTACCTCTGGTATTCGGCCCGGCTGCTGGACGTTGCCGCGGAGGTGGCCATCGCGGCAAGATCCGGGCGTGCGTCAGACGTGGTCGAGCGGCTCGGGGCGCTGGCGAGCCGGAGCGGGATGCGCGAGTTCGTGGTCCGGGCGCAGTCCCACCGCGCCGTGCTCGGTGACGAAGCCGCCGCCCAAGCCGTTCCCTGGCTGGCGATTGAGATCGACAACCCCGCACTGACGGCATTCCTGGCAGCCCGCGGGCAGCTGTGAGCTCAATCAACGGAAATCGCGTCAGCCGCCTATTCACCGTTGAGCAGCCCCTGCACCTGAAGCAGGAACTTTCTGCCGCCGTCGGTCAGCTTCGGAAGGTCCGTGAGGTGGCCGCCGCCGACCGTCAGCTTCAGGCAGTTCAGGGTCCAGCGAGTGTGAAGATACATTTCTCGGGCCACGTCCACCGGGACGGGCCCGGTCTTGATGCGGAACCCTGCGACGTTGAGCGTGTCGGCGATGACCCGTTCCCGCTCGTCCCAGCGTGGCGTGGTCCCGTCGAGCATCCACCGCACCACGACGCCGTTCACGACGACTGCCGCTTCGTCCGGCGGGTTGCCGATGGCGTCGGCGAGATAATCCCACAGGGGACGGCCGCCGTCGTGCATTTTGCGGCCGGCGGGCGAGAGCAGCAGCCGGCCCTTGGACTTCCGGAGCAGTTTCCAGTCCTGAAGCTGCTCCCGGAACCGCAGGACGGGCGGGGTCTGGGCTTCGCGGTTGGCCCTGCCGGGCCAGCTGTCCTTCAAACCGAGGGCTTCAAAGGCTTCCACGACAAAGGCTGGCTTGAGGTAGCCGTCCTTTGTCAGCGGCAACCCGTCGGATGGAACCTGCGACAGGAACCAGTGGACGGAACGGACCACGGCGTCGACCTCGCCATCCGTGGGCGGCTCCGGCCAAAGCTGCAGGGCGAGCTCGTCCAGCCGGGCGTTGAGGTCGCCGGCGTCGAACACGTCCGGTGTAAAAGTTGTGGCGTCCTGGCCGGTGGCGAACTTGTACCAGCCGGCGGCGTCCTCATATTCCGGGTGCCCGGGATCACCGAGGACCTCAATGAACCGTGCGTAGCCGCCTATGCCGCCCGCGTCCTCCACCGGGCCGCGGTTGGCGCCGCCCGTGCAGCGGAGGCTCTTCGCCGGAAGTTTGGCGGGCCCCATCAACTCGATTGTGTGCGTCCAGGAATCGCCGAAATCGTATTCGTATTCGAAGTCGGCGGATCCGGTCGCCTGCGCATCCAGGAGTTCAGAGAGCACGACGCCGGATGCCGCCTCGGCGTCGATGTCATCGGCCGCTTCATCCGGGCCAACGATGACGCGCCGTTCTCCGTGGATGTCAATGCAACGGATCCCGTAGAGGTGCCGGTTTTCCCACCCGAAGGCCGCCTGAATCGCGCGGTGGAATTCCGGGATGGTGATGGTTTCGGGCAGTTGCAGCTGCCGCCAGATCTCCGGTTCGGTGCCCTGAATGCTGATTCGCAGGTTGAAGGCGGGGACGGCGTCGGTTGGCTGCATGAGTGCCATTGTTCCAGAGCGCGGAGTGGTTGACTTTTGGCCAGTGGTTGGGTGTGCCGCCGACCTCATTGCCAGAATTCGGTGAGCTGTCCGGCGAGGGCCCTGCCTTGGTGGTATCCGGCCCCTGCGGCGGCCGGGCGCAGCGACAGGTCCATCGCATTGGCGCCGAACAGGTGCTCGGAGCTGCTGTCCGGAAAGATCGTTTGGACCTTGCTGCCGTGTGCGCGCAGCTCGTCGATCTGCGTGGCGAGATGCATGCCCCAGTCCTCCGGAGTCCGTGACCTGCCGCCGAACGGTGACAGCACCAGCACCTGTGCGTATCCGGCTGCCAGGTCGGCGTTGTCGGCGTTGGACCGGTAGCCGCCGTCGATGTACCGGCTGCCGCCAATGCCGTAGGCGGCGCCACTGGAACAGCTGGCGGCCACGGCGTCCACCAGGTCCACCCCGCTGTCACGGTCAAACACGACCGGTTCACCGGTACGGGCATCGACCGCCGTGATGAGCATTCGCTGTTGCGGCCAGAGTTGGCTGGGAAGGCGGGCCGCGACGGTAGAACGCCATTGCGTTTGCCGGGTGCCGTCCGACCCCGCATCCAACTCGAGCGCCGCGGCACCCAGTCTGCGGCGCATGTCGGCCGCGTCATCAGCGGCGGCGATGATCTTGCCCGTCCTCTCCATCTGGTTCATGACGGGCTTCACCGGGGCCGGTCCACGGCCGGATCCGGCCGGGCCAGTCCGTGGTTGGTTCGCGGCGGCGAGGATGTCCGCAAAGAGTTCAGCCGGGGTCGCGCCTGTTATCTGGGCCGCGGCGGTGGATCCGGCCGACGTCCCGACGATCAGATCGGCGTCGGTCACATCCAGCCCGGCCTCAGACAGGCCGGCGATGACGCCGATCAGCCACGCATTGCCTGTGGATCCGCCGCCGCCGAGGACCAGCGCCCGGCCTGGAAAAGGTGTTGTGTTCATGGGAGTCGCCCTTCGCGATGTGCCTGTTCGGCGCTCCCGGTGGCAACTGGTTCAGTCGCGCGATCGTGGACTGCAGGGAGCACCCATTGCGGATACTGCGTTCATGGGTCTCACCTCCTGCCAACCGGTCACGATCGCCACGACCGTAACATGCTGCTGCACGGCACGCAATCAGCGGGTGCGGCAGGCTCAATCAGCAGGTTAAACAAAAGCAGGGCCCGTCAAACTGGCGGGCCCTGCTCGAAACCTAACGGTCCCGGTTATCCAGGGAAATTAGAGAGCCTGGATGTTGACGGCCTGGGGACCCTTGGGGCCCTGCTCGGTTTCGAAGGAAACCTTCTGGTTCTCTTCGAGGGAGCGGAAGCCCGAGGAGTTGATCGCGGAGTAGTGCGCGAAAACGTCCTGCGAGGAGTCGTCCGGGGAGATGAAGCCGAAGCCCTTTTCAGCGTTAAACCATTTGACGGTACCAGTAGCCATTATTTTTGTCCTTCGTGAAGGTGGAGGAAAAGTCCCGACTTTCGGGTCCTCCGGTGTGGGGTGTTCAAAACCGCTACTTCAGAAGAACGCGGACTTTCGACCGCGCGTACTGCCTGAACTACACAATGCAAACACAACAACGTGTTCAACTCTACAGGACATCCACCAGCGCAAACGCCAAACTTGCAGCAACAACCATTCTGGGAACCACCAAATAGGAAACTACTCCTGCCCGTTCCCGTCCAGCGCCGGACTGTACGCCGTGTATCCGGGCCGCAGCCGGACGGAGCGCTCGCCCAGCACCGCAATGTCCTCCCACAGCACGAAGAAGGATCCGCGGTGCCGCCAGCGCAGCAGCTGGGGCAGCGGCCACGGCTGCGTCAGATCGTTCCGTTCGTACCCCAGGAAGGACGACCAGCTGTGCGGGCTGACCACCAGACCCAGCAGCCGGGCGTCGGCCATCAGCCGGCGCGGGGCGTCGTCCACCACAAACCGGGCGTCGGCCACGCGCCCCAGCCGCACGCCGTCGTCGTCATGTACCGGGGTGCCCAAAAGATCACCGAGAATCACGGCGGCCTCCGTACCCCGGAATCCGGGCGATGATCTTGTCCCGGATCCAGCGCTCCACCCAGTCGGCGTCGAGGCCCTGGCCGCTGACGCCGAGCCGGACCACCACGCCGACGTCGGCCACGTCCGTCCACGGGATCCGGATCAGCCGGGACGACGGCGGCCTGCCGCCGAAGATGCGCGTCCCCAGGACGGGGCCGGTCAGCAGCGCGGTGAGCACCGGTGCCGGCGTCCCCTCGGGAATCATCGTGCCCGGGGGAAGCTCCGGCGCGCCCTCGGGGACGCCGAGTTCGAGGTCGTCCACGGTGGTGACGGGGACGCCGTCGGTGTCCAGCACCTGGCGGTCCAGCAGGTGCAGCTGGGCGTCCAGGGTCTGCCCGGCGACCGGCGGAACGGAGGGCAGCGGGCGGGATGTTTTCATGCGCCGGCTCCTGTCACGATCATCAGCGGTATGGCTGCCAGCGAGGCCACGAGGATCACCACAAGGTAGATCATTGCCACCACATTCACGCCGCGGCCGTTCACGTGTTTGCCCATGTACTGGGGGTCGTTGGCCACGATCAGGATGGGCAGGTACGTCAGCGGCAGCGCCACGGCCGAGAACACCACGGAGTATTCGGTGACCAGCACAGGGTCCACGCCGGTGGCCAGCACCGCCAGCCCCACCAGCAGGCAGATGATCATCGACACATGGAACCGGGCCGCCTCCGCGGGCTTGCGGAACTTGCCCCAGGACCAGCCGAAGAACTGCGCCAGCGTGTAGCCGCTGGACAGTGTCGTCTCCAGCGCGGCACCGAACGTCGCGGCCATAACGCCCAGAAGGACGACGGCGAGCCCCAGTTTCCCTGCACCCTCCGCCACCGGGAGGATCACCTGGGAAAGGGACGTGACGGCAATCCCGGCCGGGAGAAGCACGACGGCGGCGCACCCGGCGATCGCGACGGACAGCAGCCCGCCGAGCGGGAAACCCACCAGCACGTTGATCCGCGACTGGATCAGGTCCTTGATCTTCCACCCCTCCTCCACAGCCCCGGAGGAGAAGAAGAACACCTCGTACGGCGTCATCGCGGCGCCGAACAGGGCGATGGCAAAGTACCAGTAGGTCGCGCCGGTTTCCTCGGCCGGAACGGCGGGGATTGCCTGGCTGGCCAGGTTGCCCCAGTCGGGCTTGAGCAGGAACAGCGCCACCGCGAAGACGATCAGCGTCAGGCCGAGGAGCCCGGTGACGTTTTCCATGATGGAGAACTTGACCCGCCAGATCACCAGCCACACGGCCACCGCCGCCAGCGGAATCCAGAGCAGGTAGTTGACGCTGCTGGCCAGCTGCAGGGCCAGGGCGATGCCACCGATTTCCGCGGTCACCGTCATCAGGTTGATGAGGAAGGACGCGGACAGATTGGCCAACCCGGCCCGCGGCCCCAGCCGTTCGCGGATCACCTCGAACGTGGCCCGGCCGGACGCGGCCGCCACCCGCCCGGACATGTTGGCGAACACGCAGATGCCCACGACGCCGACGGCCACCACCCAGACCAGGGACATGCCGAACCGGGATCCGACGACCGCGTTGGTCACCAGGTCGCCGATGTCCACGAAGCCGCCGATGGCGGTCAGGATGCCGAGTGCGACGCCGAGCAGGCGTTTCATTTCTTGCCCACCTTCGACGTGAGCTGCTCCAGCGCGTCTCCAGCCGCGGCGAGCGCCTTGTCTCCGTCCGAAAGGGACGGCCCGCCGTCGTCGGACGATACGGCGTTCCGCGCGGTGGTGAGGCTGGCGGCCGAACTGTCCAGCACCTTCAGTGCCTCCTCCCGCACCTGCCGGTCCTCGGGCGTGCTGGGTGAGAGCCGCAGGACGGTGTCGCGGCTGGTCTGCACCTCCTTGAGGGCGTCGTCCAGCGCGGTGGAGGTGGCTGCCTTGGTGAGCTTGCCGCCGGAGTCGAGGCCGACGGCGAGCCTGGCGGTGGCGATGGCGGAGAAGCTGTCCTGGGCGGCTGTGGACACGGCATCCGTGACGGCGCTGCCGGCTGAGCAGGAGGTGAGGACGGCTGTGAGACAAGCCAGTGCAACGAGTGTTTGGCGGCCCGTCCGGGCTCCGGCTGGCCTGGTCAGCACCTTTCCTCCAGCCTCCGGGCAGGCCCGGTTCGTCCGAACGCCGCTGCAATTAGTTGCCCTGAGCTATGTATAGCACTGCGCGCCGGCAAACAGCAGACCACTGCGAGGGGCAAGTTGCCGGCTCTCTCAAACGGTGGCCGGGGCCGCCGGGCGGGCGTATGATCCGGGCATGGGGCGTCATGCAGCCGCGCCCGCGACATGCCGCCTGAGCCCTACTACCCGGAGGTGCACCGATGGAAATGCCCAAGGCGACCGAGGCGGACAAGGAACACTTCCGGGCCGTGGTCCCTGACCATCCCGGGGTGGTCATCAAGCCGATGTTCGGAAACCTGGGCGCGTTCGTCAACGGAAACATGTTCGCGGGCCTGTTCGGGTCCACCATCGGCATCAAGCTCTCCGACCAGGACCGGGAGGCGCTCGAATCCGGGGAGCGCACCGTCCCCTTCGGTCCCGCCGAGCGCCCGATGGGCGGGTACACCGGACTGCCGGAGATCTGGAACGAGGAGGGCGACGGCGATGACGCCCGCGCCCGCGCCTGGACGGAGAAGGCGTTCGCGTACGTCGCCAGCCTGCCGCCGAAGGCCGCGAAGGAACCCAAGCCCAGGGCCGCCAAGAAGTAGCCATGTCCCCGTCCCCGGCCGCTGCGCGGGAAATCGACACCCTGGTCATCGGGGCGGGTCAGGCCGGCCTGGCCACGAGCTACTGGCTGAGCCGGGCCGGCGTCGAACATCTGCTGCTGGAGCAGCGCCTGGAACTGGGCGGCGCGTGGCAGGACCGCTGGGACTCGTTCTATCTGAATACGCCGAACTTCGCATTCCTTCTGCCGGGCATGACGTACGACGGTCCCGAGCCGGACGCCTTCCTCCCCCGCGACGAGGTGATCGAACTCTTCCGCGAGTACGCCCGGCGGATTGACGCGCCGGTGCAGCTGGGGACCGAGGTGACACACCTTGCCCGGGCGGATGGCGGGTTCGCCGTCGACACCAGCCACGGAAGCTGGCTGGCGCGGAACGTCGTCCTCGCGAACGGGGCCTATCAGGTGCCGCGCGTTCCGCCGTCGGCCGCCAGGCTCCCCGGGCACATCACCCAGCTGCACAGCCACGACTACCGCAACCCGGCGCAGCTGCCCGGCGGCGCGGTGCTGGTGGTGGGGACCGGGCAGTCCGGCGGCCAGATCACCGAGGACCTGCTCGCCGCAGGCCGGGAGGTGCACCTGTCGGTCTCGGCCTGCCCCGAGGCGCCGCGGCGCTACCGCGGGCAGGACACGTTCTACTGGCTCCTCGAGGTCAACCTGCACGGGCCCGACTACGGCATCAACGGCCTGCAGCTGGCGCAGCTCCCGTCGCCCGCCGCGCGCTTCATGTGCAATCCGCTGGTCTCCGGCAACGACGGAGGCCACAGCATCCGCCTGCGGGACCTGGGCCGCCGGGGCGTCCGGCTCCATGGCCACTATGAGGGAACGGACGACGGCGTGGTCACCTTCAGCGACGACCTCGCCGCCCGCATCGCGCTGACGGAATCGGCGTTCGGGCAGCGGATGCAGGTGATGCTGGACGCGTACATTTCGGCCGCGGGGATCGAGGCGCCTGCTGCGGAACCCGTGCCCGCGCTCGACTGGCAGCCCTCCTCCTCCGGGGCGCGCCTGGACCTCGGCGCCGAGGGCATCAGCTCCGTTATCTGGAGCACCGGCTACGGGCTGGACTTCGGCTTCCTGGACATCCCCGTTTTGGATGAATGGAACTATCCGCGCCATTCGCGGGGCGTCACGGAGGTTCCGGGGCTCTATGCGGTCGGGCTGCCGTGGCTTACGAAGCACGCATCGTCGACGGTGGCCGCGGTGGGAATGGACGCGGAATACGTGGCGGCCCACCTCGCCGGGCGCTAACTGCAACGCGGGGTCACTTAGCGCCCAATCCGGGGCCTTCATTGGGCGGGAAGTGACCCCGCGTTGGTTCGGACACCCTTGCCCAGCGTCAGCGAGCAGTTCTAAAATTGAGTAACTTAATTTTAGAACTGCGGGGCGGAGGTTGAGATGGACTGGCAAGGCTGGGCGCTGTTCGGGCTGCTCGCCACCACAGCCCTGACCGCCGTCATGATCGCGTTCCAGATGGCCGGCTGGACCCGGCTCGACCTGCCGCTGGTCCTTGGCAGCATCGTGACGCCCGATCCGGACAGGGCGCGGATCGCCGGCTTCTTCATCCACCTTGCCGCAGGGCAGGTCTTCGCCCTCGGCTACGCGGCGGTGTTTGCGCTGCTGGGCCGGGCCAGCTGGTGGATCGGCGCACTGCTGGGACTCCTGCACGTCGCCGTGGCGCTGACCGTCGTCCTTCCGCTGCTGCCCGGCGTCCATCCCCGGATGGCCAGCACCCGGGCAGGTCCCGCAAGCCGCGCGGCACTGGAACCTCCGGGTCTGCTGGGCCTGAACTACGGAATCCAGACCCCGGCGGTGGCCGTGGCGGCCCATCTGGTCTATGGCTCGCTGCTCGGGCTGCTCCTCACGGCCGGCTGAGCTCCGCGGGAGAAGGCGAACGCAACATGGCCAACGCTGAGTCCCCGGCCCTCGCGGATTACGGTCTGCTGGGAGATACGCGCACAGCCGCCCTGGTCTCGGCCGACGGCGGCATCGACTGGCTCTGCGCGCCAATCTTCGACGGCGAACCCGTCTTCGGCGCCCTGCTCGGCGGCCCGGAAGCTGGTACTTTCCGCATGGGCCCCACCCGTCCTGCCAAACCCCTCCTCCGCCGGTACCGGCCGCACACCGCCATGCTCGAGACGGTCTGGGCTACTGATGGCGGCACATTGAAACTCACGGAAGCGATGGTGGCGGAGGTCTCGGGCCGCCTGCTGCCCACGACTCTCCTCGTCCGGCGACTGGAGGCCGGCGGCGCACCGGCGGAGGCCGCCGTCGTTTTTGACCCCCGCTTCGGCGAACGCCACCTCCGTCCCCGCGTCCGGCAGGACCGGCACCTGGTGCGAATGGGGTGCGCTGGCGATGTCGCTCGGCTGCAGCGGCGGCCTGCGCGTGGAGCCGGGCACGACGACGGCAGTCACCGTTGAGCCCGGACGTCCGGTCGTGATGGTGCTCGGCCTGGCGTACACGGAACCCCTGGTCTGGGTCGATCCGGAGACCGCGTGGGACCTGGTGGAGGAGGACGAGGCCCGCTGGCGGGAGTGGGCGTCCGGCATCAGCGAGGACGTCCCGTTCCGGGAAACCGTTGTGCGGAGCCTGCTGACGCTGAAGCTGCTGACTTACTCCCCCTCGGGTGCGCCGGTCGCGGCTCCCACCACGTCCTTGCCGGAGGATCCGGGCGGCATCCGGAATTGGGACTACAGGTACGCGTGGCCGCGGGACGCCAGCATCGGCATCGCCGCGTTCCTCGGGCTGGGCAAGGATGCGGAGGCCCTGAACTTCCTGAACTGGCTGCTGCATGCGAGCCGGCTGCAGCGGCCCAGGCTGCCCGCGCTGTTGACCCTGACCGGAGGGCACGTTCCCCGCGAGCGCACGCTGGCGAACTGGCCGGGCTACGCGGGCAGCGCTCCGGTGCGGGTGGGCAACGGGGCCGCGCACCAGCACCAGCTCGACGGCTACGGCTGGGTGATTGATGCGGCGTGGAACCTGGTCCTGCAGGGGCACCGGCTCAATTCGGAGACGTGGCGGGCGATGCGCGGGTTCACGGATCTCGTGGCCGGGCGCTGGGTGGAACCCGACGCGGGCATCTGGGAAATCCGTGCCGACGCCGCGCACCACGTGCATTCCAAGATCATGGCCTGGCTCGCGCTGGACCGGGCCCTGCGTATCGCCGAGACCCACCGGATCAGCGCCCGGTGTCGGCGCCGGTGGGAAGCGGCGCGAGGCCAACTCTCCGCCGACATCCGGACCCAGGGTTTCGACGCCGGCCGGAACACGTACACCCGCTCCTACGGATCGGCGGACCTGGACTCGGCGCTGCTGATCCTGCCGGTGACCGGCTTCGAGGATCTTGGCTCAGAGCGGCTGCGGGGCACAGTGGATGCCGTATGGAAGGAACTGTCGGCAGGCTACCCGTTCCTTTACCGCTATCCCCCGGGCCAGGACGGCCTGCCCGGGGATGAGGGTGCCTTCCTGCCCTGCTCCTTCTGGCTCGTGCAGGCACTTGCTCTGCCAGGTCGGGCAGCGGAGGCGGCGGAAATGTTCGAGGCGCTTCTTGGTGTTGCGGGTCCGCTGGGCCTGTTCAGCGAGGAGATCGATCCCGCCACCGGAACCCTGCTCGGGAACTACCCGCAGGCCATGACCCACGCGGCGCTTGTCCAGGCGGCGCTGGCTCTTCGGGACGCGGCGCGGGAACCAGCGGCTGGGAACATGCCCCTGGTCGAGCCTGCCGAAACCAAGCCTGTCGAAACCAAACCCGCCGCCGGCTGAGCGAGAGTTTTTGTCCAGATAATGGCCTCTAAGGCCACCTGAACGGCCATTATCTGGACAAAAACTCAACCCGGCGCCAGAACTCAGTTTTCCTGTGCCGTCTCGGCGGTAAAGACCTTCTTCGCGACAGCCATAGCGGACATCGCCTTGGGCCAGCCGGCGTAGAACGCCAGGTGGGTGATCGCCTCGATGAGCTCCTGCTCGGTCAGTCCGTTCTTCCTGGCGTAGTCGAGGTGGAAGTTCAGCTGCTCGGTGTTGCCGCCGGCGAGGAGCGCCGCGACGGTGATGAGGCTGCGGTCGCGCTTGGAAAGCTCCGGGCGCTCCCACACCTCGTCGAAGAGGACGCGGTCCGTGTAGTGGACCAGGCCTGGCGCGAAATCTCCGAACGCGCGCTGGCCGCCCGTCCAGCCGGTTGTCTCGTCAGTCATGGGTGTTCCTTTCAGAGGGGTCGGATGGCACAAGTCAACGCTCCTACAGCGCCCGCGCGGGAGGCCCTGTAGATACGGGTACTGGCAGAGACTCCCTCAGGACCGGATGTGAAAGTAGCGTGGTCAGCATGGACAACCGCCACGAAATCCGTGAGTTCCTCGCCACCCGCCGGGCGAAGCTCACCCCGGACCAGGCAGGACTGCCGACGTTCGGGGGCACCCGGAGGGTCCCCGGCCTCCGCCGCGAAGAGGTCGCACTGCTGGCCGGAGTCTCGGTGGAGTATTACACCAAACTCGAACGCGGCTCGCTGGGCGGGGTGTCCGAAAGCGTGCTTGAGTCGCTCGCCGGGGCGCTCCAGCTGAACGAAGCCGAACGCGAGCACCTGCACAATCTGGCGCGCGCGGCATCACCCTCGGCCCGGCCCCGCCGCAAGCCCAGCGAGGCGGTGACCCCGAGCATCCAAAGGCTGCTGGACTCGATGGTCGGCGTGCCCGCGTTCGTCCGCAACGGCCGGCTGGACGTCCTGGCGATCAACGGGCTCGGGCGTGCCCTGTACTCGGAGGCCTACGCGCAGAACCCGGACACCGTGAACCTGGCACGGTTCAACTTCCTCGACCCCCGCTCGCACATCCTGTACCCGGACTGGGACAAGGCGGCCAGCACCGCCGTCGCGATCCTCCATACCGAGGCGGGCCGTGACCCGTTCAACAAGTCCCTTACCGAGCTGATCGGGGAGCTGTCCACCCGTTCGGAGGACTTCCGCGCCCGGTGGGCACAGCGCAACGTGCGCCTCCACCGCGGAGGCTACAAGGACTTCCACCACCCCGCCATCGGCGACCTCCACCTGGCGTTCGACGCCCTCGAGCTCCCCAACGCGCCCGGACTCACCCTGACCGCCTACAGCGCCGACCCAGGAACGCCGTCGGAAGACGGGCTTCGGCTGCTCGCCACCTGGGCGGCTACCGAAACGACCACCACGTCAAACAAGGAGAATGCGTGAACATCGAGCCCGCCAAACCCACCGGCAAGAACCCGCCCGAGCAGTTCGCCGGCGACGTGTGGCTGGACCCCATCGCCCTGCCGCACGATAGCGACCAGCGCATGATCGTGGCGACCGTCCGGTTCGCCCCCGGCGCCCGCACCGCCTGGCACTCTCACGCCCGCGGACAGTACCTCCGCGTCACCCAGGGCGTGGCCCGGTTCGGCGGCCGCGACGGCAAGATCATCGAGGTCCACCCCGGCCAGACCCTGTACACCCCGCCCGGCGAAGAGCACTGGCACGCCGCCGCACCCGGCTGCTTCATGGAGCACATTGCCATGCTGGAGAACGGTGACGATCCCGCGACGACAACCACCTGGCTGGAGCACATCACCGACGACGAATACAACGGCGCCCGGCCCTGACATCACAGGGAACAAACCCGCCTGCTTCCGAAAACACATGACCCAAACACACCCCCAACCCGGCCGGACCGCCGCCCCCGCCGAAGGCCGCGGCTTCGTCGCGGCCACCGTCGCGTTCGTCTCCGTGTTCGCCGCCGGCGCCTCGGCCATTCCCCTCTACGACACGTACCGCACCGCCGACGGCCTGACCAACGACCAGTTCTCGCTGGTCGCCGTCGCGTACTTCGTCTGCGCCGTGTTCGCCCTGCTGGTCCTCGGCCGCCTCTCCAACCACCACGGGCGGCTCCCCGTCTCAGTTGCCGCGCTGCTGCTCGCCGCCGCCGGCTGCCTCACCCTGCTGTGGGTGCACAGCTTCCTGCCCCTCCTGCTCGGCCGTATCCTCCAGGGACTTGCCGCGGGCCTTGCCTCCAGCGCCATCGGCGCCTACATCGTGGACACCGCGCCGCGGCGCCCGCGGTGGCTTGTCGCGGCTGTCACCACTGCCGCCGCCACCATCGGCCTTGCCCTCGGCGTCTTCCTCTCCGGAGTGCTCGTCGAGTTCGGGCCGGCCCCGCGGCAGCTCACCTTCTGTGTGTTCGCCGCGGTCCTGCTCGGCTGCGCGGCCGCCCTTGCCACCCGCCCGGAGACTGTTGCCCGCACGCCCGGCGCGTGGTCGTCGCTGATCCCGCGGCTCGCCGTCCCGACGGCGTCACGCCCCTATCTGCCCCTCGCATCCGGAGTTTTTGTGGCCACCTGGGCGTTCGGCGGCTACTTCACCTCGTTCGGCCCCTCCATCGCGGCCGACGACCTCGGCTCGCACAGCCCCCTCGTCGCCGCCGCCGTCTTCGCTTCCTACATGGCGCCGAGTTTCCTCGGCGGGTTCCTCGCGGGACGCTTCACTCCGGCGGCCGCGCAGCGCACCGGGATGACGCTGGTCGCCGCCGCAGGAGTCGGGCTCGCCGTCGCCAGCACCGCCGGAATCCTCGGCCTGTTCATCGGCGCGGGCGTCGTGGGCGGCATCGGGATGGGCCTGGCCACCTCCGGCAGCATGAACACGCTCCTGCCCGAGGCGCTCCCCCGCGAGCGCGCCGGCCTGCTCGCCGTGATCTACGCGATCTCGTACACCGGGTCCGCCGTCCCCAGCCTCATTGCCGGACAGGCCAGCCGGGTCCTCAGCCTCCCCGTCATCACGGCCGGCTACGCCGCCCTCGCCGTCCTCGTCTGGATCGCCACACTCATCGCCGCCCGGAACCCTGCTCCCGTCCCCGGCCGGTACTGACGGTACGGATTTTGGTGCCGCGCCGCCGTCGGAATGCCCGACGGCGGGAGGCAAGTCCGACGGCGGGACGTAGGGTGACCGCCGTCGGCCGTCAGTGCGGTCTTTGCCCAAGGTAACGGCCGCCGTCAGTTGCCGAGGAGCCGGCGTTCGTGGGCGAATGCGATCAGCTGGAGTCTTGTCCGCAGCTCCAGCTTGTCCAGCACGCTGCGCAGGTGCGTCTTGACGGTGGCCTCGGAGACGAACAGGCCCTCGGCCATCTCTCCGTTGGTCAGTCCCTTGGCGGCGAGGAGGAACACATCCCGCTCCCGGGCCGAGAGAACATCAAGGACTGACAGATCGGGCCCGGCAACCGGAGCCTGCCGCGCCGCGTGTTCGAACAAGGAGTGCACCGATCCCGGCGCGATGACGGAATATCCGGAGTGGACGGTCCGTATGGCCGCGAGCAGGAACTCCGGCTCGGCGCTCTTGAGCAGATATCCGCTGGCCCCTGCCTGGACGGCTTCGACGACTGCCTGGTCCCGGTTGAAGGTGGTCAGCGCGATGATCTTTGGCTTGTCCGTGTTGTTGGCACCGGCCTGGCTGATGATCCGGCTGGTGGCGGTGACTCCGTCCAGGACGGGCATGCGCAGGTCCATCAGCATCACGTCCGGGCGGCGCTCGGCGGCGAGTGCCACGGCCTGCTCCCCGTCGGCGGCGTCTCCGGAGAATTCCATGTCCTGCTGGCTTTCGATGAGCATACGGATACCCGCCCGGAACAGTGGCTGGTCATCCACCAACGCCACCTTGATGTGCGATGCGGCCTCACCCACGACTGTCAGCTTCCACCGCGGCGGACACGGCCACGAGCGGAACGCCGTTTCCGGCCAATCTCCACCCGGAAGCCAGAACATTCTTTCCGACAGCAAGCCTGCGATACCGAAACCAGTCGCCCCGCGATGGTCAACGCCCCATTTGGGGTAAGTCGCAGGCCAGGCGGGCAGAGTCTGCAGGGTTTTCCCAGTGACTCCCGCCCACACTTGGGCCCGTTACACCTCAGGTCTCTGTATCTCCAGGGGGAGAACGAACTCGCGGCTGTTAGTTGCGGGTCCGTTGCATGTCAACCCATATCAATGGCTGGAGGAACCTCCTTCCCTGACCGAGGCCCGAGTTTTTGGGCAGATATCGCGACTTGAATCGAGCCAAACGACGATTATCTGGACAAAAACTCGGGTCCGACCGGGACCGGAGACAATGCCAGTCCCTGGATTTACAATGGGCATCCACAGGCAGGTGCGCGGGCGCTCCTGCTTCGTTCGTGGACGGTGCGACGCCGGCCCGGACGGATCATGAATGGGGATGACTGATCATGAGCGACGGCGCACCTGACTCCGCACCGGAACCCGGCGCCGTCCCGCCGCGTAGGCCGCCGAATCCCCCGGGCGTCGGGTCAGCCAGGGAAAGTACGACGGCGGCCAACGGGCCGGCTGCCCCGCCCACCATGGCGGTGGCCAGCAGGGAGGAAAATTCCCCGCCGGCGCTCGACAACTACGCCGAGTTCATCGCGCGGCTGGACGCCGCGGCCGGCAAACTCACTCCGCGGCGGGATGCCCTGGCCACGGCCCTCGGCGCCGCGGAACTTCTCCTCACCCAGAACCAGACAGGGCTGGAGCTGTGGGGCCAGCGCCTCTCGCTCATCAGCCAACTCCTCGCCCGCCACAGCGGAGCCGATAAGGCGCGGAGATACAGCACCCTGCGGGAACTCCATGACGTGGCAGCCAAGATGGAGCGGATGTTCGCCAGCCGCACGCAGCGAATCCAGGACGTCTGCCGTTCGATCGGGGAACGCCGGGACCAAATCATCACGTCGCTGTTCGAACTTGAGAAGAGCAGGGTCAAGCTGACGTCGTCCCGGATGCTCGCGCTGGAGCGGGAAAATCTCCGCAGGGTGGCCGATGATCTGTACCTCTCCCCCGTGGGCACCGGACTCGGCTTTCCGGATCCGGACCTTCGGGAAAGCCTTCGGGAAGCGCGCGAGGCAATCATTCTGGCCGAGGCCCTGCTGGAAGTGAAAGGGAACTGATCATGCCAACTCCAAAGATCCAATCCCGGGAAGTCTGCAGTTTCACTTCCAAGCAATGGAGCGGCAGGCCGGCCGACGGCGCGGGCGCCACCTTCGGCGGGTTCTCCGTCATCGGCTTCGTCCTGTGCCTGCTCCTGATGACCTTCACCCCAGCCCTGAGGGATGTCGGCGCCACGATGCTGTTCGTTGCGGGCTTCGCCACGGCGTTCACGGTCCTGGCCATCATGGGCAGGAACTCGACCGAGCGGGCGTTCCTGCAGTGCCTGACCGGGACCGTCAATGAGGTGGTTCTCGAACTGACGGCGGACCGGACGAACCAGCTCACGCCGGACGGGCTCCGCTCACTCCTCGTCGAGGGCGCGAGCCTCCCGCTGCTGGTGAACGGGGTGTCGGGCCTGCGCCTGAAGGCGGTCCGGCAGGCCTCCCCCAAGCCTAAGCAGAATGCCAATCCGAAGGCCGAGGTGGTCACCACGACGCGGATCGTCATCGCGGCCACGCCGCCGGACTACGGCATCCGCAGCTTCGACCGGCTCCTCGACACCGTAACGACGGACCCCGGCTTCAATGCGGCCGCTCCATAGCCCAGCCGCCGGCGCCGACCCGAGTAGGGCCACCTCACTGCAACGCGGGGTCACTTAGCGCCCAATGTGGGGCCTTCATTGGGCGCTAAGTGACCCCGCGTTGGTGTCGTGGGCAACGAAAAAGGAAGGCGCGCCCGGTCTTCCGGACACGCCTTCCCCTTTCCGCGGAACCCCCAAGCAATTGCGCGGAATCCTTCAAGCCGGGGTTCAGTCGATGAGCACCGGGGGCTCGACGCGTTCGGGAGACTGAACGCGGTCCGGGGACTCAACGCGGTCCGCGGACATGACGCCGAACGAAGTCTTGGCGGAGCGGTGGTGCAGCCAGTTCGCCACCGCCAGGAGGGCCACGAGCCCGAACGTGCTCAGGAGCTGGGGACGGGAATCCTCGCCGATGAAGCCCACCGTGAAGATGGCCGCGAGGATCAGCAGGCCAAGGCCCGTCAGCCAGGGGAAGCCGGCCATCCGCAGCGGAAGGGCAATTCCGTCACGGTCCGCGCGGAGGCGCAGCGCAAGTTGGGCGAGCAGCGCGGACGTCCACACCAGCAGGGACGTCGAACCCACGATGTTCAGCAGGAGGGGAAGCACCTTCTCCGGGAAGGCCACCTCGAGCACGGCCGTGACGACGCCGAAGGAGACGCTGGCCAGGACTGCCACCACCGGGACCCGGGCCTTGGACAGGGAGGCGAGGACGCGTGGCGCTTCACCGCGTTCGGCGAGGGAGAACGCCATCCGGGAGGCGCCGTAGAGGTTGGCATTGAGGGCCGAGAGCAGTGCCGCGACGGCAACGAAGGTGATGGCGGTGGCTGCACCCGGCATGCCTGCGGCGTCCAGCACGGCAGCGAACGGGCTCTTCAGGCCGGCCGACCCCACAGGAACCACGGCCGCGATGATGAAGATGGCGCCGATGTAGAAGATGAGGATGCGCCAGAGGACCGTGCGGACGGCCTTGCCGACGCTGCGGGCAGGATCCTTGGTTTCGGCTGCGGCCACGGAGACAATCTCGGTGCCGCCGAAGGCGAATGCCACCACGAACAGCGCAGTGGCGATCCCCCCGAAACCATGTGGAGCAAAGTCGCCTCCGGTGAAGGTTGCCAGGCCCGGCGACGCGACACCCGGCAGCCAGCCGAAGAGGAGGGCGGCGCCGATGAGCAGGAACCCGACGATGGCGGCCACCTTGAGCAGCGCGAACCAGAACTCGAATTCGCCGAAGTTCTTCACGTGGGTGAGGTTCACAGCGGTGAGCACGGCGATGAACACGAAGGCCATGAGCCATACCGGCAGGCCCGGGAAGATCGTGGCCAGCAGGCCAGCCGCACCCAGCGCTTCAGCCGCGATGACCACCACCAGCTGCAGCCACCAGAGCCAGCCCACCGTGGCACCGGCCACGGGTCCGAAGGCGCGGGCGGTGTAGACGGAGAAGGCGCCGCTGTCCGGGTTGGCGGCGGCCATCTCGCCGAGGGCCCACATCACCAGGATGATGAGGGTGCCGGCCACCAGGTAGGAGATCAGCACCGCCGGGCCGGCGGCCTGGATGCCGGCACCAGAACCGATGAAGAGGCCAGCGCCGATGGCGCTGCCGAGTCCCATCATCGTGAGCTGGCGGGGTTTGAGGGCGGCGCCAAGCGCCGGGGCAGACGTCATTGTCCGTTGTTCCATGAAGAGTCCTCTGGGTTGTCTGTCGAACAGATAGAGATCGAACGGGTAAAGATGGAACGGTAAAGGTGGAACGGGTAGTGGTCTCAGGCCGCGTGGGTTGCCAGGACGGCTTCCATCACCCGGAGCACGCGGTCGTTGGAGGCGGGGTCGGCAACGGTGATCCGGACGCCGTCGCCCTGGTAGGCGCGGACCATAATGTCCGCCTGGTCGAATGCGGCCACGAGCCTCGCCCGGAGGTCATCGTCGGCGCGGATCCACAGGAAGTTGCCCTGGCTCGGCTGCAGCTTCCAGCCCTGGGCCGCCAGCTGTGCGGCCAGCCGCGAGCGCTCTTCCTTGACGACGGCGACCCTCGCCTGCATCTCGTCGGTTGCGTCCAGCGAGGCGATGGCAGCCTTCTGGGCCAGGGCCGTCACGGCGAACGGAATGGCAGTCCTGCGCAGTCCCTCGGCGATTGCCGGCGCGGCCACGGCGTATCCCACGCGCAGGCCGGCGAGTCCGTAGGCCTTCGAGAAGGTGCGGAGGATGCACACGTTCGGGTACTCGCGGTAGAGCGACAGCGAGTCGGGCCCGCTGCCCGCCTCGGCGTATTCCACGTAGGCCTCGTCGATCACCACGAGGATGTCGGAGCGGATGGACCGGAGGAACGCCTCGATGCGTTCATGGCTGATCGGGACGCCCGTCGGGTTGTTGGGGGTGCAGAGCAGGACAATCCTGGTCCGTTCGGTGACGGCGGCGGCCATGGCGTCGAGGTCGTGGCCCTCGGCGTGGTCCAGCGGGATGCGGACGGACCGGGCACCTGCCAGCTCCACCAGGATGGGGTAGGCCTCGAAGCTCCGCCACGCGAAGATCACTTCATCCCCGGCGTCGCAAAGCCCGGTGATGATCTGCTGCAGAACGCCGACGCTGCCGGGTCCCACCGCGACCTCGTCGGCCGTGACAGCAAGGTGTCCGGCGATCCGTTCCCGGAGTTCGACGGCGGCCATGTCCGGGTAGCGGTTCATCCTGCCTGCCGCTTCGGCCACCGCGGCGGCTGCCGCGGGCAGGGGTTCGTAGTGGCTTTCGTTGCTGGCGAGGGCTGCGATGTCCTCGCCGGCACTTCGCCGGCCCGGGACGTAGGACGGGAGACCGGAGACCGCTGCACGCAGGGTGGGGTGCGCGGTTTCCGGAGCCATCAGTATCTGATCACTGGTCATGGGTCTTGATCATGGAAGTGACCCCGGCCACATTGCAAGATACTCTGGATGCCTTGGGATTTCTGCTCAACTTCTATCGTCTGTGGTGAAAATATGACCAGCCCGGCTCCCCGCACCTTCGATTCCCTGGACGCCAGGATCATCCTCGCGCTCGACAAGGACCCGGAAGCCAGCGCCCTGGCACTTTCCCGGACGCTCGGCGTCGCACGCAACACCGTGCACGCGCGCCTGGCGAAGCTGGAAAGCGGCGGCGCCCTCAGGTCCTTCAGCCGGAGACTGGACCCCGCGGCGCTCGGCTACGGCCTGCTGGCTTTCCTCTCACTGGCCATCAGCCAGGCCCGCGCCAAATCGGTCGAAAGTGGACTCGAAGCGATTCCGGAGGTCATCGAGGTGCATGCCACCACGGGAGATGCGGACCTCATGGCCAAGGTGGTGGCCCGGGATACGGCCGATCTCTACCGCATCACCAACCAGATCCTGGAAATCGACGGGATCCAGCGGACCAGCACGGCCATCTCCGTCGTGGAGCTCATGCCGCCCCGCTACGACGGCCTGCTTGCCCGGCTGTCACAGCAGGAGAGCCGCCAGCCCGGCTAACTCAGAGTGACCCACACCACTTCTGGGCATATTTTCACTAAAAGGACAGGAGAACTGACAAAAATCCCAGCCAAAACCCGGTCTCTTGCCTATCCACGATCCAGATCCGACGATTCCTGCATGACTTCTCTTACAGTGTCCGGCCGGGTGGCGCAGGTTCTCAGCAGCTATGTCAGCGATGTGTTCGGTGTGATGGGCAACGGCAACGTCTACTTCCTGGACGCCGCCGAGAAGGAGGGCCTCCGCTTCACCGCGGTGCGCCATGAAGGTGCCGCCATCGCGGCGGCGGACGCCTACTACCGGGCATCCGGGCGCCTCGCCGTGGGGACCACCACCTACGGCCCCGGCTACACCAACGCCCTGACGGCCCTCGCGGAAGCGGTCCAGGCGCAGATCCCCGTGGTACTCGTGACCGGCGACGCACCGAGCAGCGGCCCCCGCCCCTGGGACGTGGACCAGGCGGCCATCGCCGCAGGGCTGGGCGCGGCGACCTTCACGGTGACCCGTGATGCCGCCGGCTCCATTACCCAGGAAGCGGTGCAGTACGCACTTGCCCGGCGCACCGCCGTCGTGATTGCCGTGCCGTACGACCTGGCGGCCGTTGAGGCGGCGGACGAAGAGCTTCCCGTGCCGCCGACGGCGGCTGCCCTGAGGGACGACGCCGACGGCGGAATCGGCCGGGTGGCCGAACTGCTCGCCGGCGCGAAGCGGCCGCTCATCCTGGCCGGCCGCGGTGCGCACCTCGCCGGTGCCGGCCCCGAACTCCGGGAACTCGCCGACCGCCTCGGCGCGCTCACAGCAGGGACGGCGCTGGCACTGAACCTGCTGGCGGGCGAGGGCTACCTCGGCGTCGCGGGCGGCTTCGGCACGGATGCCGCCGCCGGGGTGATGGGCGAGGCGGACGTGGTGCTTGTGGCGGGAGCAAGCCTGAGCCCGTTCACGATGCGCTTCGGCCACCTGATCAGCCCGGACGCCACCGTGATCCAGATCGACGCCGCCCTGGAGCCGACCAACCCGCGAGTGGACCTGTTCGTCAGTGCGGACGCGAAGGCTGCCGCGGGCCGGCTCCTCCGGCTGCTGGATGACGCCGCCGCGTCCAAGGCCTGGCGCGCGGAAGCACTGACGCGTCTGGCCGAAGGACCCGGCCACCACCCCGGCAGCGCGGAGACCGTGGACGGCCGCCTAGACCCCAGGGCGCTGGCCACGGCACTGGATGCCGTCCTGCCGGAACGCCGCACCGTGGTCCAGGACGGCGGGCACTTCCTGGGCTGGGCACCCATGTACTGGCGCATCCCGCGCCCGCAGGACCTGGTCATGGTGGGCACGGCGTTCCAGTCGATCGGCCTCGGCCTGGCCAGCGCCGTCGGGGCCTCCCGGGCCGTGGACGACGGCAACACCCTGGTGCTGGCCGCGGGCGACGGCGGATTCCTGATGGGCCTGTCCGACCTGGAGTCGTTGGTGGGCGCGGCGAGCAGCGCCGTCGTCGTGATTTACAACGACGCCGCCTACGGGGCCGAGATCCATCAGTACGGTTCGCAGGGCCTGACCGAAAAGCCCATGCTGATCCCCGAAGTGGACTTCAGCGGGATTGCCCGCGCGATCGGGGCGGAATCCGCGATCATCCGCAAGCTGTCGGACCTCTCCGCGCTCACGGAGTGGATCGACGCCGGCGCCAAGGGCACGTTCGTGGCCGACTGCCGCATCACCTCGAGCGTCCGCGCCCCGTGGCTGACTGAGTGGATGAAGGCCAAGGAGGCTGAAAAGGAGAAGGTCGCCAGCTGACGGTTGCCCTACTGCAACGCGGGGTCACTTAGCGCCCAATGAGCGCCCTTAATGGGGCGCCAAGTGACCCCGCGTTGGCCTTTTAGCAGCCACGATCTGGACAAAAAGTCAGGGTCTCCCGAGGTGGCGAAGGAAGCAGGCCCGGTGCCTTCCCGTTTCTCCTAGGGCTCGACAACATTCACGAGTTCCGACCTGCTGCCCGACTGGAGATCCTCGGTCAGGACCAATGTTTTGACCTCGGGGCAGTAATATTTGTGCTCCCGTGCATTCTCAAGCGGCGACCAATCCAACACCTTGACGCAGTCGGTGTATTTGCCGGCTTTCGTGGAGACGGTCTGGCCGGTGGCGACGGTATCCCTCATGTCCTCCGCGCTGCCAATGTAGAATTCCTGCCGGTAGGAATCGCCCACGCGCTGGTCGGCCTTCATCCAGATCCCGGCTTTTGCCCCGTCTTTTCCATGGAGGAAGCTGCCCCCATGGTGCAGCAGGAACCCGTTCCAATAGTTATTCACATCTTCCCCGAAGTACCACACGTCACCGTTCTTGTGCTGCGCAAGGTAGTCCCTGGTTTCCTCCACCAGCTGGCCGTTTTTGTATTCCTTGTCCAGATAAACGACGGTTTCAAAGCCCTCGATCCGCTTTTTCTCCGGCAGGATCTCAATCTCGATCCGTTCGGCAGGTCCTCCCTGGGCGGCCGTCTCATATGTCATTTTCTTGCCGATGGGGAGTGCGAAGTACTTATTGGTGATGTTGGTGCTGAAATCTGCCGGACTGATCTCGGGGTTGTACTCCCCGGCCCGGCTCCTTTTCACGTTGTCGTTGTACAAAAACACTCCCCCGCCGACAACCAACAACAAGACCAGGACACCCAGAAAGATTTTGGTCCGTAGAGGCATGACCTTTTCCCACTCCTCACTGAGTAGAAATTCCTATAAAGGGTCAGGGCAACGCTGCCCGTGGCCATAGAAAAAAGGTAGTGCAGTCCGCCCTAAAGCAGAACCCAGCAAACAAGACGCGCTGGGTCGACGAGTGAGCGTCTTACTGGATTACCGACTCGGGCGCCTGTGCACCAACCCGGGGATCAGCCTGGCGGTGGACAAGCAGCCATTCGTTGCCCTCCCGCCGGTAGATGTTCGTCGTGCGGAGGGCCACGTCATCCAGATCGGCACGTCCCGCAACCCGAACCCTGAACCGCTCGATGAGCACCACGTAGGCAAGGTCCCCTACGACGGCGGTGGCCTGGTTTTCCAGGGAGATGACCTCTCCGTCACGGTAAATCGCCGCTGCCTTGGCGACAGTGGTCGTGACGTTGTCCCACCCTCGGGAAACGCCGCCGAAGGGATTGGCCAAAGTCACCTCGTCATTCTTGGCGAACAGCGCCTGAAAGGGCCCAGGATCACCCTTCACGATCTCGCCAAGCGCGGCACCCAGACGCTCGACCACGCCATCAAAGTTTGAATCAACCATCACCCTCACCACTCCCAAACGACCAAGCCTTCTGGCGCTGAGCCCAGTATGCGCCCCGCGGTCCTGGATAGCGCCTGCTCGCTTGCAGGTGCATCGCTTGTAGGTGCCCGGCCCCGCTGCGGCTTGCAGAGCGGGCGGTCACCCCAAAGGCTTATGCTCCCTTTGTCCTGGCCTGGACCAGGTTGGCGAAGGGCAGCTTTCCGTAAATCCTGACGAATTCCGCGTGGTACGCGGCTTCGGCATGATTCACCTCCTCTGGTGCCAACTCCTTCCACGCGATAACCAGCGACTGGGAGCCGGCGAGTTGCCAGATGAGCCGCCCGTCCCAATGGCCGACAGGCCTCCCGCGGCCGAAGTCAGTGAACTCCTGAATATGCTTTCGCAGTCCGCGGTTGCCCGTGCTTCCTGGGCCGGCTTTTCCGATGTACAGGACATCCGCGTTCTCGATCCACTCGGCCTCCAAGGCGGGTTGGGGCAGGGATGGATCCCGCTTTTTAAAGCGGGCTCCCAAGCTCTTCGCAAGGAACACCCGTTCGAAGCCCTCGGGTTTGAGCACCACATAGATTCCGGGGGCCCGCGGAACCCGGTTGATATCCAGCTGATCAAATGACCTGAATCCAACGAAGCCGTCGTCTTTTAGCGTCTGCTTGTTGATCTGCAATGCGTGTTCCTTAAATCGGACGGCTGCCGGCCGGCTCCAATGGGCTGAGAGCCAGCGGGTGAGGAGAGCCAGCGGGTGAGGAGAGCCAGCCGGTGAAGCGGGCGGCGGCGGGTGGGCGTCCTTGTCTATGAGGACATCACCCTTGACGACGGCGAACATGCCGGCGGGGGTCGGTGACGATGGTCCGGTTATCGCCCTTGCTTGTTCCCACGGTGACCGTGGCACACCTTTGACAGCGACCCCACCAACCGGTGAAGTCTACAGACACTAGGGCAGACTGGGGCATAGGGGCTTCAAACAGAAGCCACAGAGGGGGCCTCATGCTTTTTGACTTCATACTCTTTCTCGTCGAGGGCGCGCTGACTTTCGCCGAGCAACTGTTCCTTCGCGGCAGGGCTTCGGGCAAAGGCAGGGCCCGCAGGAGTTTGGAGCGAAGGAAGGCTCAACGCTGCGAAAACCTGAAGGCCTGACGCCGGGGCAAGGGCGTGGCCGCCGCAGCATGCGTGGAATTTTCGTCCAGATAATGGCTTCCGGAGGCCCCTTAGCGGCCGTTATCTGCACAAAAACTCCGGGCCCTGCGTCGGCGGGCGCCGGCCGCTTGCCCAGACCCGCTGGTCGAGCCCGTCGGAAGCAGATTCAGTCGTCGCCGAAGCGGGCAAGTGCCTCGATGTAGACGGCGGCTGTTTCGTAATCGCCCCTGTGGTGTACTTGGCGATGATATTCGCCAGGTCGTGTTTGATCACCCAATGCGCGTCATACGGTTCATGCGGACGGGGAACAAAGTCGTTCATGATGTCCATTCCTTCCAAGCTATGGAATGGATGGTGACCCCGTTCGGGCAAGATCACCGAAAGTTTCAGGCAAGATCGGCGAAGGTCTTATGGGTGCAATCGGAGCCCGGCCGGGATGGCCCACCGCTACTGCAACGCGGGGTCACTTGGCGCCGCATTGGGGCCCGGAATTGGGCGGTAAGTGACCCCGCGTTGCCTTTGAATGTCCGAGGTGACCCTTAGAGTGAACTACCAGGACGTGAGGCGGAGCAGCGAGGACCGGATGGACTACTACGCAATCAACGCGCTGCGTGAGAACCATGCAGGCTGGTCCCTGCTGCGCGCCCAGAATGCCCCGCTCGCGATCTCGTTCTTCATGGCGGCCTTCACCGGACCGAACCAGAGAAACCTCGGCCGGCAGCGGCTCATCGACAGCCTCGACGACGTGCTCTTCGGCCTGCGCGACGCCTACGGCGAGGACAAGTTCCCGCGCCAGGCCGCCGAGTACCTGGATGACTGGGCCGCACCGGAAAAGGCCTGGCTGCGGAAGTACTACATCCAGGGCCAGGACGAGCCGCGCTACGACCTCACCGCCGCGGCGGAGGACGTGGTCCGCTGGGTGGAAAGCCTGCGGGGACGGGACTTCGTGGCCACCCAGTCGCGGCTCACCAGCATCTTCGCCGTCCTCGAGCGGCTCGTCCAGCAGTCCGAGACGGACCCCGAGGTACGCCTGAATGAGCTCCAAAAACAAAGAGACAACATCGACGCCGAAATGCAGCGCATCCGCGACGGCAACATCCGCGTCATGTCGGCGCCCGAAGCGCTGGACCACTTCCAGCAGCTGCAAGCACTGGCCAAGGACCTGCTGAGCGACTTCCGCGAGGTCGAACAGAACTTCCGCAAGCTGGACCGCCAGGTCCGCGAGCAGATCGCCACCTGGGACGGCACCCAGGGCGAGCTGCTGGAATCGATCTTCGCCAACCAGCAGGACATCAGCAGCTCCCTGCAGGGCCGGACGTTCCAGGGCTTCTGGGACTACCTCATGTCCCCGGAGTCGAGGAGGAAACTGCAGGAACTCCTCCAGCGCGCCACCCAGATTGAGGCACTCGCGGAAACCGACAACCTGCACGCCGTCGCCAACCTGCACCAGGACTGGCTGCCCGCCGTCGAGCAGACCCAGGGCACCGTCCGCCAGCTCTCCCAGCAGATGCGCCGGCTGCTTGATGACAAGGTGTTCCTGGAGAACAAGCGCATCATGCAGCTCATCCGCAGCGTCGAGTCCGGCGCCCTCGCCACCAGGGAGCAGCCCCCGCACGGGGACTTCATCGACATAAGCGCGCCGTCAGTGGACATCACGCTCCCCTTCGAACGCCCGCTTTATGAGCCGAGCCGGCGGGTCATGTTGGAGGACAACATCGAAACCGCCGACGACGCCGACGTGGACGCCGGTGCCCTGTTCAGCCAGTTCCACGTGGACAAGGAACGCCTCAAGGCCAACATCGACGCCGTCCTCGCCGAGGCCGAACAAGAGCAGGCAACCCTCGCGGAGGTCACAGAGAAGCACCCGGTGGAACAGGGGCTCGCGGAGATCGTGGCCTACTACCAGCTGGCCACGGAATCGGACTGGGCCACCATCAACCCGGACGCCGAGCAGCGGATAGCGTGGCAGCTGGACGACGGCAGCATCCGCGAAGCCACCCTCGAACAGATCATCTTCGGAAGGCCCGCATGAATCCGGCAGCGAATTTCCCAGCCACAGCCGAAACGGACAGCCGCACGCCCGAGGAACTTCCCGGCGTCGTCACCCGGCTCTTCAAAGGCGTGCTGTACGCCGAGGGGGACGAGAAGCTCTGGCAGTCACTGCTGGGCCTGTCCTCGCAGGTCCGCGACTACGTCTCCGTGCTGGGGCTGGACCTGATCCTGGACGAGTCCGAGGGCTACGCGTTCCTGAAGTCGCGCGAGGACCATGACGGCACGCTCCCCCGGCTGATCCCGCGCCGACAGCTGACCTTCAACGTCAGCCTGCTGCTGGCCCTCCTGCGCGGCCGGATGCTGGAGTTCGACACCAACAGCAGCGAGCTCCGGCTCATCATGACGGAGCAGGACATCGCGGACATGGTGGCCGTCTTCCTACCCGAGTCCAGCAACGAGGCACGGATCATGGACCGGCTCGCCACCGACATCAGGAAGGTGGTGGACCTCGGCTTCCTGCGCAAACTCCGCGGCCAGCCCGGCACCTACGAGGTGGCCCGGATCCTCAAGGCGTTCGTGGACGCGCAGTGGTTGGAGGAGTTCGATGCGCGGCTGGCGGACTACCGCTCGTCGCTTTCGGGAACAGGGCCCGCCGGAGCCGGCCCCGCCAAAGAGGAGGACGCCAAGTGACCGCCGACCTGCAGGACACGCTGTTCAGCCTGGAGGAAAAAACGGACGACGGCGGGACTCCCCCGGGCTTCCGGCTGCACCGTCTGGAGCTCCTCAACTGGGGCACGTTCCACCAGGGCGTGCGGACGTTCCGGCTGGACGGGGCGAACAGCCTGCTCACCGGGGACATCGGCTCGGGCAAGTCGACGGTGGTGGACGCGATCACCACGCTGCTGCTGCCGGCCAACAAGATCGAGTACAACAAGGCGGCCGGCGCGCAGAAGAAGGAACGCTCGCTGATGTCGTACGTGCGCGGCTTCCACAAGAGCACGCGCAGCACCGGCGGCGAGTACTCCAAGCCGGTGGCGCTGCGCAGCACCGGGGCGCTGACCGTGGTGCTCGCCGTCTTCCACAACGCCGTGCTGGGCAAGTCGGTCACCCTGGCCATCACGCTGTGGGCCACGCAGGAGGCGGGCCAGCCCAGCCGCTTCTACTCCCTCGCCGAGGCGGACCAGTCCATCGCGGCCGACTTCTCCAACTTCGGCCAGGACCCGGCCAAGCTGAAGAAGAAACTCCGCGCCGCCGGCGCCGCCGTGCACGACACCTTCGAGCCCTACGCCGCGGCCTTCAAGCGGCAGTTCGGCATCAGCGGCAACCAGGCCATGGAGCTGTTCCACCGCACGGTGTCCATGAAGCAGGTGGAGAACATCACCTCCTTCGTGCGCACCAACATGCTGGAGGAGGACAACATCGGCGAGCGCATCGGCAACCTCATCCACCACTTCGACGACCTGAAAAAGGCCCACGACGCGGTGCTGCGGGCCAAGGACCAGATCGCGCTGCTGACGCCCATCACGGACGGCGCCGCGCAGCACGCGAAGCTGAGCCGCGAGGACGAGCTGGCCCGCCAGCAGCGTGACCAGCTGCACCCCTGGTTCACCGACCGGAAGCTGCAGCTGAGCCTCGAACACCAACGCGAACTGGAACGCACCGGCGAACGGCTGCAGGAGGACAGCACCAAGCTGCGCACCGAGATCACCGGAAAGCGGCACGAGTTGTCCGCCGTCCAGGAAGACATCCGCACCAACGGCGGCGGCCGGCTCGCCGCGATCGACGCCGACATCGCGCGGCTCGCCGTCGAATCACGGACCCAGCGCCAGCGCTTCGACACCTACGCCGAGGCCGCGAAGGACCTGGGGCTGCGTCCGCCCGAGGACCCAGTGCTCTTCGACGGCAACAGGGCACGGCTCGGCGACGTCGAGAAGCAGCTTGCCGAACAGTCCGACGATCTGCAGGACCAGCGGACCAACCTGACCATCACCCGCACCGAACTCAACGCGCGCCTGACCGAGATCGGCAAGGAGCTGCGCAGCCTGCAGTCCCGACCCAACCTGCTGCCGATCCCCCAACTGGAGCTCCGCCGTCGGCTGTGTGACGGCACGGGCATCGCGGAAGCGTCGCTGCCGTACGCCGGGGAGCTCCTAAGGGTAAGGGACGGCGAGGGCGCGTGGGAGGGTGCGGCGGAACGCACGCTGCACGGCTTCGCGCTGTCCCTGCTGGTGCCGGCCGAACACTATGCGGCCGTGAGCAGCTGGGTGGATGCCAACAACCTGAGGGGCCGGCTGGTCTACCTGAGGATCGGCGAAGCGCCCACGGCCAGGGCGGCGGAGCCGGGCACGCTGGCCGCGAAGATCGCCATCAAGCCGGGCACGCCGTTCCGCAACTTCCTGCTGGACGAGCTCGCCACCCGGTTCGACCACTTCTGCTGCGACACCCTTGAGGATTTCCGCCGCTACCCCAAGGCGCTCACGGTCAACGGGCAGCTCAAGGGCGGCCGCGGGAGGCACGAGAAGGACGACCGGCGGGAGCTCACGGACCGGCGCAACTACGTGCTCGGCTGGGACAACCACGACAAGATCAGCCGCTTCCTCGCCGAGCAGGACGAGGTCAGGGGCCAGCTGAAGGTCACCGAGGCGCAGCTGGCCAGGGTGAACGGGAGCCTCGGCGCGCTGGGCCGGCAGAACCAGCAGCTGGGCACCGTCCGGTCGGTGGCGGACTTCGCCGAGATCAGCTGGCATCTCACGGCCCGGCGGATCGAGGAGCTCAAGGCCGAGAAGCTTGAGCTGGAAACTGCCAGCGACGTGCTCAAGCAACTGACCACCAAGGAGTCCGCGGTGACCGCGGAGCTGGAACGGCTGGAGGAGCGGGCCGGCAAACTGCAGCAGCGACTGGGCGAAAATAATAAGGACTCGAAAGACATTGCTGAGGCGATTGCGGACTGTCAGGAAACTCTCGCCGAGACTCCCCTGACGGACGACGGCGGGGTGCTGGCCGCCGTCGAACATCTCACCAAAGCGGCACTCGGGGACAAGACGCTGACGTACAAGAACACGGGCTCCGCGGAGAGTTCAGTGCGGTCCGGGCTGACGGACACCATCGACGCGCTCTCCAAGCGGATCGCCCGGGCGGCGGAGGGCACTGTCCGTCTGATGGCCGATTTCCGCAACAAGTACCCGAACGAGACCACGGACATCGACGCCGCGCTCGAGGCCGCGGCGGACTACAACCGGCTGCTGGAGCAGCTGGTCAGCAACGACCTTCCCCGGTTCGAGGCGCACTTCAAGGAGTCGCTGAACCAGAACACCATCCACGAGGTGGTGGCGTTCAACGCGTTCCTGGACAGCCGGCGGCAGGACATCGTGAACCGGATCGGCGAGATCAACCAGTCGCTGGCGGGCATCGAGTACAACCCGGGCCGGCACATCCAGCTGGAGCACCAGAACAGCTCGGACCAGGACGTGCGCGAGTTCGGCGTGGATCTGAGGGCATGCTCGGAGGGGACCATCGGCGACGAGGACCAGTACTCGGAGCAGAAGTACCTGCAGGTGGAGCGGCTGATCGAGCGCTTCCGGGGACGGGACGGCCTGACCACTCTGGATGAGCGGTGGACGGCGAAGGTCACGGATGTTCGGAACTGGTTCACGTTCTCGGCGTCGGAGAAGTGGACCGAGACGGGCGAGGAGTTCGAACACTTCACGGATTCCGGCGGCAAGTCGGGCGGCCAGAAGGAGAAGCTGGCGTACACCATCCTCGCGGCGGCGTTGGCGTTCCAGTTCGGGCTGGGGTCCGGGGTGACCGCGTCCAAGAAGGCGAACAGCGGGCGGAGCTTCCGCTTTGTGGTTATCGACGAGGCCTTCGGGCGGGGGTCCGACGAGTCCGCGCGCTACGGGCTGCAGCTGTTCCAGCGGATGAAGCTGCAGCTGCTGATCGTCACGCCGCTGCAGAAGATCCACGTGATCGAGCCGTTTGTGTCGCACGTGGGCTTTGTGGCGAACACCAACGGCGATGATTCGCAGCTGCGCAACATGACCATCCAGGAATACCGGGACGAACGGGACCGGCGTGCCGGTTGAGTCCTGGACCACCGTCGCCGGGTTGCGGGCGCTGTCACTGAAGGCGTGGAACAGCGGCGCGCTGCTGCGGGAGCTGCTGGAACCGTCGGGCGCGTATCCGCGCCGCCGTGTGTTGAAACGTCCGATGGCGGAGGGCCTCCGGAGCGATTATGCTGCGGCCCAGCGGTGGGCGGCTGAGCTGTTTGCCGGGGTTGGCCCGTACGAGCTGGAAACGGCGGAGGTCGGGCGCCGGACCGTGGGCTCCAACCGGATCCCGGCCGCGGCTGTGTTTGCCACCGTGGAGGACGAGGTTGGCTTCATCGGAAAGTCCCGGGAGGCGGCGCGGTTTCGGGACCTGACGGCTTCCCTCGGTGAGCTGGATCCGTTGCTGGCTGGCTGGGCGGCGCGGCGGCCGTTGAAGCTGCTCGAGCTTGGTTCGGATGCTGTGACAGCAGCACGAGTGGCGCTGTGGCTGCGGGACAATCCTGCGCCGGGAATCTACGTCCGGCAGCTGGGACTGCCCGGAGTGCACACGAAGTTCATCGAGCGGCACCGGCAGGTTATTGATCAGCTGCTTGCCGCTCTTAGGTGTGGCTCCCATGGCCGCGAGCTGGACGTCGATGCGGAAGCGTCAGTCGAAGTCCCCGAGCCAGATGCGGCCGAGTCTGATGCTGCCCTGGAAAGCGGTGCCGGCCGCACTCCCGCGGCACGCTTCGCCCGGCGGCACGGGTTCCACCATCCGCCCGAACTCGTACGGTTCCGAATCCTCGACCCTTCGATTCCTGCCCTTGGCGGCGCCCGGGACATCACTATCACTGCCGAAGCATTCAGCACGTTGCGGCTGCCGGTGCACACCGTGATCGCGACTGAGAACCAGGTCAACTTCCTCGCATTACCGGAACGGGCCGGAACGCTGGCCCTGTACGGTGCCGGGTATGGCTTCTCGTCGATCCGTGACGCTGCATGGCTCCGCGAGTGCGTGGTCCTGTACTGGGGCGACATCGACACGCACGGTTTCGGGATCCTGGATCAGCTCCGCCGGGTTCACCCGCACGTAGCCAGCGTGCTGATGGACGAGGAAACCCTGCTCGCGCACCGGGACTTCTGGACCAGTGAGCCATCGCCGTCGCCGGCCGGGCTGACCCGGCTTAGCGCCGAAGAGTCGACACTCTATGAAGCGCTGGGCAACGACACCTACGGACCAGCCGTCCGCCTCGAGCAGGAACTCATTCGCTGGGACTGGGCGCTGAACCGACTCCACCCCGGCGCTGGTTGATCCCTAATCGAATCTGATGTCCCACCATCTGTCACAGGCCGTGGTAGGTGTCGCCCCTGGAAGGTTGGCCTTCTTCCCCGACACGGCCTGTGGCCTTGTGATGATGAGTTAGGAGCCGAACGCCGCTGCGTACTGTTTGTTGACGCTGGGGCTGAGCTGGCCACTAACCCTCAGCAGGACGGTTCCCTTCAGGTGGTGCCACTCGGTGCCGAAGACGGGGCCCGCTTCTTTCAGAACTCGCAAGATATAGGCGGACCGTACCTTCGCGTCCGCCTCGTTCTCGAACACTTCAACCACGGCCCCTCCGTCGATGCCGGTCTCCCCGGCCCTGGCGCCGGTGTCTGTGATCCAAGCCGCAGACGTGTACTGGTTGGGCCGGCCCAGGAGTTTGTTCGAGTCCAGCACCTCGGTCACCGTGGTGATCTTCGTGATGCTAGCAATCTTCAGCCTCAGGGAGGAAGCAACCGATGTTGCATCAGCGGCTACGGTCGGAGTCGGCGTGGCGGTTGGGGTCGCCGAGGGCGTGGGCGTAACTGAAGCTGCCGAAGAAGAAGCGGCTGGCGTTGCCTGATTGGAGCTTTGGGTGGAAGGTGCCGAGCAAGCGGCCAGAAGTAGTGCCATCGCCCCTAGGACGACCAAATGTTTACGCATACCGCCGATGCTAACCAGAGGCTGTCGCGGTCACCGAAATGCGACGTGGCCCGACTTCGTTCATGTCGGTTCTGCCCGGAGGCGGTCCCGGACGTCACAGAACATCCGGATGCATGCATTACCGGCATTACATGTACTAATTACCCGTATAGATTCATCCTGCCCGCTGTCGACGAAGACACGAGCAGCAAGCACTCCGAGGGGGACACATTGAATAAGCATTTGGGCGCTGTCGCGGCAGCATTGCTGGCATTGGCGGTCAGCGGCTGTGGCGCATCAGCCACACAGACTGGCGGCGGCACTGCAGCCGCCAGCAGCACTGAGTCGGCAGCACCGGCCACGACTTCGGCACCGGCCGAGGTGAAGATGGGAACCACGGCAGACGCCATCGCTGCCGGTTGGCTCGCCGGTAACGCCAAACCGATCTTCCCAGCAGGCGGCGCGGGCAAGGTCGACGTCGTCGCCTCGGCCCCTATCAAGGTCGATATGATCGGGTCCGTTACAGTGCCTGTGGCTGTGCGGAATGGCACCAATGAAACGATCACCAGTGTCGACGTCTCCGGGGCTGCCATGGATGCAACTGGCAAAATCCTGGCCTCCGGACGCAGCCAGGGCTTCTCCCCCGCAGTGGTACCGGCAGGAGGCATCTCTCTGGGTTATGTCTACTTTGACGCGAAACTGCCCGCCACGGCCAAGCTCGAATTCACGGTGGCCTCAAAGCCTCTGGAAGGCGATCCCTACTTCCAGGATCTGAAGGTCAACCAGGCCAACGCCGTGGGGACGTCGGTCACAGGGAAGGCAACCAACACATCCAAAAACAAGCTGAATGGGCCCTATGGAGTCCATGTCACTTGCTTTGACGCGAAGGGCAAGCTGCTGGGCAGCCAAACCGGATTCGCCACCCCCGATGCTGATCTGGCTGCCGGACAGAGTGTGACCTTCCAGGTGGACTTCTACAACGAGCCGTGTCCCACGTTCCTTGTCGGCGTTTCGGGATACGGGCCGCTGTAAGCGCCAGCGCGTCACCCTCCGGGCGGATAGTCGCTGGTTACCAAGAACTTCGCGGCGACCGCCGACAGAAGGTGCCCGTCCGCAGCCAGATTGCTGGCTGCGGACGGGCCTTTGTTTGGCTTCCCGGTCGCCGCGAGAATTCTGAAGCGACCAAACGCACCTTGTCCAACAAGCCCGTACCACTTGCTAGGCTGGAGACTCCCCAAAGCAACACGCAAGCGAGGCAAAACGTGCACGAGGACGCCGTCCGGTTCCTGTCCCAGCCGGTGGAGGCGCAGCCCGGCTCACCGCTCCGGGTCGCCGTCTACTCACGGATCGCCGAAGCCATCCGCAACAACCTGCTGCAGCCCGGCTCCATGCTCCCCACCGAGACCGAACTCGGCACCGACATGAAGGTCAGCCGCACCGTCGTCCGCGAGGCCCTCATGCTGCTCGAGGAGGACGGCCTCATCCGCGCCCGCCGCGGCGTCGGCCGGTTCGTCTCCGACACCCTCCCGCGCATCGGCATCGAACGCATCCGCCCCTTCGAGGAAGTCCTCGGCGGCCCCGGCCACCAGGTCCAGATCAAGCGCATCCAGGTCGAGAAGCAGCCAGCCTCCGAATTCGTCGCCCCCGGCGTCGGTGTCGAGCCCGGCAGCGACGTCTGGCTCTGGGAGTCCGTCCTCATCCGCGACGGCGAACCCATCGCCCACCTGCAGGAAAACATCTCAGCCCTCCCGGTCAGCTTCGCCGGCGGCGCCGCCGCGCCGTTGGAAATCACGGACGACGGCGGCACCACCTTGCTCACGGCGCTCAACAAGGCGGCAGGACGGGGACTGGGGCCGGGCGAGTGCCAGATCGGCCTGAGCCAGGTCGGCCCGAGCCGCGCGAAGCTGCTGGACCTCCGGGCCTCGGACCCCGTCCTCGTGCTGACCCAGTACGCCCGGCACGCCAACCGGCCCTTCTACCTGGCCAAGTGCCTCATCGCCGACCGTGCCGGACACCTCTCGGTGATGCAGTCACTCCAGTCTTGAACGAAACGGCTCCCCCAGCCGAGCCGGCGGAGCCGTTTCGTTTAGAGCGATGCCTACCGGACGGCCTTGTCTGCGTTCACGCGGCCATAAGCCCAGAACGTGCCGGTGCCGGAAATCTTGTCTGCGGTCGATTCCACACTGGCCCGAACCGACGCGTTCGTGGCGCCGGGGTGGGAGCTGAAGGCAAGAGCCGCAGTTGCGGCGACGATGGGCGAGGACATCGAGGTGCCGTTGCCGACGTCGTAACCGAATGAGCGGCTGTTCTGCGTCCCCAGGACGAACGTGTGGTTCGGGAACGTTGAGTAGACGTTGACTCCGGGCGCCGCGATGTCCACCCAGCTGGCCCCGTAGGTCGAGAATGATGCCTTGGCGTCCTTGTTGTCGGTAGCGGCGACGGCAATGACGTTGGGGTAGGCGGCCGGGTAGATCTTGGTCTGGTTGCCGCCGTTGCCTGCCGCGGCAACAAGCACCACGCCCTTGCTCCACGCGTTGTTGATGGCCGTCTCCAGGTTGCGTGACGCCCGGACGCCGATGCTCATGTTGATCACCTTTGCACCGTTCGCCACTGCCCAGTTGATGCCGTTCGCAAGGCTTGAGCTGGATCCGACCCCGCTGTCGTTGAGCACCTTGCCGGCCAGGATCGTGCAGCCCGGGCACGTCCCGGCAACGCCGACCGTGTTGTTGGAACTGGCGGCGACAATGCCGGCCACGTGGGTGCCGTGGCCGTAATTGTCTTCATTGGTTGCCGCGCCGCTGAAGTTAGCACGGAGTACGACCTTCGGGCTGATATCGGCGTTATCGGTTGCGACACCCGAATCGAGCACCGCGACCTTGACGCCGTTCCCCGTCGTGACGCTCCATGCCTCGACGGCGTCTACGTCGGCATCCGCTGTTCCCCCGGCCACCGTAAGCGTGCTGGCCGTATTGGTAAACGACTGGCCCGTGTTCTGCAGGGCATACTGGCGGGGGAAGTACTGGTCAGAGGTGGTTGCGGTAACCACCTCGTCCGGCTCGGCGTACTCGACGGCGGGGTTCCGGCTCAGCGCTTCGATGAGTGAGGATTCCTGCCCCGCGGGCACCTTGACAACGTGGGCGCCGGTGCTGCCGACGCCGGCACCCTCGCTGAGGCTGTGCTGACGCAGCACCCCCGCGGCCGCGCCGTTGTCGCGGAACTTGACGATGATCTGGCCAGTGGCCTGCTGCGGCTCCGTCGACGCATTGCCAGGTCCAGCCACGGTGACTGCACCAAAACTGAGGAGAACCGCGGCGACGCTGGCGATAACAACTTTTTTCATACCGAGCATATTGCGCCAATCTTCGTCGGCTAGGTAGGGTCCGCCGAAATAAACGCCTATCGAGTTTTCAGAGAAACTGGGGGTCGGAGACACTAACAGCCCATGATGGACCCCGACGGCTCGTTCCAAATGCGCTCTCTAGAGTTGTGAAAGCGGCGGTTAGGAGACAGCGGTCGTTTGTTCGCGGGAAAGAAAACCTGAACGGAAAAGAAGAAACCCCGCAGCAAGAGACTGCTGCGGGGGTTCCTCTGCAAAGGTGGTTCGGCGACGACCTTACTGGACAGCGCCGGCGGAAGCCTGCTGTTCCACCACCGGTGCGGAATCCGCGGCTGGCTGCGGAGCTGTGGCAACCGGGACAGGCAAGGCATCGATTTTCACAAGTGCCCGATAAGCACCGACGATCATCATGATCGTGCCAGACAGTGCTGCGCCAAATCCCAGCACGGCCAGGAAGATGAGGAACCCATTACTGCCACGGCTGTAGTAGGAAGATGCTGATGCAGCAGCCGCGCCAGCGAAAATTGCACCAAATATGTAACCGGAAATCGACAACAGAACGCCAGAAGCAAAGATCCCGGCGGAACGCTTGAATTGCAAAATAACCCCTTGAAAGTGCGGATGACTTCGATAGATTACACGAATGTTGAAGCATCAACTGACGCCTGGAGGGATGACTCCTGACGCACATTCCACTCGCTTTTAAGGGTTAGGGCGGGCGCCGATCAAGACTCGAAAAATCGACATGTGCTGCACGCCTGGCTTTAACGCCTTACGCGCCGATTCGGATACCTAGCTACCCAGCGTCCAGAGGCGGTTCCAGAAAATTAGGCGACGCTACGTCCAACCCAGCTTCCGCCGTCGAACTTTCCGGAGAAAACGCCGGCAGCGTCTCCATCTCCCCCAGCGCCCGCGGCACCGTACCGGACGCGGCCAATAGCCCCGCATCTCCCCCTGCCGGGGCGCCGCAGCCATGCCTACTCCGGCGGGTTCACCCGATGGCTTGGCTGCTGTCGTACCCCAGTGCACGGCTGGCTTCCAGTCCCGCGCGGGCTACCACCGGCCCCAGCCGCTCGACATCGGCGGGCCCGATCCGCTGGGTAGGGAAACCCAGGCCCACAGCGCACGCAAGCCGTCCGGCATGGTCGAAGACCGGCGCGCTGATGGAGCCCACGTCCTGGTTGCGTTCACCGAAGGCCGCGTAAAACCCCTGCCGGCGGGCAACCGCCGCCTGCTCCCGGAGCGTCTCCAGGGACACCGGAGTGTCCGGCGTAAAGCCCTCAAGCGCGTGCTCGTCCAAGGCATCCCAGGCCCCGGGGTCAAACGCCAGGAAAATTTTGCCGGGGGCACCGGCGTGCAGCGGCATAACCATGCCCACCATGAACGGCCGCATCACCACGTGCCGCGTCTCGGCTACCGCAACGATGGTCCGGAAGGCTCCGTCCCGGACGTACAGGCAGGCGGTTTCCCCGGTTTCGTCACGCAACTGCTGCAGGACCGGCTTCACCAGTCGGACCACGTCCAGCCCGAACGTTCCGGGAGTAGCCCAGCGGACCAGGCCGATCCCGATCCGGTACCGGTCGCCGTCGCGGTCCAAAAATCCTTCACGGAGCATGTTCTGGACCAGCCGCTGGCAGGTGCTGGACGGCAGACCCGTCTTGCGGATGATTTGCTGCAGCGTCGGCTCGGGCTCCTCCACCGAGAAACAGTCCAGAATCTCCGCCACCTTGTGCAGGACCAACAAGGGGGAAGCCCCAGCTCCCGGTTCCTTCACCACTGTTCAAACGCCCCTTCGATTTTCTTACCCCGGAAGCCTCCAGCTTAGTGAGCCGGGAGCAGCGTCAGGACGTGATCCATTTGACATCCCCCAGGAGTGACCCACATCATGGGATTACAACCCACTCTATGGGTTTACCCCCTAAAACACATCCTCAGCACAACGACGTGGAGAATCCATGAGCACCGCAGCAGCCTGTGAAACCGCCCCCGAGCCCAAGCGCCCCGGGATGAGCCGTGTGGGACTGATCGTCCCCAGCTCCAACACCACCATGGAGACCGAGCTGCCGGAACTGTTCCGGCGCCAGGCCGAGGCAACCGGCCACAAGTACACCTTCCACTCCGCCCGCGCCGGCATGAAGAAAGTCACGAAGGAAGAACTGCTGGCCATGGTGGGCAAGGCAGCCCAGTGCGCCGAAGCGGTCTCTGACGCCGACGTGGACGTCATCGCCTACGCCTGCCTGGTGGCCGTCATGGCCCAGGGCCCGGAAGCCCACGAGGGCTCCGAGAAGGTCATCGCAGACGCTGCCGCCGGCAACGGACACCCCGCCCCGGTCACGAGCAGCGCCGGCGCTCTGGTCCGGACCCTGCATGAAGTCGGCGCCCTCAAGGTCGCCATGATCACCCCCTACATGAAGCCGCTGACCAAGATGGTGGTGGACTACATCGAGGGGTCGGGCATCACGGTGCTGGACGCCATCAGCCTCGAAGTGGCGGACAACCTCGAAGTCGGCTGCCTTGACCCCCAGAACCTGCCCGCGCTGGCCCGCAGCCTGCAGCGCGAGGGCGCGGACGCCGTCGTCCTGTCCGCCTGCGTCCAGATGCCGTCGCTCGCCGCGGTCCAGGCCGTGGAGGACGAGCTCGGGCTCCCGGTCATCACGGCGGCCACCGCCACCACGTACGAGATCCTCAAGGCGCTCGGCCACCAGCCCGCCATCACCGGCGCGGGCAGCCTGCTGTCCGGCGCCGGTGTCATCACCCCGGCTAACGCGTAGGCGGTTGGCACCATGTCGCTCTCACTCATCGCGTTCCTGGTGCTGGTGGCGGCCTTCGCCGTCGGTTCCTTCACCAAGATCAACGCCGGACTGCTCGCCACCGTCGCCGCATTCGGCGTCGGCACCCTCCTGGCCGGCATGTCCATCAAGGATGTCATCGGTCAATTCCCTGCCGGGCTTTTCTTCATCCTGGTCGGCGCTACCCTGCTGTTCGCCATCGTACGGATCAACGGCACCATAGACCTGCTGGCCTACTGGGCTGAACGGCTCGCCGGCGACCGGAAAATCCTGGTCCCCATCCTGATGTTCCTGCTGACGGCAGCGTTGGCCTCCGCCGGCGCATTCACGCCCGCCGCCATCGCCATCGTCGCGCCGGTGGGCCTGGCGCTGGGCATGCGGTTCGGCATCAGCACCCTGGCCATGGGCCTGGTCATCGTCCAGGGCGCGAACGCCGGCGCGTTCTCTCCGGTCAACCCCTTCGGTGTCCTCGGCAACAAGATGCTGGCCAGCGCCGGCGCCGCTGACGGTTCTTTCAAGCTCTACGCGTACTGCTTCATCTTCAACGCCATCCTGGCCGTGATCGCCTACGTCCTGGTACAGGCCATCATGAAGCGCCGGGCAGCCAAGGCAGGTGCCGCCGGCGGCGACAGTGCCGTGAAGAACGACGGCGGTGCTGACGCACCCGCAGGGAGCGGCGTTTCCGGTTCCGGCGGCGCGGGAACGGCCGTGCTCACCGCACCGGCCCAGACCTCGGTGACCGCCGGAACCAGGACCCGCCCGGAGAAGGTGGCCGCCACCCCCATGCGCATCCTCACGCTGGTGGGCATCGCCTCCCTGCTGGTGCTCACCACCGTCCTGGGACTTGATGTGGGAGTTGCCTCGCTGGTCATCGCCGCGGTACTGATCGTCCTGGACTCCAACGTGCAGAAGCCGGCGGTGGAAAGCATGCCGTGGTCGGCCATCATCCTGGTGACCGGCATCGTCACCTACGTGGGCATGCTGGAGAAAATGGGTGCCCTGAAGGAACTCCAGGAAGGCATCGCCGGCCTGGGCAACAGTTCCCTCGCGGCGCTGATTGCCAGCTACGTGGTGGCCATCGTTTCGGCCTTCGCCTCCACCACCGGAACCCTGGGCGTCATCAGCCCCGTGGTCGTACCGATCGCCATGGACCCGCTGCTCACCCCCGTGGGAGTGGTGACGGCCATCGCCATCAGCTCCTCGGTGGTTGACGTCAGCCCCATGTCCACCAGCGGGGCCCTGCTGATGGCGAGCGCCCAGCCCAAGGACGAGCGGATGTTCTTCCGTGCACTGCTGCTGTGGGCCATCGCGATGATCGGCGTGGTGCCGCTCCTCGTCTGGTTCCTGTTCGTCCAGCTCGGACTCGGCTAAGAGCCCAGGCTGAAAGGAAAGGGACGTCCTGGCCGGACGTCCCTTTCCCTTTCCGGACAACGCTGGCCGGCCGGTCCTAGGCCTTGGGCCGGAAGTGGCCCGGCCAGTCCTTCAGCCGGATCCGGGTCAGGTCCTGGATGTCGCCAAGTGTGCCCCACTCATCCAGCCCCAGCCGGGCCAGCGGCTCGAGCAGGTCGATCCGGGGGTGGCTTCCGTCGAGCACGGCATCGCTCACGGCGGCATGGGACACTTCGCCGAAAACCAGGGTGGAGTCCCCCATCGGCAGCACGGAATGGAGGCGGCATTCCAGCACCGCCGGCGATTCCTTAACGCGGGGTGCGGCAACGGTGAGGCTCGGCTCCCGGGTCAGGCCGGCGGCGTCGAACTCGCTGACGTGCGGCGGGAAATTGGTGCCGGTGGCGTTGACCTCTTCCAGAAGTGCGGCCGGGGCCAGGTTCACCACGAATTCACCGGACGCGGTGATGTTGCGGAGCGAATCCTTCTCGCCCACCGAGGTGAACTGCACGATGGGCGGGTTGGTTGAGGCTACCGTGAAGAAGGAGTGGGGGGCCACGTTGTCGATGCCCTCCGGAGAAACGCTCGAAACCCACGCGATGGGCCGGGGCACCACCACGGCGGTGAGCAGCCGGTAGAAATCGCGGGCGGACGTCGCCGTGGGACTGAAATCAGTTCGCATGCTGCCAGACTAACCATGCGGCAGCCAGGAAGGAGAAAGCACATGGGGTTCGAGCCCTACCGTTCACCATCAACCGGACGCCCGGTGCGCGCCGTCCTCTTCGACACCTTCGGGACCGTGGTGGACTGGCGCACCGGCGTGGCACGGGAGGTGGCAGCTTTCGCCACCGCGCACGGGCACACGCTCGACGCCCACGCCTTCGCGGACCACTGGCGGGCCCTCTACCAGCCGGCCATGGAAGCGATCCGTTCGGGAACGCGTGGGTTCGTCACCCTGGACACGCTCCACCGCGAAAACCTGGACCAGGCACTCCGCCAGCACGGCGTCGAGCCGGACCGGCTGGACACGGCTGCGCTGGAGGAGCTGAACACATCCTGGCACCGGCTGCCGGCGTGGCCGGACAGTGTGGAGGGCCTGGCAAGCATCCGCCGCCACTACGTCGTGGGGCCGCTGTCCAATGGCAACACCTCACTGTTGCTGGACATGGCCAGGAACGCCGGCCTGCCGTGGGATGTCATCATCGGTTCGGACATGACGCGCACCTACAAGCCGTTGCCCCATGCCTACCTCCGGACGGCGGGGTTCCTGGACCTCGAGCCCGGCGAGGTGATGCTCGCGGCGGCCCACAACAGCGACCTGCGGGCTGCCAGGGAAGCGGGCCTGGCAACGGCCTTCATCGCACGCCCCACCGAACACGGCCCCGGCCAGACGGCGGACCTGGCCCCGGAAGGCGACTGGGACCTCGTAGCGTCAAGCATCACTGAACTGGCGGACCGGCTCGGGGCCTGACAACACCGACCTGACACAGGGTCCTTTCCTCGTGGCATAAAGCACGACGGCGGCACCCCCTGCCTGCCGCCGTCGCCGAAGCGATCGCGCTAGGCTGCCGCGGGGAACGCCCCTGCCCCTGCCAGCCCTGACCGCGGAGCCGTACCGACCAGGCCGGAGATCCAGCGGCCCAGTTCCGTCGCTTTCTGCACGTCGATGCCTGTCTGGAACCCGGCGCGCCCGAGCATCCACGCAAGGTCCTCCGTGGAGACATTGCCCGCCGCGCCGGGAGCGAACGGGCACCCGCCGAGACCGCCAACGCTGCTGTCGAACACGTCGACGCCCGCTGCCATCGCCGCATAGGTGTTGGCCAGCGCAGTATGGCGGGTCTCATGAAGGTGCGCCCTCAACTGCAGGCCGGTTTCCTCGCGCAGCCTGGCGAAAGTCTCGCCTACCTGCCACGGCACGGCGCACCCGATGGTGTCTGCCAACGCGACTTCCGCCAGATCCGCCCGGCCAATCGCAGTGCGGACGACGTCGAGAGTATGTTCGATCGGGACGTCACCCTGGTAGGGGCAGCCAAAAGCGACAGCCGCGGTGACGCTGAGCGGAATGGATGCCGCAGTGGCGATGTCCGACACTTCCTCCAGGGCCGCAAGAGCCGCTGCAACAGTGGTGTTCTGGTTGGCTGCAGCAAATGCATCAGTCACCGGCAGGACATAGTTCATCTCGTCCACCCCGGCGTCGACCGCGCGGACGGCTCCCCTGGTGTTGAGTACGAGGCCGATATAGCTCACGGCGTCCGTGCGCGGGACCGCTGCCATGACGGCGTCGGCATCGGCCATCTGGGGTACAGCCTTGGGGTTCACGAAGCTGACGGCTTCGATCCGCCGGGCACCCATCTGGATCAGCTCTTCGATGAGCCGGACCTTGTCCTTCGTGCTCACGGGGGTCTTCTCGTTTTGCAGGCCGTCGCGCGGGCTGACGTCCACGATCGAGACGGGCCTGGTTTCATGGGCAAACGCCATCAGATTGCTCCTTCGTTACGGGCATTCTGCAACTCTTCGTCGGTCAGGTTCAGGAGACCCTGGTACACGTCGGCATTGTGGGATCCGTGCACCAGAGGCCCGTTCCAGCTGATTTGGCCAGCGGAGCGCGTGAGCTTGGGGACGATTCCCGGCTGGACCACTGCGCCCAGCTCGTCGTCAGCCACTTCCACAAGCATGTCCCGGGCCTTGAGCTGCGGGTCTTCGAAGATATCTTCAACCGTGCTCACGGTGCTGTTCGGAACGGCATGTCCATCGAGCAGGCTGACCAGCTCGCCGGCCGTGTAGCTGCCCGCCCAGTCGGCGATGATGCCTTCAAGCTCCTCCTGGTTGCGGCCGCGCTGCGCATGGTCACGGTACTTCGGGTCCTCCGCCAGGCCGGGCACGCCCATCGCCCTGGCCAGGCGCACGAAGACCGAGTCCTGATTGGCCGCTATGACAACCCACTTGCCGTCGCTGGAGCGGAAGATGTTCGACGGCGCTATCCCCTTGAGCCCCGAGCCGCTGGGTCCGGGAACAATACCGGCGGCGGCGTAGTCCGGCACAGCGCTCTCCAGCAGCGAAAAGCACGCCTCAACGAGCGACACATCGACCACCTGGCCGGTCCCTCCGCGGGCATCCCGCCAGTACAGTGCCAGCAGGATCCCCTGCAGGGCATACAGCGAGCCGAGGCTGTCGCCCAGGGAGATGCCTGTGCGGGGCGGCGGCTGGTCGGGGTAGCCGTTCAGGTGCCGCAACCCGCTGCGCGCCTCAGCGACGGAGGCATACCCCGGCTTTGACGCTTCCGGACCTGTCTGTCCGTACCCGGAAACCCGGGCGATGATGAGGCCGGGATTGATCTTCCACAGCTCCTCAGGACCGAGGCCAAGCTTTTCCAAGGTGCCCGGGCGGAAGTTCTCCAGGATGACGTCGGCCTCCTCGCAGAGCTCAAGAAAGAGCTCCCGGCCTCGCGGGGTTTTAAGGTCCATGGTGACGCACTTCTTGCCGCGGGACTGCACGGACCACCACAGGGTGTGGTCCTTGACCCGCGCACGGCCCCATTCGCGCATGGGATCCGGCCGGTCCGGGGATTCGACCTTGATGACTTCGGCGCCGAAGTCTGCCATCTGCCGTCCCGCGAAAGGCCCGGCGATGAGGGATCCCAGTTCCAGGACCCGCACTCCGGACAGAGGGCCGGCACCATCGCCGGTGATTGCGGTCCTGTCTGCAGTGGCTGATAGTGCTTCTTCAGCCAGCCTGCGGCCGCCCTCGTGCGCGGCGTCCTTGCCGCGCGTCGCTGTGCCGGTTTCGTAAACCTTCATCAAATCTCAACTCCTGATTCCTGATGCGGACCCGGTGGGCGCCGTACGCGCGGACGGAAGGTCCAGGACGCTCCGTCGCACGGGAACCAGTATGCACTCATCTCTCCATATTGTGAATATCAAATCACGATATGGGCACCTGTTCCGATGGAAGGCTCCCGCCGATCAGCCGGGTCCCTTCGGCAGCAGCGGCGACGACGGGCTCTATCCACGAGGCGCACACGTCGTAGGGCATCCTCATGGTGGGGCCCATAACGGTGAGCGCACCGTAGAGCTCGGCCTGCGGACCGAAGATCGGAACGGACAGGCCGCTGGCCCCGGAAACCCGCTCCCCGGTGGTGATCGCAAAACCGTCGGCACGGGTCTTGGCGACGGCGGCATCAAGGCTTGCCGCGTCCGTGATGGTCTGGTTGGTGATGGACCGGAGCCCCGACCCGTAGACCCTCTCCGCCAGGTCGGTGTTCCAGGCGAGCAGCACACGCCCTGCCGAACCGGCGTGAATCGGCATGATGTCCCCGACCTCGACCGCCCTTCGAAGAACCCGCCGGGTCTCGGCCAACGCGACGCAGACCCTGCTTCCCTGCGATTCCCTGAAAATGCAGACCGTCTCGCCCAGCTCATCCCGCAAGCGCCGGATCACGGGTGTCAGCAGTTCCAGGAAATCGAGACCCTGCCTGGCGGGCGCCGCCCAGTGGGCCATGCGGATCCCGATCCGGAAATGGTCCCCTCGCCGGTCGAGCAGTCCCTCGTGCACCATGTTGGTGACCAGGCGCTGCACCGTGGAGTGCGGCAGTCCGGTCTCTGCCCGTAGTTCGGCGAGGCTCATTTCAGGCCGGACCAGTGAAAAGGCATCCAGGATGGACGTGATCTTCTTCAGCACCAGCAACGGGGCGGCGTTTTCGGTTGCGCTCATGGATCGATCCCGGTTCCTTCTTCTCCCAAAGTGGGGCCGCGGCACTCACAGCCCCCTTGTAGTGTGACAGACGTTACTGTTAGCCTTGCGTCCACTATATGGCTATCGACTCACAATGTGGTTTAGCGGGAGAACAGCAATGACGCACCCCTTACAGCCTGGACCTTCGAAGTTCGCGGTTGAACTCAACGGATGCACCAAGGAGTTTGCAACTCCCGGCGGTGGATCCTACTTCGCTGTCCGGGACATCGACCTCAAGGTTGAGCCCGGACGGTTTGTCTCCATCGTCGGGCCAACGGGATCGGGAAAGTCCACCATCCTCAACATGGCTGCGGGACTCCTGAATCCTTCGTCCGGCACGGTCCATAGCTTCGGTGAGGCCGTCCACGGGGTGAACCGCCGCGCCTCCTACATGTTCCAGCAGGACGCCCTGCTGCCATGGAAGACCGTCATCGACAACGTCAGCCTCGGGCTCACCATGGCCGGGGTCTCCAAGGCCGAGGCCTACGACGAGTCCCGCCGCTGGCTTGAGAAGGTGGGATTGAAGAACTTCGCTGACCGGTACCCCCACCAGCTCTCCGGCGGCATGCGCAAGCGAACCGCCGTCGCCCAGGCGTGGATCGTCAACCCGGACATCCTGCTGATGGACGAGCCCTTCTCCGCGCTGGACGTTCAGACGCGGCAGATCATGGAGAACGAACTCCTCCAGCTCTGGCAGGAATCGGACAAGGCCGTCGTGTTCATCACCCACGATCTGGACGAGGCCATTGCCCTGTCCGACGAGGTGGTCATCCTCGGGGCCGGACCGGGCAGCACCGTCGTCGGCAGCTACGAGATCGACATCCCCCGCCCGCGCGACCTCCTGGACATCCGGGACGATCCGAAATTTGTCGAGCTCCACAGGGAAATCTGGGGGCGCCTCAAGGTTGAGGTATCCAAGACCTACGAATCGGCACGGGAAGAGGAAGAGAGCAACGCGGCATGACTGTGGCACCAGTTTCCAAGAAAACACAGCGCTTTCCCCTCCGCAAGGAACGGGGTGCGCCGCCGGCCCAGAACTCCAAACGCAAGCGGGGTGAAGCCTCGAACTTCTCCATCCGGATGGGACAACTGGCCCTCGCCGCCGTTGTCCTCGGCGCGTGGGAATTGCTGGGACGCGTTGGCGTCATCGACCCGTTCTTCTTCCCCCTGCCCTCCGACATCCTGATGACGGTCTGGCTCTGGATCTCCAGCGGCTTCGTCTTCCCGCACCTGTGGATCACCCTGCAGGAATCGATCCTCGCATTCCTGACGGGTGCGGCGGCCGGCCTGTTCCTGGGCTTCCTCCTGGCAAGGGTCCGTTTCCTGGAGCGCCTCCTGGATCCGTTCCTGCAGATGTTCAATGCCCTTCCCCGGGTGGTGCTGGCCCCGATCTTCCTGCTGTGGTTCGGCCTCGGGATCTGGTCAAAGGTCGCCTTCGGCTTCACCCTGGTGTTCTTCATCGTCTTCTTCAACACCCTCGAGGGCGTCAAGAGCGTGGACCGGGTCCTCGTGGACAACGCACGCATGCTGGGGGCGTCGGAGAAGCAGCTCCTCCGCCACGTCTTCATCCCCAGCGCCCTGACCTGGATCTTTTCCAGCCTGCACATCAGCGTAGGTTTTGCCATCACCGGCGCCGTGGTGGGTGAGTACCTCGGGGCTTCCGCCGGTGTGGGCTACGCCATCGCCCAGGCCCAGGGTGTCTTCGATACCAAGGGGGTCTTTGCGGGCATGTTCATCCTGATGTTCGTGGTCCTGATCATCGACCTCCTCGTCAACCGTCTCGAACGGCGCCTCCTGAGGTGGCGCCCGGTCCGGTCCTCGTAACCCATTACCATCACCTCCTGAAAGGGAACCCATGACACAGCACCAAACCCGGCACCGGCGCCGGAACCTCTTCCGTCCCCTGATCCTGCTTGCCTCCGCTGCCTTGGCCCTCTCCGCCTGCGGCGCCCCCGCGGCTGCACCTCCGGGCCAGGGCGGGACCGGCGCTGCCGGCGGGGAAGGCGCCAAGGTGATCATCGGCGTCGGCGGCCAGACGCTCCTGACCTACCTTCCCACCACGCTGGCCCAGGAACTGGGCTACTACAAGGATGAGGGCCTGAACGTCGAACTCCAGGACCTGCAGGGCGGCTCGAAGGCGCTCACCGCGATGGTGGGCGGCAGCACAAACGTCACCAGCGGATACTACGAGCACACCATCCAGATGCAGGCCAAGAACCAGCCCATCAAGGCGTTCGTCAACATGGGCCAGTCGTCCGGACTTGCCCTCGTCGTTTCGCCGAAGAATGAGGGCAAGATCAAGTCCATTGCGGATCTCAAGGGCAAGAACGTCGGCGTGACCTCACCGGGCTCCTCCACTGACATGTTCATTAAGTTCCTGCTGGCCAAGAACGGCCTGAAGCAGACGGACGCCGCCGTGTCAGCCATCGGCGCCGGGTCCTCTGCCGTTGCCGCCGTGGAGCAGAACCAGGTGGATGCCGCGGTGATGCTCGAACCTGACGTCTCCGTACTCGCCAAGCGGATCGGCCACGATCCGGTGCTGCTGGAAGACGTCCGGACCGTGGAGGGGCTGAAGGAAGTATTCAACACCGGCTCCTGGCCCTCCTCCTCCCTCTACGCCAAGACCGAATGGCTGGACCAGAACAAGGAAACCGCGGGCAAGCTCGCCAAGGCCATCAACCGCACCCTCGAATTCATCGCCGGCCATTCCGGCGAGGAGATTGCCGCGAAAATGCCCGAGAAGTTCGCCGGCGGGGACAAGGTGCTCTACGCCAAAGTCATCGAGGAGCTGAAGAAGACGCTCAGCAAGGACGGAACCTTTACTGAGGACGGCGCCAAGGCGGTCCTGGAGACACAGCGGGTGGCCAACCCGGAGGTCGGGGACAAGGACATCAAGCTGGCGGACACCTACACGAATGAATTCGTAAAGTAGCACCAACCCGCAGGCACGCCATCCGCACCGGATGGCGTGCCTGCGGGCGCCGCCGCATTCCTGCGAGGAGAGCCCCCAAATGCCCGAGACACTGACCCACAAAATCCTGGCCAGCCATCTCGCGTCCGGCGAGCTGACTCCCGGCGCCGACATCACCATCGCCGTCGACCAGATCCTCATCGAGGACGCCACCGGAACCATGGCCGCCATGCAGTTCGAAATGCTCGGCGTGGATTCCATCGCGGTGCCGCTGGCGGTCATGTACGTCGATCACAACGTCCTGCAGATCGATGACAAGAACATGCAGGACCACCACTACCTCCGGACGTTCTCCGCCCGCTACGGGCTGCGCTACTCCCCCGCCGGGCACGGCATCTCCCACTACATCCACCTTGAGCACTTCTCCCGGCCGGGCCAGGTCCTGGTGGGCGCGGACTCCCACACCTCGACGGCCGGTGCCCTGGGCATGTTCGCCCTGGGCGCCGGCGGGCTGGAAGTGGCCGTGGCCATGGCGGGCTACGGTTTCGACTTTGTGTGCCCCGCCGTCGTGGGCGTGGAACTGACGGGCACGCTCGGGCCCAACGCCGAAGCGAAGGACGTGGTGCTGGAGCTGCTGCGCCGCCACGGCGTGCGGGGCGGCCGCGGGAAGGTGTTCGAGTTCTACGGCGAGGGTGTGGCGTCCCTGTCCGTCTCGGCGCGGGCCACCATCTGCAACATGATCATCGAAACCGGTGCTGCCACAGCCGTCTTTCCCTCCGATGACCAGACCCGCGAGTGGCTCCGGGCCCAGCGGCGTGAGGACCAGTTTGTTCCCCTGGCCGCAGACGCAGGAGCCATGTACGACGACGGGGAGCAGCTTGATCTTGCAGGTCTCGTTCCGCTCGTGGCGCTTCCGCACTCGCCGGGCAACGTCCGTCCGGTGTCCGAACTGCCGCGCACCGAGGTGGTCCAGGTCTGCGTCGGTTCCTCTGTGAACAGTTCGTACGAGGATCTCGCCACTGTGGCGGCCATCCTCAAGGGACACACAGTCCATCCGTCCGTACAGCTCACGGTCACCCCCGGATCGCGGCAGATCCTGCAGACGATCATCGCGTCCGGGGTGTATGAGGACCTGATGGCGGCGGGGACGCGGATGCTCGAGCCCGTGTGCGGCCCGTGCGTGGGCATCGGCCAGGCGCCAACGCAGGACGCGCCGTCGCTGCGGACCTTCAACCGTAATTTCCCGGGCCGGAGCGGCACAGCTGAGGACTGCGTGTACCTGTGCTCACCGTCGACCGCTGCCGCGAGCGCACTGCAGGGCGCGATAGTCGACGCCTCCACTGTCAGCCGCGGCGAACTCCGCCCCGCAACACCACCACACCCGGAGGTCCACGACCTGCACATTGCCGGCGTCCTGCCGTTGGAGAACCGGCGCACCATCGAGATCGAGCGCGGCAGCAACCTGGTCCCGCCGCCCCAGCCGGAACCGCTCGCGCCGGACCTCGACGCCCGGGTGCTAATCGTCGTCGGCGATGACATCTCCACCGGCGACATGGCTCCGGACGGGGCCATCGCCATGTCGGTGTGGTCCAACATCGCCGTGTGCGCGCGCTTCATGTTCCGCCGCCTGGATCCTGGATTCCACGACCGGGCCCTGGAATGGGGCGGCGGAATTATTGTCGGCGGGGAAAACTACGGGCAGGGTTCATCGCGGGAACATGCCGCCCTGATCCCGCTGTTCCTGGGGGTGCGGGTGGTCGCCGCCCGGAGCTATGCCCGGATCCACCGCCGCAACCTCATCGCGGCCGGCATTGTGCCGCTGATCCTTCCCCCTGGCGTGCAAAGCTCAACGGGGCAGCGCTGGGTGATCGACGGGCTTGCTGAGGCCTTGGCCCGTGGCGACCGCTCCGTTACCGCCCGCGTGGACGGGGACGCGGAGCTGACGCTCGGGCTCGACTTCTCGCCGGCCGAACGCACCGTCCTCACCGCCGGGGGTCTGCTGGCCCAGGTGCGGACCGGCGGGCGCTCCCTGCTGGCAACTGACGCCGTCGTCCATGACGACGTGGCAGGCGCTTCGCAGAGCCGGTCCGCACGGTGACACAGGCCGCCGTCGAACCGGATCGAAAACGAGTGCGCCGGCCGGGACAGCGCGCCACGGCCATCGCCGCACTGACAACTGTGGTGGCGGTGCTGCCGGTGTTCCTCGTCGGCGGCCTGGCCGTCCAGCTCGAGCAGGACCTGGGCATGACGGCGTCGGCTCTGGGTGTCGCTGTGGCCACCTTCTGGGCTGTGTCGGCACTGCTGTCTGCCCCGGCGGGGTATGTGGCGAACGGACTCGGACTTCGCCGCGGGGTTCCGCTCGCCGTCGGGCTGGGGTTCGTGGCGCTGGCCGGCATCGCGTTTGTCACTCCGCACTGGGCCTGGCTGATTGTCTGGCTCGGTGTGGCCGGTGCAGCGAACGCCCTTGTCCACCCGCTGTCCAACGGCCTGATCGTGGACCAGGTGGCGGTCCGCAACCGCGCCTTCTCATTCGGCCTCAAGCAGGCCGCCATTCCGACGGCGACGCTCACCGCCGGGCTGTCGGTCCCGGTTTTCGCGCTCACCGTGGGGTGGAGCTGGACCTTTGCGCTGGCAGCACTGTTGGCGACGTCCTTGATCCCGGTGCTCCTTCGCGCCCTCCCCCGTGACGGCACCGTCCGCCGGCGCTCCGGCAAAGCTGCCCGTGAGCCGCTTCCCCGGAGGCTGAAATCCTTCCTTTTTGTGACCGCGGCAGCCAGCGCGCTGGGATCCGGGCAGGCCAATGTGGTGGGTGCTTTCACGGTGGCCATGGCTGTGCAGGCGGGGTTCGATGCCGCGGGCGCGGGCCTGCTGCTGGGCGCTGCCAGCGTGGCCGGGATCCTGGCGCGGCCGCTGGTGGGTATCGCTGCCGACCGGGGAATCGGCGGCTCGATGGCCACCGTGGCCCTGATGATGGGGGCTGGAAGCCTGGGGCTGCTCGGCATGGCGTCCGGCTTCCCGGTCGCCTACGGAGCGGGCGCCGTCGTCGCGTTCGGGTTGGGTTGGGGCTGGAACGGCCTGGCCCATTACGTGGTCTCACGCACGGCGCATCCGTTTACCATCCAGGCCACGGGGATCACGCAGAGCGGCACCTACATCGGCGGAACGCTGGGGCCGCTGCTGTTCGGGATCGTGTTTTCCCAGTTCGGTCCGGCCGTGGGGTGGGCGCTGGCAGCTGTGGTGGCGGCAGCCGGGGCAGGGGCCTCGCTGATCGCGTTCCGCTTGGAGAAGGGTTTGCGCGGCGGGCCCGCCTCCGCGTAATCCGAACCCTTCAATCAGCTCAGGCCAAGGCCGCACCCGGGGTGAGTGCCGCCGTCGTGCTTTCCGAACCTGTGCCGGGCAGGGATGCTCTGTGCACGGTTTGCGCGACCAGCCGTTGGCCCAGGCTTACTTCGGGCCGGTAATTCCCAGGCGGGCCATCCGGCGGTAAATCGTGGCCCGGCTCATTCCGAGTTCAGTGGCGGCCGCGGCCACCGTGATGCCCGGCCGGGAAAGGCACCGGATGATCTCGTCCCTCTCGACGGCCTCGATGCGGGTTAGATGTGGCCCGGTGCGTCCCACGAGCCGGGAGGGCAGATGCCGCACATCGATGGCTTCCGTGCGCACGGCCGCGTCCTGGACCATGTTGAAAAGTTCGTCCACATTGCCCGGCCACCCATAGCCCGTCAGCGCGTGTTCGGCAGCAGCCGTGAAATCGACTTCACGCATACGCGTTTGGCGTGCGGCGTACCTTGCCAGGAGCATCACATCAGCGGGGCGTTCGCGCAAGGCAGACACCGGCACCACGGTTTCGACCATGGCGGCCAGGGGCTGCGGTACGGCGGCCAGTTCCTCCGCGGTCATGGCCCAGGTGATCGCGGGCGGACTGCCGGCCGGTGCAGGCAACGATTGAACCGCGGCGGCAGCCCGGGCGCTCAGGTCCTGCGCTGCCCAGGCGGGCAGGAGGTCAACGTTTTCCACGATCACAGCAGTATCGGGCTTGGACAGCTCGGGGGTCCAGAGCGACAGCCACGCCTCCACGTCTTCAGGCTCGGGAGCTGCCGCGCACAGGATGCGGCTCCCGGGGCGCGCCTGGCGGATGGCCTGCCCCACCAACGTGGCGCGCCCGGATCCCGGTTCTCCGACGGCGGCCACCACCCTGTTTGCCCCAAGGGCCAAGGCCGCATGGTCCAGGGCCTCCGTCCAGTCCGGGGACATGGCGCTCAGCGTTCCCGCACCGGGCTCAACCCGGCCCCGCTGCACCCGGAAGACGCCGCCCTTGGGTCCTGCTTTCGGCCTGTGGCCACCCGACTTGGCGAGCATGAGGGCAGCCGTGTTGCTCGCTGCCGACTGGGCCAGGGCCAGGAGCAACTCCGGCGAAGACTTGGACCAGGTGGTGATGTTCACGCTGCCCTCGAGACGTCCGCTGAGGGGATCGATCACCGGGACGGCAGCGCAGGTGTACGTCCGGAGGCTTGCGCTGTAGTGTTCCTCGGCACGGACCAGGCTGGGCGTCCGGTCCGCCAGCGCCATACCCAACCCGCTGGTTCCGGCTTCCCGCTCGGAAAAGGCAAAACCGGGAGCCAGATGGACCTTGTCGAGTGCCCGCAGCAGTGACGTGTCGCCACTGAAGCGGTTGAGGACCAGCCCGTCGGCGTCGGTGAGCATCAGGCTTAGTGGCTCGTTGGCCAGCGTTTGATGCAGCCCCTTAAGCACCTCCTGGCCGCACTGGTAAAACAGCGAGTCACCGGGCACCGACCCGGCCCAGACGGGGTCGATGACCTCGGCCGAGACGCCGTATTCCTCACTGCGCTGCCATGAGGCAAGAAGGCGTCTTGAGACAGTAGCCATCATGCCTTCCGGCCCGCCGGCCTGTGGCCTCGGGACGGGAACGTTCTGCTCCGGCACCATCGCCGCCCTCCTTGTCCTGGTCATTCGAGATTACGGCGCGCTGCCTCAAAAGGCGATGCCACCCTGTCTCAAAATGAGACACCGGTCACCTGTTGACGGGTGCCTTTTGACCCTAACGTCGTCTCTGTCGCGACTATGGCAGTCGCGGGGAGGAGAACGATATGTACAGCAAAGACGGCGAGAACTACTTCATCGTCGACGCCCACATCGCATTGTGGGACGCCCGCCCGGAGAACCAGAAGAATATCCAGGGCAAGCAGTTCATCGATTGCTTCTACGACTACCACCGCAACCTCGGCCCGGAGAAGGAACACTGGTCCTACGAGGAATTCCTGTACCAGGGCGGCGAACGCCTCATGAAGGATCTGTTCGTCGACGGCTACGTGGACCACGCGATCTTCCAGCCGGCCTACCTCGGCGCGTTCTACAAGAACGGATTCGCGCAGGTGGAGGAGGCGTACGGCCTTGCCGCGGCGCATCCGGACAAGCTCACCTACAACCACTGCTATGACCCCCGCGAGGGCGAGGCCGGCCTGGACCGGCTCCGCGCCGACCACGAGAGGATGAAGTTCAAGGGGGTCAAGCTCTACACCGCCGAATGGCGCGGCGAATCCCGCGGGTACAAGCTCTCCGATCCCTGGTCGTACAGGTATTTCGAGGAGTGCCGCAAACTCGGCGTCAAGAACATCCACATCCACAAGGGCCCTACCGTCCGCCCGCTGGACCGGGACGCCTTCGACGTCGCCGACGTGGACCACGCCGCCTCCGACTTCACCGACCTGAACTTCGTGGTCGAGCACGTCGGCCTGCCCCGGCTCGAGGATTTTTGCTGGATCGCCACCCAGGAACCCAACGTCCACGGCGGCCTCGCCGTCGCGATCCCCTTCATGCGCACCCGGCCGCGGTACTTCGCCCAGATCATCGGCGAGCTCATCTACTGGATCGGGGAGGACCGGATCCAGTTCTCCAGCGACTACGCCATCTGGTCACCCCGGTGGCTGATCGAGCGCTTCGTTGACTTCCAGATCCCCGAGGACATGACCGAGTACGCCCCGCTCACCGTGAACCAGAAGAAAAAGATCCTCGGCCTCAACGCGGCGAAAATGTACGACATCCCGGTGCCCGCAGAGCTCCAGCTCCCGGACGCGGACGAGACAAAGACAGGACCGCGCCAGCCGGAACGGGCGGACCTGGCGGGCGCGGCATGACGGCGGCATTGACGGAGCGCACCGGCCGGGACGTGGCGGTGACAGCAGAGGACGTCCGCCAGGCGTTGGGGGCCGTGCTGGATCCCGAGCTGGACGAGCCGATCACGGATCTGGGCTTCGTATGTTCCCTCGAGATCACCGGTTCCCTGGCCGGGGCCGTGGTGACCGTGCACCTGCGCCTGCCGACGTCTTTCTGCTCGCCGAACTTCGCTTACCTCATGGCGTCGGACAGCAAGGACGTGATCTGGGCGCTGCCCGGGGTGGCGAAGGTGGTGGTCCAGCTCGATGACCACCACGACTCTGACCTCATCAACGCCGGCCTCGCGGCTGACGCAGGATACCGCGGCACCTTCGGCCACGAAGCGGAGGACAGCCTGGAGGAGCTGCGGTGGACGTTCCGCCGCAAAGCGCACACCGCCGCGATGGAGCGCTGCCTTACCGAACTGCTGCGGGCCGATCCCGCGCGGGCAGAAGAAAGCGTCGGGACGGTGCGGCTTGGTGACCTGCCGGCCGGCCGGTCCAAAGACGCATTAGTACGACGGCGGATGGCGCTTGGACTGCCGACGGAACCTGCCGCCGTCGTCCTCGTTGACCATAACAACCTCCCCTACCCGCCCGACAATGTGCCGATGGCGTTGCGGCGGGCGCGTTCCACGCGCATTTCCATTGACGGGAACGCGCATTTCTGCCGCGGCCTGCTGCGGACCCGCTACGCCGGCTCGGGTGCCGACCAGACCGACCGGCCGGACGGGGCCGAACCGGCAGACCACCACCACCTTCTTTCCCTCTCAGTCAAGGAGAACAAGCGATGAATACGATGCGGGCCGTCCAGGTGGTCGGCTACCACGAAGGCCTGAAAATGACCGAGGCGCCCATCCCGGAGGTGGCCGGGCCGCTGGACGTCGTCGTAAAAATCGGCGGAGCTGGCGTCTGCCGCACGGACCTGCACATCTTGGAGGGCCAGTGGGCTGAGAAGTCCCAGGTTGAGCTGCCGTACACGATCGGGCACGAGAACGCGGGCTGGGTGCACGAGATTGGAAGCGCCGTCACCAACGTGAAGCAAGGCGACAAGGTGATCCTCCATCCGCTGATCACGTGCGGGCTCTGCCGGGCCTGCCGTTCCGGCGACGATGTGCACTGCGAGAACAGCAGGTTCCCGGGCATCGACACCCACGGCGGATATGCCGAGTACCTGCTCACCTCCGCCCGCTCGGTGGTGAAGATCGACGACTCGCTGGAACCGGCAGACGTCGCGGCCCTGGCCGACGCCGGCCTCACCGCCTACCACGCTGCCGCCAAGGCGGCCAAGCGGCTGACGCCCCGGGACAATTGCGTGGTCCTCGGGGCAGGGGGTTTGGGCCACATCGGCATCCAGGTGCTCAAGGCCCTCACGCCCAGCCGGATCATCGTCGTCGACCGCAACCCGGCAGCCTTGGAACTGGCCAAATCCATTGGCGCCGATGAGGGGGTCATCGCGGACGGCACGCAGGTGGAGCAGGTGCGGGCGCTCACCGACGGCAGGGGCGCCGAGGTGCTCATCGACTTCGTGGGCGAAGGCGGGGCCACGTCGGAGGGCATTGCGATGCTGCGCGAAGCCGGCGACTACTTCGTGGTGGGATACGGCGAAAACATCAGCGTGCCCACGATCGACATCATCTCCTCAGAAATCAACATCATCGGCAACCTGGTGGGTTCCTACAACGACCTGCAGGACCTGATGGCGCTCGCTGCCCGCGGCGCAGTCACCCTCCACACCCAGAAGTACAAACTGGATGACTTCCAGCAAGCCATCAGTGACCTCGACGCCGGCAAGGTCCGCGGCCGCGCCATCCTGGTCCCCTGATTTCCCGCAAGGACGAACTGCAACCCGAGGAGAACCCATGATCTTCATTACCGCAAAATTTCCCGTCAAGCCCGAGCACGCCGACAACTGGCCGGAGATTGCCCGGGAGTTTACGGACAGGACCAACGCTGAAGAAGGCTGCCTCTTTTTCGAGTGGGCGCGCTCGCTTGAGGACCCCAATACGTACGTCCTGATCGAGGCGTTCCGGGATGACGACGCCGGGGGCGAGCACGTGAGGTCGGAGCATTTCAGGAAGGCCACCGCAGAACTGCCGGCGTACCTGGCACGGACCCCGGACATTGTCAACGTCAAGGTGGACGGGTGGTCCAGGCTCGGGGAGATGGCCGTCAAGTAAGCCCCTGCCGTTGCGGAGATCTCAACGTGGCCCAGAGGACGCGGTCCCGGTCCCGGTGGCAGCGCCTTCTGCCACCGGGGCGACACCCTTGCAAAGGGACGACGGCGGATTGAGTCCCGTGGGTACGCTACTTTTACAACGAGTGAAAACCCCTGAACGAAATGGACGGACACCCATGCACGCCGTGCTCGAATACACCTATGAGGACAACTACCTTCATACCCGCGAAAAATACCGCTCAGACCACCTCAGGGCGGCGTGGGAAGCAGTGGAACGGGGCGACCTTCTGCTGGGTGGAGCCGTTGGGGAGGGACCCTTTACTGGGTTGCTGATCTTCAGTGGCGAGAACGCGCTCGAGGCTGCACGGGCTTTTGCAGCCGCCGATCCTTACGTCACCGCCGGCGTGGTGACGTCGTGGACCGCCCGCCCGTGGACAACGGTGGTGGGAAAAGAGGCGGCCACACCCGTCCGCCCGTAAGCCCCATCTATCGCAAGCCAGCAGCAACGGATGGAGCGACGACGGCGGGAGTACGTGCCGCCGTCGTCCTCCGTCAGCGTGGGCGAACGGCAGCCGCTCCCCTGACGCGCGGCCGCCCACAGCGCCTACGGGTGCACCAGCACCTTCACCGCCGTGTCCTTGTGGTTGATCAGGGTATCGAAGCCCTGCTCCACCAGGTCCTCCAGCGCGATCCGGCCGGTGATGAAGGGTTTGAGGTCCACCTTGCCCTCCTGCACCATCCTGATCACCGCGGGGTGGTCCCGGACGTAGGCGATGGTGCCGCGCAGGTCGATCTCCTTGAGCACCAGCTTCTGCATGTCCACTGTGGCAGGCGCGCCCCAGATGGACACGTTGACCACCACGGCGCCTGGCCGGACGGCGTCGAGCATGGTGTCCAGCACCGCGTTCACGCCGGCGCATTCGAACGCGACGTCGGCCCCCGTCCCGCCGGTCAGCTCGCGCACCCGCGCCGGGACGTCCTCCTGGCTCGGGTCCAGGACGTGGTCCGCCACGCCGCTGGAGGTGGCTTTTTCCTTGCGCGCCTGGGTGAGTTCGCTGATGATCGTGGTCACCCCCATGCCCTTCAGGACGCCGGCGGTGAGCAGCCCGATCGGCCCGGAACCGCCCACCAGCGCGGTGTCGCCCGCCTTCACGCCGCTGCGCGCCACGGCGTGGTGCGCCACGGACAGCGGCTCGATCAGCGCCGCCTCATCCAGCGGAATGTCCCCGATGGGGTGCACCCACCGCTGGTCCACCACAATCTTCTCGCTCAGCCCTCCCCCGCCGCCAGACAGCCCAATGAAGCCCATCTGCCGGCACAGATGGTAGCTGCCGGCCTGGCACATATCGCAGTCGCCGTCCACAAAATAGGGTTCGACGACGACGTTGTCCCCTTTCGCCAGGCCCGTGACCCCTTCGCCGATTTCCGAGACAGTTCCGGAGAATTCGTGCCCCAGGGTCACCGGGGATTCCTCGTGGGACAGCGGATGCGGCCGGCCGGGAGGAGGACAGAAGATGGGCCCTTCCAGGTATTCGTGCAGGTCCGTGCCGCAGATCCCGCACCATGCGACGTCGATTTTCACCGCCCCGGCGCGGAGTTCCGGCTCCGGGATGTCCTCGATGCGGATGTCCTTGCGGGCGTGGAATCGTGCTCCCCACCCGCACCCTAACCTCGCAAGCTCGGCCAGGGAACCCTGCGGGCGTGGGCCCAAGCTCATTCACCAGTTAGCGGGTGTGGTGGCTGGGCTGCAGTTCATACACCGGAGTCTCCAGCCCTTCCATCCAGGCCTTGAGCTGCAGGGCCAGGTAGGAGGAGTAGTGCCGGCTCTGGTGCAGGTTGCCGCCGTGGATCCAGAGGTTGGTGACGTTGGTCGGTTTCCACATGTTGCGCAGCTCCCCCTCCCAGGGGCCAGGGTCTTTTGGCGTGTCTGAACCGTCTCCCCAGCATTTTCCTACTTTGTCCGCGATTTCGGGAGAGACCAGGTCCGCCACCAGCCGTTCATGGATCAGGAGCCGGTGGCGTACACCATGAGGTCGGCCTCCAGCTCGGTGCCGTCGTCCATCACCACGGCGTTGCCCGTGATCTTGGAAACCTGCCCGGACATCGGGTTTGAATCGTTTCCAAATTGTTGCATCTGCCCAAGAACTCTTGATGGCAGGTGGGTGGTTTCGCCTGACTCAACCGGCGAGCGCGGGTTCCCCCGCCAGTTGCAGGGTCAGCAGCGTCTCCACCAGATGCGGCGCGAAGTCGTCCTCCAGCGAGAGGACCACCCGGCAGCGGGCACCGGGCTGCTCCGGGTAGTCCATGTACAGTCCGCGCATGTCGCAGACGGTCTGGCCGCGGCCCGGCCCGGAGGTGGTGTCGACGTCGACATGCACCACCGGCGCAAGGGCGGGCGTAACAGCCCCCACAGCGAGCGCCGCGGCGAGCGGATCGTGCATCGCGGAGCAGGCGCGGCCGAACAGGCCCTCGTAGAACCGGAAGTAGTAGCCCAGCATCTCCCCCAGCGCCCGCGGCACGGGACCGGGCGAGGCGAGCAGTTCCTGCCGGTGGTTCTCCTCCAGCACGTTGGCCATGGTCACGTCCAGCGGCACCAGGGTCACGTTCCAGTCGGCGGCCAGCACCACCGCGGCGGCCTCGGGGTCGTTGGCGATGTTCGCCTCCGCCACGGGCGTGAGGTTCCCCGGGGCCAGGGCGGCGCCGCCCATGATGGTGATCTCCGCAACCAGCTCCGGCAGGGAAGGCTCCAGCCGCAGGGCCTCGGCGATGTTGGTCAGCGGGCCGATGGCCAGGACCCGCAGCGTGCCTGGGTACTCGTGCGCGAGCCGCACCAGCATCTCGGCCGCGGTTTCGGGCGCAAGTTCGGCAGCCGCCGTCGAAAGCTCAACCTCGCCGATGCCGTTGGCGCCGTGCACCCACGGCGCTCCCCCGCCGAAGGAACCGGCGAGGGGGTCGTGCGCGCCGAGGGCGACGGGGATGTGCGCATGCCCGGCGAGCTCCAGCAGGTCCAGGGTATTGCGGGCGCCGACGGCGGCACTGACGTTACCGCTGACGGCGCCGATCCCCTGCACGTCCGCCTGCGGGGAGGCGAGCAGGTAGGCCAGGGCGAGGGCGTCGTCGATGCCGGTGTCGCAGTCGAGGTAGAACGGGAAGCTGGTCATGGGTGGTTCTTCTTTCGGTTGGTGCGGAAGGTCTAGTGGGTGTCGCCCTTGGGGGCGGGGACGAAGAGGCTGACGATGAACGCGGCGGCGGTGATGCCCACCGAGATCCAGAGGGCGGTGGCGTAGCCGGCGGTGGTCGCCTGCGCGGCGAACGGGGCAACAATTACGACGCCGAGGCTCGCCCCGATGCCGAAGGAGGCGCCGTTGATGCTGGGCAGGGAAGCGGGTGCTTCCTTGGGCGAGAGCAGGACGGAGAGTCCGTTGATGGCGGTGAGGAAGAGGCCGTTGTAGAAGATGCCGAGGGCGGCGACGGCGACCATCACCGCGATCTGGTTGTTGGAGAACGCTGCGGCCGCCGCTGCGCAGGCCAGGCTCATGGCGGTACCGGTGCGGAGGACCTTGATCCAGCCGCGGCGGCCGGCGAGCCAGCCGGCGAACGGCGCGGCGAAGACGCCGATGAGCGCGGCCGGGGTGAGGAACAGCAGGGCGGAGAGGGACGGGCTGAGCCCGAAGCCGGGGCCCTTGTCCTGGCTGAGCAGCACCACGGTGAAGTTCATGATGGCGAAGATCCCGGCCAGGGTCAGCACGGTGCTGGCGATGACGGGCCACACCTGGCGGGAGCGCAGGTGGTGGACGGCGATGAGCGGGTGGCTGCGCCGTTTCTCGATCAGCCAGAAGGCGGCGAAGGACGCGATGGTGCCGGCCAGCAGGGCCAGGGTACCGGGGGCGGTCCAGCCGCTGGCCGACCCGCCGGAGACGAAGTAGGTGATGAATACCAGGAACACCGACAGCGAGGTCGCTCCCCACCAGTCCATGGCGCCGCGGACGTGTTGCGGACGTCCCTTCGGGACGGTCTTGAGGATGCAGCCGGCGGCGACGGCGGTGAGCACCAGGACCACGGCGAAGATGGACCGGAAGCCGAGGGTCTCGGACATCAGGCCGCCGACGTAGCCGTCCACTCCCCCGATGCCGCCGTTGATCGCGGCGATGATGCCCACGGAGGTGCCGAAGACGCGCGGCTGCAGATTCTCGCTGAGCACGATGTAGGAGAGGGCGAAGACGGCGCTGGACACGCCCTGCAGGAAGCGGCCGGCGACGAGCAGCGGCAGCGTGGGCGCCGCGATGCAGAGGATAGTTCCGGCGCCCATGATGGCCAGCACCAGCAGGAGGGCGGCGCGGCGGCCGATGAAGTCGCTCCACCGTCCGATCACGGGGCCGGCGATGGCGCCGGCCAGGAAGAACATGGACTGCACGGGGGCGGCCGCGTCGGGGGCCTGGCCGAAGCTGGCGGCGATCTGCGGCAGCGCCGGGGTGACCATGCTGGCGTTGAGCTGGAAGGACAGCACGCCGAGCAGCAGCGTGGTGATGAGCAGGGCGGCGGGGCGGCCGGCAAGTTTGTTCACGTCGGTTTCGCTTTCGACGGCGGTGGGCGGCGAGCTGCTGGCCGTGGCTGGGGTGTTCACATCAAACTCCATTGTTCTCTGCAGGAGGTCCTGCCGTTGGGTAAATCAGTTGTTATACAACCATGTATGACGAACAAGTACAACCATGCCGTACACTATTTCCTAATTCAGCCGCCCCTGGCTCGACCTGATAGGACTTCCTCATGAGCACTCAGCTTCCTGCCGTCACCGTCGTCGGCAGCATCAACCTCGACATCATCGCCACAACTGACCGGCTCCCCACCGCCGGGGAGACCATTGGCGGCGGCGTCCTGAGCCAGCAGCCCGGCGGCAAGGGAGCCAACCAGGCCGTGGCCGCTGCGCGCCTGGGAGGAAGCGCCCGGATGGTCGGCGCGGTGGGCGACGACGCCCAGGGCCGACTGATGCTGGAGGCTCTTTCATCCGCCGGCGTGGACACCTCGGACGTGGCAGCGCTCGACGGCGACGCGACCGGTACCGCACTAATCGTTGTGGACCGCGACGGCGAGAACCAGATCGTCGTGTGCCCGGGCGCGAACGCGGCGTTTTCCCTGGAGGGCGCTACTTTTGGCCCGGATGAAACGGTGCTGTGTCAGCTCGAGGTCGGCTTGGACGTGGTGCTGGAGGCGGCGCGGAAGGCGCAGGGGTTCTTTGTGCTGAACGCGGCGCCGGCCATGGACCTGCCGGCCGAACTGCTTGAGCGTTGCGACTTGGTGATCGTCAACGAGAGCGAGTACGCCCTGATCCCGGCCCTCGCGGAAGCAAAGTTGGTGGCGGTGACGTACGGCAAGGACGGCTCAGCGATGTTTGAGCACGGCCGGAAGGTGGCCGAGGCACCCTCCGTTGCCGTGACCGTGGCTAACACCGTGGGTGCGGGCGATGCGTTCTGCGCCGCCCTGGTCCTGGCGCTCCGGAGCGGGCTGGAGTACACCCGCGCCTTGGCCGTGGCCAATGCCGTTGGGGCTGATGCCGTGGGCGATCCCTCTTCCCAGCCGGACTTGGCACAGCTGGGCCACTACGTGGAGCGGACTGCCGCTGCTTCGGGCGCTTCCTCGTGACTGTTGTTTTTCGGCGTGCGGCGCCGGTGGCCTTCCCGGAGGTCCGCCGCATCACCCGCGACGCCTACCTCCGGGCCGGGCACTTTGCCGCCGACCACCCATACATGGGCGTACTGGAGGACGTGGAGCATCGGGCCTCGCATGCGCAGGTGTGGGTGGCGGAGGCCGCAGGGAAAGTGGTGGCGGCGGTGACGCTGACGTTCGCCGGCCAGCCGTACAGCGAGATCGCGCGGGACGGGGAGCTGGAGTTCCGGATGCTCGCGGTGGACCCGTCACACCAAAGCGGCGGCGTCGACCGCGCCGTGGTGCAGGAGATTATAAAGCACGCCCGGCAGCTGCCCGGCATCGAGGCGATCAGCATCACCAGCGCCCCCTTCATGGAACGCGCCCACGCCCTTTATGAGTCACTGGGCTTCCGCCGCGCGCCGGAGCGCGACTGGCATGTCCCGGGCGAAGACGTCCTGCTGTGGGTGTTCAGGCTGGAACTCGCTGGCTAAGCTTGTTGGACCCTGTCCGATCTCGCAGGAATACGACTGCAACGGGAGGGAGACCGGGAATTTGCAGCACAAATGCGGGGTGCGAGGAGATCTACCACGCTGCCCCGACCACCGGCCTGGCCTCCGTGGAGGAGCTCGGCCAAGTTCGAGGTGATCGGGTCCACCATCCGCCGCGACCTGGCGCTGCTGAACGGGCAGGGCCGGCTGGCCCGCACCCACGGCGGGGCCACGGCCCTCGGCGCGCACCAGGAGGCGTCATTCGGCAGCCATTGGTGAGGCCTTCGAGCAGAAGCACGCGATCGCCCGCTGGGCCGCGTCCGTGATCCGGCCCGGGGAAAACATCCTGCTCCGCGACGGCTCCAGCGCCTTACGCATGAGGTGTGAGGATTCAAGAAGCTCTTCGCGGCTGCCACAGATATCAACACGCCGCAGTGGCTCACCTAATCGGAAGGCATCGAGACGGACAGCGCGGGAGGCCGGCTGCGGCGGTGTTTGGCGAAGGCTTGTAGGCCACTGAGCCGAAGCGGCGCTGAGCGGATGAGTATTGTCCTGATCTTCCTGGGTACACCGCCGTCACCCCCGACGGCACCTGCAAAGGGACCAGGCCTAGACCCGGTGCATAGGGCGCGTGGGCGCCAGCCGAAGGGCATGAGCGCTGGCGGACTAGCACGTGCTTGGCCTGCGGCCTTTCCGCGCCTGGACACTTTTGGGAAGGTCGCGCCGACGCCAAGAAGCTACAGAAGACGGACTCGCGGGTCACGTTTGAGGTGGGCGGCGCCCTCTCATGTTGCGGCGCGGTGCCCGTGCCAACACGAGGTACATCTGTACTGACCAGGTACTCGTTGGCGCAAGTGCGATTAGGCAAAGGGTCAAAACGCTGTATCCCGCTCGTCCTCCGTCCAAAGCACCGCTGGAATGAACTTTGTGGTTTTGTTGCAAATGCCTCTACCATCTGGGATGGCCGAAGAACGAATGTCACATCGAGATAATGAATTTCAAACCAGACGCGCTGGATGGCTTGAGGCAATTGCAGTCCAAATGATGGCGGGCGCGCCTTGGCAAGAGGCCCAGACGGCTCACCCTAATGACCCGCCTCTTTCCCACATCGAGAAGGCCATGCTTGTATCGCATGTCGGCCTTAGCCACATCTACGGACTAAGTGAAGAAGACATGGCTATCGGCCCCTACCTCCCCTTTGAGGTAGCGGAGAGAACTATATCTAGATGGAGAAGCGGCGACTTTGATCCACGATTATGCAGCCAGCTGAACCTGCTTTGGCTCGCCCTCTTCCAAGTTGGGAGGGACACTTGCACAATTCGAAAGCCCATTCTAGAAGACGTTGCCAAAAGTGCGCTCTGCAACCTCATGAGATACCAAACTGAAGGAAATTTGCAGCCAAAGCCTGATACTGCACTGTCAGCCATTGCAGAAGAAAACTATGCTGACTTCAGCTACACCGCTGAAGTCAGCCCCTCGAATGGCAGTTATCCTCTCAATATAGCGCACAATCACTTACGATTGCTTCGCCATATTTTGGAAAACTCGGAACAGCATATACTGAGTTCTGTAAGCTTGCTGGAGCTGGTTGCCTGCTATGGGGACGATGAGAATGAAAGGTGGGGTGCAAAGGCCCTAGAAAAGGTGCGGTCCAGGAAGTTTCTACCTTTGATTCTTTCTGGCGCCTGGCCCCAAAAAGCCGGAGATGCACCCCCCGCTTGGGTTCTGGACATGGTGCGAACGCGGGGTGCTCGATTCAGCTATGCTTCATCAGGTTTTGTACCTGGCTGGTTTTTAGTCATGGACTCGGCAGATATTGAAAGAGCCGTGGTTCGAACTGGCTATGAGACAAAGTTCTTCTATGGCCGTGAAGAAGGTAAATTAATTCTCGGCTTTGTCCTAGAATTTCCCGACGACACACGGGCACATATTACCTACACCTACCATCTCGCGGATACGGATAGCCTCAATAACTTGAGTACCATGCTCGCCATAGGGATCGTCCGAATAGATTTTTACAAACTGAAGCCCGACGCATCTCTAGCGTGGAGCCATTCCATAGGTCGTCAAATCCCTCACGCGCTTATAAAAGCGCTTCGCACCGAAGTTATGAAGTGGACTGCCGTCGATCTGGCCGGCGGCACTGGCAACTATTGGACTATCGAACACCGGATGCAGCAAATGGCTTTGATGGAGCGTAACTTATTTGAAAGACTTGTTATACCGCAGCAACTCTTACAGGCGGAAGCTAATTCGTCACTTATGCCCGCATACAGCCGGTTTCTTGATGTAGCGCACGTCGTCACCCATCAACATTACGCGGGAAAGATGGTTGATACGACCTTATATGAGGAAGCGGTGAATGACCTGTACAGGAGTATTGCATTGAGCGCCTCCTCTTTCGAACTGGTCAATCTCGACATTGTGGGTAACGACACCGCATACATTCAGATGTACACGGTTGATGGGTATCTACACGCGTTAGTTGCTTATAATGGATCGAAAAACGTGAAGCAATGCAAGGATGTCGATCTTTCAGATAAGATTCGTTTATCTGCGATCGCTGATGATATATGCAGGACAAGTAACGAATTAGCTGCTGCGTTGATAGATCTTAAAAAGCTCCAAGACGAGGGTGTCAATAAATTGGTACTTTGTGCAGGGGTAGATGTTTATAACTTGCCGTTCCATGATGCACTGATAGACCTTGGGTTCGAGAGGGTAAGTTATACACATCGCCTGGGAACAATAGATACAGACTTTAACCTTCGCACTAATGCCAGCGCTTACATAACCGGGCACGCCGATCCGGAAGGCACGTACCTAGCAGCAATGAAGTACGAGCTCTCGGTGCTGCAACTCATCTATGGTGAGACGTGTACAGTTGCGCCCGTAGCAAAAGAGATGCCGGAGATCATGCATTGGGCTGGACACGGCTTTCATGGCTTCACTGCCTTCGAAGGGGGCATGCAGATGGGACCTTCGAACACGGACTTCGTATCTTCGGCGAGTATTTTAGCTGACTACGACTGCAGTTCGACCTATCTGGTCTATTTGTCCGCTTGTTCCACCGGCCGCGGAGAATATGGGTCCAATAGCTTGCCCATGGCCATCCCTATGGATGTTGCGTTTATTGAAGCAGGAGCTCGGGCAGTCCTGTCAACGACAGCACCAGTAAACGATGTTGTGTCCGCCTTTTTCGCCATCGTCTTCCATTTTGCTTTAGTAGGCAAACAACTTCCAGTTTGGGATTCATATGAGCTCGCGCGCCTATGCACGCGGTCACAAGCCTTGACCTCTACAGTGAACGAACTGGGCATTATTCTCGACGCCCAATGGCCAAGCTGGAGGACTGATCTGAATCTAGCAACCTGTCGGGCGCCCGACGATTGGAGATTATTCCGCTTGTCGGGCCGTTTTTGGCCGTAGGTCGGAAGGAGGCCAGTTCTACTGAGCAAATATAACGCCTGTGCAGTTGGTTTCCCCAGAATCTAATATTCTAAGTCACTTCTCGCCAATGCACTAGACTTGAGCCGCAACGATCAATAGGGCAATTGAGCCTCGGAGCTGAGTGCTTTGGACGCCTGCCACTGCCCAAATAGCAGAGCTGGAATAATACGGCTGACAATGCCGAGACATCGAAAGGCATCCCGGTGCTGGGAATTTCGGTTGTCCTTGCTATCGGCGTAAGTGTCGAGCGCTCGGTGTTTGCGTGGCTTCATAACACTTCCAATTCAGAGTGGCCGACCCGGCAAGTGTGCACTTTCGTTAGGACTTTAACTTCAGGCTTGCCTCAGTTCGCCAGCAGGCAACGGGACAATACCGGCCCAACCGAGACATAGCGCTCCTCATCGTGACGCGGTCTTGGTACCGCCGCCGTGCCGCGTCACTCTAGGCCGCAAGGAAACCCTCACCGCGTTACGCGTGAAGGCAAGGTCCACCGCCTTTCCTGCCCAGACATAAGCTTCCCCCGGCTGGAGGTGCGCTAGACTTTCCGGCCGGAGGCTGTTGAGTGCCGCATTGGCCTTTTGGATGTGCTTGAGCCACGCCGGTGACGTCATCTTATGAAGCACAACCACGTCCGAAAGCTCGATAAGCGATACGGGCACAGAAGGCGGGTCTTGGCTGGCAACCAGGATGCTCATACCCTTATGGCGCATCTCGCGAACAGACTCCACGAGCACGTCGACCAGCTCGAGGCTGTCAATGTATTTATGCGCCTCATCAAATACCACTAACTTATTAAAGCGCTTACCATCGGCCTTGGCTTCTGAGAAGAGCTGCATGAGGACGACGAAGAGGCCAAGACTCTCATCTTTTTCTATGAATTCATCACGCAGATCTACCACAATCAAACGTCCGGGTCGCAGATAGTCTGAGATCCGCGCGGAGTCGTCGATATAGTCTGCCGCGAGATTAAGCCGTTGCCGTGCAAGGTCCTTGAGATTGTCCGCCATGTTGGAAGACTCAACGCCCTGCCTCACAGTCGTCAGGCTCAGAGCGTTGCGGTTGGCCTTAAGTACCTGCATGAGCTGACGAATGTACATCGCCTGATTGCCTACAGCGCCGAGCAGAAAACGCCAATGGGAGGCTTGCAGTTCGGATGATGCGAACAACAACGGCTGCACGTCGAGATCCGGGAACTCCTCACGGCGCTCCTCGAGCTGGTCTCGGGGGACCAGTACGAGCACGTCCTCCAGTGCAGCGGGCTCTGCACCATATCGATCACGAAGTAGCGCGATCTGGCCTTCGACGTCATTCGCGTACTTCATCGAGGTGAACTCGGGTGCGTAATCCTGGGTCCGACTGTAGTGGAAAACGACCGAAGCAAGTGGATGCGGCAGGTCATTCACACCGGGAGCAGGCAGGATGGCGGCTTCGATTAGGGATCCGAGGGTATAACTCTTGCCCCCGCCTTGGACCCCGAACAGGCTGATGGTGTGGGTCTCATTCAGATCGAGGCCTGTCTTTCGGCCGCCCGCCGCCTCACCAAGCATGGCCCACTGCGGACTTTGATCCGTAACGCCCAGCAGCACCGGCGGGGCGACGCTCGGCGAGGAAGCAGCTAAGAAGTTTTCTAGGGCAGATTCGCTCCCCTGATCGACCGGCGCCTGCGTCGAGGGTTCGTCTTCCTCAGCGGCCAGACCACTGGGCGATGGTGGGTGGACGGTAGGGGCAGGCGCTTTGGGATTTAGTTCTACAGGAGGGGAACCCGCCGTCGTAGAATGCCAGTCGTTGTCAACTTCCTGCGCCTTGTCCTCGAGAGCATCCAGCGTCGGGGCCCGGAAGGCAGCGTGTTCACGAAGAGAACGCGTAAGCTCCGGGACCACACCGGAGCAGGGCTCGGTAGCGTCGCGGGGTAGGTCGAGCTCGGTGGGAACGGCGGAGAGAAGCTCGTCGATCTCGTTCCGCCCAATATGGTGGAACTCCACCCCGTCGACGGTCACGGGGGCACTGCTCTCCCCTGAAAGCTCGAATATGAGCCCGACCCGGTTAAAGCAAAGGTTAAACCCGTCATCAAGTGTCTCAAGCAACCGACGAGCATGCGTGCTCACGGAACGCCGCACCATCTTGTATCGTTCCGAGCGCTCGAGGTAGAACCGCAACAGAGCAGAGAGCTCGACGTTTTTCACCGCCCGGTCGACCCGATCGGGGTCGGCGGCGTTCGGGTCGAATAGGCTCGCAAGGACGCTTTGTGAGGTCTCAACCTGTTCGATTATTGATCGCTGCAACGCCTCGTGCTCCGCGACGTTACGGATCCTTGAATAGGCCTTGACCTCGACTAGACGGCAGGTGATGGTTCTCGCAACGGCGTCGAAAGAGAATAGCGCCAAGTCGGTGCGTCGTAGCGATTTCTCTGCCCCCGTTCGGCGCCGAGTCTCTGCATAGAGGTCTTGATGGGCGTCGAGAGGAATCACAATTTGATCGCCTAGCGCTTGCTGGCCCTCGAGGTAGAGCCTCGCGAGAGCAAGTCCCAGCACCTCGGAGCGCTGGTTGCGGGCAGCGGAGGACAGCTTAAAGGCGAGACTGCCCGACAGCAGCCGAAGTTGCTCGAAAAATGTCTGCAGATGCCGATCGTCCACTGCAATACCATGATCGACAATAACAGGCGCTAGCAGACCACGAAGTTCCTCGACCTTGCGCGAGCTGACTAATACCTGGCGGCCGAGACCGACGCCGCCGGCGACGTAATCAATAACAAAGTCGTTGCGGCCTCCACTCTCGGTCGTGCGGTCGAAGTACTCCAGTCCAAGGGTTCGGTCGATTATGACTACCCAGTCACTGACGTCGTGGGCCTGATGCAAGAGGGACCGCTGTTGACCATCGAGGTTGAGGGTGGCAGTTGGCACACGCCCGGTCCCAGTGCCATCAGTGGCGACACTCGCTGCGGCGTGGGCGAGCGTGTGCGGCAGGACGGCAAGCAGGTCATTTAGCGCGCTTTCCGTGCCAGCGAGTCGGGCGAAGACGGGGGTCTTCCGCCAGGTGACGCTGCCTCCGTCAGCTCCGACGTCGAACGCTGTAGCCGCCTGCTGGATCAACCCGTACGCGGGGGCGTGAGCTATGTGCTGAACCGGCCCGGTCTCGTGTTCCTCACCCGAGAAGGCGTCGACAAATATCGTCAGGTGGGCTTCGAACTCCGTCGGGCACTTTTCGAACTCGTCTATAGAGCGGATGGAGTAGGCTAGTTTAGGCACGCTGCTATCGTGGCGAGAGCCAAATACGTCGGCCTCTTCGCTGTTGAACCGGCTATCTGAGCGGGTCAGGTCAGCCACTGCCTCGCCGATCCCGGGCATAGCCGTATTCGGCGTGCACAGTCGTAGATCGTAGGTCAGTTCCTTGGTCGTCGATCGACGTTGAAGCTCCAGGAGCATCTCAACGATGAGTCCCGCTTCGCCCGGGTTGATTACGTTTATAACCAAGGTACGAATGTATGCATGCTGCCGGACGTACCGTTCCACTCTGTCGGCCAGCACGACTGGGGGCTGTGTCCGGCCAGGTGCTCGGGGTGCATCCGGTATACCGAGCGCGGTGGATAGTTTGCCGAGGAGCCCGACGGCATTGTCGGTCCGAGAGTGAACCATTGCTGTCCAAAAGGGCGTCACGTTGCCGACTGCGGCAAGCAGGTGGTGATTGTCCTGTCGCGGCACGGCAAAGGGGAAGCCCAGGGAATCAAGCTTGTGGAAGTAGCTCGCTGCCGCATCAGCGGCGACTTCCTTGTTGTGGCCGCCAAGCTCCCCGCGCCAAGCCGCACCTACAGCGCTCCACCCACAGAACCACAGCAACCGCAACGGATGCGTCGGCCCGACCAGCAAGACCTGGTGGAAGTCACCGAGCGCGTCAAGATAGCGCGTTGCGACCGCGTCGATCTGCTGCAGACCAGCAAGTGCCCGCAGCGCAGCTCCCCGCTCATTTCTCGTGACCTGTGCTGCATGGGCAGTCTGCGCTGCCACCATCCGCTGGTAGCTGCCTGCATAGGCAACGATTTCAGCTGTGAGTGGCATGAGGTTGGTTGTCTCGACGACACCGATGGGCCCGTCGTCATACGGCACGCTGACATTCGCAATCTCCTGGAAAAGGGTGTCGCGGACGCCAATGAACTCAGTGAAGGCCTGTTCCGCCACTGGCCCAAGCGAATCAACCCATGGGGTCTCGTCACGTAGCGGAACCGAGGGAGATCCCTCCTGGCCAATGGCAAGCTGCCACATGCCGAACTCCCGTGGGGTGATTAATGTGTCCCGTTCGATCTGGGTTAACAGTCGTGAGAGCCTGATCTCGACCGCGCCCCCACCGGCTACATGCACGTTGGCGCTGGCAAAGGCCGAAGTGCGCGACCCGTTGATCCACGAGACCTCCCCCGGAGCCAGGTCTCGGTCAGGGCGTCCATCAGCCAGGCGACCGAAGCCGAGCCTCTGAATGGCGTGCGTCAGACTTTCGTATCGTTGGGTCCGGGTCTCAGGTACTTCCTCTCGGTCATCGGCGTTGACGACGTAAAAGAGCTCACTCATGCCCGAGGCTGGAGCGGTGATGATACGGCGGTCCGTCTCCGCAATTGGTGTGACAACTAGGCGGTGCCAGCCCTCGTCAAGCTGGGCCTTCCGCAGGTTACGAATAGTTCCCCTATAGCTGCTCTTCGGGCGCTCTCCCGTTGCTACGTTAACAGCCTTCCCGGTTGGTTCACCGTCCTCAGAGACCAGCTCGACGCGGAGCTTGAGCAAACCTTCGCCAGTGGTCAACGCCGGGTCGATCGAGAAAGCGGCAGCAATATCCTTCGCACCAGTTGGACCTGCAACTAGATACGGCTGCCCGGCTAAGGTCTCCAAAACCGGATAGGTCCTGAGATGTTCGGGATCGTCACCGACAAACGAGAGGCCAACGAGGTGGACCTCGATCTTGATTTGTACTTCGCGTTCGCTGGGTGCAGGCCACTTGTCGAAAGTCAGCATGCGGTTGTCGCGGTCGGTGATGATCCTTCGGGTCCAAACAACGCGGTCCTCAAGTCCGATCTTACCGGCGAAGCGGGCGAGACGAGAGGTGAAATCGGGGTCGGACAGTCCGAGGGACAATACCCTTTGCCGCTCGTCGAGCTCGCTGCGGCTGAGGTCGTTGACGTGGACCCGGTTGCGACTAACCCGTTCAGGTACTTCCGCGACGTCCGTGAAAAGCCGCAGGTCTGGCACTAGTCCAAAGCAGTATATCGCCGCCCCGGCCGCGTCAGGCTCGTAATCGTTTGCGGCGAGGGTAAGCAGGTAACGAACCCATGCTTGGTCGCTGGAGCGATTGTCCTTCTTGCTTGCGAGGACCTGTTCCAGGTGGCTGATCCCATCCCGAAGCGAAGCCGGCACCCGGTTGATCAGCTCCTTGCGAAGCAAGGCGTAGGCGTTGCCGACCTCGACCTCTTCGAATGTCGCAACCCCGAAAGAGTCCTCGGCGCTGGCACGCAATCCCGGGGGCACGAATACAAGCAGTGGTCCGGAGGTCTCCTCGATCGGACGGTTGCGAAGTTCCACGAGTTGGGTGCTGGTAACCAGGGTGTCGTCCCCGTTGGCGACCTTCTCGTCGGAGGCCAGCAGGCACACCACAGTGCCTGGCAGAGTAGCCGTACGCAGCCGGCGGACCATGCGGGCGCCCAGCTCGCCGTCGAGTTCGGTGACACGCATGCAGTGGCCGGCCTGCCGGCTTGTGAGTAGCCCGAGCAGGTGGGGGACGAGCACGTCCTCCAGGGCACTGCGGACATCAACGGTGGTCGGCTCAACGAGCCCGGCGGCTGTGGCGCTCAATGTCGGCTCTTCTCGTGGTGGGCCCCGATGGTGAAGCGCGGGGTGACGGTCTGGGTCAGGTAGGCGTCGGAGATGTCGCGGTAATAGCCGATCTCGCGGAGCCGGTCAACGAAGGCGGCGGTGTTAGCTCGAAGCGCAGCCTGATCGGGAAGGTCTGGGCCGTGAAAACCGTCCTCTGTAGGGAGGGAATCTATGTATAATCCGTACCGGGTTCGCAATGTTTCGAGGATCTCATCCACTCTCATCGGTTGCGTCCGCATCCGTCCAGACTCGTCGGGCTGTACCAAGCACACTTGCAACAGCACCTCCAACAGCCGTGAATCGAGCACAAAACGGCGCGCGCCGGACTTGCCCCGAGGCTGGGTTAACAGTTCCCCAGGGCGGCCCTTGAGAAACATTGAATCCAGGCACTCGACGAGGTACTTTCGCTGAAAGGCGCCGCGGTAGTGCATGATCAGTTCGAGGTAGGTGTCCAGGCGGCTCAAATCGAGTTCCATGATGGTCTGAAGCTCAGGAGCAAGCGGCTCTTCCTCGTCGTCGAGGATCCGACGCACCCGCATGTCAAAGAAGATCTCGCGGTCGGCTTCATACTTCTTATCTAACAGTGCGATGGCATCAGAAGCGGGAAGGTCGTCTCTGCCTGGGCTCGCAAACTTTCCCTGCCGATGCAGATCCTTGGCGAAGTCGGCCAGCTTAAGCACCGCGAATGTGCCGCGGACAAACTGCGGTAGCCGTCCGTACCAGGTCGAGGCGCTCTTGGCTGCGTACTCTGCTGGCAGCCCAGGCTCCGAGCCTGCGACGTCCACGAAAAGGTGCGGATGGAAGCGACATTGTTCACCGCGCTTGTGACCGACGGTGCAGGCGTGGTCAACAGTACCTTTACGTACGGCAGTAGGAACGAGCTTAAGCATTCGCAAGTGGTAAAGAGCCAGGTGGAACGAGAATAAAATCTTGAGGTGCTCTACGAGCACGGTCCGGGGCATGAACTCACGGTGAAGCAGCAGTCGCAGCACGTCCTCCCCCAGCAGCTCACCCGGCTGGTGACACAGTTGCTTCTGCTCACGACGCGCTGAACTGTCGGGGCGATCCTGCGCCTGACCTTGGACAGCCTCGACCATGTTGAGCAATGCCTGCGACTCCACGTCAATGTCCGGACCCGGCGCCACCTGGCCGGTGGCGGGGTTGACATCGGAGAAAAAGAACTCCCGCAAGCCGTTTAGGGCGAGGTTATTGACCGAGAGCAGCTCGTAGAGCTGCTCGTCTGCACCATAAGGACGTGAGCGGGCGGAGTTTCGCAACCGGTAGGCGAAGCCATGGAGCGGACGCGGTCCCGCCACTGCCTCAGTTGTTCTGCCGCGGTTCACCATGTCGAGCAGGTGGGTCTCAACCCATCGGCGGCTGACGTCCTCGTCGTCTGCAAACCCGCTAAAGCGGCCGTACTTGTCGTCAACCAGCAGCTCCAGGTAGGCGTCGACATCCAGATCGGTTGCGCGGCGAACCCGGCTGCTCACGCCGCCATGCCAAAGCCTGGCCAGGAAGGCTGTGAGGACACGGTCCATAGTAAGGGTTTTATAGTCGATACGGCTGATGGCGTCGCATCGAAAGGCGCGGTCCTTGCCGTCTAGCGCCATTCCGCCTCCTGGGTCTCGGGCACGAATTTCTTCTGGGTGATCAGGTGAAGTACGCCGTCGTCTTCGCGCCGCACGGTGTGCATGGCGGACCCGTCAACGGTAAGCAGCACCGCCTGGTAAGGCACAACAGCAAGCTGGTTCTTAAACACCGTCAAGGCAAGCGCATAGCCCTGATCATCGTCAATGCTCGCCTGATAGCCGCGGCTGAACCGTTCGATCAGCTCGAAAAGATCCAACCCGATGCGCAGCTCGGCCGGCGGGATCCCTTCGTGGTCAGGATCTGTGTAAGTCAGCCGAAGCGCCGTCGGCCGTGTCTCGAGGTACGGGTGGGTCTCGCTGCCGATCCGTCCGGCTTGGAATCCCTTACCCGGAAAGCGGCGCAGGCTGCGTATGGTGCCCCGCACAACATTCCGCACCCCGATGACCAGCCCACCAGCCGCAAGTTCCTTCGAGACGACACCCTCGCTGCGGTTGAGTGCCTTGAGGAAGAGTTCGGTCGGCACTGGCCGCTTACCGTCGAGCAGTTCGAGGAAGGCCTGCACGGACGCATAGGGCAGCATTTTAATTGCCTCGCCGGGGTCACGCATTTCAAAGTACGACAGCCGGCGGGCTGTCGAGACGAATCTAATGACATCATCAGGATTGGTGTCAGCGGCACGAACCTCGGCGTGCAGTTCACGAAGCAGGTCTCGCTCTGGGGTGCCCCTGTCGTCGGGACTTACCAGATAGTGCTCCAGTAGGCCTTCGTTGGCCAGCCGTCTGTCGAGCACTGGTTGAGCGGGTCGGGCGACGTCGACGTGACGAAGCTGGATGAGTAATCTATCGCGCTCGGTCGCAGCGTCACCACCTCGATATGCGTTGAAATAGTGGCTATCCAGGAGTGAGTGGGACTGCTGTGCCTCGTAGAGCTCATGTATCTCGGCACAGTCACGCCCTGAGGTTAGGGTGTAGGCGAGTGCAGAGCGCAGGTCGCGTAGCGTGATGTGCAGTCGACCGCGGAGCTGGGCAACCTCGTAGACCCGTCGCATGCGCTCTTTAACCTGCGGCCCGATGACCGGATCGGCTATGGTGGCCGCGTTCTGCCGAGCGTAGCAGCCCTCGACAAGGGCACAGCCCTCACAGTCGGCCCAAAGTTCCGGGCGGACCATAGAGTCGAGCATTCGTTCAAGGATTGAGTCGCTAAGACCTTCACCCGTGAGAGCGCCGGCTGAACGCACGGTAACATCGCGGAGGTTGAGGTTGACCACCGCCACTGACCCCGGATCGTCGTCCTCACCACGAAGCCCCACCTCGACGATGCGGGTGAGAGCTGCGAACTGCTCTGGGTGGTGGCTGAGGAAATCGACTAAGCGGCCCTCATTGACCGCGATTAGCCGCGTCTCCCCGCTCAGCTCACTGACCTGGTCAGCGCCAGCGAAGGGAGCAAAAAACGCTGAAAGAACCTCGTCGCTAACTACGCCGTCCTCGTCTTGACTGCCATCATAGTTGGTGTGGAATTGACGCCCGCCGAGCTCAAAGTCGGCCCCATTGGCCCGCTCAGACGTAAAGGTAGCACCACGCTCACGCGCAGTTGCGGCGAGACTTTCAAGAAATGCCGTCTTTCCGTCACCGGCGTTACCAGTGACGATCACCAATGAGTGCCTACCTTCGAGGACCCCGGGCGTAAGAGCTATGTCCAGCCCGGTGGGCACATATACGCGTCGGTTGGCTGCATCCATTCCGCGAGTACCGCGATTACTCCGCCTACTCTGGCTGTAAAGGGTCTGCAGGTAGGCTACGAACGGATTGCGCTCTGACAAGGCTTCGTCGTCATCCCTCGCGAGGGCAGGAGCGGATGCCACTGCCTCTGCGATTTGGGGCTTCGCTTGCTCGGCGGCGGCCGTTAGCGCAGTGATGAACTCCTCGGCGCTGGTGAACCGGCTACCGCGTTCGGGCGCGATAGCCTTGAGGATCGTCTCCACCAGCTTGGGTGGGACCCCGGATAGATTGAACCGCTCGCGCGGATCATCGGGCGCCAACGCCGGCCGCGGAATACTGGCACCCTCCCACGGGTAGGCATTAGTGAGCGCCTCGTACAGCGTGATCCCGAGCGCGTAAAGGTCCCGGTCAATGTAGCCTGCAGCACTGGCAGGCACTTGGTCGAGGTCGGGCGGAGTGTAACGAGGGGTACTGGCGGTGTGTCCCTGCGTGGCTTCCGGGGTTTTGGCGATGCCGAAATCCAGGATTTTTACGCCCTCCTCAGTCCATAGCAGGTTGCCGGGCTTGATGTCGCAATGCCAGACGTCTAAGTTGTGCAGGTACTTCAACCCCTCAGCTACATCCAGGCCAATTCGCAAGACATCACTTGGCGTGAGAGTGCCGCCTCGGATGACTGCACCGAGGTCATCCCCCGTGACAAACTCGAACACGAGGAAGGGATACGTGTACGGCTGTGGTAGTACGTCGACGTCGAGCATTCGAACCACGTTCGGATGCGCCTCCGCATCCTGGAGCCGAGATAAAACCATGCCCTCGCGTCGGGCTCGCTCCCGAGTGCCCTCTTCGTCGCGCAGAATCAACTTGATTACTCGGTCGACATTTCGCATCGTGTCGAAGACCTTGTATGCCACGCCGCTCGCTCCGGGCTTACCGAGTCGCTGCTGCACGATGTATTTCGTGCCGAGCGCGAAGTCCCGAGGCAGGTTCCGCCAGTCCTGCAGGTCGCGACGTTTGTAGTCGTCCCCAGCCTGAGACGCCGCTGGGGCCGTCGATGCTTCAACACCGCTTCCCGCGGTGACTCGACGTTTGGGCCGGTGAAGCTCGCCGAGAGCCAGGTCGAACCGGCGGATTGCCTCAGGCGCGTCGGGCCGGTCCTCGGGCTTGGCAGCGCATAGCAGAGAGAGCCAATGACGCATCGGAGCGGGAACGTCGGCCTGCTCCAAGTCCTTCTCCGGGAGCACTCCCGCGGCTTTGACCTGCGCAGTGATTGACCTGAAGGGCAAGTGGCCAGTGAGCATCTCGAATCCGATAACGCCTAGCGCATAAATGTCAGCCTTAGCTGTCATTTTGGCAGGGTTCTCGAGCGCCTCGGGAGCGAGGTAGGTGTTGTCTGCGGCCGCGTGGGCATCTACTGCAACTGTGTGCGCACGCATCTGTGCACTCTTGGCATAGTCGAAGCCAGTGACCATCGCTCTGCCGTCTTGGGTGAGCAGTATCGTCGCGGGGCTGAGTGCCCGGTGCACGATCTTTCGGGACTGTGCGTGCGCCAGCCCGGCAAGTACTTGCCTCAGGATCAAGAGTTTCCGATCCCGGGTCAGCGGTTCAACCGGATTCTCTCCCAAGTGCAACCGCAGGGCATGACCGGGAATGTCGTCATATACCGTGACGAACCCGCGGTCCTCCTGATCAGGGAAAAAATCCTTGACTCCGACGATTGCCGGATGTGGCGGCAGTTTGCCGAGCGCCTCGTATGCGATGCCGATCTGCTTCTGTTTCTTCTCGCGTTCCCGTGTCGGGGCATACAGGTCTGCCTGCCTCACCACGAGCCGCACCGTTCCCGAGCCCTGTACGGCATTGGCATTTTTCGCACGGTACTCCCCCACCACGTCAATGCCATCCGCGTGGATTGTCTCACTCAGTGTGTCCAGCACCAGCCAATTGCCGAACTGCAACGGTCCAGTAGGCACCTGACCGATCCGCTTGACCTCCTCAACGATCTTCTCGTGATGACGCTCGATGTCGGCGTCGACCGAGAACGAACCCGTCGGCACACGAGAGGAGTCGGACAGAAGCGTGATCAAATGCTCTAGGTTGACCGTTGAGGCGGCGTCCCGCTGCGGTCTGTTGCGGTCTACCAGCCGAGCGTCAGGCGCCGGGAGCACAACAGCCGCGTCGACATAGACCCGAGAGAGTTGAGGATGCGCGTCCTCGAGGAGGCTTTTCAGCCGCTTAGCGTTCTCTCGCAGTTTCGGCAGCGGTGTATGGAAGGGCGACCGCCCCGCCGGCATCCAACGCGACCCCTGCACGTCGATCCGGCCGAACGTGCCCTTTACATCGATCACATACACCATGTGCTCTGTCACGACAACCAAGTCGACCTCGAAAAGGCGGCCTCGGGAGTCGGGAATCTCTAGGGAGTGCAGGACCGTCCACTCGTCCGGCCCGCGATCACGCAAATGAGCGATTACGGCTCGCTCCGCATCGTTCACGGGCGGTCCAATCGGAACAATCCTCGCCATCAGTCTTCGGCCCCCTCGATTGCCTGCGTCAGCAAAGCCAGCGCTTCATCCTCTAGCACATCGGCTCGGTCACGGTCTCGATACGCCTGGCGGACGCTGTCGGCAATCCGATACCGGTCATTCATGCTCGCGAGCGGGATCGGAATCTCACGGCGTAGGCCCTCATGAATATCCTGCTGCTTGCCGCCAGTGCTCAAGGAGCGGAATATTCGGAAGGCCACGTTAGAGCGCAGGAAAGCAAACAGGTATGCACCGGAGATAGTCTCGTCGCCGCTCACGATCCGTAGGAAGTGTTCGGAGTACGCGTTCTTAAGCCATGCGCCCGTCACCATCAGGGCCCGGCAATAGACCTCCTGCTCACCGAGGGTTCCCTGAGATGCGACCAAAATGGTCTCATCTTCCGCATGAACTTCTGCCGGAAGCGACCCTGCTGCGAGCATCCGCCCCTCCGGGCGGGCCCAAAAAGCCTGCCGCTGACCGACGAGAGGGACTCCAAAAGCGACCTCGCTGTCAATCCGTTTGAATCGGACCCCACGAGACAACAAGCCATCTTCGCAGACGTCACCCAGGCTGCGGTGCGGGACGGACGATAACTTGGCAATGATCTGACGAGCTCGAGGTGAGAAGTTGAGTGCGCGGATAGACTTGGGACCAAAGTCCGTTACCTCAAAACCGAGGTCAGGCCCCTCATCATGCCACCTGAAATCGATAAGTTCGGGCAGTCCGACGCTGCGAAAAAAGTCATCCGTGGCGGCAACGAGTCCGGCCTGGAAGGCAGCTCGCAGTTTCGCGCTTTTCTCGACGAGGTCGTGAATCTTGTACTCCACGGCTGAGTTGAACCGGGGCACCGGCAGATCGGCAAGGTGATGCGGCTCGATGTGCTGGATGATCGCACCGTAGGCGGACGAGGTGATCATGGGAATGCCAAAATCGCTGCGAAGAAACGTGTAGAGATAGCCAGATGGAATCAGGTCCGGGTTGCCCTGCACCTTCATCACGTGCTGAGACGTCCAAAATCCGGCCATATCTGGGCGCACGTAGCCCATCCGCCCGATCGTACCCGAGCACGAGATTAGCGACATGCCGGGCTCGGCTTTGAGATAGCCCAGCTTGTTCGCAATCTGCGTACTCAGCCTTGGCAGGTAACTGAAGTCAGCCTCGAGCATGTCGGTAGACCCAAGAAAGGGAACACTTTGCTCAGGATCGTTGAGATAAACTCTGCTGAACTTAGGCCCGTTAAAAACTCCGCCGTTGTGTCCTGCTGTAACCTCGTCCAGCCGCACCGTGTTTGACAGCGCTTCCAGCCGCTTTCGCGCCTCCAAGGCCCCAGATAGGTAAGGGGAGGCGTCCAAACGGAAACCCTGATCAGACAGCCAGTCCACTCGAACCGGGTTGTCCATGCTCACGATCTTCACTCGTCGACCAACTTCGCTTCACGGGGATCGAATCCCGGCAACGCGTACTTTTTGCGGAATTCCCAGTACTTTTCGGCAATTAATGGCAGGTCGTTATTTATCACGGGGCGACTACGCCTTACCCTGCGAGTGTGTCGCTGACCGCCAAGTGTCAGATATTCGGTTTCCTCGTACGTTTCCATGACGAGATCTCCGTTCGGCGACCTTTTGTAAAGGTCGTTGCCTCGACGGTCGAAGCCAACCTTCTCCGCAACCGCCATGAAGACCGGGTACGACACTGGACCGTTGAGACTTTCGTTGATCTTCTCGTCGAGCGTCTTGCGCTTAAGAAAGAGCAGAGTGGTCAGGATGTTGACATCGGCATCCACGATGAAAGTTTCTACCGGCAGCTCAACGCTCGCGAGCACCCAGCATTCCTGCAATATGAACCGACGAATACCCTCATCTGCCGGGCCAGGGTTCGAGAGGATGCCGTTTGGCAGGACGATCCCAACCCTACCGCCGGGCTTGATCCACTCGATAGCTCGCTGCACGAAGAGCTGCTCTGGCGCCATTGAGCCTGGCAAATTTGCACTGACCAGCAGTTCACCGGTGTTACGGTCGCGCGACCAAGACTTGGCAACCCCTTCACGGAAGTCACCGAGCACCGACGCGTCACTGATAGGAATGTCAGCGCCAAAGGGCGGATTGGTAAGTAGCACATCCACTAGGCCTCCACGCCCTTCCTTGGCCAGCGGGATTCGCCTGCTCGCTTCCGCAACCCCGCTCAGATGCCCCCGCGGAAAGGACAGGGAATCCATGTGGTACACATTTCCGGGCGTGTCGGCCAGGGTCATAATGTTCATCGCGGTGGCACGAACGAGGAACGGATCAAAATCCGCACCGAAGAGATGTTCATCCGCATACTGGCGCAGACGGTCGCGGTAACGTTCAGCCTGCTCCGGAGAGTCTGGGATGCCGCGGGTACCGTCTTCTTCCTGCATTTTGTGGTGCAGATGGGTGAGGGTAGCGTGCAGGAAGCCCCCGGTGCCGCAGGTCGGATCGAGGACCGTTTCGTCCTCCTTTGGATCCAGGATGTCGATCATCAGCTTCACCGCGCCGCGTGGGGTGAAGTATTGACCGCGGTCGCCGCGAAGGTTGGTGCCGACCAGCTCCTGGTAGGCCAGCCCCTTGGCGTCGATGTCAGTCAAGCCAAGGTCGTATGGGGAGAGTTCAGAGACAATAAAGGCGAGTGCCCGGTGGGAGAGAGTAATCTCGTCGCTTGCCTTGAAAAGCCCGGAATCCGCGTACTCCATTTTAACGTCGTCAAAAAGGTCAATAATGCGCTCCCGGATCGCGGCTCGGCCTTGATCGTCATACGGCTCGGTCATCGATGCATAGAAGCGACGTGGGCTGCCTTTGCGGACGGCACGCTCGTCGAACATTTTAGCGAAAAGCAGGTATAGGAACTGCCAGAAAGCTGCGTCCTTTGGCATGCCTTCGTTGCCGTGGACGTAGTTATGGCAACGCCGGAAGGTAACTTTGAGCATCTCCGGTTCGGCGCGACGCAACTGTTGGGCGGAAACCACCTGGCCGCTGCCTATTGTCCCATCAGCCATCGGCCAGTCAGCACGCTCGTGGAAGTCCGCACCCCAACGATTGGTCGTTTTCTCAATGAAGAAGAAATCGACGTTATCAGTCCACATGCCCCAGCAACGCTCGGGGCAGTCTTCCGCCCCGAGCAGGTCCTGAACGAAGGACATCTCGGACTTCATCTGATCGTATGTACGCAGCTTAACAACGTTCTTGCCCCGGTTGGGCTCCTTATTAGTAACCACCACCCGGCGCAAGTTAGCGGCACTGTGCTGGCTGCCTGGGGCGAAGATCGCGATGTCGACCTTCTTCCGGCGCTTACCCTTCTCGGTCTCAACCTGAATCGGGAAGTCGAGCTCCATGTCCTCCGGGGCGATTTGATACTCGTGGAAGAGCACCCGCACGATCCTCTGACGGACCTGCTCCTTGGGAGTGTCTTTTATCGGTGTGTCGGAGAGGAAGTCGACGATGTAGCCCTCGTCGAGGTGTTGGACGTGCGCGTCAGCTTCCCTGTTGGGCTGGTCGGCACTGTCCGGAGTTGTCGGGTCAACCATAGTGGTTGAGCTCACCATCACATTCTGTTCTGCGCTCGTCACGGTGCTTGTTGGACCGCATTGGGCGGCCACCGGTAGCGGGGTCCGAATTCCGGTTGCACCTTGTTCAGTTCATCGTATTGGATGGACCCCAAAGTCAGGCGAAAGGCGACGTCGAGCCTCGGAGTGCGCCACGCACGCCAAGTCCACAACCTGGTGCCTGGTACGCTCAAAGGCGCCCGTTTCAGTTCTTCCTGAGCAAATGACACCCTCCATTTACATTGCCACTGCTGCCGCTGACGCAAACACATCCGCTGGCATCGGCCGGTGCAGCTTCCAGGTAATAGCGATGGGCTTCTCGCCGGAGTGCTGCACGTAGTCCACCTGACCCAGGCACGTGTAGGGAACTGTCAGCCCGGTCTCGTCGTCCGCTGTGTCCCTGGTGAAGATTAGGATCCTCGAGCCGTGGGAAACCCGGTCGAGGTAGCGCCGTCCCGTCGGGCTGGTAGGTGACGTCGCGTTCTGCGACTCCCAGTGGAACAGCTCAGGGCTTATGGCGTAGTCCTTGTACATCGTGGTTGCCGAGTGCTTCTTGTCGTCCTTGTTCAGGGTGACAAAGAAGGCGTCGGTAGAAGTCCCCGGGCACCATGCCACACCTTCCCGGTGCTGGACATTCTTGCCCTGTTCCAGCGAGCCGTACTGCAACGCCGCCAGGACCTCCTCGCGCCGGTAGGTGGCATGTGACAGCAGCGGGATGTGCTGCAGCCCTGCGCCAAGGCTTTTGGCTGCATGTTTGGACGCCGCCACTCCCAGCTTGAGCACCTGGCAGATCTCCCGGCACACAAACTGGTAGCCGCGCAGGTGGTCCAGGCCGTCGTCGTACGTCTTGAATCCTCCGCCGTCATCCCACAGCGTGTAGAACAGCATGCGTGCAAAAGCCTGCTCGCGCATGCCAAGGTCCGCGTAGCGGGGCGCATCAGGAGCAACCAGCATCGAATAGGCAGCGGCCCGTTCCGGATCGTCCACGTGAATCAGCGCGGCCATCCGGCCCAGCAGCTTCTTTTCCTCAGCGTCCGACAGCTCCTCGAGCTTCCCTCGGAGCACGGTCTCCAGGGGTGAGAGCCCCTCGATCAACCCTGTCTGCCGGAGGTAGCCGGTCCACGAGTCCTTGGTGGAGCGGTAGATCGTCTTCACGTCGTTCCCCGACCGCTCCAGATAGGCCTCCAGCTCGGTCTCGGCGTATGAGCCGATGTCCCGGACCAGCTGTGCCCGGTTGAACCTCAGCTGTGCCTTGATGTTGTCCAGGACCACCTTCTGCGCCACCCGGTCCAGAACGATCTGCGAGCCGGACGGCAGGTACGGGAACTCGTCCTCGACAGCCTTCTCCAGCTCCTTGCGCCCGTAGCCGGTCAGCGCCCGGTAGCGCAGATCAAAACGGAACTCACGGCGCTGCTGGCCGATGAAGTCCAGGACCGTGAGCACCGCCTTGCCCTCGGCCCGGCGTAGCCCGCGTCCCAGCTGCTGAAGGAAGACGGTGGCGCTCTGGGTGGGCCGGAGCAGCAGGATGGTGTCCACCTGCGGCAGGTCCAGGCCTTCATTGAAGAGGTCGACGGCGAAGATGCAGTTGATCTCCCGCTGCCCCAGGCGCCTGAGGGCTTCCTCACGGTCAGCATTGTCAGTGGTGCCGTCGACGGCGACGGAGGCAATGCCGGCTCGGTTGAACACCTCGGCCATGTAGCGGGCATGCTGGACCGAGACGCAGAAGCCTATTGCCCGCATGTGGTCGGTGCTGGTGACCTTGTCGCGGAGTTCGCGGATCACCTTGGCTGCGCGGGCGTCGTTGCCCGTATAGAGGGCGCTCAGCTGGGTGGTGTCGTAGTTGCCGCGCTTCCACTCCAACTGGCTCAGGTCGACGTCATCGGAGACGCCGAAGTAGTGGAACGGGACCAGCAGGTCGGCGTCCAGTGCATCCCAGAGGCGCAGTTCACTGGCGGTGCGGCCTTCGAAGAACTGCTTGGCGACGTCGACGCCGTCGCCGCGTTCCGGTGTGGCCGTTAGGCCGAGGAGCTGCTGCGGTTTCAGATGGTCCAGCAGGCGGCGGTAGGTCGGCGCCATGGCATGGTGGAACTCATCGAGAACGACGACGTCGAAGAGGTCAGGCTCCAGCTGTTCGATGCCGAGGGAGGACAGCGACTGGACGGACGCGAAGATGTGCTTCCACTCCCGCGGCTTGTGCTCCCCCACATAGAGCTCACCGAAGGCGCCGTCCTGCATGACGTCACGGTAGGTGCGCATCGCCTGCTTGAGAATCTCCTGACGATGGGCGACGAAGAGCAGTTGTAGTTGTCTGCCAGCAGTTTCGCTTAGCCGTTTGTAGTCCAGAGCCGCGATGACTGTTTTGCCGGTGCCTGTAGCGGCGACCAGGAGGTTGTGGTTGAAACCCTTGAGCCGCTCGGCTTCCAGGTCCTCCAGCATCTCCTCCTGGTGGAGGAACGGCTGAACCTCAAGACCGGTAGTTGCATCCGGCGCCGCTGTGCGACGGCCGCCGTTCCGTTCCAACGCAGCGTCCAGCTTTTCGCCGTCTCGCTCCGGGTCATAGCTTTGGAAAGCCCGCTGCTCCCAGTAGCTGTCGAACGTGACCTCGAACTTCTGCAGGAGAGCGGGCGTTGCGACGGAACTGAGGCGGACGTTCCATTCAAGCCCGTCAAGGAGGGCAGCCTGGCTCAGATTGGAGCTGCCGACGTAGGCCGTGTCGAAACCCGTGTTGCGGCGGAACAGCCAGGCCTTGGCGTGCAGCCTTGTGGCCTGGGTTTCGTAGCTGATCTTGGCTTCGGCCCCGTACCGGTTGACGAGCTCGTCAATGGCGCGGCGTTCGGTGGCGCCCATGTAAGTTGTGGTGATGACCCGGAGCTTGGCGCCGCGCTCCTTAAGTTGCTCAAGGGCAGGCTCCAGGAGCCTGAGGCCGGTCCAGCGGACAAAGGCGCAGAGAAGGTCCACCGTGTCAGCGGACTCCATCTCGGCCCGAAGCTCGGCGGCGAGGTTGGGATCGTCCTTGCTGTTGGTAAGAAGGGCTGAGTGACTGAGCTTCGTTGTGGGGCGACGAAGGTTGCGGCGTTTAAGCGTCTCCGGGCGGTGAAGCGACTGGAGCTCGGTTGGACCCGGTGCGATGCGATCGCCGGTATTTAGTTGCTGGAGAAGCCTGTTCGCGAGGGCTACGCGTTCGGCGGGTTTAGCTGACACGAGGGCTCGCCTGACGGCATCGGCGATGTGACGAGCGAGGATATCCGGAGTGTCTTCGTCGCCTGCTTCCGCAAAGGTCGGTTGCAACTCCGTCTTGGCGGCAAGAAGTTTCTCGAGCCCATCTGTTTTTAATAGCTCGTATAATCCTTCGGGCAACTTCTCAGCTGCCCCTTCCTCACTAAAATTGGCCACTGCGTCAGATTAGCGGATAAGCCTCGCGACTTCTCGATTTGGGAGTTCTATATCTTGAAACATTCTCAGTGCTCGCGCCATACATCACTGCTCTTATGGGACCAGCTGCGACGGCGCGGTTAGGCATAGGCTGCTCGTCTTTTGTTGCTATTTTCACGTGCAAAAAGGCAGGAGTGCCTAGTCCCATTATGTGTAGCCGGCAATCTGCGAGCCGCGATAGTACGGAGTAGAAACAACGCTTCGGAAGGTCTCTACAACAACAGCGTCATCGCTCTGGCACACTAGAGCCGTGAACGACAACTGGCGACCGCTCGGATTGGATTCCGACACGACCGCATACGATGCTCTGCATGATGGCGTCCCCGATTGGATGGCGGAATCGTTCTGGGACTGGATGAGGACGCAGTTTCTACTCTCTCAACGCTCAGAAGAGTATCCCGGCGCGTTGGACTATTTTCTAGATCAAGACCTGGTCCGGCAGGTGGAGAGACGGTGCAGGGTTGCGATTCCATATCGCGGATACAGTGCAGAAATCGGAATGTCCGAAATACGAAGCTCAACAGAAGCCGCGCAGGCGCAGTTGAGGGTTGCGGATTTCTTGCTTGCAACTCGATCTACCGAGCACGCTGGCAACAGTTTGGATGTCGTGCTTGAAGAGTCTGGATCGAAGTGGAGAGTAGGAGAACGGTCGGGCTCAAGGGGTTTGGTCCGCAGAGTTCGAGATTCCGTCCAAACGGCCGTGGACAACGCCATTAGCTCCGGCGGTCATGCCGGCGACCGTCTCGCTCTCGCGTGGACCGCCACGTACGGTATCGATCCGAATCCCTCCCTAGCGTACTCGCTTGCCGTGAAGGCGGTCGAAGACGCTGCCATTCCCGTGGTCAGCCCAAATGACACTAGCGCCACGCTGGGAAAGATCAACTCGCAGATCAGAGATACAGGAGACTGGTCTCTCCCCTTTCAACGCGAAGACGAATATGCTCCCGCAGGCTCTACCTTGTTGTCCATGATGAAAATGCTCTGGGCCGGACAGGCAGATCGTCATGGGGGCCACCACGACCCTGATCTATTTGTTACACAGGAAGCGGCAGAAGTAGCAGTCATGACGGCCGCAACGTTGGTCCAGTGGTTCACTTCAGGCGCGGTCATGCGGCGCTAGCCCAGCGGCTTGTAGAGTGAGACGGACATCACAAAGGGGTCGAATTCCTCGAAGCACGTAGGCTCTGTGGCGCGTCAGCTCATCATCCCCATGCATAGCACCTGAAGAGTTCCTGGGATCTGGAGACGAAAAGCAATCTCCGGTTAGTAGCGCTCGATAGCCGGGGCGTCCTCACATCAGTTCAAGCATCTCAGTTGAAACAGCGCCATAATGAATTGCATTTATTAATGCGAAATTGCTAAATCTGCAGCCACTTCTCTTGCTGACGGCGCCCAAAGTGATCCCATGCCAGTCTCTCTCCGAGCCGATTAACTAATTCAACTTCAGGCCCTTGCATCTATGAATGTCGGAAACCCTGCGTCATCGGAGGGAAAGGCGAGTATTCGCGGACCTTTTCCCGGTGACCAGTCGAACTCTGGGTGGGTCCTTTCCCGGCTCTCCTTTCGCATGTCGTTCAGCGCTACGACTTCGGTTTCGAGGAGTGTCACCGTAGCGGAGAATAATACGAAGGCCTGGCCGTTCGGCAGTTTAAAGCCTCCCAGAAACGAGAAGACACCTGTCTCGCGAACGAGCCCACTAAGATCGAACTCCCCGCGTCCGGGGTTAACTAGGAAGCCCCGGACGGCCACCGCCCGGCCCGCGTCCGGCGCAGGTATCCATTCAACGTCCCCAATATCCTTCTTGCCTGAAGGTCCCGGCTGGAGATCGTCGGCCGGAATTACCAGCCTGAAACCTTCGGTCCAGCCCTCCGGGGAAGGCTCCGGACGCACCCATTGATGAATGATGCGACCCGTTTTCTCTTCAACGTCCTCTGAAAGCGACACAACAGCCAGGTCCGGTCGGTCAAGATCCTCTTGGACCATACCAATGAGTTGGTACCTGAAGTCGCCGGATTCGTGGAGGCTGATTTTGTGAAGCCCAGCACTGCTCCGAATCGCGATATACACGTCACTGGCATTTTGACCAGCGAACACCCTCCAGACTGAAGACCTTGCGGAGGGCTCCCCTACGCAAAACCTGAACGCCTCATTCTTGTTGGCCGCCGATATGACGTGGGAGTGCAGGAATCTGGCGTTTTCCCAAATCTGCAGGCCGGCTTTAGGTTGACCTTTGCCGGAGTTGACGACAGCAGTGACCTTTGGGACGCGGGGCATGATGTCCTGTAGTCGCAGCGAGTGGCGTGTATCTTGCATCAGCCCAGTCTAGGCGTCCCCGCCGGGAGTCCTGCCCGCGGAGGGTTCCGCCAGATGTCGCAACGGCGCGCAAAACTGCTTCCTCCCTAGTGCCCATCACCACCGACGATCAGGACCAACGGCTGGTTCCCACGGAAACGCTGGTTCGGTACGCTCCTCCGCGATGCTTGACCCGAGGATTGCGCCCGACTAGAGCCGGACGCACCCCTGGTGTAGTAGGTCCCGCAGACGTTTCGCGGCGCGGAGTCAGTCGATCAGCACCGGCTGCTTGTCGCCCTCTGGAGATTCAACAGGCGGCTGAGCGTCCCGCTTACGGTGGTTCATCCAGCACCCCACTGCAAGAACCGCAACAAGCCCGAAGGTGCGCAACAGCTGCGGACGGGAATCCTCGCCGATGAAGCCCACAGTGAAGATCGCCGCGAGGATGACCAGCCCAACAACAGTCAGCCACGGGAACTTTGGCATCCGCAGGGGAAGCTCCGCCCCCTTGCGGTCGGCGCGGAGCCGCAAGGCGAGCTAGGCCAGGAGCGCAGACGTCCACACCAGCAAGCAGGTCGAGCCCACGATGTTCAGCAGGACGCCGAGGACCATGTCGGGGAACATCAGCTCCAGCACCACCGTGACAACTCCGAAGGCGACGCTGGCAAGGACCGCCACCACCGGACCGGCGCCCTGAATTGCGAACATGCCGCCAAGCCGCTGAAGACCTTATCATTACCCCGTTGGCGCTGCATCAGACTTTGCTGTTCAGACTGACAAGAGTTCGGCGGGCTGGACCCCTGTCCAGCCACCTATTAGTTGGAGACACACGATTTTTGTGACTTGGCGCCAGAGGCACAAGCAGCCTCGAATGAGACGCAACGTTGGGTCGACGCACACGATGCGCAGGATTATCGTCTACTTGATTGCGGTCCTGCCCTGTTTAGCCTTTTGGTTAACGGTTCGATTCATAGCCACCGGACTGGAACACCTTGCTGTTCTCATTACAGCCCGAGTACTGGCGAAGAAGACGCGATCCTTGAGTTGTGATCTATCAGAATCCAAAGCGAACATTCCGACAGATTCGAAGCGCCGACAGCGGAATCTTGAGGAGGAAGACTGGCAAGAGGAGTGGCTCCGTCTTCATCGGGTGGCTCAGCGTGCATCGCCAAAACTCGTGAGCAGTGAGCCTACTATGCCTGCGGGTCGTGTCGGCCCATTAGATCCGGTATACGTGCTTGTCAACGACGCTCAGACGCCAGATGAGCCCTCCGGCGCTAACACTTTCGACCGCGATCAACACGAGCCGTTGATTGCGCATGAGGTGTCTTCAGACCAGCATTCATGGGACGGCTCAGCCGGGGATGGGGAGCTACGCCAAACGGTGCTGGCGACCTTACATACCCTTCTTAGGCAACAACACGCGGCACGATTACGTGGCTCGGATGGTACGGTCCGCGTTGATAAGACGGCAGAAGGAGCCGAATTGGAAGAACCTAGTTCCGTTGCTGAGCAGGATGATGCAAACCATATCTTTGCAGCCGACCCTCGAACGATGTGGGCCTGGTCCGAATACCTGAAGCATGGCCCTGTCCAAGAAGTCAGCAGTAAGGACGCGCTACAGATCCTAGAAGCAATCCCGGCTGGAGATCACGTCGAAATATTCGCCGCCGTTGCCATAACCCGCGAGTACTTTTTGCGGCGCCCTAGAAATGCAGTCCCACAGCAGGCAAAGTTTGCTGCTAAGACCTTTGACGCTTGGATACTGCCCGCCCTAGGGCATAATGCCACCAAAGTGCCTGCATCCGACACTAAGTGGTCAAGTTCCAAGAGTGGCAGCATGGTAGACAGCATTGCCGAAAACAATTACAGGATGGCCGATGACTGGACCCTTATTGCCTACACGGATTCGTCTGTTTACAAACAATTCTCCGATGGAGTTGGAACTGCCATCCTCCGCCTCCCCGATAACCCATTAACGGCTACCCCGCCGGAGCTGGGTACAAGTTCAGTTAGGGCGACCCGGGATGTCGTCCAACCACGGCGGTTGCTTGGGGATTGGCGCACCGCGGAGGACGTGGCACGCTGGCATATGTCAGGACCCCTTGGCTTTTTCGGCTCTCGTCTAACTGGCGGTGTATCGGACCGTGGCATCGACGTAGAACATAGTGAAGCTGTTGCCCAGGTAAAGATGCAGGCAAATCCTGTTGGTTCTCCTCAAGTACGCCAACTACGTGGGGCACGACCTCATTTAACGCACCACATCTTTTATTCCACTTCTGGTTACACGCGCGCTGCCATTTCCGAGGCAGCAGAGACGGGTGTTGCCCTCTTCACCATGGATGACAACGCCAATGTCAATCCGAAAGGCCTTCTCGCGCAAGACCTCATCCTCAGGGGCCACGAGCGGCATGGAGGCGACGCCGCAGCGATTGCTGCCTATGTCGGTGACGTTAGTGCGCGGGTAAGAAAGGCCCACGATAATTATGCAAGTTCGGATGCTTGGTGGGCCCTCCGTGAAGCCGAGGACGCAGATTGGGATCGTCTGACACGAGCCGAAAGCTATCTCAAAGGAGCGTTGACCGCAGTGAGGTGGCATCCACGGATTGGTGAAGAGCCAGATAAGGTCGTCGTCAGCCACTTTCGCAACGCCGACTTGTGTGCCGCGTTTTTTTGCCGAGTCCTAGACTTGCCTTATCCGGGAGACAAAGCGATAACACAACGGAAACCCCCCACAGCAGCAGACTTCTACTGACAGGGTTGTCCGGAGGGCCTTAAGCCGAGCCTTCAGCCCCTCTTGGGATAGGCTCACGAATGCCTCTTTGGCTGCGATGCCCTCTTCGAGCTCGGCTACATCGTTGTTGATAAGCAGGGGAAGATCAAGCATGGTCGTCGCGGTCCCGACCAAGTTGAGGAACGAGTAGCGGACATAATCGGCCGCCCGTGTCCGTCCCACGGGCACGATTCACGACAATACTTTGATTGGCACGAACGACACCACGTTGACGTCTAGGCGCACAGAGTGGAAGTCCGGCAGATTCGGCCAGCCCGACTTGAGTGGCCAAGGGCGCGTCCAGCCAAAGCTAGACGCGCCCTTCGTGTGCGATGAACCCGCGAAGTGAAGGTGCCTGGTTCAATCGATGAGCACCGGCTCCTTGTCGCTGTCCGAAGATCCCACACACGACTGAACGTCACGTGTGCGATGGTTCAGCCAGCTGGCCACCGCCAACAGCGCTACGAGCCCGAAGGTGCTCAGGAGCTGGGGACGGGAATCCTCGCCGATGAATCCGACCGTGAAGATCGCCGCGAGGATGAGCAGGCCAAAGCCCGTAAGCCACGGGAAGCCGGGCATCCGCAGGGGAAGTTCGGTTCCCTCGCGGTCGGCGCGGAGGCGCAACGCCAGCTGGGCCAGGAGCGCGGACGTCCACACCAGCAGGCAGGTCGAGCCCACAATGTTGAGCAGGACGGGAAGGACCTTCTCGGGGAAAGCCAGCTCCAGCACAACCGTGACAACGCCGAAGGCGACGCTGGCCAGGACCGCAACCACCGGGACCCGGGCCTTGGACACCGAGGCGAGCAGCCGCGGCGCCTCGCCCCGCTCCGCAAGGGAGAACGCCATCCGGGAGGCACCGTAGAGGTTGGCGTTCAACGCGGAGAGCAATGCAGCGACAGCCACCAGGGTAATGGCAGTAGCCGCACCGGGCATGCCGGCGGCGTCCAGGACCGCGGCGAACGGGCTCTTGAGTCCCTCAGACCCAACGGGAACCACCGCGGCGATCACGAAGATGGCACCGATGTAGAACACCAGGATGCGCCACAGCACGGTCCGGACGGCCTTCTTCACGCTGCGGGCCGGCTCGGCGGTTTCGGCTGCGGCCACGGACACGATCTCGGTGCCGCCGAAGGCGAATGCCACCACGAACAGCGCCGTCGCAATCCCGCCGAAGCCGTTGACCGCGAAGCCCTCACCCATGAAGTTGGCCAGGCCCGGCGACTGCACACCCGGCACCAAGCCGAAGAGCAGTGCAAAGCCCACCAGCAGGAACGCCACGATCGCCGCCACCTTGAGCAGGGCGAACCAGAACTCGAACTCGCCGAAGTTTTTCACGCTGGTCAGGTTCACGGCGGTGAGCACCACGATGAACACCAAGGCCATCAGCCACACCGGCAGCGCCGGGAAGATGGTGGCCAGCAGGCCTGCCGCACCGAGCGCCTCGGCGGCGATGACCACCACCAGCTGGACCCACCACAGCCAGCCGACCGTGGCGCCGGCCACGGGCCCGTAGGCCTTGGCGGTGTAGACGGAAAAGGCGCCGCTGTCCGGGTTGGCGGCAGCCATCTCACCGAGGGCCCACATCACCAGGATGATCAGCGTGCCGGCCACCAGGTAGGAGATCAGCACCGCCGGACCGGCGGCCTGAATGCCGGCGCCGGAGCCGATGAACAGGCCCGCGCCGATGGCGCTGCCCAGGCCCATCATGGTGAGTTGACGTGGTTTGAGGGCCGCGCCGAGGGCGCGGGCAGACGACTTTGTCTGTTGTTCCATGGGGATTCCTCTGGGTTGTAGATCGAGCGGAGCGGGAAAAGGTCAGGAAGTCGACACGGGAACGTGGGCTGCGAGGAGCCGGAGCACACGATCGTTGGAGGCGGGGTCGGCAACGGTGATTCGTACGCCGTCGCCCTGGTACGCGCGGACCAGGATGCCCGCGGCGTCGAACGCGTCCACCAGCGTCGCCAGCAGCGCAGCATCGGCGCGGATCCACAGGAAGTTTCCCTGGCTCGGCTGCAGTGCCCAGCCCTGGGCTTCCAGCTCCGCGGCCATCCGGGAGCGCTCCTGCTTCACCGCGGCAACGCGGGTTTCCATTTCCTCCCCCGCGTTCAGCGACGCGATGGCCGCCTTCTGGGCCAGCGCGCTCACGGCGAACGGCAGGGCGGTGCGGCGCAAGCCTTCGGCGATTGCCGCCGTCGTAAGGGCATACCCGACGCGCAGGCCAGCGAGCCCGTAGGCCTTGGAGAAGGTGCGCAGGATGCAGACGTTCGGGTACCGGCGGTAGAGCGCCAGGGAGTCGGGGCCGGTGCCGGTGCCGGCGTACTCCACGTAGGCCTCGTCGATGACCACCAGGACGTCGGAGCGGACGGACTGCAGGAAGTCCTCGAGGCGGTCGTGGCGGATCGGCACGCCGGTGGGGTTGTTGGGGGTGCAGAGCAGGATGACCTTGGTGCGGCCCGTGACGGCGGCGGCCATGGCGTCCAGGTCGTGGCCCTCGGCGTCGTCCAGCGGGATGCGGACCGGCCGGGCGCCTGCCAGCTCCACCAGGATGGGGTAGGCCTCGAAGGAGCGCCACGCGAAGACCACCTCGTCCCCGGCGTCGCACAGTCCGGTGATGATCTGCTGCAGGACGCCCACGCTGCCGGGCCCCACCGCCACCTCGTCCACGGTGACGCCCAGGTGCCGGGCGAGCCGTTCGCGGAGTTCGACGGCGGCCAGGTCCGGGTAGCGGTTCATCCTGCCGGCCGCCTCGGCCACCGCAGCGGTGGCTGCGGGCAGGGGCTCGTAATGGCTTTCGTTGCTGGCAAGGGCGGCGATGTCCGCGCCGGTGCCGCGCCTGCCCGGGATGTAGGAGGGAAGTCCGGTGACGGCGGCACGAAGGGTGGGCAACGCGGTTCCGCGTTCTGCCAGGAGTTGTTCAGGGCTCATGAAGACCGATCATGGAAGTGACCCGGACCACAATGCAAGGTAGGCTCCACTGCTTGGGACTTCTGCTCAACTTCTAGTGTGTGTGGTGAAAATATGACCATCGCGAACTCTCGCAGCCTTGATTCGCTCGACGGCAGGATCATCCTTGCCCTGGACAAGGACCCCGAAGCCAGCGCCCTGGCACTCTCCCGTACCCTCGGAGTCGCACGCAACACCGTCCACGCCCGGCTGGCCCGGCTGGAGCGCAGCGGCGCGCTCCGCTCCTTCAGCCGCAGGCTGGACCCCGCCGCGCTCGGTTACGAACTGATGGCCTTCCTCTCGCTGTCCATCAGCCAGACCCGGGCGGGGTCGGTGGAGAACGGGCTCGCGGCCATCCCGGAGGTCATCGAGGTGCACGCCACCACGGGGGACGCGGACCTGATGGCCAAGGTGGTGGCACGCAGCACCGCCGACCTGTACCGCATCACCAACGAAATCCTTGCGATCGAGGGAATCCAGCGAACCAGCACGGCGATTTCCGTGGTTGAACTCATGCCGCCCCGCTACGACGGCCTCCTGAGCCGGCTCTCCGAGCAGGAGTCCCGCCCTTCCGCCTAGCGCGGGGTGATGCAGGCCACAGGTGTGCATATTTTCAGTTGCGACTGCCTTGTTCTGCCAAATATCCCAGCCCGACGCAGCTCTCTTGCCCATCTGTGAAACTGCTCCGAAGATTCCTGCATGACTTCACTTACCGTCTCCGGCCGCGTGGCGCAGGTTCTCAGCAGCTATGTCAGCGACGTCTTCGGCGTCATGGGCAACGGCAACGTCTACTTCCTGGATGCGGCGGAGCAGCAGGGGCTGCGCTTCACCGCCGTCCGGCACGAGGGTGCCGCCATCGCCGCGGCGGACGCCTACTACCGGACCTCAGGACGGCTCGCCGTGGGCACCACCACCTACGGCCCCGGCTACACCAATGCGCTCACCGCCGTGGCCGAGGCAGTGAAGGCGCAGATCCCCGTTGTGCTGGTCACCGGGGACGCGCCGACCAGCGGCCCCCGGCCCTGGGACGTGGACCAGGCGGCCGTCGCCGCCGGCCTCGGCGCGGCCACCTTCACCGTCACCCGCGATGCCGCGGGCCTCATCACGCAGCAGGCGGTGGAATACGCGCTGACCAAACGCACCGCCGTCGTGCTTGCCATCCCCTACGACCTCGGGGCACTCGAGGCGGCGGACAAGGAAGTTCCGGCGCCGTCGGCACCAAAGGTAACGGACGACGTCGACGGCGGGCTTGGGCAGGCAGCCCGCCTGCTCGCCGGGGCGAAGCGCCCGCTGATCCTGGCCGGCCGGGGTGCGCACCTCGCCGGAGCCGGGCCGGAGCTCCGCGAACTCGCCGACCGGATCGGCGCACTGACCGCCGGAACCGCCCTGGCGCTCAACCTCCTCAATGGCGAGGGGTACCTGGGCGTCGCCGGCGGTTTCGGCACCGACACAGCGGCCGGGCTCCTGGGCGAGGCCGACGTGGTCCTGGCGGCCGGGGCGAGCCTGAGCCCGTTCACCATGCGGTTCGGGCACCTGCTCGGGCCGGATGCCACGGTCATCCAGATCGACACCGCAGTGGAACCGACGAATCCGCGGGTGGACCTGTTCGTCAGCGCGGACGCGAAGGCTGCTGCTTCGCGGCTTTTGTCTCTTGTTGAGGGCGACGCCGCGGCTGGGATGTGGCGCGCCGAGGCCGCCCGGCGTCTGGCTGTTGGGCCGGGGCATCCTGCTGGTTCCCCTGAAACTATTGATGGCCGGCTGGATCCGCGTTCCCTGGCCAGCGCGCTGGATGCCGTACTGCCGGAGCGCCGCACGGTGGTCCAGGACGGCGGACACTTCATCGGGTGGGCGCCCATGTACTGGAACATCCCGCGGCCGCAGGACCTGGTGATGGTGGGGACCGCGTTCCAGTCCATCGGGCTGGGACTCGCGAGCGCCGTCGGGGCCGCCCGCGCAGTGCAGGACGGCCGCACCCTGGTGCTGGCCTCCGGGGACGGCGGTTTCCTGATGGGCCTGTCCGACCTCGAATCACTGATCGGCGTAGCCCGCAGCGCGATCGTGGTGATCTACAACGACGCCGCGTACGGGGCCGAAATCCACCAGTACGGCTCGCAGGGCCTGACCGAAAAGCCCATGCTCATCCCCGAGGTGGACTTCAGCGGTGTTGCCCGGGCTTTGGGTGCCGGATCTGCCATCATCCGCTCACTCGCGGACCTCTCCGCGCTTCAGGACTGGATTGATGCCGGCGCCAAGGGTACCTTCGTGGCGGATTGCCGGATCACGTCAAGCGTGCGGGCGCCCTGGTTGAGTGAGTGGATGGCGGCGTCGCAGGCCTCAAAGGCAGCAGTGGCGGGGTAACTCCCCAGGCCCACGGCAGCGCCACATTTCCATGCGCGCATTAGCTGCCGGGCCTGACCTGGCCGTGCGATACACGAGCTTGCGCCGGGATCCGGAATAGCGATGCATGGCTGTGCCATTGTGGAAGGCATGAAGGCAATCACTTACAGCACATACGGAAGCCCTGATGTCCTCGAATTTGGTGATCAGCCAATGCCGAAAGTCGGGCCGGGAATGGTCCTGGTCAAAGTCAAGGCAGCCGCGGTGAACCCGGTGGACTGGAAAATCATGGCGGGGTACCTGGATGCCCTCATGGATCTGCAGTTTCCCGCCATCCCCGGCTGGGATGTAGCAGGGGTTGTGGAGTCGGTGGGAATTGACGCCCGGCAGTTCCAGCCCGGCGACGAGGTCATCGCCTACGGCCGCAAGGACTACGTCCACGGCGGGAGCTTTGCCGAGTACATCGCGCTGCCGGAGCGGCTCCTGGCCCGGAAGCCTGCCTCGCTCGGGTGGAAGGAATCGGCGGGCCTGCCGCTGGCCGGCCTCACCGCCTACCAGGTTCTTAACCGGCTGGGCTTGCAGTCCGGCGAGACAGTCCTGATCCATGGAGGTTCCGGAGGCGTGGGCTCCCTTGGCATCCAGATCGCTGTGGCCATGGGTGCCAGCGTCATTGCCACTGCCTCGGAGAAGAACCACGAGTTCCTCCGCTCCCTGGGAGCCGAACCGGTTGCCTACGGAGACGGGCTCGCGGAGCGCGTCCGCGCGCTGCGTCCTGACGGTGTAGACGTCGTTGCCGACTTTGTCGGCGGAAACCTCGAAGCGACGCTGGCCGTGCTGGCCGAAGGAGGCCGGCACGCCTCGATCGCCGACAGTGAAGTGGAAGAGCACGGCGGTGACTGGATGTGGGTCAATCCGGTGGGAGCCGATCTGCAGGAACTCGCCGACCTGACAGACGCCCGGAAAATCCGAGTGGAAGTTGCCAAGGTCTTTCCGCTGGAAAAAGCCGCAGACGCCTTCCGGGCCAACATGGAAGGGCATACCCGCGGCAAGATCGTGATTTCAGTAGACCAGGATTCCTGATCCGAAGACCGGCCTTACCTCCGGTCCGCGCGGCGGGTGAAGACCAAATGGACCACTCCCTGTGGAGAAGGGGTCGCTGCAATGTCAAAGCGTTCCTCGAGTCCCTCGAGACCGTCCCACAGACGTTCGCCCCGCCCCAGAACGATCGGCACGAGGACGATATGCATATGGTCGATCAGGTCGGCCTCGAGGAACTGCCGCACCGTGCTGGCGCCCCCGCCGATCCTGACGTCCAGGCCGGGCGCCAGGGCTCGGGCCTGTTCAAGCGCGGAGGCGGGGTCCGCATCAACGAAATGGAAGGTTGTTCCGCCTTCCATTTGGAGGACCGGCCGGGGATGGTGCGTCAGGACAACCACAGGGGTGTGGAACACAGGGTTGTCGCCCCACCAGCCCTTCCAATCCTCGTTCTCCCACGGACCACGCTGAGGGCCGAACTTGTTGCGCCCCATGATCTCGACGCCGACCCCGGGTCCCCACTGGCTGGCGAACGCCTCGTCCACGCCGAAGGATCCTTCCGTTTCGCCGTGGAGGCCCATTGCGCGGAAGGTCCGCGTTTCGAAGGCCCATTCCATGAGCCGGGTGCCTGCATGGCCGAACGGGGCGTCCAGCTGCTGCCCCTCGCCGGTGCCGAAGCCGTCGAGGGAGACCGAGAAGTTATGCACGCGGACGAGGGACATGGCAGCTCCTGAAGTGTCGTTGGCAGTCATGGAAAAACGGGGACCCCGCGGAAAGCCCCTCGGCACCAGCCCGTTTACCGGGATGGCCCCGGGCCCGCCGTCGAGCCTTTGCGGGGCCGGATCAGCCGAACAGCGCCGCCACGCGGGTCAGGGTCTGGAAGATGCCGTAGGCCAGCGGCAGCCCGACGAGTGCCCAGGCCACGGCCAGTTTGCCGGTGGACACCTTGACGGGCGCCAGCGCGCGGGAAGTGTTCTCGGTGCTCATCGTCAGGCCTCCATCGCAGGTTCGTGTTCCCGTCCGCGGTCCGGGCGGGGTTCGTGGAATCGTGCGTCCACCGGTTTCACCAGCAGGTTGGCCAGGAAGCCGACCACCAGCAGCGCCACCATGGTCAGCAGCGCCGGCTGGTAGGAGGCGGCGTTCAGCTGGCCGGGCTTGCCCTGGGCGTCCAGGAACGCGTTGACGATCAGCGGCCCGGCCACCCCGGCGGCAGACCAGGCGGTCAGCAGCCGGCCGTGGATGGCGCCCACCTGGAACGTGCCGAAGAGGTCCCGCAGGTAGGCCGGCACGGTGGCGAACCCACCGCCGTAGAAGGAGATGATGACAAACGCGAGCGCCACGTACAGCACGGTGGTGGCGGACCCGGCCAGCGCCAGCACCGTGTAGAGCACGGCGCCGACGCCGAGGTACACCATGTAGATGCGCTTGCGGCCGGTGACGTCGGACGTGGCGGACCAGGCGAACCGGCCGGCCATGTTGCCGATGGACAGCAGTCCCACGAAGCCGGCGGCGACGGCGGCACTGACCAGGGAGCCGCCGTCGGACTTCCGGAAGAAGTCCTGGATCATCGGGGCGGCCTGTTCCAGGATGCCGATGCCGGCGGTGACGTTGCAGAACAGCACAATCCAGACCAGCCAGAACTGCCGGGTCTTGACGGCGTTCCGGGCCGAGACGTTCTCCGTGGTGACGAGCTTGGCGGCCTTCACCGTGGCGGGGTCGAACCCGGCCGGCCGCCAGCCGTCGGCCGGGACCTTGATGGTGAAGGCGCCGAAGAGCATGTAGGCCAGGTAGACGACGGCCAGGGTCAGGAACAGGCTGCCCACGGCGTCGCCGCTGGCCACCCAGTCCTGCGCGCCGGAGTTGGGATCGTACGCCTTGAGCAGCGCGGTGGAGACGGGGCTGGCGATCAGCGCGCCGCCGCCGAAACCCATGATGGCCATGCCGGTGGCGAGGCCGGGCCGGTCCGGGAACCACTTGATCAGGGTGGACACCGGCGAGATGTAGCCGATGCCCAGGCCGATGCCGCCCACCACGCCGTAGCCCAGGTAGACCAGCCACAGCTGGTGCGTGAAGATGCCGAGGGAGCCGATCAGGAACCCGCCGGACCAGAACACGGCCGAGGTGAACATCGCCTTGCGCGGGCCGTTCCTGTCCACCCAGGTGCCCATGACCGCAGCCGACAGGCCCAGCATCACGATGGCGATGGAGAAGATCACGCCGATCTCGGTCAGGCTGGCGCCGAAGTGCTTGACCAGGGCGGTCTTGTAGACGCTGGTCGCGTAGGCCTGGCCGATGCAGAGGTGGACGGCGAGCGCCGCGGGCGGCACCAGCCAGCGGTTAAAACCCGGCGGGGCAATGGTGCGTTCTCGGTCCAGCCAGCTCATGAGTGCTCCTCGTTCACGACGTCGATGTCCCCTGCGCGCGTCCAGTGCACGAACCAGTGCCTGTCCCCGGGCATATGGCCTACGGCGCGTCCAGCCGCCGCTGCCTCCGGCCATCATGGTGCATGTCACATGTCTGCGCGGTGGTTTGTGCGCCGAGCGGCGGCTTTTTCGCGACGAGCGGTAGACCGGCGCGATTCACGCAGGACGCGACGGGCCGAGGCAGGGTCTGACAGACCCTGCCTCAGGGCGAATAAACCGGGTAGCTTTGTGGTTGGAATTTCCGGGCCAGTGACGTCCCTTCCGCCTCACCCCTTTTGAATGGATCCACTCCCCCATGTCTTCCGCTCTGCCCTTGCCTGCGCCCAAACGCTTCCCGCTCGCCGCGATGCTGGTCCTGGCCACGATCGCCTTCACGGCGATCACCACCGAACTCCTGCCGTCCGGCCTGCTGCCGCAGATCAGCGACGGCCTGGACGTGTCCGAGCCCGTGGCCGGCTACCTTGCTGCCGCCTATGCCGCCGTCATCGTGGTCACGGTCATCCCGGCCGCCCGGCTGCTCGCGAAGGTTCCGCGGAAGACCCTGCTCGTTTCGCTCGTCCTGACGTTCGCGCTGAGCAACGTGCTGGTTGGCCTCGCCCCCAACTTCGCGGCGGCCATGGGAGCCCGGCTGGTCGGCGGCCTGGCGCACGGCCTGCTCTGGACCACCATGGCGCCGTTCGTCTCGCGCGTGGTCCCGGCCGACAAGGTGGGCAAGGCCCTGGCCATCGTCTTCAGCGGCAACAGCCTGGGCCTCGCCATCGGCGCTCCCCTCGGCACGGCACTGGGAACTTTCTTCGGCTGGCGGGCGGCCTTTCTCTTCCTCGCCGGGTTCGGCCTGCTGCTGACCGGCCTGGCCCTCTGGCTCCTGCCGGCTGTCCGCCGGAGCCCCGACGCCGTCCGCCCCTCCATGCGCACGGCCATCGCCCAGCCCGGCGTGAAGTCCGTAGCGATCGCGTGGCCGCTGCTGGTCCTGGCGCACTTCGCGCTGTTCACCTACATCGCGCCGTTCATCCGCGAAGCCGGCCTGCCCGACTACGCCATCAGCCTCTCCCTCACCGTCCTCGGCGCCTCCGGCCTGATCGGCATCTGGATCGCTGGCATCACCGTGGACACCCGGCCCCGACGCTCGCTGCTGATCACGACGGCGGCCATCGCCGTGGCGATGCTCCTCCTCCCGCTGGGTGGCGGAATCTTCCCGGTCGCCATCGTGCTCATGACCGTCTGGGGCGCCGGTCTCGGCGCCATCGGCATTTTCAACCAGGCCGCCATCCTCCGCGCCGGTGGCGAATACCGCGACGCCGCCAACGGCCTCACCGTCCTGACCATCCAGCTCGGCATCACCGTCGGCGCGCTCTACGGCTCGGCCGCACTGGTCCTCACCGGCCCGCTCATAGTGCCCGTCGCCGCGGCGCTGCCGGTCGCCGTCGCCCTCGTCATCACGCTGGCGGGCAAGCGGCACGCCTACCCCGCCGGCCGCAAAGAGCGCGGATGGTCAGAGCCGAAAGCCGCGGAGCCGGCACTGCAGCACTAACGACGCGAGCGTCCCTCAAGCGGTCCTCGATTCACCGGGCCCCAGTTACGCCATCGGACGTTGGCCTACACTCATGGTCGTGTCTACATATGAACCTGCCGAGCTCGCACGCGAACTGGGCTATACCGATGAGCAGCGACCGGGAAAGGTCGTCCGAAATTATCTGCGGAAAAAGTACCCAGATCACCCGAAGTACCAGCCGTGGGTGCTAGATGAAGCCCAAGCAGCTGATGTTCGGGCCAATGTGCCGCGAAAGCGCTGACAGTTACCGGGGCCAAGTAGGGCCGTCAATGGGCCGCTTGTCTGGCGCGGGCCGGCGGGACACGCAGCTAGGTCACATCACCGTCGGGTTCCCAGGGCGTCCGTGAGCCGCCTGCGCCTCCTCGTAGCTGCTGTCAAACGGCAGACTGTCCACCTCCAACAGCGGGTTGTCGTCCTGCGTCGCCACCAGCTCCCGGGCGGCTGCTTCGGAGTCCACGCTCGGCATGGAGCCGGGCAGGTGCCGCTGGGCAGATTCCGGCAGGAAGTAGATGGCAACCGCGGCGACGGCCGACGTCGCCATGAGGTAGAACGCCGGCATCAGGTCATTGCCGGTCGCCTGGATGAGGGCAGCGATGATGAACGGTGAGGTGCCGCCAAAGATCGCGACGGCGAAGTTGTAGGCGATACCCATCGCGGAGTAGCGGTGGGCCGTGGGAAACAGTGCCGGCAGCGCGGACGCCAGAGTGGCAACAAAGAACGCCACCGGAAACGCGACCAGGGCCAGGCCGGCGAGCGTGGCGGGAACGGTGCCGACCGAGATCAGCAGGAACGCCGGAAGCGAAAACACCACTGTGCTGATCGCCCCGATCCAGAGCACGGGGCGGCGGCCGATCCTGTCGGAGAGGTGTCCTGTCAGCGGGATGCACAGCGACATGACCACCAGCACCGGAACGGTCAGCAGCGTCCCGTGGATCTCGTCGTAGCCCTTGTTGGTGGTGAGGTATGTCGGCATGTAGGACGTGAGGGCGTAGCCCACGGTGTTGCCGGCGGCCACGAGGATCATGGCCAGCAGGATCCGGCGCCAGTGGTCTTTGAAGATCCCCACCGGCCCGACGGGCCGGAGTTCGTCGCCGACCTCGTGGTGCTTGGCGGCCACGGCCTCCGCCTCCTGGGTTGCCTTGAAGGCGGGCGACTCCTCGATCTTCATCCGGAAGTAAATGGCCACGATGCCCAGCGGGCCCGCGATCAGGAACGGAATCCGCCAGCCCCACGCCTCCATCTGCCCCTGCCCCAGGATCAGCTGGAGCGCGGACACCAGTGCGGCCCCCAGCGCGAAGCCCAGGTAGCTGCCCATGTCCAGGAAACTGACGAAGAACCCGCGGCGCTGGTCCGGCGAATGCTCGCTCACGAACGTGGTGGCACCGGAGTACTCGCCGCCGGTGGAAAAGCCCTGGACCAGCTTGGTGACCACCAGCAGCACGGCGGCCCAGATGCCTATCTGTGCGTAACCCGGAAGAAGGCCGACGACGAACGTCGCTCCCGCCATCATCATCAGGGTCATGGCCAGCACCTTTTGGCGGCCGATCTTGTCGCCCAGCCAGCCGAAGAATATGCCGCCCAGGGGCCGGGCGATGAAGGTGGCTCCGAAGGTCCCCAGCAGGAACAGGTTCTGCACGGCCCTGTCCGCCTCGGGCAGGAACACCGGCCCCATGGTGGTGATCAGATAGCCGAACACGCCGACGTCGTACCATTCCATGGTGTTGCCCACGATGGTCCCGCCGAGCGCCTTGCGCAGCGTGCGGCGGTTGACGACGTTGACGTCGGATACGCGCAGTCGCCGTTGCTTCAAAGGTTGCTTGGTCATGGCCCGGTCACCGTCCCTGTCTGTTCAGACTGGACACGCGCCGCCGTTTTGCCGGCACCCCCTCTTAGTGCCCAACTCCCCACCATCTTCCCACCGGTGTTCCGGCACAACAATGGAAACCGCAGCCTATCCACACGACGCTGGCTGCCGCCGTCGTCCGTTCCGGGTCTTGTCCCTGTTCACGCGCCTAAGACCCATGGTCAGTTGGCTGCACCTACCGCGTTACTGGTGCGGGAGTGGGCGGCGGCTGGGATAAGCTCGCTTGCGGCCCGAACGGGCATCATCATCAACCGATGGACGGGGAATCCTTTGGATCTACTGGGCGGCATGAGCCGCGACCAACTCAGCATCTTTACTTGGGTTGCGGCCGCCGTCTTCGGGCTTGCGGCCGGTGTTTGGCGGCCCCGAAAGCTTCATTGGACTGTGCTTGGTGCCGTGCTGCTCTTCGCGGCCCTCAATGCCGGCGCCGGGATCTACGTCCTGAACCACGTCGGTGACCCGCGGTGGTCTGGAGGGGAACAGCCGCTGAGTGCTCCGTCGTTTTCCGGGACGCCCATGGTGGGACAGTTCCTGGGTCCCCTGGACTCGGCCCTCAGCTCAGTGGTTGGCCAAGTGAACACGTTCCTCGCCTTCAAACAGGCACTGCCCGTAGCGCTGGGCTTCCTTGGCACGTCCGGCTGGGCCCTGCTGGTGTCGTTCCCGCTCGGCATCCTCGCCGCCGTCGTGAGCTACATCCAGGAGCGGCGCCGGAAGGCCGAGTTCGACAGATACCGGGCCACCGTTGACCAGCTCAAAGCGGAGCTTGAGCAGATCAAACGGCAAATCTCGGCAGGGCACTCCGGCAGCACTGGACTTTCGGCAGGTGACGGGGTCCCTGACGCCGCGGCCTCGCGTTGAGGCGAAAAGGATGATGCCGGAGATCCTCTAAAGGCTTGGGCACGGTGCAGGCGTCCCGCCGCGCGGGATAATGGAAGCATGACGGACCGCGATCACGACGAGGATCTGTGGCAGGAGTTCGATCGGCTCCCGCCCGCAGGGCCCGACCGCGTCCAGGGACTGCCCGGCGGACTGCCGCAGGGCTTTGGCTTCCGCACCGGCGTGCGCAGCGCCAAGGTTGCCCTCGGATTCGCGGTGTACGCCCTGGCCCTTGGGACCGTGCTGGTCCTCACCGGCGCGATCGTGTTCATCAGCCAGGGGCAGTGGCTGCTGGTCGGGCTCATGGTGCTGATCGAGGTGGTCTTCGTCCTTGCCTTCAGCCGGCTGGTGCGGCTGGCCCGCCTCCGGCGCCTGGGGCATTAAGGGTCATCGCACCCGGACACGAAGGGCAGGTCCGATACGGATGATTTCATCGCCTACCTGGACACATCCTAGGTCCGGCCTGGAAAGCTCGAGGAGCTCAAAGCGACGCATCGGTCATTGTTCGGGACTTCCACACGGGGTTTGACCGCCTGCCACGCACACTAGGTCGATTCCCGGCTCGTGGACTTGCCGGGCAAACGTGAAAGCCGTGGATACCCTCGAAAACGAGGGTATCCACGGCGTGACGTCAGGACTGCTACTCGCAGGCCACGCCGTCGCTATCGCGGTCAAGACCGGCCCTGTAGCCGGCCTGCCCGGCATACAGCGGTGCGGCGCCGGCCGCCCTGGCGGCAGCGCAGTTGGCGTAGTAAGCAGCGGCCGGCACGGCGGGGACGACAGGAGCCACAGGCGCAACCTGCGCAGCTGCCTGTTCGGCCGCCTGTTTCGCAGCAGCCGCATCGGCTGCCCGCTGAGCTGCCGCAGCCTTGGCGGCCGCGGCCTTATCCGCAGCTGCTTTTTCTGCCGCTGCTTTGTCTGCGGCCGCTTTGTCCGCCGCAGCCTTCTTGGCTGCTGCCACCTTGGCCGCCGCAGCCTTCACCGCCGCAGCTTTGTCAGCCGCGGCCTTGTCTGCGGCCGCCTTTTCCGCCGCCAGCTTTTCCAGGGACTTGACGCCGAGGTGAACGGTGGAGCCCTTCGCCGCCTGTGCACCTTCCGCGCCGTCCTGCGACATCACCTGCCAGTTCTTCTTCAGGACGATCGTTTTGCCGTCGACGATGTCCACGGAGTCGACCTCGAACCCCAGCTCTTCCAGTTGATCCGTGGCCTCGTCCAGGGTCAGGCTCACCACGCCGGGAACAGTGACCGCTTCCGGAGTGGCCGTGGCCGTTGCAGTTTCTGTCGGCTGCGTTGCCGTCTGCTTGTCAGCCTGGTTGCCGCCGCATCCAGTGAGCATGAGGCCGGTCAGCACAAGTAGTGTGAGTGTCTTTTTCATTTTTCCCCCTTGGAAAATTTGGAACTGTGGAGTGATGGAATTGGTCTAGCTTTCGCAGGCGACGCCGTCGGAGTCACGGTCGAGCGCTGGACGGTAGCCCGCCGACCCGGCGTGCAGCGGAGCGGCCCCCGCAGCCCTGGCCGCCGCACAGTTGGCGTAGTACACAGCCGCCGGTGCTGGCGCCACGGGAACCGCCACTACAGGTGCTGGAGCAACAGGAGCCGGAGCGGGCGCTGCCGGGGCAGGGGCGGGCTGAACGACGGCGGGTGCAGGTGCCGGTGCCGGTGCCGGTGCCGCAACGGCTGGCACCTTCTCGTTTGTTGGAGCGAGCTGTCCCGAGCAGTCCCCCAGGATCCTGGCCATCGCGTCGTGTTCCGCTTGGGTGACCCACAGGCGGTACGTCGCCTTCACCGAAATCTGCCGGGCCACGTATTCGCACCGGAAGACCTTGTTCGGCGGCAGCCAGGTGGCGGCGTCACCGTCGCCCTTTTGCATGTTGGTGGGACCGTCGGTCGCCTGGAGGTTCAGCGGGTCGTTGGCGAACGCTGTCCGCTGTTCCGTGGTCAGCTGTTGTGCGCCCTTCTGCCAGGCGTCGCTGAGGGCAACAACGTGGTCGATCTGCACAGCACTGCTGGTGGCGCTTCCCCGCAGGAAGTTGATGGTAGTGCCGGTGTACGGGTCGGCAAGTGTCCCGGACTGCACCTTACAGGGCACGCTGTTGGTGTAGCTGATGCCCGTGAGGTCGCGCTTGAGGATGTCATTGCGAGTGTCGCAGCCGTTGCGGTCAACGTCGGCCCACGCCTGCCCGAACAGGTCCCGGTCATAGCCGGTCTTGGGTGCACGGCCCTTAACCGAAAGGGTGGCCAGCAGGTCGATCGCCTTGGTGGCGTAGGCAGGCTGCGACTTCGGCGCGGCAACGCTGGCGCCCTGCGCCGAGAGACGGGGGCTGTCAGCATCCAGCGGAGCGCTCGTCTCCTGCACAGATGGGACGGCCGACGGCGTCGGTGTCACTGTGGGAGTTGCGCTCGCTTGGGCGGTGGCTGGCGATGCTGTGCCCTCCGATGATGCGGCCTGAAGGTCCCTCGTAGTGGCTCGCGGCAACGCAGCAGCACCGCCGATAAAACAGGGCGAAGGAGACGGCAAGGGCGATGGTCCCCGCGCTCCGTTTGGCCGGGAGCCCTGCCCATGAACGGCGGCCGGTTGCCAGGACATAGAGACCGGTAAGTGCGGCCGTGATGGCCAGGAAGACCAGTGCGCCACCAATGCCGCCGCTGAACGCCCCCATGATCATGAAGAGCGCAGCGAGGCCCCCGACAATGAAGGTGGAAACGCGCGGCTTCTTAGGCGTCCGCGGGACGGGGTCCGCGCCCGACCGCCGTGGTCCCAAAGGCATTCCATACCGCGACATCGTTTTCCCCAATTAAATAAGGGCCCGGCGGATAGCCGGGCCCTTTGTCTAAAGCCGAAATCTTGCTACTGAAAAGCCTATTTCTCACAAGGCCCAGAGAACGGAAAGTGCGACGATCTTTGGGCAACGTTGATTCGGTCTTGAGCGAATCTTGAGGTTGCCGTCGCAAACGGACCTCAACGCTTAACGTTTGAGGTACAAGCTCGGACATCCAGCCAAGTAAATGGCACCCGCGCCTCAGTGCAGCTGCGCTAACGGCGAATCCCGCAGTCGGTTCCCTCACGCCGTCTTACGTTCCCGCCACAGCAGAGACACCACGAACGTCATCGCACACAACCCGAGCATCACCAGCACCACGCGGCCCCAGTTCTCCTGGTTCACCCCGGTTCCGTAGAAGATGCCGATCATCACCGTCGCGCTGATAGCACCGACGTACCGGCAGGTCTGGAAGATCCCGGCGGCCATTCCCCTTTCCTCCGGTGCCGCGGAGAGGTACAGCCCCTGGTTGTAAGCGATGCTGGCCGACCCGTACGGCACGCCCATCAGGGCGGTCAGCAGCAGCACGAGCAGGACGGCGAACGACGCTGTCAGCAGCCAGAGTGCCGCTGCCGCCAAGGTCAAAAGTACGACGCCGGCGATCAGCACCCGCCGCGCGCCGAACCGGTCGATCGCACGCACGGCGAACGGGGTGACGACCACTGACATGGCCGCCAGCGGCAGCATCAGCACGCCCACCAGGCCGGGGTTGTAGCCGCCGGCCTCCTGCAGCACCTGCGGCAGGCCAAAGAACGCGAAGTAGTAGACGCCGCTGAACACCGTGAAGCCCAGGTAAACCAGCAGCAGGGGCCGGTTCCTGCCGAGCAGCCGCAGGTCCAGGAACGGGCGGTCGAAGCGCAGCTCGCGCCAGGCGAACACAACGGCCAGGACCATCGCAGCGCCGAGCAGCCACCAGCGGTAGCCGGGCAGCGCGTTCAGCAGGCCCATGAGCAGCAGCACCAGGCCGCCGGTGAAGGCGAGGATGCCGGGGATGTCGGAGTCGCGCAGCAGGGTGGCGATCCTGCCCTGCTCCCGGCGCTCGTCCGGTGGCGCGACCTTACGGATGATGAGCATGGCGGCCAGCGCGAGCGGAACGTTGACCAGGAACAGCGCCTGCCAGCCAACCAGGCTCACCAGCAGCCCGCCCACGACCGGGCCGACAGCGGCCCCGGTGGTGTTGGCCATCTGGATGCGACCCAGCGGCCTTGTCGACGTCGTATCGGCCAGCCTCGCCAGGGTGCCGACCATGACGACGGCGCTGGGGTACGCCGTCGCCGTGCCCAGCGCCATCAGGGCGCGAGCGATGCAGACGAACACAAAGTTGGGCGAGAACGGCGCCAGCGCACACGACACGGCCACCAGCCCCATGCCGAGCATGAAGAGTTTCCGCGGGCCGAACCTGTCGGCCAACCGTCCCATCAGCGGCTGTCCAGCAGCTGAGGTGATGTAGAAGGCGGTGATCACCCAGGTGACAGTGGCGACGTCGAGGCGGAAGTCCTCACGCAACACCACCAGGGCGACGGCGATCATCGACGAGTTCAGCGGGTTCAGCGCTGTGCCGATGCTGAGGCCTGCCACGGCGAGGCCGGTGCGCTGGCGGGTTAGGTTGCTGGTGCGGGGAGAGTTGCTCACGGCAACAGTCTTCCGCACCCTGTGCCCAGCGCCAACGCCAACGCCAACGCCAACGCCATGAGGTTTCCATGTACACGTGACAACTACCCGTCGCTTCGACCGCCTGCCCTTCCGACGGAAGAGTCGCTGGGGGTGGGACCTTCCCAAGTTGGCATCGTTGGCACCTGTGGGGCTAAGCCAGTTGAAGCGGTTGGCGCTCGAGGTAGTTTATAGCTTCCTTCAGCAACTTGATGTTGTCGCGAAATAGACCGAGTCCTCGATTACAGTCGGGACAAAGCAGACCCCGGATGCAATTCCCGCATGAGAGCGTTCCTGGACAGCAGGAATGATCGTGATCGATGGACAGGCGAAAACCGTCTGCGCGGACCGTTACAGGGCAGATTGCACACCGCCCGCCCTGCGATTCGAGCAGAGCTTCAAATGCGTCGATATCAATGCCGTATTTCGCCTTCTTCTGTGCCGATGCATGACAACGTCTGCATCTGTGGCTGAAGCCATCGCTTGAGGCGGATGCCCGGCTAAATTCTGCTTCGGGCTTCCATTCTTCGCATAGTGGACAGAACTTATTGCCGAATTCGTCGCGCAGAAGGACTTTCCGCCCACGGTTTGGAGTCCCCTTCAACGGTGCCATTTCCTGTCCAAGTTCATGCTGTCGCCAATGGTGGCGGCAGTATCCACCACCGTCGGGGGCATCAAGATACTTACAACCGGGAAAATTGCACGGGGTGGACTCGCCCCTCCGCCGGGTCACCTTCAGCGGCACCAGAATCTGACCTCGGCGTTCCTGCGCATTGTGACCCCCGCACAGCTTCTTCGTCTTGTGCTTCATGGGGCGTCCGCACGGCATCCCGTCAGGGCCCGGACCGATACAAGTGCCGTCAGGCGTATTCGTCCGTCTGATGGGCTTCAATGTCCCACCTTTGTTGTGTTGCTTATTGTGAGGACCGCAATATCCCGTCCCCGCCTCGGCCATGCGGTCGCACTGTGCTTCGCCGTCCTGCCCCGGACCCGGGCACCGAACTTGCGGAACTGGTGCAGCTTTGGGTGCAATTCCGCTCATCCAACCCCGACGGTTCATCTGGTCGTAATGAGACTTGCAGATCCCGTCGTCCTGCCCAGGTTCGCGATAATACACCTGGCGACCGCACTTGCCACCATCCGGGCCTGGCCCAGTACACGGTTCTTTACTCGTGCGTGTCCGGAGCGGCACGAGCACGCCCTTCGTGTTCATCTGAAGGTCGTGAGATCGGCATAGCTCGGCTGACTTCTTATGTACGGGTAGTCCACACTGGGGTTGGCCCATCCGACCAGGCCCAATGCACAGTGGCCATTCGGACCTGCCTGCCCGGGGGCCACTACCGGCGAGCGCCGTTTTTCCTTCCTCCACAGGCGTGGAAACTTCAAAGGGCAGTTCAGCCTGCAACGGCAATGGTGGTCGTGGTGCTCGTTTGAAAGATATGTGGCTCAACGCTGAGTCCTTCCTTCATGATCCAAACTGCTCGGTCGAGGCAGCGTGACGCATCGGCACCAACCAGCCCTCCTCGCAAGGCCTGAGGCAGCGTCATGCGAAAAAGGTATCACGATTTAGCCACAAAACCCCAACTACTTATTTACTTAGTGGAACTCTTCGTGTATAAGCTACACATCTCCTCGAGGTCGGCCCTCCCCGATCGCTCGTTTCAAGAGTTCACACCGGTAGGGGTGCCACAACGCTGATGCCCAAGTTTTGCAGCTCCTAGCGAGACTCGGACCAGCGACGCATGTCAACGGACGCCGTGCTCAAGGGCGACCCCTCGGAGCGCCCTCGGCACGACGGCCAGACTAGCTGGCGGGCTTAGCGGCCCTGCTCGCCGTGGCCTCATTGCACGCGGAGAGCGTTGTTGATCGCTCGAGTTCTTAGACTCCCCGCGCGATCATGGCATGGCCACTCTTCGTGGCACGCACCTACCCCAGCCGCCGCTGCCGGAACATAGGAAACTGCTCACGCACCCGCGCCACGGTAGACAGCGAAACCTCCACCGCCCGAACCCCCGGCTCCAGCCCGAGGTCGGCCTCCACGTACCCCATCGGATCCACCAGCAGGCTCCGGCCCACGGACACCGGCGGGGCCTGGCAGACGCCCGCTACATACACGCTGTTCTCAATCGCGCGGGCCGCATTCAAAGAGAGCCACTGCTCGGTCTTGTGCGTGCCCGGCACCCACGACGAGCAGACCAGCAAAACCTGTGCGCCGGCGTCGGCCAGGGAGCGGGCCAGCTCGGGGAACCGCAGGTCGTAGCAGGTCATCAGCCCGAACCGCGCTCCCCCGGCCTCGAACACCACTGGCTCGGTGGACGGCCCCGGCTTGATAAAAACCGACTCCCCGAAGCCCTGTGCGTCGAACAGGTGGATCTTCCGGTAAACGGCCAGCCGTTCACCGGCAGGATCGAACGCCACCAGCGTGTTGTACGCCCGGCCCTCCTCGTCGGACGTTTCCACCACGCCCGCCACGAGCGTGATGCGGTGACGGGCCGCGGTGACCGCGAGTTCCCGGCAGACGGGGCCGTCCAGCGGCTCGGCCACGGCCGGGAAGGAGGCGTCCACGATCTTCTTCTCGTATGTGGCGTACTCCGGGAAGGCCACCAGCGTGGCGCCGTCGGCGGCAGCGGACGCGGCGAACCGGTCGATCGCGGCCAGGTTGGCCTGGATGTCCGTGCCGGACTCCAGCTGCCCGAGCGCTATCCTCACGCCGGTCCCTCCAGTCTCGTAGAACTCCAGTACAAAAGCGTTAGGCGGCGGCCTCCACGGTGGCCTTCTGCGTCGTCGTCATTTCCGGCGGCGCGGCACGGAAGCCGCGCGTGATCAGCGCCAGCACCACAATCCCCAAGACCAGCCAGCTCAGTCCCAGCGTAATGGCGTTGCTGTCCAGCTGGGAGAGCAGGTAGGCACAGACGAGAGCGCCCACCGCCGGGACCACGACGTATGAAATAAAGTTCAGCTGCTCCCCCGCCCGGCGCCGGCGCACGTAGTGGAACACCACGGACACATTGACCAGCGTGAAGGCGGTGAAGGCACCGAAGTTGATGAACGACGTCGACGTCGCCACGTCCAGGAAGATCGCGATCAGGCCCACGATGCCGGTGATCACCAGGTTCACCACCGGCGTGTGGTACTCCGCGCTGAGCCGGCCGAAGATGGCCTTGGGCAGCACCGAGTCGCGTCCCATGGCGTACACCAGGCGGGAGGCGCTGGCCTGCGCGGCGAGGCCGGAGGCGAACTGCGCCACCACCAGACCGGCGAGGAACACTGCACCGAACACCTGCCCGCCGATCTGCAGCGCGATGGCGCTGGCCGCGGACGCCGAGTCGTCGAACACGCCGCCCGGGTGCACCAGCTGCGTGACGTAGGAGACGGCCACGAAGATGCCGCCGCCGATGAGCGCGATGAGCATGATGGCGCGGGGCACGTTGCGGCGCGGGTCCACGGTTTCCTCGGTGAGGGTGGTGACGGCGTCGAACCCGAGGAACGAGTACGCCGCAATGGCCGCGCCCGCGGAAATGGTAGCGAAGCTGGACGTGCTGTTGAAGAACGGCTCCGTGCTCACCAGGCCGCCCGGGCCGGAGGCGGACACCACGCTGCCGACGGCGAGCGCCACGAAGATCACGATCACCAGCAGCTGGAACGCCATCAGCAGGTAGTTGGCCTTGTCCGCCACCTTGATGCCCAGGATATTCAGCACCGTGGTGACGAGGATGAAGCCGACAATCCACAGCCACATGGGCACGCCCGGGAACTGCGCGCTCAGGTACGAGCTGCCGATCAGCCAGATCACCATGGGCAGGAACAGGTAGTCCAGCAGGATCGCCCAGCCCACCAGGAAGCCCACCCGGGGATCAATCGACCGGCGCACGTACGTGTACGCGGAGCCGGCCACCGGGTAGGCCACCGCCATCCGGCCGTAGCTGTGCGCCGTGAACAGCATGGCCACCATCGCCACGAGGTAGGCCGACGGCGCCGCCCCGCCCGTGGTCTCGGCGATCAGGCCAAAAATGGCCAGGACAATCAGCGGGGTCAGGTACGCCAGGCCGAACAGCACCAGCGACGGCAGCTTCAGCGTGCGGGTCAGGGTTGGAGTGGTCACGTGGTTGTCCTTAAGCATTGAAAGTGGGGGGCGTCCAGGTCAGCGGATTGATCCGCCCCTGGTAGACGGGAAGTTCGACGGCGGCCTCGCCGTCCCGGAACTGGGACCAGGGACGGTTGAGGTTCTCCGTCCCGTGGGTGCGGACGTGCCCGACGGCGGCCAGGTCCAGGTCCGCTGTCAGCAGCACGGGCGTATCGTCGTCGGCTTCCGTAATGGTGTTGCCCTCGGGGTCGACGATGATGCTCTGGCCCCTGCCGGTGGGGCCGGCGCAGTTGACGCTGACCACGAACACCTGGTTCACGATGGCGTTCGCCTTGGCCAGCACCAGCTCCTGCCGCCGGTCCGGGGTGGTGGTCTTGACGACGTTGAGGATCACCTCGGCGCCCATCCAGGCCAGCTGGCGCGACACCTCCGGGTACCAGGCGTCGTAGCAGATGTTCAGGCCCACCCTGCCGATGCCGGCCAGGTCCACGGTGGTGAACCGGTCGCCGGGATCGTACGGCTCAAACGGGCGCCACGGGAAGATCTTCCGGTAGTAGCCGGCCAGCTCCCCCTCCGGCGACAGCACCAGCTGGGTGTTGAACAACTGGCCTTCCGGGCCGCGCTCGCAGACGCTGCCCGGCACCAGCCAGATGCCCAGGTCCGCGGCGAGCTCCTTCAGTTCCTTGATTCGTGGTCCGTCGAGCGGCTCGGCCGAATCCTGCAGCGCCTCGGTGCGCTGCCGGTCCGGGTTCCCGTCGCCGAACAGGTGGAGCTCCGGGAACACCACGAGCTTGCTGTCCGGCTTGGTGTTGAGTGCTGCCGTGACCTCGTCCGCGAAGGCCGAGACGGGTTCGCCCATGAGCCGGGGCGCGGCCTGGGCAGCGATGAGGGGAAGGATGCGTTGCATGGGTTTGTCTCCGCGTCGGGGTGTGATCTGCACTATATTAGATCAGAATGATCCAATAATGGGAAGGGGTACCGGATGGGCCGTAAAGTAGCGGATATGACCCGTCAGCTGGAGGACCCCACCTCCCCCATCGGCACTTCGCGAATCGGTGGCAGCGCCCTGGCCGGCATCGACCGCCGCAGCGCCATCGACGCCGTGCGGCTGCGCATCGGCATGGCCATTTCGCTGGGGCTCCTGAAACCCGGCGAGCGCCTGCCCGACCAGGAGGACGTGGCCCTGGGCCTGTCCGTCAGCCCGATCACCGCGCGCCGCGCACTGGCGAGCCTGGCGGACCAGGGCGTGGTGGTCCGCCGCCGCGGCCGCGCGGGAGGGACGTTCGTGGCGGACGAGCCGCCGCGGGACGTGCTGGCCGAGCTGACCGCGTCGCCCGCCGAATCCCAGGCCGTGAACAAGCTAGTGGACCGGCGGCTGCTCTTCGAATGCGCCGTGACCCACTACGCGGCCGTCAACGCCACGCCCGAACAGCTCGATGAGCTCGCGCGGCTGACCCGGGACATGGCCGAGTCAACCGACTGGTCCGCCTACCACCAGGCCGACGAGCAGTTCCACCAGCTGGTGGGCACAGCGTCCTGCCTAGGGACCGCCGTCGGGGTTTACCACGAGACGCTGGCCGAGCTCTATGCCTACTTCATCCCCTACCCCATCGAACTGCTGCACAAATCCAACGGCGACCATGTGGCGCTGGTGGCGGCGCTGCGCGCCGGAGACGGGGACACCGCCGTCGACATCTCCCGGAAGCACGTGGACATCCTGCACCGGACCATGTTCATGGGCCTGGCGGAGGGCGGAACCGAACCTACGCCGGAGTGACCGCCGGCCTCAGCTCCCGTTCCGGTGATGCTTTTTGGCCTGCCGCGACGTCCATCCCTGCCGGTGGAGCCGCTCGAAGCCGTCCAGGAGCAGGTCGAGCGCAAATTCGAACTCAAACTGATCGTCGCAGCCACGGCCCACCACGGAGCCTTCATCATGGCTCGCCGCGGCGGCCACCTGAAGGATGTTCGGATACCGTGCCGCCATCTCCTCGAAGACTGCCGCCTGCGCCTCGGGCGCCATCTCAACGGGTGCTCCCCCGCCCGGGCCGGCAGGGTCATCGAACAGCTCCTGGGTGAAGCCCCAGATGCGGCTTCCCATGGCGTGCATGACGTGGTGGGTGAGGTCCACCGAGAAGCCGCCGGCCAGGAACATGGCGATGAAGGAGTCAATGTACCCGAGGACGGTCGGGGTCTGGTTGGTTCTCGATTCCAGCACCTGCCGGGCCCACCGATGACGCTGCAGCACAGCCCTGGCCGAGAGCACCCTCAGCCTCACAGCGTTCTTCCAGTCGGCGCCGCCCACCGCCGGATCGATCTCGGCGACGATCGCCTCGACCATGCCGTCGAGAAGCTCCTCCTTGTTGGCCACATGCTTGTAGAGCGCCATCGGCACCACGCCCAGCTCCTGCCCGAGCCTGCGCATGCTGAGCTCGTCAATGCCGCCCTCATCCGCCAGCGAAACGGCAGCCTGCAGCACACGATCCCGGTTCAGCCGCACGCGCCACTGCTGCCCTTCAATATGCTCGGTCACGAACCACCCTTCCGCCGATTCAAATTTACGCCATTGACAGGTGTACTGCGTACACTTTACTCTCCTTCCATAAGGTGTACGCCGTACACCAGCCGGTCCGAGGAGCTTCCCATGAACGCACAGCAGGCAGGCACGGATCCCGGCACCAACATTCAGGCTCCGGGTCATACCGGCAACATCCAGCCGGGCTCCAGGCAACGGCCCCGGCACGGCTGGCTGGTGCCGGCGGCGTTGATCTTCCTCAGCCTCATCCCCGTGCTCGCCGGAGCGGCGCGCCTCACCGAATTGACCGGCGGCGCCACCATCACCCCGAGGAACGAGAGGTTCTTCAGCTCGCCCATCCCGGTGTTCACGCACATCGTCAGCGTCACCGCCTACTCCCTCCTGGGAGCATTCCAGTTCACACCGTCCCTTCGCCGGGGCCGGCGCAGCTGGCACCGGGCAGCGGGACGCATTCTCATACCCGCCGGCTTCCTGACGGCGCTGTCCGGGCTGTGGATGGCCCTGTTCTACGAGCTGCCGCCCAGCGACGGGCTCGTCCTGCTCATCCTCCGGCTGGTCTTCGGCAGCGCCATGCTGGCGAGCCTGGTCCTCGGCGTGGTTGCCATCGTCCGGCGGGACTTTGCCAAACACGGCGTCTGGATGACCCGCGCTTACGCCATCGGAGTTGCGGCCGGGACCCAGGCCATCATCCTCATCATCCCGGAGCTCCTGACCGGAGCGCCCGACGTAACCACGCGGGCCCGCCTCATGGGCGCAGCCTGGATGATCAACCTGGCGGTGGCCGAATACGTCATCCGCCGCCGCCCCCGGCCCAACACACCGCCTGCCCGGCGCGGCCGGCCTGCCATGTCTTTTCCTGGGCAATGAACGGCTTCGCGAGTGCCCTTGATCTACCCCTGAACGGGCTGCCCCGACAAGCGCATTTCCCCTGCACACGCGCCGTTTTCAGGAGTAGGCTATGGGCGTCGGCAGGATTCCTGCGACTCCTTGCCGCGAGCCGGTTCTCCACCTGAAGAACCGGCAGTCACCGTGAAAGGGAGACTAATGACAACCGCTTCACACCCCGCACACCACCACGCTTTGGGGTTGTCCCTTCACAACACCGCATTGGGTCTTGGTGTGGTTTTCCTCCTGGTCGGGATCCTCGGGTTCATCCCGGGAATCACCACCAACTACGGCGCCATGAGCTTTGCCGGATATGACTCCGGGGCAATGCTGCTTGGAGTCTTCCAGGTGTCCGTGCTGCACAATATCGTCCATATGCTGTTCGGCGCGGCCGGCATTGCAATGGCCCGGACAGCCTCGACGGCCCGCTGGTTCCTGCTTGGCGGCGGCATCGTCTACATCGTTCTGTGGATCTATGGCCTGGTCATCGACATGGACGGGAGCGCCAACTTCGTCCCGTTCAACACTGCCGACAACTGGCTGCACCTGATCCTTGGCCTCGCCATGGTCGGTCTGGGCCTCTGGCTCGGCAGGGATGCCATGGACCGGACGAGGGGAACCGCCACCCCATAGCGCGAACCCACCGTTAGCAAAACAAATGACGACGGCCGTCCCTTTTCGGGGCGGCCTTCGCCGTTGCTTCGGCGTCCTGCGCTTGGAATACTGCGTGCATGCCTTCCCTTCCCGCCACATTCGCCGAGGACGTCATCAACCAGCCGGTGCGGATCCAGTTCGATGCGTTCCTCGATGAGCACCGCAGCAGACTCAACGCCTGCCTTGACGGGCTGACGGAGGAACAGGCACGCCGGTCTTTGGTACCGTCCCGCACAACGCTGCTGGGCCTGGTCAGACACGCGACCTTCGTCGAGAAAGTCTGGTTCGACGAAGCCATCACCTGCCGTTCCCGCGCCGACATCGGCATACCGGCAACCCCTGACGAGTCATTCATCCTCGAGGACCAGGACACGATTGCCAGCATCCAGGCCGCCCACCGCGAGGCCTGCGAGGCGTCGCGGCGCGCTGCGGCTTCCCTGCACCTCGACGACCTGCTCCACGGCAACCGGCGCGGCCCGCTCCCGCTGCGCTGGGTGTACCTGCACATGCTGCGCGAACTCGCACAGCACTGCGGCCACGCTGACATCCTCCGCGAGCAGATCCTCAGCAGCTGAAACTGTGAGCGCGGCCGGTGTTGGCGCCTGCCTTGTCAGGCTGGCACCCCGGCGAAACGCTTGATGACGGAATCGAAGGTCCGGTCGGGCAGGACCCTGCTGAGCCAGATCATCGGGGTCGCCCCGATGCCGACGCTGTAGCGGGTGCGCGGCTTGCGGGCCGTGGCCGCCTTCGTGATGGCGCGGCCGACGACCTCGGGCGGTGAAACGAGCCGGTAGCCAGGCTCGGAGCTCGCGGAGAGCGTCTTGATCATGGCCTCCGCCTGCGTACGGTAGGCGCCCTGTCCGGACGTGGCGCGCAGTTTGTCCGCGGCAATCGCACCCCACTCGGTGCGGATCCCACCCGGTTCGATGAGGACGACGTCGATGCCGAACTGCCCGACCTCGAGGCGCATCGCGTCACTGAGGCCCTCGACCGCGTACTTGCTGGCGTGGTACCAGGAGCCCAGCGGAGTCGCGAAGCGGCCGCCCATCGAGCTGATGTTGATGATCCTGCCGCTGCCTTGGGTCCGCATGTGAGGCAGCACCAGCTGCGCAAGCCGCGCCAGGCCGAGCACATTCACGTCGAGCTGGGCCTGCGCCTCGGCGAGGGGAACTTCTTCCAGGGAACCGTAGGAGCCGTAGCCGGCGTTGTTCACGAGGACATCAACGCGCCCCTCGTCCGCGATGATGCGCTCGACGGCGGCGCGCGTCGACTCCGCGTCCGTGACGTCGAGGGCGAGCGTCCGAATGCCGGCCTGCTCGAGAGCGGCCATCCGGTCAGTCCGCCGCGCCGCGGCGTACACCGTGAAGCCGGCGTCCTTGAGCTGGCGGGCGGCGACCTCGCCGATACCCGAGGAGCCGCCCGTGACCAGTGCAACCTTCTTGTCCATGTCGGGTTTCCATTTCTCTCACTCCGGGTCCTTCAAGTAAAGAACCGATGGTCTCTAATCTAAGAGACCGCCAGTCTTTAGTCAAGAGACCTGCGGTCTGTAAAATGGACGCATGAGTACTTTCCAGCGCGCAAGAAGCGAGGACCAGCGGGAGGAACGGCGGGAAGCCATCCTGCAGACGGCGGCGTCGATGCTGGCCGAGATGCCAGTCTCCGCGGTCAGCCTGAACGAGCTCAGCCGCCGCGTCGGGCTGGCGAAGTCGAACGTGCTGCGCTATTTCGATTCCCGCGAGGCGGTGCTCCTCGACCTGCTCATCCAGCTCGCTGACGAGTTCTTCACCCAAATCGGGAAAGAGCTGCCCGGCGTCGTCGAAGCGGAGGCTTCGGTCCGGGCCCGGGCCGGCAGCGTCGCCGCGGCACTGGCGACCGAGATGGCGGCGCGCCCGCTGCTGTGCGAACTGCTCAGCGTCCAGGCAGGCGTCCTCGAGCACAACGTGTCCGCCGAGACGGTCGCAAAGTACAAGCGGAACGGCTACGAAAGCCTGGCCGGGTTCACCGCGGCACTCCGCCAGGTGCTCCCTGAGCTCAGCGAGGAGGGTGCAGCAGAAGCAACGAGAACCATCACGGTGTTCGCCGGTGCCCTCTGGACCCACGCCCACCCGCCCCAGGCCGTCCAGGACGCGTATTCCGCGGACCCGTCCCTGATATTTCTGCCCGCCGGCTTCGCCTCGTCCCTGGAACGGACGATCAGCGTCGTCCTCATGGGGCTGCTGGCCGACTAATGACCGGCAACCTCCCCTACCCCCGGAGGGTGGAGTTTTTGTCCAGATGTCGCGGGTTGGAGGCCCGTTTGCGGCCATTATCTGGACAAAAACTCCACCCTCGCCAGGCCCCTACAACCCGCCGTCACTACAGATAGTCGCCGGCATGCTCGCGGGCAATCTCCAGCAGGGTGGAGTGGAAGGCAACCTCCGCCGGGGCGTAGACCTTGTCCTGGCGCTGGGCCAGCAGTACCCGCCGCAAAGGCGCGGCGGAGCCGAGGCTGATGACCCTGACGTCCGGGTGCTGCAGCGCCACAGCGGTCTTGGGCACCATGGCGACGCCCATTCCGACGCTGACCATCGCCTGGGCCTCCTGGTAATCGTTGGCCAGGAAGCCGATGGTTGGTTCGAACCCGGCCTCATGGGCGGAGCGCTGCAGCACCTCCACCACGGGGTGGGCCTCGGCCCGCACGATCCACGATTCCTTCCGCAGCTCCTCCATGCGGATCTCTTCGCGGTCGGCGAGCGGGTGCCCGCGGGACACCAGCAGGACGGTGCTTTCCTGGAAGACCTCCGTGATCCGGATGGAATCGTCCTGAAAGCGGTTCCAGGGGTAGTCCCAGAGCAGGCACAGCCCGGTGACCCCCGACTGCAGGTCCGCAACGAGCTCCTCGAAGCGCGCGCTTCGCAGCGAGAGCCCAATGGCGGGATACCTCTTCTTGAAGGCCCGGATGACAACCGGCATGAATGACCCCGCGAGAGTCGGGAACGTCCCCACCGTCAGGGAACCGCGTTTGAGGCCGGCGATTTGATCCAGGTCGGACTGGGCGGCCCGCATCTGCCCGACGATCTTGCGGGCGTGGCCGGCGAGCACCTGGCCAGCCTCTGTGGGGACTACACCGCGGGAACGGCGGTTGAGGAGAGGCTGCCCCACCTCCTGCTCGAGTTTCCGCAGCTGCTGGGAGACCGCCGAGGGCGTGTACAGCATCAGCTCGGCCGCAGCTGTGATCGATCCCTGCTCGACGACCTCCACCAGCAGGGCCAGCCGCCGGATATCGAATAAATCTTGGGCTTCATCGTTAACCACTTCTTCACCCTTCTCCTCCGATGGTTCATTCTATGCACCCAGCCCATGATTCACCGGATCTGGCGGCTCAGTCCGGACACCTAAGCGCGTTACCACTGGGTCACTAGCCGCTGAATCTCAATGAATGAAGAAATGCTACATATACCCGCAGAAATCCAACATTGTCTTCAAGTGTGATCTGGGTCAATCTCGAATCAAGGCACCGAACATCTCGGGGCGGTAGAGAAGCAAGGAACGGGATCATGAAGATCGAAGCGGAATGGATGCGCGGAGGCACCAGCAAGTGCTGGGTCTTCGAAACCGGACAGCTGAACGAAACCGGAACCAGCCCGGATGTGCTGCTTCCCCGGCTGTTCGGCAGCCCGGACCACCGGCAGATCGATGGCGTTGGCGGGGCGTCCTCCACCACCAGCAAAGCGATGATCCTTCACCGCCCCGCAGACGATGATGTTGATGTCGAGTTCACCTTCGCCCAGGTGGGCATCGAAGAGGCGGCCGTGGATTGGGGCAGCAATTGCGGCAACTGCTCCGCAGTGGTCGGCCTGTACGCCATCGAAAAGGGCTGGGTGGTGCCCACTGGCGACGTCACCCGGATCGTCACCCGCAACACCAACACCGGCCAGCTCATCATCCAGCGCGTGTCCACGCCGTCCGGCGCACTGCCGATCGTGCCGCAGGCCCAGATGCCCGGCGTCCCGTTCCCCGGGTACCGGGTGGGGCTCGGCTTCCAGGACCCCGCCGGCAAAACCACCGGCCAGCTGCTTCCCACAGGTTCAGCCTCGGACACCATCACGGCCGGCGGAACCCGCTGGACCGTCTCCATGGTGGACGCCGGAGCGCCGGTGGTCATTCTCCGGGCCGAGGACCTCGGCCTTGACCCGGAGCGCTACGACAGCTGGTCCGCCGGAGTAGAGCTGCAGCTGGAGACGCTGGAGCACATCCGCCGCCAGGCCGCAGTGCGGATGGGGCTCGCAGCCACCACCGCCGAGGCAGCCCGCGCCGTCCCCAAGGTGGCGATCGCCGCCTCACCGGCCCAGGCAGACTCGGAAAGCGACGTCAGCGTCATGATGCTTTCAATGGGCAAGCCCCACCCGGCGCTCGCCATCACCGGCAGCATCGCCCTGACCCTCGCCGCCCGCACCCCGGGCACCGTGCTCAACCACATCACCGGCAGCACCGTCCGCCCCACCCTGCGGCTGCGGACACCGGCCGGCGTGATCGAAACCTGGAGCGAGGAACGGGACGGATCGCTGCTGGTCGGCGTCGACCGGACCGCCCGCACCATCGCCACCACCACCATCCACCTCCCCGAGGCCCTCGGCAGCGCCGTCGACGCCTCCTACGCCAGCGCCACCAACTGACCAGCGCCACTCAACGAGGAGACAGCATCATGACTAAGACTGAAGAACAACCAGCACTCCTGGAGAGCGACACCTTCGAGGACCGCTCCCAGCGGCCCAACCGTCGCCGCCGTATCCTGCTGATGACGGTAGTCGCCACCGCTATTCTGGGTCTGGCCGCCCTCCTGTTCGGGGGTGTTTTGTTCAGCCCCGCGGCCGCCTCGGAATCGGAGCCGACCATGACAGCCACCCAGATCATCCCGCTCGTCATCCTCGTCGTGATGTTCGTCGTCGCCACCAAATGGCCGCTGAACATCGGCGTGATGGGGCTGGTTGCCTCCTTCGGCGTCGGCTACTTCATGCTGGGAATGAGCGACAAGCAGATCCTTGAGGAGTTCCCGGCCAGCATCGTCCTGACGATTATCGGAGTCACGTACTTCTTCAGCATGGCCCAACGCAACGGGTCAATCGACATCATCGTCCAGACCTGCGTGCGCCTGGTTCGCGGCAAAACAATGCTCCTGCCCTGGGTCTTCTTCCTCATGGCCGCCGGCCTGACCGCGCTGGGCACCTTCTCCCCCGCCGCCGTCGCACTGCTCGCCCCGGCAGCCCTGGGACTTGCCTACGAGTCACGCATCCACCCGGTCCTCATGGGCGCCTTCGTCATCAACGGCGCCCACGCCGGCGGGTTCTCCCCGCTGTCCGTCGCCGGCGTGCTGGTGCACGACATCTCAGTGAAAAACGGCTTCCCCATCGACCAGGGCGCGCTGTTTACGGCCAGCTTTGCACTCAACCTCATCCTCTCGGCCCTGACCATCGTGCTGTTCGCCCTCCTCGGCAAGCTGCGCGACCAGCACGCCAACGAGTACGCCGGCCTGGAAACTCCCCGCGCTGGACGTCCGCGCGGCCAGCAGATCTTCACGCTGGCACTGATCGGTGTGATCCTCGTCTGCACCCTGGGCTTCCACATGCCCATCGGCTTCGTCGCCCTCTCCGCCGGCCTCATCCTGGCTCTCGTGAACATCAAGGAACACAAGACCTTCATTGGCGGCGTTTCCTGGTCCACCGTCCTGCTGGTGGCAGGCATGATCACCTACGTATCCCTGCTCCAGCACGTCGGCGTCATTGACACCCTCGCCGAGCAGGCCCTGGCACTGGGCGCCCCGCTCCTGATCGCCCTGGTCCTCTGCTACGTCATCGGCGTCGGATCCGCCTTCGCCTCCTCCACCGCACTGCTCACCGCGTTCATCCCGATGGCCGGTCCGCTGCTGGCCACCAGCTCCCTCAGCGCCTCCGGAACCGTCGCAGCACTCGCCATCGCGGCCACGGTGGTGGACGTCTCCCCCTTCTCCACGGACGGCGCCCTCGTCGTCGCCAACGCCCGCGACAACGACCGCCAGCGCGTGTACAAGCAGCTCATGATGTACGCCGGCGGCGTGGTCCTGGCGGCACCGGCCCTGGCCTGGGCCCTGCTGGTACCCACCGGCATCATGTGATCCCCTCCAGGCAAACCACACACAGGTTGCTGCCTGTCGGAGACCACCGATTGGCAGGTTGCCGGATTCGCATCCGGCAAGCGGACGGGACCACAAACCCTGCACTCCATCGCAACAGGTAGCCCGAAAGCCGGGCGCAGGAAGGAACCCGTACGCACCAAAGGCAGGGCGGCTCAGCCGCCCTGCCTTTTGGCATTCCATGAATCGTGGTGGGCATCCCGGCGCTGCCGTCGGACTGGCGGGTGTTTGGCTGCGCCTAAGGGCGCCGCCCCGGGACTGGCCCGCGCCGCCGGGTCCCGCCGTCGGGCATTCCACGAAATTAAGGCGGGCCGGCTTCGGCCCTGTCTACTGACCCGGGGCCCGGTAGGACGGCGTCTTCTTCGCGGCCTCGTCGATGTCCTCCGGCGTAAGGAGCGGCTTCAGCCGAACGTTCACGTTGCCGGTCGAATTGATCATCAGCGATAGGGCCGCGGCGCCGGCGGGGTCGGGGACATCGAAGACGCCCAGGACGTCGGTGTCCCCGAAGGCGTAGTAGAAACTCTCGAGCGAGCCGCCCACGGAATTGAGGGCGTCGGTCAGCGCTGCTCGGCGCGCCGTGCCCCCTTCGCGCATGAGCCCCTTGATCCCCTCGCCCACGTAATTGGCTTCAAACAAATACTTGGTCATGGCCTTTTCCTGTTCCGCGATGTCCAGGACGGGCACCCGCGGGCGCGCCTGGCACCCTCGCCGGCAGGTCCTGGAACGTCCCCGAATGGGGCCGTGCGCACAGCGTAGGCCCACTTCCGTGCGCTGACAACGGTCCGCTGGAAAGTCCGCGGATGGCTCTGACTGGCGGCCCCGCCAGCTCCCTGGAACCCGAGCCATGGATCCATAATTAAGTGCTATTGCGGCTGGCTGTGGCGGAGTAGGATCCGGGCACCACCATGACGTTCAGAGGGCAGGGCACTGCGATGAAGCGAGCTGTGAAGCACCGCACAACATTGGTAGCGGCCAGTCTTCTGGCCCTCTGCGGCAGCGGGGCTTCCAATCCGGCCGCACAGTTCCCGGCCGGTGCCAGCAGTCAGAGCGCGGTCTCGCCGAACCGGTACCCCTTCGAAGGTGAGACGATCGGCAAGGCGCTGCTAAACACCCTGGTCCGGGAGGCGCCGCGAGGTCCCGACTTCGATGAGTCCGCCTTCGAGTACCCGATAGTCTGGCCCGACGGATGCACCACCCGCGAAAGGGTCATCATCAACGGCGCCAGCGAGCATACCCTCGCCTCGCCCTGCACCGTGCTCTATCCGCAGTGGGTATCCGCCTGGGACGCGAACGTCCTTGTGGACCCGGATGAGGTGGACGTTGGGCACATGGTTCCGCTGGAGGAGGCCTGGTACTCCGGGGCGTGGGCGTGGACAGCCAAGCAGCGCCGCGACTTCGCCAACGATCTGTCCAACAGCACCTCGCTGAGGGTCCTGACCGCGAGCACGAACGCGGAGCGGGGGTCCTCGGACCCGGCCCGCTGGTGGCCCACCATCGAGGGCTACCGGTGCGGCTACGCCGCGGAATGGGTCTGGGTGAAAGCCCGGTGGAACCTCTCCGTGGACCCTGCCGAGTACCGCGCGCTCATGACGCAGCTCGACGAAACCGAGTACAACTACTGCCGCGACAAGCCCGTCTATGTCCCGCCGCCCGGCCTGAGCCCCGGCCGGGGTCCGGCATCCATCATCGGAGGCATCTTCGCGCCGTCCGGCACGCCGTACAGCCTGATCGGGGTGCAGGCGTACGACGCACACCATGCACTGGTCCGCGAAACCCGCGTCCGGGTGGAGGGTAACTACGAACTGACCGGACTGCCGCCGGGCAAGTACACGGTCAAGTTCCTCGGCGGCACCAGCGGCACGTCGGACCAGTGGTACAGCGATGTGCCGGGCGGCCCGCCGGAGGTGCTCACACTGACGGCCGGCAGCATCGCCAGCGGGATCACGGTGGCGATGCTGGCCGCGCCCGGTTCGGCAGGTACGGCGGGGTCGGCAGGGTCGACGGGTTCGGCAGCTTCGTAACGCCGGTTCCGGTGCGGTGACAGGATAGATCCTGTGGAGGTGGGCAACGATGCTCGAAACTGCGCGCAACACCAGCACTGACGCACGCCGCGACCTGGTCACGGAACTCCTGGGCCTGTGGCTGGTGCTGGCCGTGTTCCTCGACGGGTGGGCGCACATCAACCTGCCGAGCCTGGAGACGTTCTTCACGCCGTGGCACGCGGCCCTCTACTCGGGCATGCTGGCGACGGCGGCATGGACCGCCGTCGTGATCTGGCGGAACCGCGCGCCGGGGCAGCCGGTGCTGCAGGCGGCCCCGCCCGGCTACCGCGGAACCGCGGCGGGCGTGGTCCTGTTCGCCGTGGCCGGTGGGCTGGACCTGCTGTGGCACGAGATCCTGGGCATCGAGGTCTCGCTGGATGCGCTGGTCAGCCCCACCCACCTGCTGCTCGGCTTCAGCCTCTTCCTCATCCTGGGCACCGGGGTCCGGAGCGCCCGCGCGGCGGGCAAGCCAGGCGAATTGAAGCACGCCCGGAACCCCGGCCTGACCCCGGCGGCGCTGTTCGCCGTCGTGCTCATGACCGGGCTGGGTGCGTTCTTCCTGGTCTACTGCTCCGCCTTCGTCCGCCCGGGGCCGACGGCGGTCTTCGTTCCGGCGCCGGTGGGCACGCCCGGCCGCATCCAGTCGGAGCTGCCGGTGGTCGTCACCCTGGCGAGCTACCTGCTGACCACCGCGCTGATCATCGCGCCGTTCCTCTTCACTCTCTCCGCTGCCCGGCGCCCGGCCCGCGGGATCGTCACCCTGCTCGTAGCGGCGGCGGCCTGGCTGCCCGTGGTCATGGTGGGCCTGCATCCCTACTCGATTGCGGGAGCCGCGGGGGCGACGATCGCCGCCGTCGTTGTTGATGTGCTGCTGACCCGAGTGCCGGACGCCTGGCTGGGGAGGCGGCTGCCCGCGTTGACGGTCGGCATCGCGGCGCTGCTTTGGACCGGACAGCTGGTCGCGTTCGCCGTGACGGATGCGATCCGCTGGCCGGTCTCGCTCTGGCTCGGCGCCGTGGTGCTGAGCGCCGCGGTGGCCGCCGGCCTCGCATTGCTTAGTTCATGGGGGCCGGGGCGGTGGGCGGCTCACGCCACCGGTCCCGCCGTCGAAAGATCCTGACGGCAGGGCGCCGCCCAGTCCGCCAGCTCAGTCCGTGAGTTGTGACGCCAGGTCCGCCTCCGGACCGGCTTCGCCACCCATGGCGGCCACCAGCCGTTCCCGCGCCCGGCCCAGGTGTTCGTCCAGGAGCTGCGCGGCGTCGTCGCCCTTGCCCTCCCCGATCAGTTCGAGGAGCCGCTGGTGCTCCGCCTGGATGAGATTGGTGTCCAGCAGGTGCAGCGACTGGACCCGGGACATGCAGAGGCGCACCTCCCCCACCAGCGACAGGTACATCTTGCTGATGCGCTCGTTGCCCAGGGCGTCCACCAGGCTCGTGTGGAACCGCATGTCCGGCTCCACCACATCAAGGGGCGCGCCGGACTTCAGGGCAGCGATGTCATTGTTGGCCCGCACCGCTTCTTCCGGCACGGTCCGTCCGGATGCCAGCCGCCGGAGTACTTCACTCTCGAGGTAGGCCCGCGCAAGGTAGATGTCCCGCACGGACTCCGGACCCAGGTCGGCCACGCGGGCGGTCTTGTGCACGCCCCGGACCAACAGGCCCTCGGCCACCAGCTTCTCGATGGCCGCCTTGGCGGTGGGCCGCGCAACGTCGTAGGAGGAGGCGACTTCGGTCTCGGTCAGTGCATGCAGCGCCGGGAGCTCACCTGAAAAGACGCGGGCGCGGATGTCCGAAGCGATCGCTTCCACGATCGATACAGCTGAAACTCGGCTCACGGCTCTCCGCTTCTCCACGTCGCACTTCGGGTGGCTGTCTTCATTTTGCCAGACAAGCCATCAAAGTGATCTTGACCGACTTGTGTACTTGTTAGACAATCGAAGTGCGCCACGAAGCTGTGACGCCTCACACACCTGGAGATCTCATGTTTCAGCAGATCCTCGACCCCATCGGCGGGTCGCTCTTGCTCTCGGCCCTTTGCGCCGCGCTTCCGCTCGTCCTGCTCTTTGTTCTTCTGGGCGTCTTCCGGGTCAAGGCACCCAAAGCGGCCCTCGCCAGCCTGCTGGTGTCACTGCTTCTGGCGTTGATCGGCTGGCAGATGCCGCTCGGCCAGGCGCTGAGCGCCACCGCGGCCGGCATCTTCTACGGCCTCTTCCCGATTCTCTGGATCCTGGCCAACGCCCTGTGGATCTACAAACTGACCGTCGCCACCCCGTGGTTCGAGGCCCTGGGCCGGACCATACGCTCCATCTCGGACGACCTGCGCATCCTCTCGATCCTGATCGCCTTCTGCTTCGGCGCCCTGCTGGAATCCCTGGCCGGCTTCGGTGCGCCGGTGGCGATCTCCGCGGCCATGCTCATGGCGGCCGGCATGAAACCGCTGAAATCAGCGGTCGTGTCGCTGCTGGCCAACACCGCGCCGGTGGCCTTCGGCGCCATGGCCGCCCCCATCGTCGCGCTCAACGGCGTCACCGGCCTGCCCCTGCACGACCTCTCCGCGATGGCCGGGCGGCAGACCCCGTTCATCGCGCTGATCGTGCCGCTGCTGCTCGTGTTCATCGTGGACGGGCGCCGCGGCGTGAAGCAGGCGTGGCCGGTGGCCCTGGTGGCCGGCACCGCCTTCGCGGCATCCCAGTTCGTCACCTCCAACTACTTCGCCGTCGAGCTGACGGACGTGGTGGCCGCCGTCGTCACCGTGGCCGCGGTCCTGGTGATGCTGAGGTTCTGGAAGCCGAAAGAAACCATCGGCATGGCCGGCGGCGCGGAGTCCGGCGCTGAGGAAGCAGTTCCAGCGAATGTCCGCCAAGGCGCCCTAGCTGACCGGACAAGCACGACGGCGGTCTCCCGCACTTCCGCTGCCGCCGCCGCTTCCGGTCCAGCCGCCGTCGGCACCGCGAGTGACGGCAGCACCGCGCCGACCGACAACACCCGGCCCGAACCGCGCCACATCTGGATGGCCATTGCCCCGTACCTGATCATCATCACCGTGTTCTCCATCGCCCAGATCCCGGCGGTCAAGTCCTGGCTGAACCAGGTGGGCACCGTGACGTTCCACTGGCCGGGCCTCGACATCACCGATTCCGCCGGCAAGCCCGTGGCCGCCACCAAATTCAAGCTCGACCACCTCAAGGCCACCGGCACGCTGCTGCTCTTCTCCGGCCTCATCACCATGGCGCTGTACCGGATCACGGCCGGCCAGGGCTGGCGGATCTACCGCGAGACGCTGGTGCAGCTCCGCTGGACCATCGTCACCGTCACGTCCGTGCTGGCCCTGTCCTTCGTGATGAACCTGTCCGGGCAGACCACCACGCTGGGATTCGCACTGGCATCCGCCGGCGGCTTCTTCGCCGTGCTCTCCCCGCTGATCGGCTGGATCGGCGTGGCGCTGACGGGTTCCGACACCTCCTCCAACTCCCTGTTCGGCCAGATGCAGGCCACCGCGGCCCAGCAGACCGGCCTCTCCCCTGTCCTGATGGCGGCCTCCAACTCCTCCGCCGGCGTCATGGGCAAGATGCTCTCACTGCAGAACCTCGCGGTGGCCTCCGCCGCCGTCGGACTGGACGGCTCCGAAGGGACACTGTTCCGTAAACTGATCGGATGGAGCGTTGGCCTGCTGGCCCTCATCACCGTCCTGATCCTCCTGCAGTCCACCCCCGTACTCGGCTGGATGGTTCCCTGATGACAACACTGCAACTTGCCGGGCTCCGCGAAGCCGTGGCCGATCCCGCCCAGGTGAAAACCCGGCCGATCGACCTCCACGCCAATGCCCACGACGCTTCCCATTTCCTGCTCATCCCGCAGGCCGTGGTGACGGCAGGGAACGCGGACGAGGTGGGCCGCCTGCTCCGGGCCAGCGCCGCCCAGGGCGTTCCGCTGACCTTCCGCTCCGGCGGCACCAGCCTCAGCGGGCAGGCCGTGTCCGACGGCGTCCTGGTGGACGTGCGCCGCAACTTCCGGGACGTTGAGGTGCTCGACGGCGGCGCGCGGGTCCGCGTCCAGCCCGGCGTCACGGTGCGCGCCCTGAATGCGCGGCTGGCGCCCTACGGACGGAAGTTCGGGCCTGATCCCGCCAGCGAATCCGCCTGCACAGTGGGCGGTGTGGTGGCCAACAACTCGTCCGGCATGAACTGCGGCACGGCGGACAATGCCTACCGCACGCTCGAGTCCATCACCGTGGTGCTGCCCTCCGGCACCGTGATCGATACGGGTGCGCCGGACGCGGACCAGAAACTCCGTACCCTGGAACCGGAGCTGCACGCGGGCCTGGCGGACCTGGCCCGGCGGGTGCGCGGCAATAGTGATTCGGTCAGGAGGATCCGGCAGCAGTTCTCGATGAAGAACACCATGGGCTACGGCCTGAACTCCTTGCTGGACTACGACTCCCCCGCGGAGATGATGGCCCACCTGATTGTCGGCAGCGAGGGGACGCTGGGCTTCGTGGCCGAGGCGGTCTTCCGGACCATCCCGCGCCTGACCCATGCGGCCACCGGGCTGCTGGTGTTCCCCGACCTGCAGGCAGCCAACGAAGCCCTGCCGGCATTGGTGGAATCCGGAGCCGCCACGGTGGAGCTCATGGATGCCCTGTCACTCAAGGTGGGCCAGACGCTCAAGGGGACTCCCGCCGTCGTACAGGACCTTGCTGTCCGGGACCACGCGGCTCTGCTGGTGGAATACTCGGCCGAACAGGCCGAGGAGCTGGCTGCGCTGCAGCAGCGCGGCGAGCGCATGCTCACCGGCCTGGGCCTGGCCGCCCCAGCGCAGTTCACCGGCGATGCCTCTGCCCGCGCCCAGCTGTGGCACCTGCGCAAGGGCCTCTACGCGTCCGTGGCCGGAGCCCGCCCGCAGGGCACCACCGCCCTGCTGGAGGACATCGTGGTGCCGGTCCCCGTGCTGGGCCGCACCTGCCGCGAACTGGTGGGGCTGTTCGACAAGTACAGCTATGCGAACAGTGTCATCTTCGGCCACGCGAAAGACGGCAACGTCCACTTCATGCTCACGGACGGCTTCACCACGCCGCAGGAGCTGGACCGCTACAGCTCGTTCACCGAGGACATGGTGGACCTGGTCCTGGGTGAAGGCGGCTCGCTCAAGGCCGAACACGGCACGGGCCGGGTCATGGCCCCGTATGTGCGGCGGCAGTACGGCGACGAGCTGTATGGGGTGATGCGCCGGATCAAGCAGCTGTTCGACCCGTCGGGGATGCTCAATCCCGGCGCGCTGATGGACGACGACCCGCAGGCACACCTCCGCCACATCAAGACAGCACCGCCGGTGGCCGAGGAGGTGGACCGCTGCGTCTCCTGCGGCTACTGCGAACCGGTGTGCCCCAGCAAGGATCTGACCCTGACGCCCCGCCAGCGCATTGTCACGCTGCGTGCCATCGAGGCGGCGCGGCTGGCCGGAGACGAGCGGCTGGCCAGGGAGCTCGAGAAGGACTACGACTACGAATCGGTGCAGACCTGCGCGGTGGACGGCATGTGCCAGACGGCCTGTCCCGTGGACATCAACACCGGCCTGCTGGTGAAACGGATCCGCCGGGCCGAGGCCGGGACGGTGGAAAACGGTGTCTGGAACGCCGCGGCCAAGCACTGGGGCGGCGTGACCCGCGGGGCCGCGCTCGCGCTCACCGTGGTCAACAAGCTTCCGGCCGCGGCAGTGGTCCCGCCCAACAAGGCAGCCCGTGCAGTCCTCGGGACGGACACCGTGCCGCTGTACTCGCCGGAACTCCCGGGCGGCGGTTTTACCCGGAAACGCCCGACGCCGGATGGCGCGCCGGACGCTGTCTACTTCCCGGCGTGCGTGGGGACGATGTTCGGGCCTGCCGGGTCTGATTCCTCGGTTGCCGGCGGCGCAGCTTCTGGTGACGGCGGGGACGCGGGCCTCGGCGTCCAGTACAGCTTTGAACAGCTCTGCCAGCGGGCGGGGATGACGCTCCTCGTGCCGGACGGCATCGACGGGCTATGCTGCGGAACCCCCTGGTCCTCCAAAGGCATGGCCGCGGGCCAGGCAACCATGCGCGGGAAAACCCTGGCAGCACTGCGACAGGCCACCCGCGACGGGGAACTCCCGATCATCTGCGACGCCTCCTCGTGCACGGAGGGGCTGCGCCAGGCGGTGGAATCCGACGAGCCGATGCCCGGCCAGCGTGAGCTGCGGATCGTCGATGCCGTGGACTTCGCCGCCCAGCACATCCTGCCCAAGCTGCCGGACCACCAGAAGCTCGATTCCCTGGCGCTGCACCCCACCTGCTCGTCCACCCGGATGGGCATCAACAGTTCGCTGAACGCCGTTGCCCAGGCGGTGGCCGACCGCGTAGACGTTCCGGACAACTGGGGCTGCTGCGCCTTCGCCGGCGACCGCGGCATGCTGCATCCCGAGCTCACCGCCTCCGCCACCGCGAAGCAAGGCAGGGAGGTTGCGGAGATGGGCGCGTCGGCGCACGCCTCGTGCAACCGCACCTGCGAACTGGGCATGACGCGTGCAACGGGCAGGGACTACCGGCACGTGCTGGAACTGCTGGAGGAGATGACGCGGGACTGAGTCCGCGGTGGCTGGTACCGGCCGCCGTCGGCTGAGGAACGAGATGGTCGTTCCGGGCACTGCGCCGGGCCGGCGTCGGGCCTCCCGGCGGCCGGATCCTAAGATGAGGCATGGACTTCTGGGACGTCGTATGGACGGTGGCGGGAGCCGGGCTGATTCTGCTGATGCTCGTCGATGTCTTCCACACGCTGCTTTACCCGCACGGTTCCGGTCCGGTGTGCAGGACGATCATGCACGGATGCTGGCGCCTCTCCCGGATATCCAAAGGAGGGGCGTCCTCCATCGCCGCCCCTGTGGCCATGGCTGCTGTCATCTTCGCCTGGGCCGCCATGGCCATCCTGGGCTGGGCGCTGCTCTACCTCCCGCATCTGCCGGAGGGCTTCATCTACGGTGACAGGGTTCCCCGGGAAGCGGATTTCCTCGAAGCGGTTTACGTCTCCATGGTCACTCTTTCCACGGTCGGGTTCGGGGAAGTCGTGGCCGGCTACCCTCTGCTGAGACTCGTCTCGGCCGCCCAGGCCGTCACAGGTTTCGGTTTGCTGACGGCCACGGTCTCCTGGATCCTTCAGATGTACCCGGCCCTGAACCGCCGCCGTGCCCTTGCCCATCAACTGAACCTGTTCAGGGAAGCGGCAACTCCCGGCGATCCCTTCTCGATGGATCCAAGCCATGCCGCCGGGCTGCTCGAATCGCTGGCCGGCAGCGTCGCTGCCGTCAGCATCGATTTGCTCGCCTTCCACGAAACGTACTACTTCCAGGAGGTCGAGCAGCGGGGCTCCCTGCCGGCCACCGTCACGTACGCACAGGAACTCGCCTCCGCAGCCAGGGGCAGCGATCACCCGGATCTACAGTTTGCCGGGCGGATGCTCGAGGCAGCGCTGGAGGACCTCGCCAAAGTTCTCCGCGGCCGGTTCGGGCATGCCGGGGCGACGTCATCCGAAGTGTTCGAACACTATTCCACGCACCACAGGCACCGCCGGTCCCCGGAGGCAGATACTCCTTAGCTTGCCGGATTCTGGCGCGCTGCACTGCCCTGTGCGCCTGTCAGGAATTGCTGTGTGAGCAGACGGATACAAAGCTGAAACGTGGCATCGACGCCCTGAAACATGGCGTGGCTACGCTAATTCCTACCTGAAATCCGCAGGTCAATTGAAAGGAATTAGCCATGCTTTGGAATACCTTGAACCTGTTTTTCAGCTCCGCGCGCAATGATGGGCACTCCGCATTTGGGGAGACGGGGCCGAGCAGCGGTTTTCCCCAGGGCCACCTCACGTCCGCACCTTGGGAAGGCTGGTGGGACAGCGCCTCGCAGGTGTGACGGGCCTGCGGATCGGGGGCCGCCGGGGGTAGGCTCGCCAAGAGTGATCCACGACGACGGGAGGGCCAGGCATGACTGAACCGACAGGCAGCACTGATCTTGAGGATCAGGGGCTTCCGCTGACGGCACTTGCCGTGGCCGCTGGCCGCGCCGTCGAAACCTCACGGGCCAACCCGCTCGTGGCGGACCCCTTCGCTTCGGCTTTGGTGGTGGCGGCCCGCTCCCACCTGGACCTGCCGACGGTGTGGCCCGCCGAACCTGCCGAGGCTCCTCCGCTGCAGCAGCCGCTCCTGCTCGCCTCCATCTACATCGGCATGCGGACGCGGTTCATCGACGATTTCCTGCAGTCCGACCCGCCGACAATGCAGACGGTGGTCCTCGGCGCGGGACTCGACACCCGGGCGTTCCGGCTGGCCTGGCCGAAGGGTGCCCGGGTAATCGAAATCGATTCCGCGAATGTCCTGGAGTTCAAGGCCCACGTGCTGAGCCGGCTCTCGGCGGAGCCCGGGTGCGAACTGGTTTCCCTGCCCGCGGACCTGTCCCTGCCGTGGCGGGAGCCGCTCCTCGCTGCCGGGTTTGACCCTGCGCAGCCCACCACGTGGATCCTCGAAGGCCTGCTGCCCTACCTCGATGCCGGCTCCCAGCACGCGGTGCTGGGTGAAGTTGCGGCGTTGTCGGCGCCGGGTTCCCGCGCCGTGATTGAGCGGGCCGTGGCGCTGCCCAAGACCGACGACATCGAGGCCAAGCTGCGCGAATTCAGCGAGCAGACGGGCCTGCCCATGAGCGAACTGCTGGCGCGGGCCGATCCGCCGAACCTGGTGGAACTGCTCGAGTCGGCCGGCTGGCGCTGCAGCAGCCATGCCGTCGAGGAGCTGTGTTCGACCTACGGCCGGGTGCTGTCGCTTGCCGCGCCGACTGAGGCGGGACCGGAGGTGCCGGAGCCTGAGCGGCAGCGAAACCAGGACCAGTCCCGGGGCGGCTTCGTCACAGCCTGGCTGGCGTAGGCCGGCGTCGGGAAATAGGGCACGCCCTCAAGACTGGGGCGGAGCAGGCTTTGCCAGTTCAGCTGCGATCTGATCGGCCCAGGCGTCGATGGCCGCCCAGTCGCGCAGATCCCCGAACCGGCCGCCGGTGAGGCGGAACAGCGCTCCAAGCGGAGCCGACAACTGGCTTGCCTCGTAGACCCCGGAGAAGACAGCGTGGCCGCGGAGCGGAACGTCATGGAACTGCGTTTGTTCCAGTCGCTGCTTCTGCAGTTCCGCACCGCGCCCGCGGAACAGCTTTGGCAGGCCGTCGGACATCCCGACGCTGAAGGCCCAGACGGGTCGTTCGGCCAGCTCGGGACCGTGCTGTGCCAGGAACTCCACGGCCGGGGACAGCCACGCCTGATTGTGGATGGCACTGCCCACCACCACGGCCCCGTATCCCGAGACTGAATCGATCTGCTCCACGGACCGGCACTCGACCTCGCCCAGCGCAGCGGACATGCGTTCGGCTACATGCTGGGCTATTTCCCGGGTGGAACCCTGCGCACTGGCATAGGCAACAAGAACAGCCATGGTTGACCTCCTGCTTTCTTTCTCCATTCTGATGGAACCGCGTCTGCCCGCAACCCGCCATGGTTCCCACAATGCCGTTAACCTCAGCTCCACCTCCCCGCAGACGGCAGGCCACCTGGCTTCCCTAGGGTGGACGGGTCGGCGGCTCAGCGCCGGCCACCGTCAACCGGGAGGACCCAAAACCATGCGCAAAGCCCTGACCGCAGCGGCCGCCGTCGCACTTTTCACCGCTGCCGGCACGCCGTCGTCGAACTCCACCGCCCCTTCCGCCATCACGACGAACGAGCGCAACGGCTCCTTTGACCTGCAGTCGCACCGCGGCGGCCGCGGCGAGTGGACCGAGGAATCCCTGGCCGCGTTCGCGAACTCCCTGAAGCTGGGCGTGAGCACGCTCGAGCTGGACACGCATCTGACCGAGGACGGCAAGGTCGTCGTCTGGCACGACGACACGATGCAGGCCAACAAGTGCGTGGACACCGCTCCGGTGACGCCGAATGACCCGGAGTTCCCCTACGCGGGCGACCGGGTGGCGGACCTTTCCCTCGCCCAGATCAAGACCCTCAACTGCGGCTACAAGCAGCTGGCCGGCTACCCGGAGCAGCAGGTGATCCAGGGCAACCGGATCGCCGAGCTCAAAGACGTGTTCGCCTTGGCCAACGAGTACGGCGCCAAGAAGGTCCGCTTCAACGTGGAGACCAAGGTGGAGGACGGCCAGGCCGGGGGCGAGGGCTCCGTGGCGCTCACCAAGGCCGTGGTCACCGAGATCTACAAGGCCGGGATGTCCGGGCGCACCACCGTGCAGTCGTTCGACTGGTCCACGCTGAACTACACCAGGAAGATCGCCCCGCAACTGCCGCTCGTAGCGCTGTCCAGCGGCGACGCCTGGCTGCAGGTGGGCAAGCCCGGCGCCGCGCCCGAGCTCGGCGGCATCGACATCGACGACTACGACGGCTCCCTCGCCAAGGCCGCCAAGGCACTCGGCTACGACGTCATCTCCCCCGCCTTCGCGTCGGTCACCCCGAAGATGATCGCCGAGGCCCACGAGTTCGGCCTGCCGGTCATCCCGTGGACCGTGAACACCACCGCCGACATGGCGCGCCTGATGGACCTCGGCGTGGACGGCATCATCACCGACTACCCCACCCGCCTGCGCACCCTCATGGACGAGCGCGGCCTGAAGCTGCCGAAGGCTTACGCCGTGGCGAGCTAGTTTCTTCCATCGGTTGCTCCGTAACTGCCGTTTTGCGGGCCCGGAAGGGCAGTTGCGGAGCAGTCGATGAGCTGGAGGTCCGTGCGGAGGCGAGTGCCGCCGTCGTACTTCCCCATCAAGTCGTACTTCACCGTTCATGAGCCCTACCGTCGGGGCGCGGGCTGCGCAAGACTGGGCGTGACCCAGCCGCCGCAGAAGGAGCCGCTCCGTGCCTAGCCAACCCTCCGTCGTCGTCTTCGACGTCAACGAAACCCTCTCCGACATGTCCCCGATGGCAGACCGGTTCGCGGAAACCGGCGCGCCCGCGCCGCTCGCCAAGCTGTGGTTTGCCACCCTGCTGCGCGACGGCTTCGCGCTCACGGCGGCCGGTGACAATGTGGCCTTCGCTGAAATCGGCGCCGAAGCGCTGCGCGGGCTGCTCGCCGGTCTGGACCTGAATATGGATACCGACGCCGCCACTGACCACATCATGCAGGGCATGGCCGGCCTGGGACTTCATCCGGATGTGCCGGAAGGAGTCTCGGCCCTGAAGGCTGCCGGGTTCCGGCTGGTGACGCTGACCAACGGGTCCACCGGTGTCGCGGAGAAGCTGTTCACCGCGGCCGGAATCCGGGACAGCTTCGACCGCCTGCTGTCAGTCGAGGACACCCCGGCGTGGAAGCCCGCCCGAGCAGCTTACGACCATGTCGCCACGGCGTGCGGCACGGATCCGGAACATCTGCTCCTGGTGGCGGTCCACCCCTGGGACATTCATGGCGCGGCGCGGGCCGGGCTCGGGACCGCGTGGATCAACCGCTCGGGGGCGCCCTATCCGGGGTACTTCGCCACGCCGGACTACACCGTGGCGTCGCTGCCGGACCTCGCCGCCGCCCTGGCCAACACCGCGGGCTGAACGCACTTGGCGACTCAGGACACCGTGTAGCTCAGCCGGTACTTGGCGCGTACCACGCGGACGCCGGGGCGTGCATGTCACGGTGCAGCCGGGCCCTCCTGCCGCGGGGCCCGTCATTGGGACTGCCGGCGGACCAGCGCGTCCGTCACCGCAACACCTATCAGCGGAAGGGCCGCGCCAATGGCGGCTACGAAGGCGGGTACCAGGAAGCTAACTCCGGCCAGGAGCACCAGGGCGCCGACGCCCACCAGCCGGGACCCTGCCACCCGGCCCAGCACGCGCTGGATGAACACGGCCTGCCCGGCGAGGAAGAGCGCCGGGCCGCCATACAGGAACAGGACGGTGGCCACGTCCGGATGCTCGAGCGGGTGGCTGATGACCAGCTCGTCTCCCACCGCCACCAGGATCAGTGCGGCCAGCAGCACCATGAGCGTGTTGCCGGCCACGACGCCCGGGCGGAAATGGTCGGCCTCGGAAGCCAGCCTGTCCAGGGTCTCCTTCTCCAGCCGGTAGAAATAGCACCACCAGATGGCCACGCTGCCGGCCAGGGCGACCGTGCCGGTCAGCAGAATCAGCGGATCCTCAAGGTTGGCGGCGATGGCGGTGCCGGTGGTCAGGATCCCCTCGCCGAGCGCGATCAGGTAGAACAGTCCGAACCGTTCGAAGATCCGCTCCCCTGCCAGCGGCACATGCTTTCCTTCGGTCCTCACACCCGGCACGCGGTGTGCCAGCAGGTGTCCAGTGAGGTCCAGCAGCGCCCCGGCGCCCCAGAAAACCAGCTTGAGCTCCGGATCGAAGAACACCCCGGCAATCCACAGCGGCGCGCTGACGCACTGCCAGCCGAGCGTCCGGACGAAGTGGCTCTGCAGGGTTCCGTCCAGGCCGGTGGTGAGCATCCATGCGCCCCTGCCGACCTGGATCAGCAGATACCCTTCGACGAAAAGCCAGCCGAAGTCCCCGAAGGCGGCATCGATCGAGGCGTTCATGAACAGCGACACGAGCATGATCAGCAGCAGCAGCCAGTGCAGCTCGAGCTTGGCGGTGTCCAGCAGGGTTGCCACCCACATCGTGTACGTCCAGACGAGGTACACGGCGACAAGCAGCACCAGGGTTTCGGCGGCGCCCGTCCAAGTGGGGTGCTCCAGCAGATGGTGCGACAGCTGGGACACCGCGAACACGAAGACGAGGTCGAAGAACAGCTCGAGATGCGTGACGCTGTCGTTCGTTCCCTCACGCCGCAGCAATGACTTCGCCCGGATCATGTGGAAAGGCTGGCAGTGCGGTTCGGGGAAGTCAACGACGGCGGGTGGCTGGCTTGGGTTTCGACCGGCTCAACCAGCGGGGTCTCCCAAGTGACTCGCAGTTGTTGTCGTTTTGAGGGCCCATAACGACAACAACTGCGAGTCAGTTGGGTGGGCGTTCCGTCTGGAGTGCTGGGTATTCGGCCAATGTCAGGCAGCCAGGTAATCGCCAGTACCGAACGCCGTCAGGCGTGCAAATGCCTATGGTGCTGGGGTTGCACTCGTCACGATTGCTTCCGCCGCTCTAACAAGTTCTTGGGCCTGCTCACGGATCTCCGGCTCCATCAGCCACGTGGCGATCAGAGCATGCCGGACCAGGCTTTCTGGAAGGGCCAAGTATCTCGCAATTTCAAAGAATACTTGTTGATGGCTGACACCGGCTGTGAGCGCGACGGCAGTTTCGAATTTATCAACCGGTACACCGAGCCGATCAGCAGCCACTTCCGGGTTAGCTGACAGGATACTGTGCTCAGGCAATTGTCCGGGCAGATAGAGGGCCGGACGACCGGATGACCGCTGGTCGCCATCCAAAACTAGCAACGGCGTGAGCCTCGTCGATGCGCCAAGGAGGCCTGTCGCCCGGACTGCTTCGTTTACTCCCCCGCAAGGAACAATGTCCCACGATCTGCCGTGTTCCTTGGCAAATTCAGTGAATATCCGTTGAAGAATGTCCCTAGCAAGTGAGTCTTCAACCAGTGCAACGAAGCGAACTGCTTCCTCATAGCCGAGCGCAGCCATGACGTCATCGTGGCCTACCCCGGACCTAATAGTTGTCCCCTCCCGGGACTGCGCTGCGAAGCGAAGCAAACTGGAAGGAACACGGCGAATCATTGCCTCGGAGTGAGTGGCAACTATGGTCTGGAAGCCGCGACTGAGGGTTTGGCGCGCTATTTCGTCGATAAATGCGCTGTGCCCGCGCGGCGACAAATAACTCTCTGGCTCGTCTATGAGGACAACGTCAGTAGGGTTCGATCGTTGGAGTTCCCATACGCAAAACAGAACCCACAGCTCCCCAGAACTCATCTCAAATGCCGTTCGCACAGTCCCATCAGCCATCGTTGCCGAAATCCACGGTGCAGAGAAATCCTCATGCTGGAATGACTTCAAGTGCACTGATGCGTATTCACGCCCCAAAATCCTGTTGATGCTTTCAAGCGTGTCCCTGTCGCAGACAAGCTCATCGGCAAACCGGTAGAGGACTTTCGGGTTGAACGACTCCTGCATCCACATCGAGTATTCACCGAACGCCCTGTGGGCGCTCAGCAATTGCGTGATGCTAAGCTCCTCGGCTGCTTCCTCGTATCTGAAGCTGTGAGGTTGTGGCACGCTCAGGTCCACGAGGGCCCGGCGGGGTTCCCAGCCGTTCCCCATGAACACGACATGTTCCCCGATTACCGCACCGTCCTCTGCTGGCCGGTCGGCACTCCACGGCCGTCGACCTGGCGGCAGCGGCAGAGAGCCATCACCGTATGAAGGCAAGGACTCTTCTACAACTTTCAAAAGGTAGCTCTTACCAGCCCCGTGGCAACCCGCCACAGCCGTGAGCTGCCCGAAGGTGACCTCCTGCTGGACAAAAACGGGCGAAGTGGAAATCGAGATCCGTTGCAGCTGAACCCGAGCTGAATTGGCGAGCTTGGCATAAACGCGCGATGAAGATGAATGCGATGTCATCCGCCGATGCTAAGCGAGCGGACAGACAGCGTAACGAACAGCATGAAATCAGCGCACGTGATGGGTGCCGGTCACACCACGTCCTTGGAACAGTCTGGCAGCCTATGGGAGAAGTCAACGACATCGGCCGGCTCGTTCCTGGTCGGTGACGACCCCAAGTGACTCGCAGTTGTTGTCGTTTTGAGGGCCCATAACGACAACAACTGCCAGTCAGTTGGGTGGGCGGCATGCAAAAGGCCCCGCGGGACCGGGCATGGTGCCGGGTCCCGTGGGGCCTTCGTGTCGGGAGGAGTAGAACGCTACTTGACCGCGATGGTCCAGTCGCCGTCGGAGTTCACCTGGACGAAGCCGGGGGTGAGCGTCACGGTGCCGCTGTAATCGCCGATCTTGTTGACGGCGAGCTCGGGAACCTCGTTGCCGAAGCCCTGCACCACGAAGGTGCCCTCACCCTTGTTGGTGATGGCTGCCTTGTCGCTGGCCACATCCCAGTACAGGACCCTGTCGCCGTGGCCGCTGACCTTTTCCGTGGAGGACGGGACGCTGTCGATGTCCTCGATCTTGAGGGTCCACGCGGAGTCGGCGCTGATGTTGAATTCGGTGGTGGGCGTGCCGGCGCTGGTGTCGACCAGGTGCGAACCAGCGTAGGCGCCGGTGGTGTTGACCAGCAGGATCTCGGCGCCGTTGGTCTCCAGGGCGGTATTGCCGGTGCAGGCCTTGCACGTGAAGGTCACGACCGCCGGTAGCCCCTTGAGGTCAACCGTCTTGACGGCGTCGCCCGTGCCGGTCAGCGTCTTGGCTTCGAGGTGCGGCCGGTCCTCCCCGGCGGCTGCCTCCTCGGTGCTTTCCGGTGCAGCGGACGAACCGGCGGCACTCTCCTGCGTGACAGGTGCCGCAGAGATGATCGGCGGGGTGGCGGCCTGCCGGACAAGAGCGGCAGTGGCAATTCCAACGAACACGCCGATCACCAGGCTGACCACCACATAGGCCACGGTGACCACAACGGCCACGTTCTTGTGCTGCGCATACCCTGCCAGCGGCCGGCGGTTCTTGTCCGTCTGCTTCCCTGCCAGCGTGATGATCAGGTCCACGAGGGACCACCAGCCCAGGCCACCCAACGTCAGCAGCTTGGCGATGCCCGTGCCGATCTTGCCGAGGTAGAAGCGGTCCACGCCCAGGCCGCCCAGCAGCAGGGAGAACAGCCAGGTGACCAGGAAGGACTTCTGCGGCTCCGCCCCATACTGCCCCGGGAACACCCCATACTGCCCCGGATACGCCTGCCCAGCGTTCTGCCCGTCCAACAGCTGCCCGTTCGCGTACTGCGGCGCGCCGTAAGTGGTGTAGTCGGAGGGCGGCGGCGGGGTTGGGCCGGGGTGGCTCATTGCGGTCCTTTCAGGGCAGGCGACGGCAGGGGTCGCCGAGGTGGCGGAGGAAGAGTGAGGTGGGCAGTGCGGAAGGGTGTGGTGCGGAAAGGGTGTGGCACATGGCTTCAAGAAGCCCGTCTACTTAAGGCTTTATGGCTTGCACATATGCTGCTGTCCCCCAGTTTGACGCTTTGACGTCACCGCCCCCATAAGGGATGATACAGGGCTTCCGGATGGCACACGGGGACGCCACGGCGCGTCCCGGACGGCGCGCCGCAAAGACGTACGACGACGGCGGCCGCCGCCCGCCGTCGTCGTCCTTTTGTTTCTGTGCGGTCAGCTAAGCCGGCCTACTTTGGCACGGCTCCGATCTGCTGCATGAGGCTCAGCGTGTCCGTCGATCCCCAGTGTTCGGCCACCTTTCCGTCCTGCACGCGGATGATGTCGATACCCGAGAATTCCACCGACTTGCCGGTGGCCGGGACGCCCGCGAAGTCGCCCTGGTGTGTTCCGGTCAGGATCACGTGGGCGGCCTCGAGGTCGCCGTCGGCGAGCGCCGGCTCGCTGGTCTTCACCGCGAGGTCCGGAAACGCCGTCCGGACCGCATTCACGTAGAACTTCACTCCCTCCTTGCCCGGTGGCTGGCCGGGGAGCCCCTCCTCGTGGTCGACGACGTCGTCCGCCACCATCTCGTCGATGACCGCCAGGTTTCCGCCCGTCAGCACCTCGTCGTAAAAACGCTTGATCAGTCCGTTTCCGCCAGCCATCTCCGTCTCCTTTGCGGTTGTGGCCACATATGGCAGTTGCATTGTCCTCCTGCCGATTTGGGGCTTCAATGGTCAGTTGCTTCCCGAAATTCGGGAGCCGCGGGGACGGTCCTTCCGGGCGGGAAAGGTCCAAAATAGACTCGGGGGACATGCCCAAACCAGCAACGAACGAAGAGGTTTGACATGGCCGGATACTTTGAAATTACCGATGCCCCGGACGGCGGCTTCCGCGTCAGGCTTCTGGACGGGGCGGGCAGCCTGGTGGCGGTCTCGGTGAAGTACCCCACCAAAGAGGCTGCCGTCGCCGGGATTTCCTGGACCAGGGAGGTGGCCGGCACCGGCCTCATCCGCGACATGAGCCGGGGCGGCCACGGGGAGATCATCATCCCCAAGTCGAGGGTTGCCCACGCGACCACGCGGATCCACTCCCACACCCGGTTCCAGACCGCTGCCAGAGGGGTCCATTCCCACTGACGTACTGACCTGCCGGCTGGCTGGCGGGGCATGGGCAAAGGGGACATGACGTCGGGCGGGCCTCGCACTGGGGCCGGGCCGCGCATTAGGGTGGATTCCACGGCTGAAGACACCCGGCCTTGGAACGCCCCTAGGGAGCCGCCACCATGACCGAAGCCCTCGCCCCCAGCACCGGAAGTGCTGAAACCGGAAATACCGCAGCCGAATGCACCGGTACCGAAAGCCCAGATGCCGTCGCCGCCCTGCGCCGCATCGCCGCCGACAGGCTCGGCCTGCCACACCTCCGCGACGGCCAGCTGGCCGGAATGACGGCCCTCGCGTCCGGGCGTGACGTCCTCGCGGTGATGCCGACCGGCTACGGCAAGTCAGCCATCTACCAGGTTGCCGCGCTGTTCATTCATGCCGGCCTCATCCACGGCGGGCACGGCGGCGCGGAGCACCCCGACGAGCCCGGCGCCAGCAGCGCAAGGCGCGGTCCCGCCGTCGTGGTTTCCCCGTTGATTGCGCTGCAGGAGGACCAGCTGGACGGCCTGCTGGAGAACCTGGGCGGGGAGTCCGCCGTCGCCATCAACTCGGGCCGGAAGGATTCCGAGGTGGAGGATGCGTGGGAGGCGGCCGAGCGGGGCGATGCCGCGTTCCTCTTCCTCGCGCCCGAGCAGCTGGCCAAGACCGAGACGGTGGAGCGGCTCGCGGCCATGGACGTGGCGCTGTTCGCGGTGGACGAGGCCCACTGCGTTTCGTCCTGGGGGCACGACTTCCGCCCCGACTACCTGCGGCTGGGCGAGGTGCGCGGGCAGCTCGGCAACCCGCCGGTCGCCGCCCTGACTGCCACCGCTTCTCCCCCGGTCCGTGACGAGATCCAGCAGCGCCTCCGCATGAAGGACCCGCTCGTGCTGGTCCACGGCTTCGACCGGCCCAACATCCGGCTCGACGTCGTCCGGCACCTCGAGGAGCGAGACAAGGAGCGCGCCGTCGTGCAGCAGGTGGCCGAACTCAAGGGGCCCGGGCTGCTCTACGCCGCCACCCGCAAGGACACCGAAACTTACGCGGCCGAACTCGCCGAGCACGGGCTGCGCGCCGCCGCGTACCACGCTGGCCGGAAGCAGAGCGAGCGGGACGAGGTGCACGAGCAGTTCCTCGACGACGAGCTCGACGTCGTGGTGGCAACCACCGCCTTCGGCATGGGCATCGACAAGCCCAACGTCCGTTTCGTCATCCACGCCGATATCCCCGAGTCCCTCGACGCGTACTACCAGGAGATCGGGCGCTCCGGCCGCGATGGCCAGCCCGCCTCCGCCGTGCTGCACTATCGTCCCGAGGACCTCGGACTCCGCAAGTTCTTCGGCACCCACAAGCCGGACGAGGACGCGCTGCTCGCCGTCCTGACCGCCCTGCGCGCCGCCGACGGTCCGGTCACCCAGAAGGCGCTCGCCGAACAGACCGGCATCCCCGGCCGCCGGCTCACCGGGGTGCTGAACGAACTGCTTGAGACCCGTTCCGTGAAGGCCCTCAAACGCGGAGTCCGGCTGGAACCCGGCGCCAAGCTGCCCAGGGTGGTGGAACACGCCGTCGAGCTCGCCGAAGCACGCCAGCGCGTGGACCGATCGCGGATCGAGATGGCTCGCGGGTACGCGGAGACGGACGCCTGCCGGCGCCAGTTCCTGCTTGGCTACTTCGGCGAAGACCTGCCCGAGCCGTGCGGCAACTGTGACAACTGCGCCGACGGCTCCGCGTACGAAGAGGATTACGACGGCGCCGCGGCCGCCGCGGGCGGGGAACCCTTCCCGCTCCAGGCCGCTGTGGTGCACAAGGAGTGGGGCGCGGGCATCGTGATGCGGCACGAGGAGGACGTGATCACCGTGCTGTTCGAGCAGGAGGGCTACAAGACGCTCTCCCGCCAGGCCGTGACCGAGGGGAAGCTGCTGACGCTGGCAACGTGACGCCGTCGTGCTGTCCCGTCCCGACCCAACTGGCTCGCAGTTGTTGTCGTTTTGGAGCCTCAAAACGACAACAACTGCGAGCTACTTGGGGTGACCCGCAGACCCGTTGACATGTGACCAAATGGTCACCTATCCTGATCGTGTGGACGCCGTATTCAAGGCCCTCGCCGACCCCATCCGCCGGGACCTGCTGGACGCACTCTTCCTCGAGGACGGCCAGACCCTCAGCGCGCTGGAGTCACGGTTCGAGATCACCCGGTTCGGCGTCATGAAGCACCTGAAGATCCTGGAAGAGGCGGGCCTCGTGGTGACCCGGCGCCGCGGCCGCGAGAAACTGCACTTCCTCAATCCGGTGCCCATCAGGCTCGTCCACGACCGGTGGGTGAGCAAATATGCAGAACCATGGGCCGCTGCGCTTAGCGACCTCAAGACCCGATTGGAAAGTCCCATGGAAAAGATCTTCGAAATCTACATCAAGACCACGCCGGAACGGCTCTGGGAAGCCATCACGGACAGCGACATCCGCAGCAAGTACCAGTTCGGCAACACGCTGAAGTCGGACTGGACGCCGGGCTCCCGCTTCGAGATGGGCAACCCCAGGGCAGGGGAACTGCTGGGCGAGGGCGAGAACCTTGAGGTCGATCCCCCGCGCCGGCTGGTGCAGACCATGCGCGCGCTCTGGGGCGAGGACGTCAAGGCCGAGGGCACTTCCCGCGTCACCTGGGAAATCGAGCCGGTCGGCGACGACTCCTGCCACCTCACCGTCACGCACGACCAGCTCCGCGAAGGCGCCAACGAACAGCTCTACGGCGGATGGCCGATGATCCTCTCCGGTCTGAAGACGTGGCTCGAGACCGGCGAAAAGCTCACCACGCCGGGCTCGCTGATGTACGGCTGAGCGCAGCTTCGCGGGAACTTAAGTGACTCGCAGTTGTTGTCGTTTTGAGGGCTGAAAACGACAACAACTGCGAGTCACTTGGGTTAAGGGAAGGAGCTCAGTGGGTAGGCTTGACTGCAAGCCCCGCCCGCAACGCCCGCCGCAGCGCCTAGGAAAGAGGCAGCATGGAAGTTCCCACTATCGTCTGGATACTCACGATCGCCGGAATCGTCGCGCTCCTGGCCTTCGACTTCTTCTTCCACGTCCGCAAGGCCCACACCCCGTCCCTGAAGGAATCCGCCACCTGGTCGGCCATCTATGTGGGCATGGCCCTGGTGTTCGGCCTCGGCGTCTGGATCTTCGGCGGCTCCAAAATGGGCACCGAGTACTTCGCCGGCTACGTGACCGAGAAGGCGCTGAGTGTGGACAACCTCTTCGTCTTCCTGATCATCATGTCCAGCTTCAAGGTGCCGCGCGCCGACCAGCAGAAGGTGCTCCTGTTCGGCATCGTCTTCTCGCTGCTCGCCCGGACCGGCTTCATCTTCCTCGGCGCCGCGTTGATCAACAGCTTCGCCTGGGTGTTCTACATCTTCGGTCTGATCCTGCTCATTACCGCCGGCAACCTGCTCAAGCCGGACAACCACGACGACGACAGCGAGACCCTCGTGGTCCGGCTCGCCAAGAAGTTCCTGCCCGCCTCGGAGCATTTCGACGGCGACAAGCTTTTCACCGAGGTGGACGGCAAGAGGGTCCTCACCCCGATGCTCCTGGTGATGGTGGCCATCGGCGCTACGGACATCCTCTTCGCGCTGGACTCCATCCCGGCCATCTTCGGCCTGACGCAGAACGTGTTCATCGTCTTCACGGCCACGGCGTTCTCGCTCATGGGCCTGCGGCAGCTGTTCTTCCTGATCGACGAACTCCTCGACCGGCTCATCTACCTCTCCTACGGGCTCGCCGCCATCCTCGGCTTCATCGGCGTGAAGCTGATCCTGCACGCCCTGCATGAGAACAACCTGCCGTTCATCAACGACGGCGAACATGTCAACGTCGTCGAAATCAGCACCGGCCTGTCGCTCAGCGTGATCCTCGGCGTCCTCGCCGTCACCATCATCGGCTCGCTCCTGAGCCCCAAGGGCAAGGCCAAGACCATGGTCTCCGGCGCCAGGCGGCACGCCACCACGTATGTGGACCTGAACTACGAGACGGACATTGCCGAGCGCGAGCGGATCTTCGACAAGCTGGTCCATGAGGAGCAGGAGCTGAAGAAGCTGCCGGAGAAGTACAAGCGGCTCATCCGGAACCAGACCGAGTTCATGGACCTGATCCGCCAGGCCCACGCCGAGCACGACCAGGCCCTCGAGCGCGCCGGGGAGAAGTAAGTCCGCAAACGGCAACGGGGCCACGCAACACCAACGCGAGGTCACTTGGCGCCCAATCCGAAGGGTTTATTGGGCTGTAAGTGACCCCGCGTTGGTGTTTTCTTAGGTTTTGGCGGTTAGTTCCGCTAGGAGCCGGAAGCCGTGGCGGTCCACGGATGCCGCTGTTGCGGTCAGAAGTACGACGCCGGTCCCCGCCTTCCGGTCCAGGCCCACCCAGGAGCGGAAACCGCCGGTGCCGCCGTTGTGCCAGGTAACCTCGCGGCCCTTCGCATTTAGGGTCATCCAGCCTGCGCCGATGCGGGCGGCCGGCCCGGCGAAGTTGGCCACCGGATCCAGCGCGGCCAGACCCGGGGCTAAGCCGTCCAGCAGGGCCTGCAGCAGCCGGGCCATGTCGCTGATCGAGGCCCGGATCCCGCCGGCCGGGGCAACCGCCTCGCCGGTCCACGGCCGCATCAGCCGGCCCGAGCGGCTCCGGCCGGCGACCGCCGTCGGACGCACGGCAGCGGCAGTGGCCGGCGCGTAAACAGAATCGAGCCCCAGCGGACCCGCGAGCCGCTCGCGGAGAAGGTCCTGGAAGCTCAGGCCGGCACCGGCCGCGACGGCGTGGCCCAGGAGCTCGAAGCCGAAGTTGGAGTAGCGCGGCCGCGGGGCTCCCAGCTGGGCAGTGCGGGCCTGGCCGAGCAATTCAGGGAGGGTTTCGCCGTACGGATTGGTGCCGTGCAGCATCAGGGCAAGCGTGCGTCGGAGCGTGCCCGCCTGACGGGGCAGCCGCGGCAGCCCGGAGGAATGCGTACTCAGTGAAGCCAGCGTCACCGCCGCCGCCGGGCAGTCGCCGAGCGGCAGCCGCTCCCCCAGCATGGTGTCCGGGCCGAGCTCGCCGCGGCTCAAAGCGTCGGCATAGAGCAGCCCGGTGATCCCCTTGGAGACGGAGCCGATCTCGAAGTCAGCCGAAAGGGAGGCGCCGTGGCTTGCCACGGCAACCTCCCTCGCGGAAACAGTGGCCGCGGCAAACACCGGCCGGCTGCGGCCCAGAGCCTTTCGTATGTGTTCTAAAAGTCGTGCGTCGCCGTGGATCCCTAAATCGCCGGCGGCCTGTTGACCGGCGGGTTCACCGTGCAGTTCACTCACGGTGCCATTCAGTCATGGCGACGCGGAAGTGGCAATCCAGCGCCCAATAACTCAGTGCCTGTGGAGGAAGTGGCGGATCTTGTTGCCGATTCCTTCCGCGGTGCGGCCGCGACCCATGGAAGAGGTCCGTCCCGTGGTGTAGGGCCTGGTGCCCCGCGTGTATCCCCTCGAGTATCCGCCCGTGGTTCCGTGGGTGGTCCGTCCGGAGAGTTTTCCTGCGGCATTCCTGATCATGTTGCCCAAGTTCATGATGAACTCCTTTGGTAGTGCGTCTGTTCAGGCTGCGACCGGTTTTTAGACCAGTCTTTCCCGACTCTACGCCCGCCCACCGGGGCGTGGCTACCGCAGAGTATTAGTCCTCCAAAAAGCAACGCGAGGTCACTTACAGCCCAATCCCGCGGCATTATTGGGCTGTAAGTGACTCCGCGTTGGTGTTTCGGAGGTCGGCGGAATACTAGGTGCGCAGACCTGCCGCTTCCCGTGCCAGCTCAGTGATCCGCTGCCAGTCACCGCTTTCGACGGCGGCGCGCGGCGTCAGCCAGCTTCCGCCGACGCAGCTGACGTTGGGCAGCCTGAGGTAATCCGGCGCGGTGGTCAGGCTGATGCCGCCGGTGGGGCAGAACGTCACCTGCGGGACGGGTGCGCCGATGGCCGCCAGGTACGGCGGGCCGCCGGCAGGACCGGCCGGGAAGAACTTCATGGTGTCCAGCCCGCGCTCCAGCACGGCCATCACCTCGCCCACCGTGGCCACGCCCGGGAGCACCGGCACGTCGAGGGAGAGCATGTGGTCCAGCAGCGCCGGCGTCACGCCCGGGCTCACCAGGAACTCTGCGCCTGCCGCCACCGCAGCGTCCGCCTGGCCGGGCGTCAGGATGGTGCCCGCGCCCAGCAGGATGTCCGGCACTTCGTTGGCGATGACCTTCAGCGAGGTGAGCGCCGTGTCCGTCCGGAGCGTGAGCTCGATGATCCGGACGCCGCCGTCGGCCAGTGCCCGGGCAACGGGAACCGCATGCTGCGGGTCCTCGATGGTCACCACGGGGACGACCGGGGAAACGTTCAGAACGCTGGTGGCGTCAGCCATGGTTGATCTCTTTTCTCAGGCCGTCCAGCCCGTGCGTGTCGATGATGCTGTACCAGTGGATGAGGAGGTCCGCGAACCCGGTGTGCGCCGCGAGTTCGGGATCGAAGACGCTGCGCACGCCCAGCAGGGCGGGGACCACGTCGGCCGCGTCCTGCGAGGCGGGCAGCGCCGCGTGCAGTTCGGCGGCCAGCGGGTCGTTCAGTTCGTCCGCGGGCGTGGTGGCAACATGCCGCATCCAGGCAGCGACGGCGAGCGCCGCCCACCGGGGTTCGCGGCCGGCGTCGAGGTTTCCGCGCACGGTGCTGAGCAGGCGCAGGCCGATCTTCTGTGACCCGTCGCTGCCCACCTTGGCCGTGGTGTGGCCGAGTGCGGGGTTGGCGAAGCGGGCCAGCACCTGGCCGCAGTAAGCGTCCGCATGGAGCCCCTCCGGAAGCGTGATGGTGGGCAGGACGTCCTCGGCCATCATGCGCCGGGCGGCGGTGTGGAACGCTTCCTCGGCGACGCCGTCGCTGATGGTCTCCTTGCCGGCGGCGAGGCCGAGGTAGGCCAGCAGCGAGTGGCTCGCGTTCAGCAGCCGCAGCTTCGCCGCTTCCCAGGCCGCGACGTCGCTGCTGAACAGGGCCCCGGCATCCTCCCAGCGCGGGCGGCCGGCGGCGAAGTTGTCCTCGATGACCCACTGCATGAACGGCTCGGCCACCACGGCGGCCTCATCCCGCAGCCCAAGTTCGCGTTCGACGGCGTCCAGGTCACCCGCCGTTGTGGCCGGTACCATCCGGTCCACCATGGTGCTGGGGAACGTGACGTTGGCGTCCAGCCAGGCGGTGAGCGGCTCGGCTTCGGCGGCCGGCAGTGCTGCCGCGAAGGCACGGACCAGGGTGCCGGTGAGTTCGCCGTTGCCGGGAAGGTTGTCGCACGAGACCACCGTGAGCGGACCGGCCCCGGTGCGCGAACGCTGCTGCAGCCCGCGGGCGATCTGGCCGATGGCCGTGAGCGGCGCCCGCCCCTGCAGGTCCGCCTGAACATCGGCGTCCGCGAGGTTGAGCGAGCCGGTGTGCGGATCGATCCGGTAGCCCTTCTCGGTGATGGTCAGCGTGACCACCAGGGTCTCGGGCGCCGCGATCAGGTCCACCACGGCGGCCGGGTTGTCCCGTCCGGAGATGGCGTCCACGATGCTGGACACCACGCGGAGCGGTGCCGCGCCCTCGCCCCGTTCGGCCACGGTGAACAGCCCGTCCTGCGGGGCAAGCTGCCGGGCAACGGTATCCGAGCGCTGGGTGACGCCGGTGATCCCCCAATTGGATTCCCCCGCGGCCAGCATGGCGTTCTCGGTGAACACAGCGGTGTGCGCGCGGGCGAAGGCCCCCAGGCCCAGGTGCACGATGCCGGGCTTCAGGCCGTTGGCGCGGAGCCCAGCCCCCGGGAACGCGGCTGCGTCTCCCAGGTTACTGCCCAAGTCGGCGGCGCTCAGGTTGGCGGCGCTCAGGTTGGCACTGCTCAGGCGTGCGATGACAGCTCTCCTTCGGGTGTCTCCAGGCCCTGCGTCTCCACCGTCCGCTCACCCACCGTCTGCGGCCCCAGCGCGTGGGCGCGGGTCTGCTCGAAGCTGGGAATGAAGCCGGTGCCGCCCCTGCCGCCCACCACGAGCGACGCCGCGGCGGCGCCGTACCGCACGGCCTCGGGAAGGCTGTCGCCGAGGACCAGCCGCGCGGTCAGCGTGCCCACGAAGGCGTCGCCCGCACCGGTCTGGTCCACCACTGCCGGAGCGGGAATGGCGTCGATCCACGCAGACGCTCTGTCGCTCTCCAGCTGGATCCCCTCCGCCCCGCAGGTCACAGCGACATTGGCGGTGCCCAGCGAGCGCAGCCTCCCGGCCGCATCGGCAGGCGAGGACGTGCCCAGCAGGGCGGACGTCTCCCCCGGGAACGACGGGGTCACCAGGAAGGCCTTCGGTGCCAGCTCAACCACGGCCGCCGTCGCATCCTCCACGGACGTGAGCCGCGGCCGGTAGTTCGGATCGAAGACGAACCGGCCGGCAACCTCCGCGGCCCGGTAAACGGCGGCCCGGGACGAAGCCGAGATGGCGCAGGCGATGCCGCCGGCAATCACGGCGCCGGCCTCGGCAAACACGGCCGGGTCGACGTCGTCCGGCCCCAGCGTGGAGCCGACGCTGCCGCTGCGCGCGTAGGAGAACTCGCGCTGCCCGTCGGGGTCGCAGTGCACCAGGTACACGCCCTGCTGGCCGGGCCGGAACTTGAGAAGATCGGTGGAGATGCCGAGTTCAGCGATCCTGGCGGCGACCGCCTGGCCAAGATCGTCGTCGGGCAGTACTGCCAGCAGCGCGGTGCGGGCACCGGCCGCAGCGGCAGCCGCCGCGACGTTCAGCGCGTCGCCGGAGATGCCCAGCTGCGCCGGAACGCCGTGCCCGAACGGGACGTCGGTGGCCACCTCGAGGAGGATCTCCCCCATGGCGACGACGTCGTACGGCTGAGTTTGAGTCGAATTGGTCACCAGTCATGCACCGACCCGTCGAGGCGGCGGTTGATGGGCAGGTACTTGGGGTCGAACGCGAACCTCGCGGCGGCTTCCTCGTCGAACTCGACGCCGATGCCCGGAGCGTCGCCGGGGTGCATGTAACCGTCCGTGAAGGTGTAGGAGGTCTTGAACACCTCGTTCGCGGGGTCGCGGTGGCCCATGTATTCCTGGACGCCGAAGTTGGGGATGCTCATGTCCACATGCAGCGCCGCGGCGAAGGACACCGGCGAGAGGTCGCCCGCGCCGTGCGAGCCCGAGCGGACGCCGTACAGGTCCGCCAGCGAGAAGATGCGGCGCAGGTGCGTGATGCCGCCGGCGTGCGAAACCGAGGTGCGGATGTAGTCAATGAGCCGTTCGGTGATCAGCTGCTGGCAGTCCCAGATCGAGTTGAAGACCTCACCCACGGCGATCGGCGTGGTGGTGTGCTGGCGGATCAGGCGGAACGCCGACTGGTCCTCGGCCGGCGTCGGGTCCTCGATCCAGAACGGGCGGAACGGCTCCAGCGAGGCGCCCAGGCGGCCGGCCTCGATCGGGGTCAGCCGGTGGTGGACGTCGTGCAGGACATGCACGCCGTAGCCGAACTGTTCCCGCACATGGGCCATCATCTTCGGCGCGAAGTCCAGGTACGCCGTCGTCTCCCACAGGTCCTCCTGCGGGATGTTGCCGCTGGCCGGCTCGTAGGTCTTGCCGTCCACGGGCGCGATCCCGTAGGTCTTCTCCAGCCCCGGCACGGCCGCCTGCGCGCGGATGGCCCTGTAGCCGAGGTCCAGGTGGTGCTGGAAGTCGGCAGTGAGGTCCTCCAGCGTGGAGCCACTGGCGTGGCCGTAGACCATGACGCCCTCGCGGGCCGCGCCGCCCAGCAGCTCGTACACCGGCATGCCGGCAGCCTTGCCCTTGATGTCCCAAAGTGCGACGTCGATGGCGGCGGTCGCTGTCATGGTCACCGGTCCGCGGCGCCAGTAGGCGCCCTTGTAGAAGTACTGCCACGCATCCTCGATGCGGCGGGCGTCGCGGCCGATCAGCAGCGGGCAGAGGTGCTCGGACAGGTAGGACGCTACAGCCAGTTCACGTCCGTTGAGGGTGGCGTCGCCGATGCCGGTAATCCCGTCCTCGGTTTCGATAACGAGCGTGACGTAATTCCGTCCTGGTGACGAAACCACTACTCGTGCGTCGGTGATCTTCACTGGTGGGGTCCTTTGGGAGTCGGGTCTTGCAAGTAGCTGGCAGTTGTTGTCGTTTTGAGCCCTCAAAACGACAACAACTGCGAGTCAGTTGGGTCAGGAGAGGCGGAGCATGACCTTGCTGCTTCCGGCGGCCGGGTCCGCTGAGACCCGCATGGCTTCCGCGGCCTGGTCGATGCCGAACTTGTGGGTGATGACGGGTGAGACGTCCAGGCCTTCGGACATCGCCTTGAGGGCGTCGGTGATCTCGTCCGCGAACCGGTAGGAGCCGATCCACGTGATCTCCCGGGTCACGATGTCCCCGAGGGCGGCCGGGGCGGGTGCGCCGGGCAGGTTCCCGACCTGGACGATCGTGCCGCCCCGCGCGGTGGCCCGGAGGATGCCGCCCAGCACGGCCGGGATGCCAGTGGCCTCGAACACGAGCTCGACGTCCTCCGGCAGCGTTCCACCGTCGGAGAGGTTGCGGACCTCGTCCGCGCCCATGGCGGTTGCGATCCGCAGCGAGGCATCGTTGATGTCCGTGGCGGTGACGGTCCGCGCACCGGCGTACTTGGCGGCCGCGATCACCAGGGATCCGATCGGCCCGGCGCCGTTGACCAGCACGTCGCGGCCGGCGAGCGAACCAGCCCGCTTCACGGCGTGAAGGGCGACGGCGAGCGGTTCAGCAAGTGCCCCGCGGAGGGTGTCCACGCCGTCGGGAAGCGGACGGATCTGCGATGCGCGGACCAGCTTCCGCTCGCTGAAGCCGCCGTCGGTGTGCGGATCGAAGGCCGCCGATCCGAAGTAGCGGATCTTCGGGTACAGGTTGGTCCGGCCGCTGAGCCGTTCCGGCATGATCCCGTCCCCCACCAGTTCAGCGGGGTGCACCGTGACCGGCTGGCCGACGTCGAGGTTTTCGACGCCGTCGCCCAGTTGGGCGATCCGGCCGGCCACCTCGTGGCCGAGGACGAGCGGGGACTTCAGCTGCGCGGTTCCGGAGGCGCCGTGGCGCCAGTAGGAAAGGTCGGAGCCGCAGATGCCGCCCCATTCGACGTCGAGCACTACCTCTCCGGGACCGGCAACCGGCTCGGGCCGTTCATCGATGCGGAGGTCGTTGGCGCCGTGGACGACTACTGCCTTCATGCGGCGTCTTCCAGGCGGACCAGGTCGCGGCCACGGACCTCGGGGCCGACGGCGGCGGAGACCAGCGTGATCAGCGAGTAGCCGATGAGCATGGCGGCCAGCGGCCACCAGTGCCCGGTGACTGCAGTGAGCGTAGCGGCGAGGATCGGGCCGATGGCCGTGGCCAGGATGCCGCCGATTTCCTTGGCCAGGGCGAGCTGGGTGAAGCGCGTCCGGGCCCCGAAGAACTCGGCCATGGTGACGCTCTCCATCGAGAAGAGGCTCAGCACGCCCAGGTTCAGGCCGGCAACGACGGCAATGGTGACGAGAGTCGGGTTGCCGCTGGTGACCATGAGCATCATCGGAATCGCGAAGACTGCGGTGGCGGAGCTCAGGATGATGTACAGGGGCCGGCGGCCGAAGCGGTCACCCAGGATGCCGATCAGCGGGATGGTGGCGAAGCCGATGATCGAGCCGATCATGATGGCCGTGGTGCCGACGGACTTGTTCATGAGCAGAACCGTGGCGAGGTAGCCGATGAGGAAGGTCTGGATCAGGCCCGAGTTTCCGGCCTGTCCGAAGCGGAGGCCGAGGGCGATCAGGAAGGACTTGCCCTTGCGCTGGTGCAGCGCGGCTTCGATCGTGCTGGTGGGCTGCGTGGTGTGCTTGGCTTCGTTTACTGCGGAGGTGTTTGCTTCGGCGGTGAGGTCGCGCTTGGCGAGTGCGACGCCGTCGACGACGTCCTCACGCTGCTCGAAGACCGGGCTCTCCTTGAGGGAGCGGCGGATCCAGACAGCGAAGATCATCAGCAGGAAGCTGGCGAGGAACGGCAGGCGCCAGCCCCAGGTCAGCAGCTGGTCCTCCGAAAGTACCGCCACCAGGATTGCCCACAGCGCGGAGGCCGCGAGGGTGCCGGAGTTGGTGCCGAGGCAGACGAGCGAGGAGATCAGGCCGCGGCGCCGGGCCGGGGCGTATTCAGCCAGCATCACGGTGGCGCCGGCGATTTCCGCGCCGGCACCGAAGCCCTGGATCAGGCGCAGCGCAACGAGCAGGATGGGCGCCCAGATGCCGACCATGGCGTAGGTGGGCAGCACACCGATGAGGGTGGTGGACGCACCCATCAGCGCGATGGTGATGAAGAGGACCTTCTTGCGGCCGATCCGGTCGCCCATGCGGCCGAAGTACACGGCGCCGACCAGGCGGGCCACGTAGCCGACGCCGTAGGTTGCCATCGCTGCGATGAGGCCGATGACCGGGCTGACGTCGGGGAAGAAGATCTTGTTGAAGACGATGGCCGCGGCCAGCGAGTAGAGCTGGAAGTCCATGAATTCCATGGCCGTACCCAGCCAGCCGGAAACGGCGACCTTCGCGAGGTCCCTGGTGGTCCTCGTCTCGGTTTTGGCGGTGGGCGGTGCGATGCTCTCGGTCATCAGTTGCTCCTTTGCAGGCGATGAAGAAGGGAGTTGGAGAGTTCTGCCTGAATGTGGCCGGTTGGGAGGACAGGAGAGCTGTCCTGCGGCCGCTTGCTGACTACCATACAAGCACTACCATTCTAGTTTGTCAACGATGGCTACACTGGATGCATGGCAACCGGCAAACCCGAAAAAGGGCAGTCTCCGCGGCTTTCCGTGCGGGACCAGACACTGGATACGCTCCGGCGTCGCATCATCTCCCTGCAGCTCCCTCCGGGCGAGCCCTTGTCCGAGAACGAGCTCGCCCAGGAACTCGGTGTCAGCCGGACACCCGTGCGTGAAAGCCTCATCCTGCTGCGTGAAGAAGGCCTGGTGCAGGTCTTCCCGCAGATCGGTTCGTTCGTCTCGCTCGTGGATCTGGGCCGGGTTGCCGAAGCCCAGTTCGTCCGTGAGGCCATCGAATGTGCGTCACTGAAGGATGCCGTGGTTGACGCCTCCGGACTGGCCGGACTGCGCGACATCCTGGCTGCGCAGCGGGACGCGGAATCCGCTGGCGACGTCGAGGAGTTCTTCCGGCTCGACGAGGACTTCCACCGCGAACTCCTCCGCCTGGCAGGGCACGAATCCGCCTGGACCGCGGTCAACTCGGCGAAGGCCCACCTCGACCGCGCCCGCCGGCTCAGCCTCATCGACACCCGCCCCGTGTCCACCCTGATCGATCAGCACACCGCGGTGGTGGACGCGCTCGAAGCCAACAACCGCCCCGAAGCCGACAGCTCCCTGCGGGTCCACCTGCGCGGCGTCTTCGAGGACGTCAAGCGCATCCAGGCATCCTCACCCGAGCTCTTCTCGGACGGCACAACCTCCCGCCCAATAAGGCGCAGCATCGCCCGGCTCTCTTAATCCCCACCGTCTCCCTAACCTCGCAAGCTCGGCCAGGGAACCCTGACGGCGTGGGCCCAAGCAGTCCCGGCGGGCCTGGCTGACTCGCTTATCCCTGCTTAACCAGCGCAGCCTCAAGGTTGATCTTTACCTTGTCGCTGACCAGGAGGCCACCGGCTTCGAGGGCGGCGTTCCAGGTCAGGCCGAACTCCTTGCGGCTGATCTCAGCCTCGGCGGAGAACCCCGCACGGGTGGCGCCGAAGGGGTCGACGGCCACGCCGGTGAACTCAACCTCCAGCTCAACGGGCCTGGTGACGCCCTTGATGGTGAGGTCGCCCGTCAGCGTGTAGTCCTCGCCGTCGCCGTCGATGTGCGTGCCCTTGAAGGTCATCTCCGGGTATTTCGCGACGTCGAAGAAGTCCTCCCCCTTCACGTGCGCGTCGCGGTTGGCGTCACCGGAATCGAAGCTGGCCGTGCGCACGGTGGCGTGCACTGAGGAATCGGCCAGGGACTCGCGCACATGGGCCTCGGCGGTTGCTTCCCGGAACCGCCCGCGGACCTTGCTGATTCCGGCGTGCCGTACGCTGAAGCCGATCTCACTGTGGGACATATCGAGTGTCCAAATACCGGGGGTCAGGCCTGCGGGAAGGGTCATGACGCATCTCCTTTGAAGGAAAAACCTGCTGGTCAGTGCGATTTCAACACTGGTTTAGCCCGGCCGTGAAGTCAAGGATGAGAACCTTCACCACAGACTCCTAGCTTATTTTCAGGAAACTTCCCTAGCCTTGAAGCAGGCCCACCGCGTATCCCCCATCCGAGGTGGTCCTGCCGCTAGGAGAAGCCCCGCAATGCCGTCAGGCAGTGCGGGGCTCTCTGCGTTTCAGGACGTCATCAGCGTGGCACCGCCGCCTCGAACCCGCCGGCCAGTACGATCGATCGTTGAATCGACAGCCAGCGCCACGGGAGTACACCGCCTTGCACCAAGCACCACCCCGCCAAAGGAACTGGTTTGCGGCCGGCGCCCTTGCCGCCGTCATCCTGGCCACCACCGCCTGTGGCGGGGCCATCAGCGCAACCCGGCAGCCGTCGTCGGACGCTGTCCCGGGCGTATCAGCCGGCAACGCACCAGGCTACGCCGTCAAAGCAGCCGACCTCCTCGCTACCCTCCCCGTCAAGGGCCGCGCCCCGAAAACCGGCTACGACCGGGAGGAGTTCGGCCCGGCCTGGTCGGACACGGACCACAACGGCTGCGACACCCGCAACGACATCCTCGCCCGGGACCTCAAATCCACAACGTTCAAGCCCGGAACCAAGAACTGCGTCGTGCTGACGGGCACCCTCGCCGATCCCTACACGGCCACCACCATCGCCTTCACCCGCGGGAACAAAACCAGCAGCGCGGTCCAGATCGACCACGTCGTTGCCCTCAGCGATGCGTGGCAGAAGGGCGCCCAGCGCCTCAGCAAGGCACAGCGGACCGCCTTCGCCAACGATCCCCTCAACCTGCTCGCCGCGTCCGGCCCCGCCAACCAGCAGAAGTCCGACGGCGACGCCGCCACCTGGCTGCCCGCCAGCCGCGCCTACCGCTGCCCGTACGTCGCGCGGCAGATTTCGGTCAAGGCCAAGTACAAGCTGTGGGTGACCCAGGCCGAACGCGCCGCGATGGCCTCGGTCCTGGCCCAGTGCGGCGGGACGGTCGCCGGCGGCAAGTAGCCGGAAGCAAGTAGCCGCCGCTCAGCTTTCCTCCGGCACCTCGCCCGCGAACGGGTAGTCGTCATCGTCGTTGCCGGGTGTGCCTGCGGCCTGCTCGATGGCGTCGGCCTCGGCCGCTTCCTCCGCTGAAAGGTCCGGCGCGGCGGCCGGTCCGTTGGACCGAAGCGGCGTCCGCTGCTCCAGGGCATCCGCCTCGGGAACGTCCTCAGGCAGCGGCCGCTGTTCCTCGTCCCCGGACTCCCCGCCCGCCGACTGGCGCTGTTCGAACGCGTCGACCTCCGGGACTTCGAGCGGTGTTTCGTCAGGCTGGCTGTTCATGGATCTCCTCCTGCGGCTGGGTCCGTCGTTCCATGAGTCTGGCCCTACTTCACGACGACGGCAATGGGGGCCGCAGGCTGCCAAACCTGCAGGCCGGAACTGCATGCGGCCCCGCTTCGCTGCCTCTGCGTCAGCTGAGGTATCCGTTCGGGTTCAGCACGTACTTGGTGGCGGCGCCGGCGTCGAACTCGGCGTACCCCTTCGGTGCTTCGTCCAACGGAATCGGCTTCGCGTTGACGTTCTTGGCGATGTGCACGCGGTCGTTGAGGATGGCCATCATCAGCTGCCGGTTGTACTTCATCACCGGACACTGGCCCGTGGTGAAGCTCAGCGACTTCGCCCAGCCCGTGCCGAGGCTCAGGCTCAGCGCCCCCTTCTTGGCGGCCTCGTCGACGCCGCCCGGATCACCTGTCACGTACAGCCCCGGAATGCCCAGAGCACCGCCCGCTGCAGTGATATCCATCAGCGAATTCAAGACGGTGGCCGGCGCCTCCTTTGCACCCTGGCCGTGGCCCTTCGCCTCAAAGCCCACAGCATCCACGGCGCAGTCCACCTCAGGTACGCCTAGGATCTGTTCGATCTGCTCCCCGGGCCCGCCCTTGGTGAGGTCCACCGTCTCGCAGCCGAAGCTGCGGGCCTGCCCCAGCCGGTCACCGTTCATGTCACCCACTATTACGACGGCGGCACCCAGCAGAAGCGCGCTCGTCGCCGCTGCCAGTCCAACAGGACCGGCACCCGCGACGTATACGGTGGAGCCGACGCCGACCCCCGCCGTCACGGCGCCGTGGAAGCCCGTAGGGAAGATGTCCGAGAGCATGGCAAGGTCCAGGATCTTCTCCATGGCCTTGTCCTTGTCCGGGAACTTGAGCAGGTTCCAGTCCGCGTACGGCACCAGGACATAATTCGCCTGGCCGCCCACCCATCCGCCCATGTCCACGTAGCCGTAGGCGCTGCCCGGCCGGTCCGGGTTCACGTTCAGGCAAATGCCGGTCTTTCGCTCCTTGCAGTTCCGGCACCGGCCGCACGAAATATTGAACGGTACCGAGCAGATGTCCCCGACCTTGATGAATTCGACGTCTGGCCCCACCTCCACCACTTCACCGGTGATTTCGTGGCCCAGCACCAGGTCCGGCGGCGCCGTGGTCCGGCCGCGGACCATGTGCTGGTCAGAGCCGCAGATGTTGGTGGCCACAGTCTTGATAATTGCGCCGTGGGGAACCTTGCGCCCCACGTTGGCCGGGTTTACGCCCGGCCCGTCCTTAAGTTCAAAAGTGGGGTAGTCGATATCAATGACTTCCACCTTGCCGGGTCCCTTGTAGGCAACGGCTTTGTTCCCTTCCATCTCTTTCCTCCTGGCGTCACGGACCCTTCCCTGCGAAGGGTCGGCGGTGAATTCATGAGTGATGTGATGCGCCCTCCGGGGCATTCCCTTGAAAGGCCGGACGACGCCGTCAGGCCTTAAAGGTGGAGGGTGAGGCCAGTCTAGAACGGGGCCCGCGGCGTGGTCCATGGGTTCCGGAGGGTAAATTGAGAGTGCGCACTCAGTGCAATTACGCAACACAATTGGGTCTTTTTGATCCGGAGCATCGGGCCTACGTTGAGAACAGCGAGTCGCCCAGCCAGGGCGTCCGGAACCTTGGAGGAATCCCATGAGCACGCATGTAGCCGATTGCAGCGTTACCAACTGCTCCTTCAACGACCACTCCGAATGTAATGCCGAGGCCATCACGGTGGCCGGCACCACAGACCATGCCTCGTGCGCCACGTTCATTGACACCGGCACGCACGGTGGCCTTCCGAAGGTCCTCGCCGGCGTCGGCGCATGCCAGCGGGCAGAATGCATCCACAACGACCACCTCATGTGCAAGGCGCCTGAAGTCCACGTTGGCCCCGGCCCGGACAACGCCGACTGCCTCACCTACTCCCACAATGGACGGCAGGCCACCCACTGACCGGCGGATCCACTTATCTGCGCATCCACTGACCTGCGCAGGCATGTAGGGTCCCCCCATTGGCCCGGCTCCGGCCGGCGCGGCTTGATTGTCACAGCCTCTTGCTAGATTCGAATCAGCGCACCGGGAACCGTCCCGGAGCGAGGCTGCCAATGGGGAGGCCCCATGTTCCTGCTCGACCCAACCACGCCGGGAGCACCAGCTGATCTGGTGTTCTCAGCCAGCGATCTCGTGGCCGCCAGCGAATGCGAGTACCGCACGCTCCGGATCCTTGACGAGAAGCTGGGCCGCTTCCCCAAGGCCGATTTCGCCGCTGACGAGATGCAGGCGCGGGCCGGCAAGCTCGGCGATGTCCACGAGCACGAGGTGCTGGCCTCGCTCATCGACCGCCACGGCCCGTGGGATGCCTCGCGCGGCACCGGGGTCTACTGCGTGGACCGCGGAACGACGGACCGGGCCGATCTGGAGGACAAGGCCGGCGAGACCGCCACCGCACTGCGCGCCGGCGCGGACGTCGTCTTCCAGGCCACATTCTTCGACGGCGAATTCCTCGGCTACGCGGACTTCCTGGTGCGGGAGGAGGCGGCCGCGGCGAGCGAAGAGGCCGTGGGCATTTCAGCCGCGGGACCCTCACTGTCCAGGGGTTCCGCAGTGGACCGGTATGAGGTCTGGGACACCAAGCTGGCGCGGCACGCCAAGGTGGGGGCGCTGCTGCAGCTCGCTGCGTACGGCGACCAGCTGATCAAGCTCGGGTTGGAGCCGGCCCCGCGGGTATTGCTCGTGTTGGGCAACCTTGAGCGCAGCACCCACTCGCTGGTGGATCTGCTGCCGGTTTACCGCGAGCGCCGGGCACGCTTCCGTCAGCTCACCGCCCGGCACCGTCGCGCGGAGGCTCCTGTAGCGTGGCAACAACCCGGCGTCAGTTACTGCGGCAGGTGCGACTACTGCGCCGAGCAGGTGGCCGGGCACCGCGACCTGCTCATGGTGGCGGGCATGACCTCCGTCGAGCGGAAGAAGCTCGTCGCGGATGGCGTCACCACCATCGACGCCCTCGCCGAGCTCCCTCTGCACCTGGCCAATGGGTCGCGGCAGCGCCTGCGGGACCAGGCCAGGATGCAGACCGGACTGGAGGCAGCCGACGGCTCACGCACCTTCGTGAAGGAGGGCCAGCCGCACACCGTCGCTTACAAGGTGCTGGCGGATAACGCGCTGGCCGGCATTCCTGCCCCGAGCGACGGCGACATCTTCTTCGACTTCGAGGGCGACCCCCTCTGGCAGGATCCCGCAGGCCAATGGGGACTGGAGTACCTCTTCGGCGTGATTGAGGCCCCGCTGCCCACAGACCCCCGCGGCCAGGAACCGGTCTTCCGGCCGTTCTGGGCCCACTCGCGTGCGGGCGAACGGCAGGCGTTCCTGGACTTTCTCGCCTACGTGGAGGAACGGCGCGCCCGGTATCCGGACATGCACGTCTACCACTACGCCCCCTACGAAAAAACGGCCCTGCGAAACCTCTCGCTGAACCATGTGGCCGGCGAGGACGTGGTGGATTCATGGCTGCGGGACGGGCTCCTCGTTGACCTCTACGCCACGGTCCGGCACTCACTGCGTATCTCAGAGGCCTCGTACTCCATCAAGAAGCTCGAGCCGCTGTACATGGGAGACAACCTGAGGTCCGGGGACGTCAAGGACGCCGGCGCTTCCGTCGTGGCTTATGCCGCCTACTGCGAAGCACGCGACGCCGGCCCCGGGAGGCAGGCGGAGGCAGCCGCCATCCTCGCCTCGATCTCGGACTACAACCAGTACGACTGCCTTTCCACGCTGCGCCTCCGGGACTGGCTGCTGCAGCTGGGTGGTGGTGAGGCTGGTGCATCTGCGGCGGCCAGGGCTCCTGTGGAAGCCAGTGCGGGGACGGCAGCTGGGCAACCGCCGTCGGACGCCGTTGCGGACGCGGAACCTTCGCCGGAGGAGGCAGGTCTGCGCGCCTTCCTGGACGCCGTTCCGGAGCACCGCGAACTGACTGCCGATGAACAGGCCGTGGCCATGGTCGCGGCGGCCACCGGCTATCACCGCCGCGAGCGCAAGCAGTTCTGGTGGGAGCACTTCGACCGCCTCGAATCCGAGGTCGACCGGTGGCGGGACCAGCGCAACGTGTTCATCGTGGAAGCGGCCGAGGTGGTCTCAGACTGGGCGCGGCCGACATCCCGGGCCCGGACGGAGTCCCGCACCCTGCGTCTCACCGGGATCATGAGCGAGGGCTCGGAGTTCAAGGCCGGCTCAACCTGGTTCCGGATGTTCGAGGACCCCCTGCCCGAGGGTCTCGGGGAGGTCGACGGCGGGCGGACACCGAAGCGCCCGTCAGCAACCGAGCCTTCAGTTACGGCCGGCTCTTTGGAAGATGCCCTTGCCGCACCCCACGAGGCCACCATGCCGCCCTCGCGCGACGGCATCTTCGGCACGCTCGTGGAAGCGGTCGAGGACCATCCTGAGCAGCCCGGCCGGACCGTCATCACCATCACGGAAAGATCCAAGAAGAAGGTGCCGCCGTACTTCCAGCTGCCCATGGCGCTGACGGACGACCGGCCCATCGCCACCGACAACATTGAGGCCGCACTGGCAGAACTGGCGCAGCTCGTCGGTTCCTCCCTGCCACAACTTCCCAAGCATCCCGGCGTGGACATCCTGCGCCGGTCAGCGCCCAGGCTGGCCGGCATCCCGAACCTGCCCGTCGTCGGCGACGACGCTAACGGAAACGCCGACTACGTCTCGGCCATTACCCAGGCGCTGGAAGACCTTGATCGGTCGTACCTCGCTGTTCAGGGCCCTCCGGGCACGGGCAAGACGTACGTCGGTTCCCACGTCATTGCCCGGCTCGTGGAGGCCGGATGGAAGGTGGGCGTGGTCGCCCAGTCCCACGCAGTGGTCGAAAACATGCTCTGCACGGCGATCGAGAAAGCCGGGGTAGACCCCGCCGTGGTGGCGAAAAAACTGTCCCAACCACGCGTCGTGCCGTGGACTTGCGTCACCGACGAGGACGTCGCGAGGCTCCTCGACGGGCCGGACGGCTGCCTGGTCGGCGGAACCGCCTGGACCATGACGGGCAGGCACGTCCCTGCCGGTTCCCTGGATCTGCTGGTCATCGACGAGGCCGGCCAGTATTCGCTGGCCAACACCCTGGCCGTTGCCCGCTCCGCGAAGCGGCTCCTCCTGCTCGGTGACCCGCAGCAGCTTCCCCAAGTCACCCAGGGCTCCCATCCGGAGCCGGTCGATGAGTCGGCACTGGGCTGGTTGTCTGCTGGGCACGCCACGATGCCTGCCGAGCTCGGCTACTTCCTTGCTGATTCCTGGCGGATGCATCCCGAACTGTGCCGCAAGGTGTCGGTGCTCAGCTACGACGGCAAGCTGGAATCCGCGGCGGCGGCATCACTGCGCCATCTCGACGGGGTGCCGCCGGGCGTGGACACCGTTCTGGTGCCGCACGCCGGCAACACCACGAGTTCAGCCGAAGAGGCTGCCGCGATCGTCGGACTGGCCCGCGAACACATCGGGCTCAAGTGGACGCCGGGCAAGGACGAACCGATCCGCCGGCTGGAACCCAAGGACATCCTGGTGGTGGCCGCGTACAACGCCCAGGTGCAGACCATCCGGCACGCCCTGGGCCAGGACGGCCTGGCCGACGTGCGGGTGGGCACGGTGGACAAGTTCCAGGGCCAGGAGGCTCCGGTGGTGCTCGTGTCCATGGCGTGCTCCGCGATTGCGGAGGCACCGCGTGGAGCCGAGTTCCTGCTCAACCGCAACCGGATCAACGTGGCGGTATCGCGGGGGCAGTGGCGGACCGTGATCGTCCGCTCCCCCGAGCTCACCAACTACATGCCGTCCCGGCCGTTCGCGCTCGAGGAACTCGGGGCCTTCCTGGGGCTCAGCCCGGGCGAACTCGGCAGGGATTAGGCTGGCCGGGAAACTCAGCTGACGACCTGAAAGCTCCTGAAGCCGCCTTCGGCCGGGGAAACCTTCTCGTCGACATGGGACACCCTGCCCGGCGCCTGGGATGATCCGAGCCAGCGCCTGAATTCGACGATGTCCGGCTGCGGCCCTTCCGCGACGACGGCGACCGAACCGTCGTCGTCGTTCCTGACCGAGCCGGTCAGGCCCAGCTCATCGGCCTTGCGGGCGGTCCAGTAGCGGAAGCCGACTCCCTGGACCATTCCCGTGACGCGAGCGGTGAGACGGACGCTGTCCGGATCTGCTGCCTTCGAGTCAGTCATGGAACCAATGTAGCGCCGGCGGCCTCGGTCCCGACAGGCTCGGCGGCCGGGGTGAAACCCCGTCGGAAGGCAAATTTCCGTTCAAACGGAAAAGGTTGGTAGTGGTTGATACATGCCAGACCTTCTAGACCAAGCAATGCCTTTCCTCGCAATGTCAGTAGCCGTGGCGGCCGGGCTGGTCCTCTCCTGGCTGCTCCGCCACGTCGTCCTTCGGCTCAACCGGCGCCTGACTGGACTGCGTGATTCCTCGCGGCGGGCCAGAGTTCCGCTGCGGCTCACGCTGTGCCTCTTTGGCGTCCGGATCGCCCTTGCCCTCAGCACGGAGGACGCGCCCTGGCGCCGGTCAGTGGACCAGGTGCTGCTCATAGCGCTGATCGCCGCCGTGGCCTGGCTGGCGGTCGCGGTGCTGCTGATTATCGAATCACTCATGCTTGCCCACTACAGCGTGGATGTGGCGGACAACCGCCGTGCCCGCCGACTCCGCACGCAGGTCATCCTCGCCCGGCGGGTTGGGGTGGCATTGGTTGTGATCCTCGCGCTGGGCGTCGCGCTCCTGACCTTCCCGGACGTCCGTGCGCTCGGTGCGGGCATCCTCGCCTCGGCCGGCTTGCTCTCCATCGTGGCAGGCCTCGCTGTGCAGTCCTCACTCGTCAACGTCTTCGCCGGAGTCCAGCTGGCGTTCACCGACGCCATCCGTGTGGATGACGTGGTGGTGGTGAACAAGGAATGGGGCAGGATTGAAGAAATCACGCTGACGTACGTGGTGCTCCACATCTGGGACGACCGCCGACTGATCCTGCCATCGACGTATTTCACTACCACGCCCTTCGAGAACTGGACACGCCGTCGGTCCGAGGTGATGGGTACCGTTGAGCTCGACCTGGACTGGCGAGCGCCGGTCGAGGCCATGCGCGCCGAACTCAAGACCCTGCTGGCCGGCACGGATTTGTGGGACGAGCGGGTGGGCGTCCTCCAGGTCACCGACGCCACGAATGGCTTCGTCCGGGTCCGGATCCTGGTGAGCGCGGCGGACAGCGCCTCGCTCTTTGACCTGCGCTGCCTCATCCGCGAGGAACTGGTCCGCTTCCTGCAACAGGAGCACCCGCAGGCGCTGCCGCATCTGCGCTGGGAGACAGTTGGCTCCGTCCCGGGTCAGGCTTCGCCGCAGCGGCCACCACGGCAGCAACTGGATGCCCATCCCCGCCAGCCGTCGGACCCGCACGATTCCCAGCTCTTCACCGGCTCCGTCGAAGCCCTGCAACGGTCCCGCGCCTTTACCGGGCCGGGCGAGGAGGCGTTCGAGGACCGCGAAAAGACCCTGTCTGCCCACGAGTAACCTGTCCGCCCACGAGTAGGCCGCCCCTGGCGCGGACAACGCAGAAGCCCCGCCGCAGCATGAGCTGCGGCGGGGCTTCTGCGTTGTTGAATCAGTTGACGGTGATGTCCCGGGTCCGGTGGTCGTAGCGGATGGTGAGCCGGCCGCCGGAGTGGTGCAGCTCGTGGTTGGCACCATCGAACGCGCCGAACGCGCCGTAGTTCTCTTCCCAGGAACGGTTAAGGGCGATCTTGAAGTTGTAGTAGCCGGCCGGGATCTCAGCCGACAGCTTCCACAGCTGGTCCAGTTCGTCCAGCTGCATTTGCGCTTCGTCGTACTGCGGCGCCCAGTTTTCCGGAGCTCCCAGCAGGGTGTTGAAGTCGCCGGCCACGGCCACGGCCGCCGGCTGGTTGACGGTTTCCGCAGAGTTTTCGACGGGAGCCTGCGCTTCGGCGTCGGCTTCTGCCTTCTTCAGGACTGCCTTGGCCACCGGAGCAACAGCGTCCTCGATCAGCTTGGCCGCCTTGTCAACAACCTTCGCTGCCTTGGACGGAGCCTTCTCGGCCTTTGCAGCGGCTGCCTTCGCGGGCGCCTTCTTGGCTGCCGGTTTGGCAGGTGCGGCCACCGGAAGGGGCGTCCCGGCCGGAACCGGAGTGCCGGCGTCGAGCGCTGCCGAGAAGCTGGCCGCGTCCGGGAAGGCGACCGTTGCGCGCTGTCCGTCCTCGGTGATGGTCCAGCCGGAGCGTCCCTTGACCAGCCAGCCGGCCTTGACCAGCTTGGCCGTGGCGGTGGTCAGTGACTTGTGGCCGCGGGGAATGCCGCCGCTGAGGAGTTCAGCTTCGTAGGCGTTCAGCGGAACCCGGACGAGGGCTTCAGCCAGCACGGCACCGGCGTTCTGCGATTCACCCGACAACACCCCCTCTGCCAGAACGTCCAGCACGGCCTTAAGGCGGATGTTGGTGTTTTCGGCGGCAGTCTTGCGCATGGTTCCCCTTACAGAGCGATTGTTCCCCCAGTAGTCTGCCAAGTGCTGGGCAAATCTGGCGACTTTGTCTGGTAAACATTGTGTGTCGTGACCGACTATGACGGGGATTACACCTGAACTGAGCCGGAAATCTCGGTTATTTCGGCTCTCGCGACCGCTTCCTGGCTCCGCTGGCCTGCTTACACGCCCGGCCCATTTCCCGGCAGCGAGAATAGAAAGTAGGCTTATCATATAGAGCGAGGCATCATACGGAAGGGATGATTTCAGTGAGTGACCACAGCAGCAAGGCAGACGGTTTTATCGTTCCGGACCCGTCGAAACTCCGCGACGACGTTCCCGGCGACGCGGGTGACGATGCCAACGCCATCCGCTTCAGCGAGGAGCAGGCCCTTATCGAGGAACAGTCGCACGGCATCCGCCCGGAGCGCTACAGCGTCCCGTCCGGCGGCCCCACCATGGAGGAAGCCCGCGGCAACATGGATCTCTCCGACGACGTCGGCGACGCCGCCGCCGCGGACAGCAGCGACGACGGACTGCACAGCGGCCAGGAACAATAGCCGCCGGCAATAACCATCAACACGCAGGGCGGCTGCCAACGGCGGCCGCCCTTTTCATGCCCAGCGCTATCGCGCCGGACATCCTAGGACGTGCCGGACATCGTAGGAACTGACGCCCTACTGGACGTAGCCTTCCACCTCGTTGACCGGCCGGGCATCCGCCTCGTTGGGGTCTTCGCCCGCCTTGGCCTTTGCCCGGCGCTGGCGCAGCAGGTCCCAGCACTGGTCCAACGCCTCTTCCACCTGCCGCAGCCGGGCGAGGCGTTCACTCCGGCTGTTGTCATCCTCGTCGGAACTGTCCCCGCCGGCAGATCCCGAACCCGCTGGCTCACGGAGCTGATGTTCTTCGTCAACCAGCGCCTCGATGCGCTGCAGAATGTCCTGGTTGTCCATCGCCTTCACTCCTTGCTTACCGCGTGCCGGATTCACTGTTGGGACCACCACGCACAACCTTTCGCGCGGGGGTTGGACTGCCAGCCTAATCACGTGATGCAGCCCGGGAAAGGGGCAGTTCCCCCGCTTTCAGCCCGGATCCTACCCACCCGCGTTCCGTGACGAGCACGGCACTGGCGGCACCGCCCTCGCCTCGTTAGGGTGGACGATAAGCATGCTTAGCATTACTGCAATGCCAGCACGCCCTGACCAAGATGATCCTGTCCGCGTTCAACACCACCACGGAGGAGAACCATGACCGACCAGTACACGTTCAAGAACCCTGTCACCGCCTACGAGCACATCTCGCCGCCCAAGCAGCACCAGCCCGAGCCCGGCCTGGACGCCAGGCTTGAACCCAAGGCCGATCTGGGCGAGGACAGCTACCGCGGCACCGGACGTCTCGACGGCAGGAAGGCCATCGTCACGGGCGCGGACTCAGGCATCGGCGCGGCGACGGCGATCGCCTTCGCCCGGGAAGGGGCCGACGTCGTGCTTTCCTACCTCCCCGAGGAGGAGGAAGACGCCAGGAAGATCGCGAACCTGATCGAGAAGGCCGGCCGCAAGGCCGTGAAGGTGCCCGGCGACCTCAAGGACGCCGCCACCTGCCAGAAGCTGGTGGACACCGCGCTGCAGGAATTGGGCGGTCTGGACCTCCTCGTCAACAACGCCGGCAAGCAGGTGGCGCAGGAGGACATCGGCGACATCACGGACGAGCAGTTCGACCACACGCAGAAGACCAACGTGTACGCCATGTTCTGGCTCACCCGTGCCGCGGTGCCGCACCTTCCCGCGGGCTCCACGATCATCAACACGACGTCGATCCAGGCCTACAACCCCTCGCCGACGCTCGTTGACTACGCCACCACGAAGGCCAGCATTAACAACTTCACCAAGGGACTGGCCCAGCAGCTGGCGCCGAAGGGCATCCGTGTGAACGCCGTGGCTCCCGGGCCAATCTGGACGCCCCTGCAGGTCAGCAGCGGCCAGCCCAAGGAAGCCCTCCCCGAGTTTGGCAAGGACACTCCCCTGGGCCGCGCCGGACAGCCCGCCGAACTCGCCCCGGCCTACGTGTTCCTGGCGTCGGCGGAGTCGAGCTTTGTGGTGGGCGAGACCCTGAACGTCAACGGCGGCAGCCCCACGCCGTAAGTGCGGCCGGCTATTGTGGGCGCGGCTGCGCATTTTTGCACCACTTCAGGAAGCAGCACCGCCGCCAGCCACCGGGAAACCGCGTCAGCATGCGGGCGCCCCGGGGCCGGCGGCGTTTCCGCGCCATGAAAGTGGAGCAAAAATGCCGCGAACCGACTTATAGTGGCGACTACACGCACCTCCCTGAGCCACTCCCGCAACCCACATCAGGAGAGCCCCATGGAATCCCGCACACTGGGCACACTTTCAGTCTCCAGCCTCGGCCTCGGCTGCATGGGCATGAGCGAGTTCTACGGAACAGGCGACGACGGCGAGTCCATCGCCACCATCCAGGCCTTCCTGGATGCCGGCGGAACCCTGCTGGACACCGCAGACATGTACGGCCCGTTCACCAACGAAAAGCTGGTGGGCAAAGCCATCGCCGGGCGGCGCTCCGACGTGGTCCTGGCCACGAAGTTCGGCAACGAGCGCCGGGAAGACGGTTCCTGGGTAGGCATCAACGGCCGCCCCGAGTACGTCCGCGCCGCCTGCGACGCCAGCCTGCAGCGCCTCGCGGTGGACCACATCGACCTCTACTACCAGCACCGCGTCGACAAGACCGTCCCGATCGAAGACACCGTCGGAGCCATGGCGGAGCTCGTCGAGGCCGGCAAAGTCCGTCATCTCGGGCTCTCCGAAGCCAGCGCTGACACAATCCGCAGGGCGCACGCCGTCCATCCGATCACTGCGCTGCAGACGGAGTATTCGCTCTGGGAGCGGGAGCCGGAGACGAAGGTCTTCCCGGTCCTGGCGGAACTGGGAATCGGGTTCGTGCCCTACAGCCCCCTTGGCAGAGGCTTCCTGACCGGCCAGCTGCGCAGCCCCGACGATTTTGCTGAAGACGACTTCCGGCGGCACTCGCCCCGGTTCCAGGGCGAGAACTTCACCCGGAACCTGCAGCTCGTGGACCGGGTCAAGGAACTCGCAGATGAGAAGCAGTGCAGCCCGGCACAGCTCGCCCTGGCCTGGCTGCTCGCGCAGGGCGAGCACATCGTCCCCATTCCCGGCACCAAGAAGCGCGAACGCCTGGCCGAGAACCTGGGTGCGGCCGACGTCGAGCTGTCAGCAGCGGACCTTGCCCTACTGGATCAGCTTGCCCCGGCAGGCGCTGCCGCAGGAGCGCGCTACCCGCACATGACCTCAATAGACACCTAGGATCCGCTCCGACGCGTCCGCCGGAAGCGTCGACCCTCACCAGAAGCAGGCGGCCCCGGCGGAGGTCCGCGGCGGATACCCGCCGGAAGCCAGGTGCAGCCGGCCCCTGCAGCCGGCATGCAGCGGTGCAACGCCTGCTGGCGCACCGGAGCAGCAGGGGCGGACAATTGGAGCACCTGCAGACCGTTTGGAGCCGCAATGCGCCGTTCAATGGGCTGGCTAAAACACCACAGGCTTCTGGCTTTCTTCATCCTGGCCTACGCAATTTCCTGGGCCTCGTGGCCGCTCTTCGCGGCCGGGCTGATGCCGCGGATGGAATTCCTGCCGGTGGGTCCGCTCGCCGCCGCGGTCATCGTGATAGCCCTGACGGAGGGGCGCCCCGGGTTCCGCGCCTGGGGCCGCCGGCTGATCCGGTGGCGCGCCGGGTGGATCTGGTACGCCGTGGCTCTCCTGCTCCCGGCGGTACTCGTCCTCGTCACGGGGTTCATCACCATGGCATTCGGCGCCGCCGCCCCGGGCCTCGAACGGCTGACGTGGAGCGGGCTGTTGACCGTGTTTGCCGTCCGGCTGGTGAATCCCCTGGACGGTTCACTCGGCGAAGAGCCGGGCTTCCGCGGTTACGCCCTCCCGCTGCTCCAGGCCTCGCGTCCACCACTGCTGTCTGCGGCGATCCTGGGCGCGCTCGCGACGCTGTGGCACCTGCCGCTGGTCCTCTTCAGCGGGCTGAGCGTAATCGGCCTGCCGACGACGTTCGCCATCACGTTTCTCTACGTGTGGATATTCAACCGCACCGGCGGCAGCGTCCTGCTGACGTTTTTGTTCCACAACAGCCAAGGCACCTTCACCGTCGGGTCCTTCGGCTTCGCCGCCGCCGACGCCGGCCGCGCGGAGCTGATCTACTTCGTCGCCGTCGTCCTGGCGGTGCTTGCCACCGTGGTCCTGGACCGCCGGACCTGGCGCAAGGCACCCCGCTCCGCCACCGCCGTCGGGCGTTTCCCGCTCCGGATGCATCCAAGGTGAACGACGGCGCGTGATCGGCGCCGGGCGCACGGCCCCGACGCTTCCGTTCCGGAACCGAAAATCCCGTCCAAATCAGGAGGAAACAATGTCCTCGCCGCTAGCCAAAGCCGCCGGCCCCATCGCCCTGGTGTCGGGCCTCCTTTTCGCCGCCGTGGACCTGGCCCGCCTGATCGCTGCCGACAGGAGCCTGGACCGGATCGAGATGATGCGGCAGGCGCCATTCCAGGTCACGAACGCTCTCTACTGGGTGGTCTTCATCGGGCTCACCCTGGCGCTGGTTTCCGTCTACTTCAGGCTCAGCGGCCGGGCAGGCGGACTCGGCGCCGCCGGGTTCTGCATCGCGCTCGTGGGCACCCTGGACATGGCCGGCAACATGTGGTTCGACGGCTTTGCCGGCCCCTGGATCGCCGACGTCGCCCCCGGCGCGATCCTCGCCGGCGGGTCCGGGATGCTGGCGGTCGGAGGGCTGTCCAGCTACGTGCTCTTCAGCCTGGGCTGGATGTTTTTCGGCATTGCCGGCTGGCGCTCCGGCATGTTCCCCGCGTGGACCTGCGTGGCGTTCGTCGTCGCCGGCTTCCTCGGCTACAACGCGGGGCTGCCGCCGTACGGGATCCCGATCGGGCTGGTCATGGCGGCTCTGGGCTGGTGGATCATCCGCACGGGCGCGCCGGTTGCGGCTAAGGCCGGCCCGGCTTCCGCGGAGCCGCCCAGGCCGTAACCTCCGGCCCGGTCCCGGACCCTGGCCTGCCCCGACCTCAACCCGCCCGGAAGCTAGCCCGCCAGCTCAGCCAGCAGTTCGTGCTTCCGCTCCTCGCTGGCGAACGACGACCTGATGGAGTTCGCGGCGAGCCTGACCCGGTCGAACTCGGACAGCCCCAGGACCGACTCGAGCTGGGCGAAGTTGGTGTCCACGTAGCCGCCGAAGTACGCCGGGTCGTCGGAGTTGACGCTGACGTTGAGGCCGGCGGCCAGCATCGCCGGCAGCGGGTGGGCGGCCAGCATGTCCACGGCGCGGAGCCGGACGTTCGACAGCGGACAGACCGTCAGCGGCACATGGTCATTGACCAGCCGCTCCACGAGCTCAGGGTCCTCCATGCACCGGATCCCGTGGTCGATCCGCTCCACGCCCAGCACGTCAAGAGCCTCCACAATGTACGACGGCGGGCCCTCCTCCCCCGCGTGCGCAATCTTCCGCAGGCCTGCTTCGCCTGCCCTGGCGAACAGCCGCGTGAATTTCGACGGCGGGTTGCCCACCTCTGCGGAGTCCAGGCCGATGCCGGCGATCGGCGCGTTCATCGCCAGAAGCCCCTCGAGGACCTCGAGGGCCGAGTCCTCGGGCAGGTCGCGGAGGAAAGCTGCGATCAGCAGCGTGGAAATGCCGAACTCTTCTTCAGAGGTGGCGAGGACAGACGCGACCCCGTTCACGCAGGTCTCCAGGGCGACTCCGCGCGAGAGGTGCGCCTGCGGATCCATCATGATTTCCGCGTGCCTCACCCCGGCGGCCGCGGCCCGCGTCAGGTAGGCCCGGGTCATGTCCGCAAAGTCCTGCTCCGTCCGCAGCACGGCCATGTTGGCGTAGTACAGGTCGAGAAATGACTGCAGGTCCGTGAACTCGTAGCGGCTCCGCAGTTCGTCCAGGTCCGCGTACGGCAGCTCGATCCCGTTCCGTTCAGCGAGCGCAAAGATCAGCTCCGGCTCCAGCGTCCCCTCAATGTGAAGGTGGAGCTCCGCCAGGGGCATCGGCGACGGGGGCGCCGCCAGCTCCTCTTCTGCTGAAAGCGCAGTTTGATCTGACGGCCCGGTCTGGCCTGAAAGAGCAGTGGGATCGAGGGGTTCAGCGGCGGCGTCGTAAGTGTTCACCCCGACAGAATAGTCCCCGGACCGGCCATGACCGCTAGAGTCGAACAGATGCGGACTGAAGAGTATGCTGCCCCCTTGGCCGGTCTGGACTGGAGCCCGGAAACCGGCGCCCACCATTCTGCCGACGGCTTCGTCCGGGTGCGCGGCGCCCGCGAGAACAACCTTCGCAATGTGGACGTGGCCGTCCCGCGCGACGCGATCGTCGCCTTCACCGGCGTCTCAGGATCTGGCAAGTCCTCGCTGGCGTTCGGTACGATCTACGCCGAAGCCCAGCGCCGGTACTTCGAATCCGTGGCGCCCTACGCCCGGCGCCTCATCCAGCAGGGCCACAATCCCAAGGTGGAGATGATCACCGGGCTGCCGCCCGCCGTCGCGCTTCAGCAGCGCCGCGGCACACCGAGCAGCCGCTCCACGGTGGGGACGGTGACCACGCTGTCCAACTCGCTCCGCATGCTGTTCTCGCGGGCCGGCAGCTACCCCGCCGGGGCGGGCCCGCTGGACTCGGACGCCTTCTCCCCCAACACCGCAGCCGGAGCCTGCCCCGAGTGCCACGGCCTGGGCGTCGCACACACCGTGAGCGAAGCCTCGCTGGTTCCCGATCCGTCGCTGAGCATCCGGGACGGAGCCATCGCAGCCTGGCCGACGGCGTGGCAAGGCAAGAACCTGCGGGACATCCTCACCCACCTGGGCTACGACGTCGACACCCCCTGGCAGGACCTGCCCCGGAAGGACCGCGACTGGATCCTGTTCACCGAGGAGCAGCCGGTAGTTGAGATCACGCCGCAGCGCGACCGGGTGGCCAAGCCGTACAAGGGCAAATTCTGGAGCGCCAAGAGCCACGTGCTGCACACCCTGGCGGATTCCAAGAGCAACACGATGCGCGAACGCGTGCTCCGCTTCATGGAAACCGGACCCTGCCGGCAGTGCAGCGGCAGCGGACTGAGGCCGGAGGCCCTGGCCGTGACGTTCGCCGGGAGGACGATCGCCGAGCTCAACGCCGTGCCGATGGCCGAACTGGCGGACATCATCCGCCCGACCACCCAGTTGAAAGACGCCGGGACCGCGTCCCGCAAGCTGTCCCCAGGCAAGCAGACCTCCGGCGAAAGCAACGAAGTGGCCGTCGCCATCACGCGCGACCTCCTGCAGCGGATCACGGTCCTGCTGGACCTGGGGCTCGGCTACCTCGCCCTGGGCCGGTCGACGCCCACCCTCTCCCCCGGAGAAATGCAGCGGCTCCGGATCGCCACCCAGCTCCGCTCGGGGCTGTTCGGCGTGGTCTATGTGCTGGACGAGCCCTCCGCCGGCCTGCACCCTGCCGACGCCGAACCCCTCCTGGCGGTGCTGGAACAGCTGAAATCGTCGGGCAACTCGGTGTTCGTGGTGGAGCACAACATGGACATCGTGCGCCACGCCGACTGGCTGGTGGACGTGGGGCCGAGGGCTGGCGAGGGCGGCGGCGAGGTGCTCTACAGCGGCCCGGTTGCCGGCCTCGCCGCCGTGGAGGCTTCCGTCACGCGCCCGTTCCTCGTGCCGGGTGGTTCCGCCAGCGGTTCACGTGCAGCGAACGACGGCGGCAGCACCGCGGGCGGTCCCCGCACCGCCGCGTCCGACGGCAGTGAGTCCGACGGCAGTGAACGCGACAGCAGCGGCCGTACCGGCCGCCGTCGTGACAGCCGCCGCCGGGAGCCCGGTGCCTGGCTGGAACTGAACGACATCTCACGCCACAACCTCCGCGGCCTCGACGCGTCCTTCCCGCTGCGAGTCCTGACCGCCGTCACCGGCGTCTCCGGTTCGGGCAAGTCGACGCTGGTCAGCCACGTTTTGGCGGAGGTGGTCGGATCCGAACTTCACGGAGACGCCGCTGCGGGCGCTGTCGGCACCGGCGGCCCAGAGTCTGCGGGAACCGACGGGGACCAGCCCGTGGACGCCGGCGATCCCGGCACCCCACTGAGTATCGGAACCGTGACCGGCCTGCACCACGTGGACCGGCTGGTGACGGTGGACCAGAAGCCGATCGGCCGCACGCCCCGGTCCAACCTGGCCACCTACACGGGACTCTTCGACGCCGTGCGCAAGGAATTCGCCGCCACGGACGAAGCCCGCGCCCGCGGATACGGCGCCGGCCGCTTCTCCTTCAACGTAGCCGGCGGACGCTGCGAGACCTGCCAAGGCGAGGGATTCGTCGCCGTCGAACTGCTGTTCCTGCCCGGCAGCTACGGCCCCTGCCCGGAATGCGACGGTTCCCGCTACAACCCCGAAACCTTGGGAGTCACCTACCGCGGCAGGAACGTGGCCGAGATTCTGGGCCTGACCGTTGATGCCGCCGCCGAATTCCTCGCGGAGGTTCCCTTGGCGGCCCGCAGCCTGCAGACTCTCCGGGAGGTCGGGCTGGGCTACCTGCGGCTGGGACAGCCTGCCACGGAACTGTCCGGCGGCGAGGCCCAGCGCATCAAACTCGCCACCGAGCTGCAGCGGGCACGCCGCGGCCACACGCTCTACCTGCTGGACGAGCCCACCACCGGTTTGCACCCGGCCGACGTCCGCCTCCTCATGGCCCAGCTGCACCGGCTCGTGGACGCAGGAAACACCGTGGTTGTGGTGGAGCACGAAATGGACGTGGTGGCGGAAGCGGACTGGGTAATCGACCTCGGACCGGCCGGCGGGGACGCCGGCGGAAAGATCGTTGCGTCCGGAACGCCCGCCGCCGTCGCCGGTTCACCGGACAGCCGGACGGCGCCGTACCTGGCCACTGTCCTCGGCCGGAGTGCCCAATAGCGGCGCTTCGGTCCTCCTGCCCGGCTGCGCCGGACTGCCTAAAACCTCTTGGCTGTCAATGATTATCTCGATTTGATAACGGCGCGCGACACCTCTAGGCTGGGGCACATACCCGCGCAACGCGGGCCCATGAATGCCCGGTGCCGCCCCCACCAGTTACTGCCCGGCCGGCGGACACCGAAATGACCTCTAGTTCGTCAGGGGCGGGCAGTAGCGCGACAACGTCCGGGGACGGACCGAGCGCGGGTGGCCTCAGGAGCATCCCAAAATGAAGAAATCCACTCTCAGCACTGCCGCGCGCCGTGGTGTCACCCTGGCCGCCGTTTCCGCCGCAACCCTGGCGCTTTCCGCCACTGCCGCCAACGCCGCAACCCCCACCGCCACCAGCGCCTCCACCTGGGACGCCCTCGCCCAGTGCGAGAGCGGCGGCAACTGGTCCACCAACACCGGCAACGGCTTCTCCGGCGGCCTGCAGTTCACCCCGCAGACCTGGGCTGCCTACGGCGGAACCGGCTCGCCGCAGAACGCTTCCCGCGCCCAGCAGATCGCCGTGGCCGAAAAGGTCCAGGCCAGCCAGGGCTGGGGCGCATGGCCTGCCTGCTCCGCCAAGCTCGGCCTGAACGGTGGCGGTGGCGCTCCTGCACCGCAGATCCTGCCCCAGAGCGCGCCGGTCCAGGCCGCACCCGTCCAGGCTCCGGTCCAGACCGCACCCGTCGCCCAGGCCCCGGTGGCCGAAGCTCCCGTTCAGGCGCGTCACGCTGCCGCCATCGCGGTGAGCGGCGAGACCTACACCGTCCAGGAAGGCGACACCCTGAGCAAGATTGCCGACAAGCTCGGCGTCCACGGCGGCTGGCAGCACCTCGCCGACGCCAACGCCGACACCATCAGCAACCCGAATCTCGTGTTCGTGGGCCAGGTTCTGCAGCTCCCTGCCTAACCTTGCCAGGGTCAGGCCGTTTAACGGCTCTCCCTTAAAGCTCGACGCCGGGCGGTTCCCTTGCGGGGACCGCCCGGCGTCGTTGTGTCCGGACTTTCCGTTCCGGCTTTGTTGCGTCTGTCTCCAGAAACTACGACGCCGGGCGCCCCGTGAGTGGGGACGCCCGACGTCGTTCTTAATTCTCTACAGCGTGACGGCTGGAACCGTCAGTACTCGGCCTTAGGCCGCAGCGGGGAGTTCCCGGACGATGCGCACCTTCCAGGCGGCGTCGTCGCTGGTGTCCAGGAGGGCGACGGTGCCGGAGGCGAGGTGCAGGGCAACGCGCTTGGCGTGCAGCAGCTCGAGGTAGAGGTGCTCGTTGACGCGGGCGGGGCTGTCGACGACGAACTTCACGGCGTCGCGCACCTTGCGGTAGTTGTCGCTGCGTTCGCGGTGCAGGTGCAGCTCGAGTTCGTGGCGCTGCTTGACGCGCGGCTCATGCTTGTTCAGCCAGTTCACTGCGGCGTGGACGCCGATCACCAAGGCGAGCGAGACGGCGTAGATCCACCAGCCGGTGGACATCAGGAAGAGCGGCAGGTTGGCGACGGCCACCACTGCAATGAAAACGCGCAGGGCCACGAGCCGGCGCAGGGTCAGCGCAACGGAAGCAAGCGCGGTGCGGAAACGGTGCTGGTCCTTGCGCGCAGCCGCCGGGTCCAGAGTAAACTCGTCGAGAACGAGGATCCCGTTCGCGTCGGCTCCCAGCATTTGGCCGTACTTCGGAACGAACAGTTGAGGCTCCTGTGACACGTGTGAATTTGCCTCCGCGGGGGCGGACGACAGGGGCGCGGGAGAGGTAAGAGTCATGAGTTGGCTTCCAGACGCTGTTGAGGTTTCGGATATCTTAGTGGATTAATCAACTTTCCGCACTCATAGGTCCACTATGTGAACAGCCATCTGTCCATTTTGGCTGCTGGTTGTGCCGTCCGGCACTTCAATTGGCACAGCGCGCCAAGGACGGCAGACTGAGGGGATGCAAACCTTCCTTCCCTATCCCGATTTCCGGCAAAGCGCGGCCGCGCTGGACACACCCCGGCTCGGCAAGCAGCGCGTCGAAGCGCTGCAGACACTCCGCGCGCTGGTCATCCCGGAATACGGATGGCAGTCACACCCCGCCATCCGTATGTGGATGGGGCACGTTCCCGCGCTCACCATGTACGGCCTGGCCATGGTGGACGAATGGACCAAGCGCGGCTTCGCCGACAACACCCGCGACAACATCCGCGAGTTCGCCCCGCAGGCCGCGCATCCCGATTACGCCGCCAAGATCCTGCTGCCGCCGTGGCTCGGTGACCCCGAATTCCACCTGAGCCACCGGTCCAACCTGATCCGCAAGGACCCGCACTTCTACGAAGAGGTCTTCCCCGGCACCGAGCACGGGCTGGAGTATGTCTGGCCGGAGCCCAAGCACGAATTCCTTCCCGAGGACCCCGAGGGTGAGGTGCTCTGGATCCTTCGCGAGCATGTCGGCCATGGCGACCCCGAGCGGCTGGACAAGGTCGGGCTTCCTGCCGTCGGCCGGGCGGCCGCTTCCGGTTCGGCCGCTGGTTCCGGTTCCGGTTCTGGGTCGGGCGCCGGGGAATCCGGCGACGACGACTACCAGTTCGTCTACGCGGAGGAGACTTCACGCCGCCCAGCCAAGGTGGCCAAGAAGGCACCGGCCAAGCCGCTGGTGAAGAAGCCGTCGCGGAAGCGGCAGCGTCAGGAGGCAGCCTTCTCGACGCTTCCGGGCAAGTCGCCGGTGGCAGTGCCGTTCGACGGCGGCAGCAGGTTCGCCGTCGGGATGGTCGTTGGCCGGCCCATCACGCTCGACGACGGGCGCTTCGGCCGCAACTTCCAGCTCACCGACATCATCGACCGGTCAGAGTTCGACTACCCCGCGCTGCTGCAGGATCCGCGCGTCTTCTTCCCCGTCCCGGCGCTCTGAGTCGCACTATGACTATCCTTCTCGCGGGCTGCGGCGACCTCGGTACTGAGGCGGGTCTGCGCTTCGCCGCAGCGGGGCACCGGGTGGTGGGCTGGCGCCGTTCACCGGACAAACTGCCGGCTGAGATCGAATGCGTCGCCACCGACTTGAGCACCGCGGAACTGCCGCCTGTCCCGGCGGACACCACCGCCCTCGTCATAGCCGTGGCCGCAGATGCCTCCACAGAAGAGGCATACCGCAGCGCGTACGTGGACGGGGTTACGCGTGTGCTCGATGCCCTCGAACGCGACGGTGTTGCACCCGAACGTGTCCTCTTCGTCTCGTCCACGGCCGTCTATGGCGACGCGGGAGGCGGATGGATCGATGAAAACACGACGCCGGCGCCCGCGGGATTCTCGGGTCGCATCATGCTTGAAGCGGAGGAGCTGCTGCTGAAGCGGCTCGACGGGACGGGGACCTCGCCTGTCGTGCTCCGGCTTGGCGGAATCTACGGACCGGGCCGCACCAGGCTCATCGACCAGGTTCGGACCGGCGTCGCCCTCATTCCGGCCCAGCCGCGCTACACCAACCGCATTCACCGCGACGACGCAGCAGGCGCCATCGTGCACTTGCTCAGCAGGCCTGACACGCCGGCGCCGGTGTATCTGGGCGTGGACAACGATCCGGCCGAGTTGGGCGACGTCCTGCGCTTCCTGGCGGCTGAGTTGGGGTTGGACGTCCCGCCGATGGGTTCCCTGGGTGAGGCACGTGGCGGAAACAAACAGTGCAGCAACGCGCTGCTTCGGGGAACCGACTTCTCATTCAAGTACCCGTCCTTCCGCGAAGGTTACCGCGACATTTTGGCCGGCGTCGGAGTGCGCCACCCCTAAGAACACGCGCTGCCTGAGTGCGGAGGCGGTTGAAATGACTGGACGAAAAAAATTTTCAAAACTTTATTCTTTTTGGTCCGATTTGACGCTCCTCAGCCCTAAAAATGTCGGACCCCGTTGAGAGAGTTTCCTTATGGAAGCGATTGGGGAGGATCGAGCGGAAATCGGAGCCGGGACTGACGTCTCGGGCCCGAGCGCTGCTGCCCTGCTGCGCGGCCGCCGGTTGCGCAGCGTTCCCTCTGTAACGACTGATCTGAAGACGGCGCTGGCGTTGCTGGACTCGGCCACCAGTTCGGCGCCGGAGGAGCTGGCCACGGCCAACTTCCTTCAGGCGGCCGATTTCGCTGAACTGACCGAGAAGCTCTCCCGCCGCGTCGAATACTTCCAGGTCCTCGCCGCCGGCGCCGTGGACCGGACACGGACCGAGGCGATCAACGCCGCCGCGACCGCCAGCCGCGCCGCCGGCTGGACCACAGGCTGGGGCACCGAACCCGAACCCGCCCCGGCTCCTGACGCTCAGCCCTCCGATACCGCCGCCCCGCCTGCCTCGGCTCCTGCCTCTGCGGTGGGCTGGTCCCCGGCCGATGACGGGGCCCGCAACACCGCCGAGTTCCTCCGCACCCGGCTCCGGATCAGCACCCCCGAAGCACGCCGCCGACTCGCCCTCGCCAACGCCACCCTCCCCCGCACCGGACTCGCCGGCCGCCCCCTGCCACCGGAACACGAAGAAACCGCCGCCGCCCTCACCGCCGGAACCATCTCCTCCCGCGCCGGAACCACCATCACCACCGCCCTGGACAAAGTCCGCCACACCCCCGACCCCGCCCTGATCGCCGAAATGGAACACAACCTCACCCAAACCGCGATCGAAAACGACCACGACTTCCTCACCCGCATCGCCCACCGCTGGATCGACGCCCTCGACCAGGACGGCACCGAACCATCCGAAGAAAACCTCCGCCACCGCCAAGGCGTCTTCATCCACCACAAACGCGGCGGCCTCCACCACCTCGAAATCCGCGCCACCACCGACCAATACGAAGTCCTTACCACCGTCATGAACACCGCCACCAACCCCCGCACCACCACACCCAACACCACCACCTGCGGAACCGACAGCAACCCCGGCGGCGACAACGACGGCAGCGACAGCGCCGCCGTTGACCCCGACACGGCCTTCAACACCCCCACCCCGCTCCCGGACCTGGACCGCCGCACCCCCGCCCAACAACGCCTCGACGGCCTCGTCGGCGCGTCCAAAGCCGCCCTCGCCGCCGGCACCCTGCCCACCACCGGAGGACTCCGCCCCCAAGTCATGGTCACCGTCAGCTACCGGGACCTCCTCAACAGCATCCAAACCACCGCCACCCGCGGCCCCCGCTACGCCCCAAAGAGAAACCGCACCGGCACCCGGGTCGCCGGCATCAACCCGCCCGGCATCAACTGGTCCGGCACCGACCTCTTCGCCACACCCGGCGCGCCCGCCGGAGCGGCCACCGGCAGCGGAACATTCGCCTACACCGGCCCCGTCACCGCCTCCACCATCCGCAAAATCGCCTGCGACGCCGACATCATCCCCGTCCTCCTCGGCTCCGAAGGACGCATCCTCGACATCGGCCGCACCACCCGCGTCTTCCCGCCCCACATCCGCAAAGCCCTCAACGCCCGCGACCAAGGCTGCGCCTTCCCCAACTGCACCATCCCCGCACCCTGGTGCGAAGCCCACCACATCACCTACTGGTCCCGCGGCGGACCCACCAACACCGACAACGGCGTCCTCCTCTGCACCCACCACCACCATCTGATCCACAAGGAACAGTGGAAAATCCACATCAAAAACGGGATCCCCTGGTTCATCCCGCCACCCCACATCGACCCACGCCAACAACCCCGACAAAACCACCACCACAAAACATGACCCCACCGGTGAACTCGTGCTTGAGAGGGCAGGACTGAAACACGAAAACGCCCGGCCCCATTCGGGACCAGGCGCTTCGGTGAAACGAAAACTACGGGCCGCTAGGCGTCCTTCCAGCCACTGCCTTCCGTGAACGTGGCAACGAGTGTGCCCACGCCGGCCTGCAGCGAATTCGAGGGATCCTCGTACAGGGAGGCCTCAGTCGCACGGCTGTGCGTGATCAGCTGCTCGGCTTCGAGCTTCGCCTCAGGCACTGTGGCGCCGATGATGCCGGTCCGCGCGGGAAGCTCGGGAGTGTGCACTATGTCTGCATTGGTCTCCGAGAGCGGGATGGTGGTCCCGGATTGAATCTCATCGTGCGGGAACTCGAACTCCGCGTCGTCGGGGGCAGTGGGAATCGTGTACTCCAGGAAGTAATTCATTCCCCCAGCCTTGCAGATAACCGCCATGCCAGAAACCCCGCCCGCCGCCCGAGGGCACGAATATCCACCGCACGCTCAATGGGAACCCGAGAAAGAGAACGGTCTGCTCCTACCGTCCGGCTGCGTATCCCTGCGCTCCCCGCGGATTCGCGGCGGCCTGAAGCACGCCCGTCCCAGGATCGCGTACGACGGCGGACAGCCGTCCCAGCGTCCAGCCGCCCGCCCGGGTGATCCGGTGTCCCCGCCGTTCGAGCCCGGCGATAACGTCATCACCCAACCGGTCCTCGACGACGGCACCGCCGGGCTCCCACGTGCGCGGCCAAAAAGACCCGGGCATCGACGCCGTATGAAACGCCGGCGCGTCGATGGCCTGCTGCGGCGAGTACCCGCCCACGATCGTCCGCAGCAGGTACAGCAACTGCCACTGGTCCTGCTGGTCCCCACCCGGCGAGCCGAGCGCTGAAACAGCAACGCCATCGCGCAGCACCAGCGTCGGCGTCAGCGTGGTCCGCGGCCGCTTGCCCGGCGTCAGTGTGGACGGCGTTCCGGGCTCCAGCCACGTCATCTGCAGCCGGGTGCCCAGGCAGAACCCGAGCTCAGGGATCGCCGGCGATGACTGCAGCCAGCCGCCGGATGGTGTGGCCGAAACCATGTTGCCCCAGCGGTCCACCACATCGATGTGGCAGGTGTCGCCGCGGGTCTCCCCGTTGGACGCAACACTGGGTTCGCCAAATGCAGGTTCGCCAGGTGCCGGTTTAGCGATTGGGGGTTCAGCAATCGTCGGTTCGCCCACGGCGGCGGCTGCCGAGGAACCTGCGCCGCCGGAAGCGGTAGGACCGCCCAAGGCGGACGACCCGCCGTCGTCATCCGACAGCGCAGGCGGGACGTACTCGGTGCGCAGCGCAGGGACGTACGGCTCACGCCCCGGGACCGAGCCCGGGCGGAACTCGTGCGATGCCTCGTCCGTGATCAGCTCCCGGCGCGACGCCGCATACTCTTCCGACAACAGATAGTCGAGCGGGACATCCACGTCGCCGTAGTACGCCTCGCGGTCCGCCAGTGCCAGCTTCTGGGCCTCCAGAATCGTGTGCGCGCCCAGCTCGGTGGACGGGTCGAGGTGGGCATCATCGAAGCCGGCGAGGATCGCAAGCGTCTGCAGCAGGGCCGGCCCCTGCCCCCACGGGCCGGTCTTGGCGATGGTGTGCCCGCGGAACTCTAAGGTGGCCGCTTCCTCGTACGATGCTCGGAACCCGGCCATGTCGGCCAGCGTCATCACGCCGCGGTGATCGGTCCCGGACGAGTGCCGGTGGGGTGTCCGGACACTTTCGGCCACAGCGCGGGCCACGAAGCCCTCACTCCACTCCCTGCGGGCTGCGTCGATTCGCTCCTCTCGCGTGTGCGCCGGCTCCGCCGCGAATGCCTCGCCGAGGCCGGCCCCTGCCTGGACCAGTTTCTGGAGTGTGCGGGCAAGCGCCGGGTTCCGGACCAGCTCGCCCTCCTCGGGGATGCGGCCCTCCGGCATCCACAATTCGGCCGACGTGGGCCAGTGCTCGCGGAACAGGCCCGCCACTGCCGAGATCGTGCTGCAGACGCGCGCCAGCACCGGGTGGCCGTCGCGCGCGTAGCGGATGGCGAAATCCAGGACTTCGGCCAGTTCCCACGTGCCGTGGTCCCGCAGCAGCAGCAGCCAGGCGTCGACGGCGCCGGGAACCGCCGCGGCGAGCGCACCTGATCCGGGCACCAGTTCCAGGCCCCCTGCCAGGAAGTGTTGGACCGTCGCCCCCGCGGGTGCCGGGCCCTGGCCCATCAGGACCACAGGTTTACCAGGCGCCTCCGCCGTGCTGAAGACGCCGGTCATGTCACCGCCGGGCCCGTTGAGGTGCGGTTCCACCACGTGCAGCACGAACGCGGCCGCCGTGGCCGCGTCGAATGCGTTGCCGCCCCGCTCCAGCACGGCCTGCGCGGTGCCGGTAGCGAGCCAATGGGTCGTGGCGGACATGCCGAACGTGCCCTGCAGCGTAGGACGGGTGGTGAAAGTCTCCGGCCTCGTAAAACTCATAGGGGCTACTGTAGTCACCGGCTTCCGACGGTTCCGGGATACGGCGCCCGCGACACGCTCCGCCGGTGCGGGGCCTGCTTGCCTCGTTTGGCCCTATTTACCCAGACCGGCCCGCCGCAGTGCTTCGGCCATGGCGGTATCCGCCGGAGCTGGACGCTGGCCGGACTGCTTCGGCTGCCGCCTGGCGTTGTCTCGATCGGCCGACGACCGGCCTGAATCGCTCCCCTGGCGCGCGCCCGTCTTTCCGCCGGCGTGGCCAGGAGTGGCCGACCGGTTCCGGCCGCCGTCGCGGTTGCCACCGGACTCGCGGCCGCTCTCGCGGCCTCCACCCGGGCGTCCCCCGGTGGAGCGTCCGCCGGCTTGCCGGTCACCGGCAGCGGCCGGTTCGTCGTCGAGCCTCAACGTCAGGGAGATACGCTTCCGCTCCGGGTCAGCCTCAAGCACCTTCACCCGCACCACCTGCCCGGATTTCACCACCTCGCGCGGATCGGCGACGAACCGGTTTGCGAGGGCGGACACGTGGACCAGCCCGTCCTGGTGGACCCCGACGTCCACGAACGCACCGAACGCGGCTACGTTGGTGACGGTTCCTTCCAGGACCATCCCCGGCTTCAGGTCGGAGATCTTCTCGATGCCCTCGGAAAACGCAGCCGCCTTGAACGCCGGACGCGGATCGCGTCCCGGCTTCTCAAGTTCGGCGATGATGTCGCGCACCGTGGGAAGGCCAAAGGTCCCGTCGACAAAATCGGCCGGGTTCAGCCGTCCGGCATCGGCCAGCGGAGCAAGGCCAGCCGTGCCTGCGGAAGATCCAGAAGCACCGGACCCGCGAGAGGCACCGGCCGCAATCAGGATTTTCCGAGCCACCGAGTACGCCTCGGGGTGCACACTCGAGGCGTCGAGCGGCTCCGCTCCCCCGGTGATCCGCAGGAACCCGGCACACTGTTCGAACGCCTTGGCGCCCAGCCGCGGGACCTTCTTCAGCTCGCTGCGTTTGGCGAACGGCCCGTGCTCGTTGCGGTACGCCACGATGTTCTCGCTCAGCAGCGGCCCGACGCCGGCCACCCGGCTCAGCAGCGCCGGCGAGGCCGTGTTCACGTCGACGCCCACGGCATTCACGCAGTCCTCCACCACGGCATCCAGGCTGCGGTCCAGCTTCGCGCCGGTGACGTCGTGCTGGTACTGCCCCACGCCGATCGACTTCGGATCGATCTTCACCAGCTCGGCCAGCGGGTCCTGCAGCCGGCGGGCGATGGACACCGCGCCGCGCAGGGACACGTCCATGCCGGGGAGTTCAGCGGCGGCCAGGGCGGACGCCGAGTACACGGACGCGCCAGCCTCGCTCACCACCAGCTTCTGCGGCGCCGCACCGGCCGCCCCGCCAGCGCCGGAGCCCGTCCCGGAGCCGGCAGCTGCCGAGAGCTGCTTGATGAGTTCGGCCGCGAGCTTGTCCGTTTCGCGTGAGGCCGTTCCGTTGCCGATGGCCACGAGTTCGACGGCGTGCTGCCGCGCCAGCCGGGTCAGCGTTGCCAGGGCCTCGTCCCACTTGCGCGCTGGCGCGTGCGGGTAGACGGTGTCCGTCGCCACGACCTTGCCGGTCTTGTCCACCACCGCCACCTTCACGCCCGTCCGCAGGCCAGGGTCCAGGCCCAGGGTGGAGCGGTTTCCTGCCGGTGCGGCCAGCAGCACGTCGCGCAGGTTGGCGGCGAAGACGCGCACGGCCTCGTCCTCCGCGGCGGCGAACATCCGTCCCCGCAGGTCGGCGGTCAGGCGGGCAAGCATGCGGGAGCGCCATGCCACCTGGGCGGTCTGCAGCAGCCACGAGTCGGCGGGCCGGCCGCGGTCGGCGACCCCGAGGAACCTGGCCACAGCGGATTCGTAACGGGCACGCGCGGCGGCGAGGGCGGCGTCGTCTGCCGGGTCCGCCTCGGCAAGATCGAGCTCGAGCACGCCGTCCTTCTCACCGCGCAGGAGCGCCAGCACGCGGTGCGACGGCATCCCCGACGGCACCTGCGAAAACTCAAAGTAATCGGCGAACTTCTGCCCCTCGGATTCCTTGCCCTTCTTCACCCGGGACACCATCCGGCCCTGCGTCCACAGCCGCTCGCGCAGGTTCTCGGCAAGGTCCGGGTCCTGGGCCACGCGCTCCACGAGGATGGCCCGGGCGCCGGCGAGCGCCGCAGCCGCATCGTCGACGGCGTGCTCGGTGTTCAGGTACTTGGCGGCCTCGCGCTCGGGATCGAGGTCCGGGCGCTTGAGAAGGGCATCGGCGAGCGCTTCCAGCCCTGCCTCGCGCGCGATCTGCGCCTTGGTGCGTCGCTTGGACTTGAAAGGCAGGTAGATGTCCTCCAGCCGGGATTTCGTATCGGCGGCCACGACGGCGGCCTGCAGTTCCGGGGTCAGCTTGCCCTGCGCGGCGATCGCCTCCAGGACTGCACGACGGCGGTCCTCCAGTTCGCGGAGGTAGCGCAGGCGCTCGTCGAGGTCGCGGAGCTGGCCGTCGTCGAGAGTCCCGGTGGCTTCCTTGCGGTAGCGGGCGATGAACGGAACCGTTGACCCCCCGTCGAGCAGTTCCACGGCCGCCTTCACCTGCCAGGCCTTCACGCCGAGTTCGGCGGCGATCTGTTCCGCTATCCGGGCGGCAACATCGTCAGTCCCTTGGCCGCCCGCGGGTCTGGGAGCGGGGGTGTCCTTCGGCTTTGTCCCGGCGGCGGAGGCAGGGCTGGGCGTGGGCGTGGCGGTGTGCTGCGGCTGTTGGGTCACCAGAACATTTTGCCCTACGCGCCCGAATCCGGGGCGATCAGGGACCGGGGAACGGAGTAAGCCGCACTACCCACATCCGCCCTTAAGTGATGTAGTGACTTTATGCAGCGGGGGTCATCGACTTAGGCGGCGCATCATGCAGGAATTGCTCATCATTCTTCAGGACGGCTTCAACGATGATGAAGTCGCCATCACGGTCAACGGCAAGGAGGCCCGGTACGACCGCGATGTCACCACCCGGGAACTGCTGGGCATGGCCGAGGAAGTCTCCGTGGAACTGCCGGCAAAAGGCGCAACGGTGGGGGTTGAAGTCACCAGCCGCAATCTCAGCGCGGAAATGAAGCTTCATGGCAGGCCGCGCAGCCTCCTAGTGTCCATTGAGGACGGCGCGCTCGTGCTCAGCGAAGGGACCGGCCGCGAGGCTTTTCTGTAGTGCCGGTTGTGGTCCCGGGTGATTAGGAGCTCGCCCAGCCCGGCAGTGACAGTGCCTCGTCCAGGACCTTTCCGAAGTTCGCGGCGTCGTGCGCGAACCGGCCAAGGAAGAGCCCCGACACTCCGTCCAGGGTGGGCAGCAGGCCAGGTTTGGCGGAGCCGCCATAAATAACGGGCAACTCTGACAGGCCATGGGCACTGAGCTGCACCCGCAAATGACGAACGACGGCGGACACATACTCCGCGCTGGCAGGTTCGGCTGCACCGATGGCCCAGACAGGTTCGTAGGCGATGACCAGCCGGGCGGCGAGGTCCCAGTCGCCGCCGACGGCGGCCTCGATCTGTCCGTAGACGAAGCGGGCGGCGCCTTCCGCGCCCTCAGCACGGCCGGCGTCGGCCGTTCCGTTAGTTGACGTGCTCCCCGTGCCGCCTGACTCCTCCCCCACACACAGCAGCGGGGTGACCCCGGCGCCGTCGGCCGCCCTGACCTTGCGCGCGATCATGGCGTCATCCTCGGCGAAGTGCCGCCGCCGTTCGGCATGGCCGATCTCCACGAGTCCCACGCCCAGCTCGGCAAGCAGCGACGGCGAGAGCTCACCGGTCCACGGACCGTCGGCCCAGCCGCAGTTCTGGGCGCCCAGGACCAGCGGCGACCCGGCGATGATCTCCCCGGCGGCGGGAAGCACCGGGAAGGAGGGAATCACAAACGGGACCACCCGCCCGGCCGCGAGGGCCGGGCGGGCGTCCACCTGCTTGCGCAGTTCACGCAGCCAGCGCAGGCTGCCCCGGTAGCCCAGGTACATCTTGGTGCTGACGCCGACGAAAATCGTGCCGGGGTCTTTGATGGCCTGGCTGAGCTGGGTCACGGGGTTTCCTGCCTTTGCTGCTGTTGCTGAACTGCCGGGCTTTGCTGCTGACTACTTTTCCAGCCGTGCCTGGTCTTGGGCAGTGCCTGCCTTTACGGAATCGCTGGTTTCGAGCAGGTCATCGGCCTTGTTCTTGAACTTCCGGGTACCGAACATCATGGCCGCGGCGAGGAACGGCAGCACACCGAGTGCGTAGACGCCCATGGTTCCGGTGTCCGAGGCGGTGACCTGGTTGACGGTGGTTCGCAGGATCGGGGCCACGAAGCCGCCCAGGTTGCCCAGCGAGTTGATGAGCCCAATGCCGGCCGCGGCGGCAGTTCCGGTGAGGAACGCCGTCGGATACGACCAGGCGATGGGGCCGATGGAGAGGAAGCTGCACACCGCGAGGGTGATAAACACGATGCCCAGCGCGGGCAGGTGGTTGGCGCCTGCCCAGGCGGACCCGAAGATGCACAGGCCGGTGGAGATGAAGAGACCCGTGCCCCAGACGCGGCGGCGGATCACGGTGTTGGCGGCCTTGCCGATGAAGTAGCAGGCGAAGATGCCGAAGAACCACGGGATGGCAGCCATGAGTCCGACGGCGAGGCCCACCTTCTGCCCGGTCAGCTGCGACACCTGCTGGGGCAGGTAGAAGGTCACGCCGTACACGGCGATCTGCAGGCAGAAGTAGATGACGGTGAAGTACCAGACCCGGCCGTTCTTCATCGCTGCCAGTACGCCGCGGGGTCCGGACTCCTCCTTGACGGTGTCCTCAAGGGCCATGACGTCCTGCAGGGCCTTCTTCTCGTCCTTGCTGAGGAACTTGGCGTCCTGCGGGCTGTTGATCAGGAAGAAGAAGGCGGCGATGCCGGCCAGCACGGCGAGCATGCCCTCGACGAAGAACATGACCTGCCAGCCCTGGACGCCGGGGACCTGGTCGCCGATGTTGATCAGCCAGCCGGACAGCGGAGCGCCCATCATCTGGGAGAACGGCTGGGCCAGGTAGAAGATAGCGAACATCTTGACGCGGACCTTGTTCGGGAACCAGGCGGCGAGGAACATGATGACGCCCGGGAAGAGGCCGGCCTCGGTCACGCCCAGCAGGAAGCGCAGGATCACGAAGGAGGTCTCGTCCTGCACGAAGGCGAAGCAAGCGGAGACGATGCCCCAGGTGACGGCGATGCGGGCCAGCCACACCTTGGCGCCGAACTTGGTCAGGAGCAGGTTGCTGGGGATTTCGAACAGGGCGTAGCCGATGAAGAAGATGCCGGCGCCGAGCGCGTAGGCGCCCGCGCTGATGCCCTTGTCCGCTTCGAGGGCGGCCTCGGCGAAGCCCACGTTGGTGCGGTCCAGGAAGGCAACGACGTACAGGATGACGAGCATCGGCATGAGCCGGAAGGATGCCTTGGAGATGGCCGATTTGAGGACCGGCGAGTCCAGCAGCTCCTTCGTGGTGGATGGGTTGGTGACAGTCATTCAAACTCCTCTTTGAGCAAAAGTGAGCAAATCAGGGCACAGCGTGAAAAGACTTAGAGCGAAAAAACTTAGAGTGAAAAGCCGATGAGCAACACGCCCACCAGGCAGACGACGACGCCTGCTGCCAGGTAGATCTTGCGTTCCCGGGTCCAGGAGCGAAGCATGGCTGTCCTTCCTAGTGCATGTAGAGGCCGCCATCCACATTCAGCGTCTGGCCGGAGATGTATCCGGCGTCCTCGCTGATGAGGAAGGCGATGGCTGCCGCGATGTCGCGGGTGGAACCGACCCGGTTGACCACGAGGTCCTGGGTGAGTTCGTTCTTGCGTTCCTCGCTGAGGGTGCCGCCCATGATGTCGGTGTCGATGGGGCCGGGCGAGATGGCGTTGACGGTGATGTCGTACTCCCCCAGTTCACGGGCGGTGGAGCGGGTCAGGCCGATGACGCCGGCCTTCGCCACGGAGTACGGAGTCTTGGAGAACGTACCGCCGCCGCGCTGTGCGGAGACGGAGGAGATGTTCACGATGCGGCCAATGCGGTTCTTCACCATGGATTCGGCCACGCGGCGGGTGGCGTAGTGGACGCCGTTGAGGTTGATGTTGAGCACGCGGTCCCACTCGGCGGCGTCAAGCTCCAGGTACGGGACCGGCGAGCTGACGCCGGCTACGTTGGCCAGGGCCACGATCTGCGGGAGCTCGGCCTCGATGGAGTCGATCGCGGCGCGGACCGATGCCTCGTCCGCGACGTTCGCGCCCACTCCGTGGGCCTTCACGCCGTACTGGCTGGCGATCTCCTTGGCCGTCGCCTGGCAGAGGGCGTCGTCAAGGTCGATGATGCCGATGTTCCAGCCCTGCTCCGCCAGGTAGTTGGTGGTGGCCCGGCCGATGCCGCGCTCCGAGACGGCGCCGGTGACGATGGCCGTGCGCTCGGACGGAAAAGTACTCATGGATGTGCTCCTAAGTCGTTGTGAAATGGGCAGCACAACAGGAGGGCGGCTGCCCGGAGGCAGCGCCCAACTGCTGTGGTGCCTAGCTGATTAGTGCCTTTGTGGAGAGCTGCTTAATTGATCGGGGCCGGGCCGAGTTCCTCGATGAGCTTCTGCATGGCGACGTAGGCCTTGTTGCGGTAGGCGATCAGCTCGGGGGTGCGCTCGGCCGGGACGTTCAGGAAGCCTGCGCCGGTCTTTGTGCCCAGCTTGCCCGCTTCCACGAGGTCCGTGAGGATCTTCGGGGTGGCGAAGCGCTCCGGGAAGTCGGTCTGCAGCGACTTGTAGCAGAAGTTGTAGACGTCCAGGCCGGCCATGTCGGCGATGGCGAAGGGACCGAAGAACGGCAGCCGGAAGCCGAACGTGGTGCGGACCAAGGTGTCCACGTCCTCCGCCGTCGCGATGCCCTGCTCCACCAGCTGCGCGGCCTCGTGGAAGAGCGCGTACTGCAGGCGGTTCAGCACGAACCCGGTGACGTCCTTGACCACTGCCGTCTCCTTGTTGGCGGAGTGGACCAGGTCGCGGACGGCGCCAACCGTCTCGGCGGACGTTCCCTCGTGCGGGATGATCTCGACGCCGGGGATGAACGGCGACGGGTTGGAGAAGTGCACACCCAGGAAGCGCTCCGGGTTGGCCACCGGCTGGGAGAGCTCGGCGATGGAGATCGTCGAGGTGTTGGAGCCGATGATGGCGTCCGGCCGTGCGGCGGCGCTGATCCGGGCCAGGGTCTCGTGCTTGATGGCGATGACCTCGGGCACGGCCTCCTCGATGAAGTCGGCGTCGGCCACGGCTTCCTCGATGTCCTTCGCGGCCCACAGGTTCTGCTTCAGGATCTCGGTAGATCCTTCGGGAAACAGCCCGTCGGCCACGAACTGGTCGGACTCGGTGAGCAGCCGCTCGTAGTTCTTCTGTGCCACCTCGGCGGACACGTCGGCGAGGGCAACGCGGGCACCGCCGAGGGCGAGGACCTGGGCGATGCCGCCGCCCATGTAGCCGGATCCGACGACGGCGAACTTGGATGAGCTGGTGGGTGTTTCGGTCATGGTCAGTCGGCCTTCGTGTAGTCGGGTTCGTACGAGCAGATGGCGTCCACCTTGGCGGCGGAGGAGGAGTTCGCATCGAAGCGGTGCCCCAGCCATTCGCCCACGAGCTTCTTGGCGAGTTCCAGCCCGATGACGCGCTGGCCCATGGTGAGGACCTGGGCGTTGTTGCTGAGGACGGATCGTTCCACGGAGTAGCTGTCGTGCGCGGTGACGGCGCGGATACCGGGCACCTTGTTGGCGGCAATGGCCACGCCGAGGCCGGTGCCGCAGATCAGGAGTGCGCGGTCCGCTTGGCCCTCGGCCACCTTGCGGGCGGCTGCGACGGCCAGGTGCGGGTAGGCGGTGGAGTCGTTGGCTGCAACGCCGATGTCCTCGACGGAGGCTACCCGGGGGTCGGCCTCCAGCAGGGCCTTGAGTGCTTCCTTGTATTCGACGCCGGCCTCATCGTTGCCGATGACAATGCGCCAGCCTTCTGTGTTGCTCATTCCGTTGCTCCGTTTCCGGCCGTCGAGGCCATGTGGGACACGGCCGGGGTGGAACCGGCCGCATCAGATGCGAGGTAGGTGGCCACGCGCTCGGCGATCAGTCCGAACGAGACTGCGCCGGGGTCCGGGTGGCCGAGGCTCTTTTCCGCCAGCGGACGGGCGCGGCCCTTGAGCGGGCGCAGGTCCGCGGTCTGTCGGGCTGCTTCGTTCGCCGCGGCAGCGGCGGTGGTGAGTGCGTCGCCCAGGGAGGTTCCGCCGTCGAACGCTTCCTTGAACGCGTCCCGGAACGGCAGGAGGGCGTCAACCATGGTCTTGTCCCCCGGCTCCGCCTTGCCGAGCTCGGTGATGGCGTTGCTGAAGGCGGTGACGGCGGCGTTCGCGTCCCCGGCGGCGTACGATTCGCGGTTGCCGAGTGCGAGGCCGGCCGCCATCACGGCCGTACCCCAGAGTGCGCCCGAGGTTCCGCCGGCGCGCTCGCTCCATGCCTCCCCCGCGGCGGTGAGCACGCGTTCAACCGAGGCTCCCGCTTGGGCGTTTTGCTCACCGGCCGCGGCCGCCGCGTCAACGCCGCGGCGCATGCCGATGCCGTGGTCGCCGTCGCCGGCAATCGCGTCCAGGTCGCCAAGTTCCGCTTCGTGTTCGACGACGACGTCCCGCACCTGGGCGAGGACGGCGGCTGCCACCCGGCCCAGGTCGGCGGACGCCGCGGTTGCCTTCTCGGTGTCCTCGTCGGCTGTTTCTTCGGCGCTGGAGAGTTCGCGGCGGGCGCGGGGCGCGGTGTTGCCCTTGCGGTAGGCAGGGGTGTCGGCCGGCGCGGCCCAGAACTGCTCGAGTTCGTCGTCGAGCCACAGCAGGGTGAGCGAGAGTCCGGACATGTCCAGGCTGGTGACGAGCTCGCCGCACTCCGGTTCAACGACGGTCAGGTTGGCGGCGTCGAGGAGCTTTTCGATCTTGCCGAAAAGGAGGAACAGCTCGTCGTACTTGACCGTGCCCAGGCCGTTGACGATGGCAACCACGCGGCTGCCGGCGTCGTCCGGCTTGTCCTCGAGCAGCTTCGAGACCAGGAGCTTGGCGAGTTCGGAGGCCGTGGGCATGGGGTGCTCGGAGATCCCCGGTTCGCCGTGGATGCCCAGGCCCAGGGACATCTGCCCGGCCGGGACGTGGAACAGCGGCTCCGACGCGCCCGGAAGGGTGCAGCCGTCAAAGGCGACGCCCAGCGAACGCGTGCGGTAGTTGGTCTTGATGGCGAGGCGCTCCACCTCGTCCAGGCTCAGGCCGGCCTCGGCCGCGGCGCCGGCGATCTTGAAGACGGTGAGGTCGCCGGCGATGCCGCGGCGCTTTTCAATCTGGTCCAGCGGGGCGCTGGCGACGTCGTCCGTGACCAGCACGGTGCGCGTCTCGATGCCCTCGGCGTTGAGCCGAAGCTGAGCCTGGCCGAAGTGCAGCACGTCGCCGGCGTAGTTGCCGTAGCTCAGCAGCACGCCGCCGCCGGCGTTGGCCGCCTTCGCCACACGGTAGACCTGCCCCGCGGCCGGGGAAGCGAACATGTTGCCGCACGCGGAGCCGGCGGCCAGGCCCGGCCCGACCAGTCCGGCGAAGGCCGGGTAGTGGCCGGAGCCGCCGCCCACCACGAGGGCCACCTGGCCGGCGGGGATCTCGGTGGAGCGGACCACGCCGCCGTCCACGCGGGCAACGTACCCGCGGTTGGCGGCCACGAAGCCGTCCAGCGCCTCGTCTGCGAAATCAGCGGGATTGTCGAAGATCTGGGTCATGGTTCCTCATTGAATCCGGTTGGTTGATCAGTTCTGCTGGGCTTGTTGCGGTGCGCCTCTAGCGCGCGATGGCGGCCGGCTGCTGGCGTCCCTGCGCCACCTGGCTCTGGCCCAGGGCATAGCCTTCCTTCTTGGGCAGCACGTGGCGGCGCAGGTAGTCCTGGTTGCTGGCCGTCACGGAGAGTCCGTCGCCGCCGTAGTGTTCGGTGCACAGGATGCCCTGGAAGCCGACCGAGAGCGCCACCTTGAACGCCTCGCGGTAGTTGATGAGGCCGCTTTCCATGGTGGAAGGCATGGCAACGTACATGTCGCGGGCCACGTCCTCGTCACGGATGTAGTTCTTCATGTGCCAGTAGTTGGAGTACGGCAGGGTCTTGGCAACCATGTCCCGCCAGTCCTCGATGGGCCGGTGCAGGCGGATCAGGTTGCCCAGGTCCGGATTGAGGCCGACGTTGGACAGGCCGATGTCCTGGACGAACTGCACGGAGGAGTCCGCGGTGCCAATGTAGGTGTCCTCATACATCTCGAGCGAGAGCAGGACGCCCACCTCTGCGGCGTGCCGGCCCAGTTCCTGGAAACGGGCGACGGCGTTGTTCCAGGCTTCCTTGTCCCCCGCCGGGTCCTTGTAGCCCTCGACGGTCCAGAACCAGAGCTGCTTCTGCTGTTCCGGGGTGATGGCCTGGTGCAGGCCGAAGGAAACCACCTCGCAGCCGAGTTCAGCGGCGGCGTCGATCGTGCGGTGGCTGTAGGCGAGGTTGTCCTCCCACTTGCCCTCTTGGATGATGCTCCGGCGGATGGCGGAAATGACAGGGATGCCGATGCCTACGTTCTCGGCGGTCTGCTTGAACTCGGCGAGGCGCTCCTTGCTGAGGTCGCCGGGGCGGACCCAGCTGTCGGTGAGATCGGCGTTGGCGAAGCCTGCTTCCTTGACCTCCGTGAAGACCTCGGCCCAGGCGGAGGCGTCGGCGTCGTTGATGTGGGTGCCCTGGGCGTCGACGCCCGGGAACTGCAGCAGCGCCGCGGTGATGGGCCAGTTTTTGGCGGTGTAAGCCATGGTGTTCACTCCCTCGTGGAATCCTGTTTCCTATAGGATTTACTATCTAGTAGGAGTTGTCAAGGTCACATTCTCCCCGACCACCTGCTTCCGGGGCCATCAAAGATCCTATAGGGAAGACGGTCGCGTGTGAAGAACCTCACGCCTGTGGCACCGAGCCCTCGCAACTTCCACGCTACGCCCCCACCCAACCAGGTAGCAGCAGAAGGCGCTCCCACGGCTGGGAACGCCCTCTGCTGCTACCTACTTCGGCTGTGCGGGCACGCTACTCTCGCGGCCGGGCTACTCCTCCGGGGCGTCCGCCATGGCGCGTTCGCGGACCTTCTGAATGTGGGCCGCCATGGCGGCCTCAGCCTGGTCGGGGTCACCGCTGGACAGGGCGTCCAGGACGGACTGGTGCTCGGCGATGGCGTTCTCGGCGTCGGTGATTCCCACTCCCCCGAAAAGCCGGAAGCGCTGAACCTGTCCGCCGAGTGCCGCATAGGCGCCGACAAGGAACTGGTTGTCCGTCTGCTGGGCAATGAGCTGGTGGAAGCGCTCGTCGGCCTCGAGGTAGTCCTTGTACTCGGCAAAGGAGGGGCCGCGCGGCGCGGTCTTCAGCTCCGTGACTGTTTGCTCGAGCTCGGCGAGGCGGTGCGGATTCAGGCGGGCGCAGGCAAGCCGGGCATTGACGGGCTCGATCGCGAGGCGGGCCTCCATCAGATCCGCAAAGTCCTCCCGGGTGAACACCGGCGCAACGCGGTACCCCTTGAGCGCCACCCTGCGGACCATGCCGGTGTGTTCCAGGCGGGCCAGTGCTTCGCGGACGGGGGTCGGGGAAACGTCCAGCTCCCGGGCAGTTCCGTCGATGCTGACGGCTGCCCCGGGTTCCAGCCTGCCGTCCATGAGCGAGGCGAGCAGCTCCTCGTATACGTGGTCGGCCAGGACTTGGCGGCTGACCGCCCGGCCTCCCTTGCCCCCGGCCTGACCCTCGGGCCGGCTACCGGCGCGGGTGCCGTTGGACGCTTTTTGCATGATCAGATCCTATAGGGATGCCGCGGGGAAGGCTGGCACGTTCAGTCAGACGTTACGGCGCGCACTTGACCTTCCCGCCGTTGGTGACGATGCCCAGGGTCCATTCTGCGGTCGCCTTCTGCATGTCGGAGAAAGTAGCAGTCACGCGGACTGTCATGGGGCTTACACCCGCGTTGGCGATGACAATGAGCGAGTTCTCGGTCAGTGTGAACGTCTGCGCGCCGGGGTCGGAGGGGTACTCGATGGCGAGCGGGCTATAGGTGCCGTTGGCCTGGCGGGCGGCAATGGTCAGCACAGTGGGCGCCTGCGCAGAACTTGCCGTGAGAGTCGCGGTTTTTTCGTTTGAACTGGGTGTGCAGGCCAAGGTTATTGTTGGCGGGCCCCAGTTGGCCGCCGCCGAGACCGACATCGTCGCCGTGGCCGACTGCTGCCAGAGTGCGACGGCGGCAGTGCCGCCGATGCCCAGCAGCACTGTCAGCATGAAGGCGAAGAGTGCCAGCATTGCGCCGGGGACCTTGGCCTGGACTTCGTCCGGGCTGTTCATGCTGCCGCTCCTGCTTCGCGGCGCCGGCTGCGGATGGTCCGGAAGATGAGCAGGGCGCCGTAGCCGATAAGTCCCGCCGCACCCACCGAGACCCAGAGGCCGCGGTCGGAGTTCCCCAGCGCGTTGGCCACGTAGCCGACATACGGGACGGCATAGAAGAGCTTGCCCTTCACCTGCAGCTCGCGGACGGGATTGGCGTCGGTGATGTCGTTATTGTCGCCCTTGGTGATGAGGGTCTTCTCCCCCGTTTGCGTGGTTCCAAAGCCGATGATGCGGTGCGACTCCACCGCGGGCTTTCCCGACTCCAGCTGGAACGTGATGACATCCCCGGACTTCAGTTCGCTGAAAGCCGTGGGCTTGACCACCAGGTAAGTGCCCGGCGAATACTTGGGCGCCATGGAGTTTGTCAGCACCGCATAGGTCTGGGAGCCTGTGATCTTGGGGACCAGGATGAGCGCCAGGGCAGCAAATACCGCGACCATCAGCAGCACGAAGTTGACGGTTCTGCCTGCCGCCGCGAGCCAGCGGACAGCCTGGCGGCCGGCAGCCTCACCCCGGGCGGGTGCAGCAACAGCTGCCTCCGCCGTCGGAAGAATACTAGGCGCAGCCACTGGGCACCCCGCAGAGTTGCGTCGCGGTGAGGGGAGTCGTGATGGTCACGGATTGTCCTTTCACGGTGTCCGGAGCGCTGGAAGCGAGCCTGGTTTCAAAGCACAGAGTTGTGCTGGTCCCCTTTGGGACTGTCACCGGTGTCAGTCCGGCGGCAGCGATGTTCGTGTAAGCCGTTGTGCCGCAGGCGGCGGCGCTTGCCGCAAACCTGGCACTGACGGTGAGGTATTGCGCCAGATCGCCTGGCGCAACATTGCTCTTTGATGCCGTGCCTGTGGTGACGCTGATGTTGAACTGGCCTCCGGCGTCGGACTTATTGGTCACGGAGACACTGGAGTAGACGGCGTTGCCCGGCGTCAGTGCCCCGGACGGATTCACCGGCACGATTGCCTGCTGACCCCCTGCCAGGGTCATGTTGGTGGGCGGTGTTGAGGGCCCTGCGAGATTGACGTCGAACGAGGCTGATGTCACGGTTCCAGGGGCTGCCGAGGCGGCGGCGGCCCAGAGCGCGTAGCTCGCCTGCACGGTCAGGAGGCCCAGGAGCACTGCCGCGGCGACAAGTGCCGCAGCCCGCAGGTGGCCCGTCATGCCCATGGTTCCTCCTGACCCTCAACCGATTACGTCCAACGTTTGAACTTCCGGCCGCCATGAGCGACGGCCGGATGTGGCTTAGAGCAGGCCCGTTACGCGGGGGCGATCTGGTTCAGGGTGAAGGAGACGTTGTTGAAGTTGTACGTCTTGGTCACGTCCGAACGGCCCGTGGTGCCAGACTTGAACTCAAACGTGATGGTGGCGGTAACCGCCGTAGAGGTTTTCAGAGGGTTGCTGACAGCCGTGCCGCCCACGGTCAGAGCGGGCGCGGTGACGATAACGTTCGCAGCCGTGAAGCCGTTGGCCGGGGTGGCTCCAACGGCTGCAACTGTCGCGGCCATCTTGTCACCGGTCAGCGTCACGTCCAGGTCCTGGGTGTAGGTCAGCTTGTCACCGGGGACAACCTTGTAGTTCGCGATGTCGGCGATGGTGACTTCGTTGCGGTCCTTCCACACGCCGGTGGCGGCCGTAACGTTGAGGTCACCGGCAGCGACGGTGCCGGGGGTACCGATAGCGGAGGCGTTCCAGGAGGCGAGGGTGCCGCCGCCGCCCAGCAGCAGAGCGGCACCGACGGCGATGGCGGCGGTTCCCTTGATCAGTGCGGTGTTCTTCATGATGAGACCCTTCGGGGTGAATGCTGAGTGGGTTTCCTGCTGAAGTAAACAATGCAAGGGCTAACTCAGGACTCCATGCGACAAAACGTCAAGATTCACTCAAGAAAGTTGCCCGTTAAACCAAAAGGAACCACCCGGCGTACGGGTGGTTCCTTTTGGTCAGCCACGGGGTTCGAAATGGGGCGCGGCGAAGCCTAAGCCGGCTGGTACACCGGGTAATCGGTGTAACCCTTCGCACCCTCGCCGTAGAACGTGGACTGGTCCGGTTCGTTCAGCGGCAGGCCCTCGCGCCAGCGGCGGGCGAGGTCCGGGTTGGCGATGGCGGGCCTGCCCACCACGACGGCGTCGGCGTGCCCGTCGGCAACCAGCGCCAGGGCTTCCTCGCGCGTGGTGATGACGCCGAAGCCGGTGTTGACCAGGAAGGTGCCGTTGAAGCGTGACCGCAGGTCCTGCACCAGGCTGCCGGTCGGCTCGGCATGGAGGATGCTGAGGTAGGCCAGGTTCAGCGGGGCGATGGAGTTGACCAGCACCTCGTAGGTTGCCCGGACGTCGGCGGCGTCGGTCTCTTCGATGCCCTGGACGTTGTGCTCGGGCGAGATCCGGATGCCCACGCGGTTGGCACCCAGCGCCTCGACGACGGCGTTCACCGTCTCGATGACAAAGCGGGCGCGGTTCTCGGGCGAGCCGCCGTAGCCGTCGGTGCGGACGTTGGTGTTCGGCGCCAGGAACTCGTGGAGAAGGTAACCGTTGGCGGAGTGCAGCTCAACGCCGTCGAACCCTGCCTCGATCGCGTTGCGCGACGCGGTGACGATTTCCTCGCGGACGATGGGCAGCTCGTCGATGGAGAGCTCGTGCGGCACGGGGTGCGGCTGCTTGCCGTTGTACGTGCGCGTTTCACCTTCGACAGCGACGGCGCTGGGGGCCACGACGCGGTGGCCGCCGTTGATGTCCTCGTGCGAGACGCGGCCGCCGTGCATGATCTGGGCGAAAATACGGCCGCCTTCGGCGTGGACGGCGTCGGTGACCTTCTTCCAGGCGGCAATCTGTTCGGGCGTCACCAGGCCGGGCTGTCCCGGGTAGGAGCGGCCGGCCGGGCTGGGATACGTTCCCTCACTGACGATGAGGCCGAGCGACGCGCGCTGGCGATAGTGCTCCACCACGAGCGGTCCGGGGACGCCCTCCTGGCCGGTACGGACACGGGTCAGGGGTGCCATGACGAGGCGGTTGGGGAGTTCGAGCTCGCCGAGTGTCAGCGGGGAAAACAGCATGCGTAATTCCTTTCAGAGTGCATCAGGTTCGTTAGCTGTAACTGCCTAGCGTGTGCAACTATTCCGGGTGTGGTGCAGTTCACCTCGCAAAGCACCCCAGGCATGCGCGACGGCGGCACCCGGGTTGGGTGCCGCCGTCGTACTTTCAGTTGTTGCTGGCCCGCTGGCCGGCCGCTAGGGGTGAGGGAGCTTTCAGCGGGTGTGGTGGGATGGCTGCAGCTCATACACCGGAGTGGGAAGGCCTTCCATCCGGGCTTTGAGCTGCAGCGCCAGATAGGTGGAGTAATGCCTGCTCTGGTGTAGGTTGCCGCCGTGGATCCAGAGGTTCTCCACGTTCGTGGGCTTCCACATGTTGCGCAGTTCCCCTTCCCACGGGCCTGGGTCCTTGGGCGTGTCCGAGCCGAATCCCCAGCATTTCCCCACCGCATCCGCCACCTCGGGTGAAACCAAGTCTGCGAGCCAGCCGTTCATCGAGCCGTAGCCGGTGGCGTAGATGATGACGTCGGCCTCCAACTCTGCGCCGTCATCCAGGACGACGGCGTTGCCCGTGATCTTGCCGACCTGGCCGTTGGCCAGTTTTACCCTGCCGTCGATGATCAGCTGTGAGGCACCGACGTCGATGTAGTAGCCGGAGCCGCGCCGCAGGTACTTCAGGAAGAGCCCCGATCCGTCGACGCCGAAGTCAAGGTCGAAGCCGGCGGCCTCGAGCTGGGAGTAGAAGTCAGCATCGCGCCGTGCCATCTCCTGGTACACCGGAATCTGCGCATCCGGCAGGATCCGGTACGGCAGCGAGGCGAACAGCAGGTCCGCTTTCTCGGTGGTGACGCCGTTGGCCAGGGCCCGTTCCGAGTAAAGGTCACCGAGCGCGAGGTCCATCAGCGATTCGCTGCGCGCGATGTGGGTGGAGGAACGCTGGACCATGGTGACGTCGGCGCCGTGCTCCCAGAGGTCGGCGCAGATGTCGTGGGCCGAGTTGTTGGATCCGATCACCACGGCTTTTTTGCCCGTCCAGTCCCCGCCGCCCGGGTGCTTGGATGAGTGGTACTGCTCCCCCAGGAAGGTCTCGGCGCCGTCGAACTTGGGGACATTGGGGTAGCCGGAGACACCGAGTGCGAAGACGAGCTGTTTCGGGCGCAGCGTGACCGGTTCGCCGTCGCGGACCACGCTGACTACCCACTCGCGGGCGCCCTCATCCCAGCGTGCATTGGTGCATTCGGTGCTGGACCAGTAGTTGAGCTCCATGATCCGCGTGTAGTGCTCCAGCCAGTCGCCGATCTTGTCCTTGGCGGCGAAGACGGGCCAGTCGTCCGGGAACTTCATGTACGGCAGGTGGTCGTACCAGACGGGATCGTGCAGGTGCAGGGACTTGTAGCGGTTCCGCCACGAGTCACCGGGCCGCGCGTTCTTCTCGATGATGATGGTGGGAACACCTAGGCGGCGGAGCCGGGCGCCCAGTCCTATGCCGCCCTGGCCGCCGCCGATAATCACGGTGTAGGGCTGTTCCTCATAGCCAAGCTTGGCGGCCTGCTCCTCTTTGAGTTCGAGCCATGATTTGCGGCCCTTCTCGATGCGGTGGGCCACTCCCTTCTCGCGGTTGGGACCCTTCTTCTCCTCGAATCCCTTGAGCTCCTGCATGGTGGTGAGAAGCGTCCAGCACTTGCCGTTGCGAAGACGCAGGTGGGCATGGCCGCGGGCCTGCGCGGTCTCGAAATTCAGCCAAGCCTCGGTGTTGGAGGCATCGCCGGTGGCGTCCTCGGCGAGCGCCCAGTTGTGCGGGCCGACGTCGTCGAGGGTCGCTTCGAGCATGCAGCCGATGCTGTCCTTGCCTTCCATGGTCTTGAGGTTCCAGGTGAAGGACACGAAGTCGCGCCAGTACGATTCGTCGTCGAACAACTCAAGCGCAGCTGTGGTGTCCTTCGTGCGCAGCGCCTCATCGAACTGCTCCAGCCATCCGGCGACGATGCCGTTTGGTGTCTCGGGCATGATTTCCTCTTTCCTTTGATGACCTGGCCGTGCGGCCCGGTGCCACGTCGCGGATGCCTGTGCCTTCGCCCCTAGCCCCCGTGACCCGCATCACAAGTAAAAGCCGCCAGGGGTTACAATCGGGTTGCATGTTTTTCGCCCTTGGTGGGCGGCCACGGCACGATTCAATGGCGAGTGGGAGGACGCGTATGACGATGTCTGACGCTGCCGCCCAGGCACGCCGTCTGCGTTTTACGTCGCCCGTCGAGTACGCCCGGGCCCTGCGACAGGCCCATGAAGCCACGATTTCCGGACGTCCCGATCCCTACATTGCCCCGTCACTCGTGACCTCGTGGCAGCGGTCCCTGGCAATGGGAATCGATCCCGACCGGCACCGGCCGGTCCACCGCCACGATGTCAGCGAAGCCCGGCTACTTGGCGCGGACCACCGCCTGGCAGTTGTCATGCCGGCGCTGTCCCAACTGCTTGCCGACGAGACTACGGATGGCCGGCATCTGCTCATCGTCACGGACCACCTCGGCGAGGTTCTGTGGCGGATTGGTGGCCGCCATGCCCTGCGCCAGGCCGATTCGTTGGAGTTCGTCGAGGGCGCCGACTGGTCCGAGTCCGGAGTGGGAACCAACGCCATCAGCGAGGCCCTGTTCACCGGCACCCCGGCCCAGCTGTTCTCCGCGGAGCACCTCGTTCGTACCCACCATGACTGGGCCTGCACGGCCGCACCTATCCGGGATCCGTTCACTGGCGACGTCCTGGGCGTCCTTGATGTCTCCGGGCCAATCCAGTCCATGACGCCGGACAGCCTGCGGATGGTGCGGTGCGGCGTCCGACTGGCCGAAGAACTGCTGAAGTCGGCCGGAGCACCAGCGGCCGACTCCCTGCCGGAGCAGACACGCTCAATTCCGGCCACGAGAGCCCGAAGCACTGGCCGCAGTCTGACCCTGCGGATCCTGGGAGACAAGCCCACTGCGGAGGTCGACGGCGGGCCGCCGCTTGCGCTGACACTGCGCCGTGCCGAGATTCTGGCGATGCTCTCGTCCCGGTCAAGTGGGTGGAGCGCCGAGGAGTTGGCCTACGAACTGTACGGCGAGGACGGTGCGGCCGCATCGGTCCGGACCGAGATGCACCGGATTCGCGGTCTCCTTGGGAACGTGGTGGAGCCCAATCCGTACCGGTTCACCGCTGGGGTGAAGGTTGAAACCGATGCGGCGATGGTGGCTGCCCATCTGCGGGCGGGGCGCGTGGCCGACGCACTTGCTGCCTATCCGGCCAAGCTTCTGACCCGTTCGGCCAACTTCGCCATCGAACTCATGCGCGATGAACTCAACGAGGCTGTGGGCGCCTCCGTGGGCGCCAGCGGGGTGGCCGACCTGATCCTGCGGTGGTGCTCGACGGACATGGGCGCCGCCGATTCCGCAGCGGCGGCAGCGCTTGAGCGGGTTGCCGGGGCGGATGATCCCCGCTTCCAGTTGGTGCGGGCCAAGATGGCACGGATGGATCGAGAGCTGCGGGCGTAGCCTTGGCGGTACTGTTCTAGCGGTTCCCCGGCGCAGCGCCTGGGCAACCGTCACCCCGCGGGTTTGTGTTGCAATCGTCGGCATAATTACGCGTTACGGAGCGCCAAACGCTCACGGTTTGCGGCGGCGAGCTGAACTGCCCTTGGTTGGGTATGGGCAGGTTCGGGCCGCCGTTCACGGAATAGGTTCCTTGGAAATACGTAGTTAGGACCACGTTGAAGTCGCCGGTCGCGGCGTAGGCGTGGCTGGTCCTGGTCTTCTCACCCCAGCGGTCCTGCGGGAGCGGGCCGCCCATGGTGGTCGTGGGGCCCAGCGACGTCCCGTCGCCGTAGTCCCAGCGATACTGGACGGGTTTCGCGATGATGTGAATGTTCTGGGCCAGGATGGTGATGTCGAAGGGCTGCTCTGCGGCTTTGGCATAGAAGTTGGTCTCGGCGCCACGGAGCGTGTGCGGGCTGGGCTGCGCGGTCAACGTTCCCGGAGCTACGGGAAGCCTGTCGAATTCCCTTTGAATGCGGGCGGCGATTCGGGGCAGCAGGTCCTCGGGGTTCGTGTCGTAGAGGCACGTGGGGCCGCCGCCATTTCCGTTCCAGTCCGTCCAAGTAGGATTTTCAATCTCCCTTGGTGCAACCTTCCAGATCACCGGAACTCCCGGCTTCCCACCGGCTCTCGGGGGACACACGCGCTGCTTCGCCAAGCAATCGATAGCTAAGTTGCCATCGTCCACCTGGCACTGAGGAAAAGCATTGTATTGGTTCGGATCGTTACTGACGTAGCCCGGCGGTGCAGGAAGAAATTCATCCTCCACTTCATCTCGGACCCAACCGTCGGCAATGATGTGCGCTTCACCGTAGGTAGCCGAACCGCCATAGTCCTCGTCAAGTGCCAGAGCTTGTTGCTGCGGGCCAAGCGCAAGCAACGCGGCAAGAGTTGCCGTAGCAGTCGCTCTCATGATCATTTTTTCATCGCTAGCGAATCGGATGTAGATCGGAAACAGCCCAGCGTCCGCCTGAGTACGTCGCAACAACTACCGAGGCTGTATTTGATCCGGGAGCAGGACTTCTTCCTACGCTTTTATCGGCTTTATAGTATTGAGTTGCTTCTTGGATGACTTGCACCACAACCTGCTGACTCGCCGCACCGGCCTCGAAATCCGGTTCAACGGACGGTGTCGAAAGACGCCCACCGGCTTGCCAACGTCCCTCTTTGTACCCTACGGCAAGGCTCTTTTTGAGAATGTTGCAGAATTCGCAGGAACCTGAGGTTAGTTTTTGCCAAGACGATGAGTCACCCGTCTCGAACCCGTAATTCAACAAGGCATACCAATACTTAGTAAACGCCTCCAGCCCTTCCTTCGTGTTCTTATCTGCCAGGGCTGGCTTCACCGGCACGGGGACGTTCTGAGCCCTTCCCTTGGCGTCGGCCGGCTTATATACCGGAGTCGCCTTGGGCGTAGGAGTGGCGCTCGGCGTGGCAGATGCCGAACCGGAAGCGGACTGAGCTGGGGAAACGGCGGCGGTGCCCGTCGGACCAGCTTGGGGGTTCCCGCCACCGCTGCAGGCACTAAGCACAATGGCGGACCCAGCGATGGCGGAAATGACAGGCAAACGGAGGCGTTCAGAAATGCAGGTACGAGAAGTCATGCGCTAATCCCCCCGGATAGGTTTCAAGACATCTGTGTCCGAACAGTGGTTAAAGGGTAACCGAGATCACACCTTTCGGCTCAAAGTTATCCACAGCCCCTTTAGGGCCCCGGCAAACAGGCAAACACCTCAGGGCACAACGCAAAGCGGGCCCGGTGAGAATCTCACCGGGCCCGCCGCAATGCCGATCACGCAGCCACAATCACGACGCTGCCAACGCCGTCACCTGCGAGCCGCAACTCAAGAGCTACAAGGCCCTACCCCTTGGACTGCGCCGGGAGAACTAACGCGCCTGCCTTATCCGTCGACAAGGCGAGTGACGAAACATACTGCGGTTCGCCGTCGGGCCCGTCCTGGGCGGAGCGCATCATGTCCGGGCGTTCGAACTCAATCCCGGTCACATGGCAGAGCAGCTTTGCATCGCTGGGGTTACCGTCGGCGTCGAACATCGGCAGGTCGATGCCGTCATCGGCGCGCCGCAGGTAGTACCTGCCCTTGGTCAGGACCGCCAGAACCGGTGGCAGCACAAGTGCCAGCCCCACCGCGAAAATCGGCGAATACGGCTGGATGCCCGAACCAAAAGCGCCGAAGAACACCGCGATCGAAATCCCGGCAGAAACCAGCATGGACACGAACCCCACCGGGTTCACAGCGTGCAGCATGCCGCGCCGGAACTCGGGGGTCTTGGGCGAAATCTTCAGCAGGTACTTGTTGATGGCGATGTCCGAAGCCACAGTGACAACCCAGGCCATGGCGCAGTTGGCGTAGAAGCCCAGAATCGTGTTGAGGAAGTCGAACATGTTGGCCTCCATGAGGACCAGGGCAATCAGCAGATTCACCGCCACGAAAACCATCCGCCCGGGATAGGTCTTGGTCACCCGCGTGAAGCTGTTGGTCCACGCCAGCGAACCCGAGTAGGCGTTGGTGACATTGATCTTGATCTGCGAAATCACCACCAGCACCACGGCCAGGCTCATCGCCAGCCATGCCGGCATCATCTCCTCGTACACGCCGAGGAACTGGTGGACCGGCTCGTTCGCAGTCGCCGAGGCTGCCGGATCCAGCTTGGCAATCAGGTAGACGGCGATGAACATCCCGACGATCTGCTTGATGGCGCCAAACAGAACCCAGCCCGGCCCGGCGAGGATCACGGCCCGCCACCACGCGCCCTTATTGTCGGCGGTCTTGGGCGGCATGAACCGCAGGTAGTCGATCTGCTCCGCGATCTGCGCCATCAGGGACAGGCAGACGCCGGCGGCCAGCATGACCGATGCCAGGTTGGTTCCCGCGCCACCGGAATTCCCGGTGTAGGCGAAGAAGTCATCGATACTGCCGGGGTGGGACACCAGCAGGTAGCCGACCGGAACCACCATCAGAAGCAGCCACAGCGGCGTCGTCCAGACCTGCAGTTTGGCCAGCGTGTTCATCCCGTAGATGACGAGCGGAATGATGATGATCGTGGACGCCGCATAACCGAGCCATTGCGGAATCCCCAGGCCCAGTTCGAGGCCCTGCGCCATGATTGACCCTTCCAGCGCGAAGAAGATAAACGTGAAGGTCGCAAAGATCACGTTCGTCACCACGGAACCGTAATAGCCGAACCCGGAACCGCGGGTAATGAGGTCCAAATCAATGTTGTACCGGGCTGCATAATAGGCAAGCGGAAAACCCGTAGCGAAGATAATGACGGCGGCCACGACAATTCCGAGGATCGCATTCACCGTGCCGTAGGCAATACCGATATTCGCACCAATCGAAAAATCAGCAAGATAGGCAATGCCTCCCAGCGCACTCGTTGCCACCACGCCTGCACTCCACTTCCGGTAGGAACGGGGTGCGAACCTAAGCGTGTAATCCTCCAGGCTCTCCTTCGTGGCGCTCAAGGCGTCCGCGTTGCCCGCCGCCGCTTTGGTCGTCGCCGCTTTGGTCGCTGTCCGGGGCCGCTCGGTCTCCAGCCCGACGGCGGTACCCCCGCCCGGGCTATCCAACAGTTCACTGTCTTGCAGGTCATTTGTCATGAGGCGTCCGCTTTCGTCACCGGTTTGTCTTCTTCGCCGACGCTAGTCATGCCGTGCGACAGTTCGGTTCCGGCACTATTACAGCCATGTAAAGTGTCCTGCGCACCCGTCAAATTGCCGCTTCACCCCATGGCGCGGCACCGCGCGTACTGGGAAAATCGGTCCATACCCCTATCGTTTTTCTACACGCTGTAGAAGAATGGAGACATGATGTTCAACCACGCCGACGGCGATCCCATCCTGGTCCTCGACGAAGGGCAGTGCTGGCAGCTTCTGGAGGGCACGACGCACGGCCGCCTCGTAGTCACCGTTGGGGGTGAGCCGGATATCTTCCCGGTCAATTACGTAACCAGCCGGAGGAAGCTGTACTTCCGCACAGCGCCGGGCAACAAGCTCGCGCAAGTCACTATCAACGACAGGGTCCTGTTCGAAACGGACGGCATCATGTCGGACCAGGCTTGGTCGGTGGTGCTCCGCGGCACCGCCCGCGTCCTGAGCAAGTCGGCCGAAATCGCCGAGGCCGAAGAACTCGGGCTCGCATCCTGGGTTCCCACGTTGAAGGACTTCTACGTGGAGATCGATCCCGGCTCCGTCAGCGGCCGGCACTTCCAGTTTGGCGAGCAGCCCGAGCGCGATTTCTAGAGAAGCTGCCGGCCTAGACTGGAAATATGGCGGACCGGCTGACTCCTGAGCAGCGCAGCTGGAACATGTCCCGCATCCGGGGCAAGAACACCAAGCCCGAACTGCTGGTGCGGCGCCTCCTGCATGCCAAGGGTTACCGCTACCGCCTGCACGGTGCCTCGCGCGGCATCAAGTTGCCCGGCAACCCCGACCTCGTGTTCGCCGGCCGGCGCAAGGTCATCTTCGTCAACGGCTGCTTCTGGCATTTCCACGACTGCAAGGTGGGCCAGCACGCCCCCAAGGCCAACGCCGAATTTTGGGAAACGAAACGCACGCGCACACGGGACCGCGACGCCAGCCAGCGCCATCAGCTCGAAAACGACGGGTGGGAAGTACTGACCGTCTGGGAGTGCGAGCTCAGGGACCTTTCCGCCGTCGAGAAACAGCTGGAGCTGTTCCTCGCGGCGGGCTGATCCAAACTAGGCGCGGCTCAGTTCTCAGCCGGAGCCAGCCGGTAGCCCACGCCCCGGACAGTCTGCAGCCAGCGCGGGTTCTGCGCGGAATCCCCGAGTTTCTTGCGCAGGTTGCCCATGTGCACCTCAACGGACCGCTCGTCCGCCTCGCTGATGTAACTTCCGACGTCGTACGGTTCGTCCCGCAGTCGGCGCACCAGGTCCGCTTTGGTGCGGACCATGCGGCCCGCCTCAAGCAGGGCGTGGAGCAGGTCAAACTCGGTCCGCGTCAGGCTCAGCTCCTGGCCGTCAACGGCGACGGTCCGGGACTCGTAGCTCAGGTCCAGGCCGTTGTGGGTGTACTTTCGCCCCTCGTTCGCGGCGGCGGCAGGCGAGCCTGCCTCTTCGGCGAGTTCCGGCGTCGAACGCGGACGCCGCATCATGGCCGCAACGCGGGCCCGCAGCTCACGCGGACGGAACGGTTTGGTGAGGTAATCGTCGGCGCCCGACTCGAGTCCGATCAGGGTGTCCAGCTCCTCCGCACGGGCAGTGAGCATGACGATGTAGGCGTCGGAGAATTGACGGATCTGCCGGGCCACTTCGAATCCGTCGATGTCCGGCAGTCCAAGGTCGAGCGTGATGACCGCCGGGTCCAGTTCCTTGGCGGCAAGAACGCCCTCGGCTCCGCTACTTGCGGCGCGCACCTCAAAGCCGGCCTGCGTCAGAACAACGCGCACCAATTCGCGAATATCGTGGTCATCCTCAATGACCAGCCCCACGCGTGTATCACCCATCGCAGCCCCCTCAGCCCGCTACATCCCGTCTGCAGTATAGCTCCCGGCGGATATCCTGCTCCTATGCGTTTCTCACGCCCCGTCAAAACGGACCATCGCCCATGAGCAGCATCGCCTGGAAAGACCCCTCTGGCCGGATCCTGCTCTTCCGGCGGCCCTTCCACGAGTATTCCTTGCGGGGCAGGGTGATGCTGAGCCAAATGCCGCTTTCCGTAACGGCAGGAATCACGGCGTTCCTCATTTTGGCGTTCTTCCCGGAGACGCTGCGCAATCCCCTTTTCATCAGTTTTCTGCTGTCACAGGCAGTCATACTGATCCTTTGCTATGCCGTGCCCTGGCACCGGCTGCCGTATCCCTCCTTCCTGCTGATACCCCTCCTGGATCTGGTGTCGATCTCCCTGGGCAGGGAGGGCGGCCAGGACAGCCTGACGGGGCTCAGCCTCATGGCCGTTTTTCCGGTTATCTGGTTGTGCGCCTCCGGGCTGTTCCCCAAAGCCGCGGTGGCACTGTCCTTCTTCGGCCCCCTCGGGATCATCTGGGTGCCGCTTTTTATCCGCGGCGCCGTCTCAGGCCAGGACCTGGCGCGCTCCTTCCTGCTGCCGGTGATGATGCTGGGCGTCGGCGTCACCGTGTCCGTCATGACGCTCAGCATGGTCCGGCAGCAGCGGGACCTCGAGGAGCAGCAGCGGGACCTGGAGGCAAAGGACTCCCAGCTTCGCGGCGTGCTGACCGCAAGCAAGCGCCAGGAACGGCTGCTGAACACGGTCCTGGACACGGTGCACCTAGGCGTCCTCGCTGTCGATGCGCAGGGTCATGACATCCTGATGAACCGCAAGCAGCGCAAGCATCATCAGCTGGCTACACCGCCAACCATCGACGACCCCAATGAATCCCAACTTCTGGTGTTCTCCGCTGACCGGACCACCCTGGTGCCGGTCGACGAGCGGCCCGTCCGGCGCGCCGTCCTCGGCGAGGAATTCACCGACTACCTCGTGTGGCTCGGCGCCGGCGCCGAACAACGCGCGATATCCACCAGTGCGAGGCCCATGAAAGACCAGGACGGGAATTTCGCGGGCTCCGTCATCGTGTTCAGTGACGTAACCGAGCTCGTGAACGCCCTGGCCTCCAAGGACGATTTCGTCTCGAACGTCTCGCACGAGTTCCGTACGCCGCTCACCTCCATTCTTGGTTACGTCGAGCTTCTGTTGGACGACGACGATGACCTCACCGACTCCCAGCGTGGACCCCTGGAGATCATCCGACGGAACTCCGAACGGCTGCTCACGCTGGTCTCGGACCTGCTGTCCAGCCGCAACGGCCAGCTGCTCGTGACCCCGGAGGCTGTGAACGTGGCCGAGCTCGTGCGCACCAGTGTCACCGCCGCCTTGCCGCGCGCCGCAGAATCCGGCATCCGGTTGCACGCCGAGGCCCCGGAACGGCTGGAGGCGCACATCGATGCCGCGCGGATCTCCCAGGTCCTGGACAACCTCGTATCGAACGCCATCAAATACTCGCCCGACGGCGGCAACGTGGTGGTGTCGCTGCGGTCCGAGGACGGCCACATGGTGTGCAGCGTGAGCGATACCGGCATGGGAATGAGCCAGCAGGACCAGGAGGAGGTCTTCGCGAAGTTCTTCCGGTCCGCAGCCGTCCGCAACTCAGCCATTCCCGGCGTCGGGCTGGGGCTGTCCATCAGCAAGGCCATTGTGGAGGCCCACGGCGGCCGGGTTTCGCTCCGCAGCGAAGTGGGAATCGGCACCACGTTCACGTTTGCCGTGCCGGTGCAGAATTGAGATGAAGGAACAGGCCTCAAAGTCGGTGCGGTGGAACCAACCGGAGAAGACAGCGAAGATGGCAGCAGCAGCTGCTCGGGAGTGTCCGCCCGGCGCCGCGCCTCCCATGATGGCGCTGACCGTTAGCGGCCGAGGCTCGCCTGGCGCACCACTTCTCCCCAGGACTGCTCGGCCAGGTCGGCCACCGCTGCCAGGATTTCCGACGGCGGGCGGGACAGATCCAGCGGAAACTCAACGATGTCGATGTCGGTGTTGAGGATCCGCCTCAGCTTCACTTCGCCCGCCCCGGCGTAGACCAGCCAGGCCGTGGGAACGCGCAAAGCCGTGCAGTAGGCCAGCATCTGGAAATGGTCCGCCGAAAGCGACGCACCCTGGTCGGTGCCCGCGCGGTACTGGGCGTCGTACACCACCACCGGCCGTCCGCCCAGCAGGTGCACGGCGTCCGGGCGCACGGTCAGCCGGTCCGAATCCCGGACCGCCTCGTTCAGCAGCGCGTTGTACTGCAGCCGCATCTCACCGGGAAAGGCCCCCATGGCCCGGCGCAAAGCTGCGCCGACGAAGTCCTCGAAGACCTTGCCCATGTCGACGACGAAGGACGCCGTCTGCTGCTTGCCCTCCCCCGCCTCCGCGGAGGCATTGCGCAGGATCACCTCGGAAAGCCGCAGTGCCGCGTGATAGCGGAGGTTCATCCGGCTTGCCTGCCACGGCGGAAGCGGAGCGCCGGCGTGCAGGCGGGTGACGCCGTCGAGCTTTCCCTTCAGCTGCCGCAGGCGGCCCAGCACATCCGGGCGGACGCCCGGGACGCGGGACATGCGGTCGAGCGCGGCACGCAGGATCCGGTTTTCCGGGATGTCCTCGGTGAACTCGTCGTAGGAGACTTCCAGCGGCACCAGCATTCCCGGTCGGCGGGAGATCTGGTCGGAGATGCGGATGCGGCCTTTGACAGTGCGGAGCGAGTCATCGACCGTGACATAGCCCTGCAACACGCCGCGCTGCAGGGCGCGTTCGGCGAGCTGCACCAGTGACGCCGCCAGGGCGCTCCACAGCTCGGCATCCTCATCGGCGGCCACGGTGTCGTCGCGGAAGCCCTGATCCCCTGCATAGCTCAGCAGGAACAGCAGCCGGCTCAGCCCGAGCCGGTCCTTGGGCCGCACGTCGAGCTGCACCATTGGAGTCCGGACGGACCCCACCATCCCGACCGGCTCAATCCGGAATAGCCCCATCCCCATGGGCGTCGCCCTGGCCAGGCCACTGGAGTTCAGGAAGGCGGCGCTTTCGGCGTCGAGCTTCTCCACGGTGCCGCCGGACAGCTCGTCGAGGACGATGTGCCGCAGTGCCGGCGCTGCGCCGCGGCCGCCGCGGGCGGCGGCGCCGGTTCCCCTTCCGGTTCCATAACCGCCGGAAGCCGCCGTCGCAGAGGAAGCCGCCGGGGCCGCAGGGCTAGCGAGCCGCAAGGCGTCCCAGCAGCTGGTCCAGCCCGAAGCGCTCTTCCAGCTGGGCCCGGTTGAGCTGCCCGTGGTAGTGCTCCTCCAGCAGCGGCATGAGCTCGTACTTCCAGATCCGGCGCAGTCCGGCGGGGGTCTGCGCTGCCTTCTTCATGAAGTAGGACGGCCCGATCATGAGGTCGCGGTCCCACTCATCGATGGCCTCGTTAAGCGCGTCCAGCAGCAGCGCCGGCGTGGTGTCCAGCTGCCGGGCCTCCAGGAACCGCAGCAGCGACCCCTTCACCGGCTCGGTCTGCGGGTGCAGTTCGATGAAGGCAAAGCGGCGTCGGATGGCGGCGTCCATCATCGCGATGGAGCGGTCCGCGGTGTTCATGGTGCCGATGATGTACAGGTTGTCCGGGAGCGTAAACGGCTCGTTGGGGCTGTACTGCAGATAGATCCGGTCATCGCGGTATTCCAGCAGGAAGTACAGCTCGCCGAACACCTTGGCCAGGTTTGCGCGGTTCATCTCGTCAATGATCAGGAAGTACGGCTTGGACTCGTTGCCCGGCTTCGCGGCTTCCTCCGCGAGCCGGCGCAGCGGCCCGGCCACCAGCTTGAAGGAAACCTGGCCCTCGTCGGTCTTGTCCGGCCGGTACCCCTCGAAGAAGTCCTCGTAGGCGTAGGACGGGTGGAACTGGACGAGCTTCACCCGTTCGTCGGTGCTGTCCTGGGCCAGTTCGGCGGCGAGGTGCTTGGCGAGGTAGGTCTTGCCGGTTCCCGGCGGGCCGTACAGCACCAGCTGCCGGTTCTCCTCCAGCAGGTCGGCGATTTCCTGCAGCGGCTCCACCTCCATGTGGAGGGAGTCCGCGAACTCGCGCGTCACCGGACGGAAGCCCCCCAGGATGGGGAGGGCGACGGTGGCCGGCGACGCATCGGCGTCGGGCTCGGTTTCCGCCTCGGCGGGCAGCAGCGCCTGCAGCGCCTGCACCACCCGGGTGACGTCGACGACGATCCCCGGGGTGGCCAGCTGGCGCTGGATGTGCCGCGGCAGGTCCGTGACGGCGTGGGCTTCGTCGAACCAGCGCACCTTGCGGCGCATCCGTCGGTTGTCGCCATTGTGGTCCGGCTCCCCCAGCACGACGCCGATCCGGACGGCTCCGGCGTTCTGGTACAGCGCGAAGTCGCCCGGCTTCATCACGGTCAGGAAGGCGAAGACGGCAGTCTTGGTGTCCTCCCGTTCCACGTAGCCGAGGTGCTTGTAGTCCTCATCCACAGCGTGCTGGACCAGCCCGGCGGTAACGCCGGCGTCGAGCAGGCGGAGGTGTTCGACGTCGAGCGTCACCTTCTCCTCTGCCTGCCAGGCAGCCAGAAGCTCGGCGTTGTCGTGGTGGGTGCGCAGCAGCCAGGCGCGGCGGCCCGGGTCCCCGACCTTCCGCCACTGGCTCACCAGCTGCCGGGCGTACCAGTCGATGCGCTGGCCGGCCTGCTCGTCCAGGTGCAGGCGGATGCGGCGGATATCAGCGGTGATTTCCTCCTCGCTGTCCCCCTTGGCCCCGCCGACGAGGGAGGCGAAGGCGTCCCGGATTTCCTGGCGTTCGATGTCCGCCACCACGGGCTCAAAGTAGCTGGGCCAGGCGAGGTATTCGATGCTGCGGCGGATGGCCGGCTGGTCATCGGGCGTTCCCGCCGCCAGCACGTGGAAAGCCAGCGGGTCCTTCAGGGCCTTGCCGATTTCGGCGGTGGACTGCTTGTCGACGTTCTGGACGAACCGGCAGAGCCATTTCAGGTGGTCCCAGATGGTCCAGTTGAACTCGGCGGTCCGGTCGCGGATGACGCCGTGGTCCGTCATGCCCCTGTAGAGCTCATCCGGGAGCTCCAGCGGCGGCTCGAGCCAGGACGCGGCCTCGGCGACCCGCGCCCGCTTGACCTTGAGCGACTTGACCTCGTGGGCCAGCGGCAGCGACTGCAGGAAGAGGAGCTCCACTGCCAGCTGCTTTGCCGACGGGGACGCGTCCGCCAGGTTGTGCCGCAGGTTGGTCATCATGGGCGCCTTGGCGTCCGCGACTCCCCGTTCAAGCCGTTCCAGCAGTTCCGCCGCGGCCTCCGCCGTCCACGTCTGCGTTCGGCCGTCCAGCGCCGACGGCTTGCCTTGCAGCCCGGCGCCGAGTACGAACCACGCCGCATCCTCGATCTCTTTGGAGACTCCGAGGGCGCGGTGCATGGCAGGCTTTGGGGCGGGGGTCATACGTTCAAATTTACAGGGTAAACCTGAGCGCCAGCACCATGACCGGCTCGAAAGCTACCTTGGGGTAGCAGGGGGCAGCGGCTTCCGGCCGAAGGCGAAATAGCAGCCCGGGCCGACGAAGTTGATGAGCGTGGCCAGCCGCCAGAACATCTTGGAGCCGCGGATCTGCTCGGCGGGGCGGCGCGAAAGATCGCGCTGGGCCGCGGTGAGGAAGGCGAGCTGCGCGGCCCCGATCACGATGGTGCCGATGCGCGCAGCAGGCGGAAGTTCCTTCCAGGACTTCTTTTTCTTCCAGGCCGCTCTTTTCGATCCCAGGTTCCCGGTTCCCCTGCGCTTCATTCCCATGGTCAATGCTCCTTGTGCTCTTTGAAGGGCTCCAGCAGCTGCTTTTGCGTCGGAGTCAGCCGCAGGACCCTTCCGGTGGCTTCATCGACAAAGGCCAGATGGCTTGAGGCCTTCACACAATCGTCGCCAGTTACGGGGTCCTGCACAAGGTAGTGAATGTCGAAGCTCGCGCCCTTGACGGCGCCGACCCAGACCTGGACCTTGGCCGGGATGTTGCGGTACTCAAGGGTCTTCACGTAGCGGATCCGGTGGTCCACCACGAGCGCCATGGTGCCCTTGGGAACCTCGTTGAACAGCGACACGTGGGGGTCGATCCCGGGCAGCCCGGCACCGGCCGGCGGGCCGAAGGCGGCGATCCGCGCCTCCTCCAGCATGCGGACGATCTCGACGTTATTGATGTGCCCGTAGGCATCCATGTCCCCCCAGCGCATGGGCACGAGCACCTCAATGCGCCGGGGATCGGGGTGGCCTCCTGGCTTCCCGGCGTTCAGCTGTGCACCGCCGTCGAATCATCCACCGGGGTCTCCTCGGCATCCGCGCCGGCGAACTGTGACATGTACAGCCGGTAGTAGGCGCCTTCAGCGGCGAGGAGGGTCTGGTGGTTGCCCTGTTCCACGATCTTGCCGTTTTCCATGACCAGGATGGTGTCGGCGTCGCGGATGGTCGACAGTCGGTGCGCGATGACGAAGCTGGTCCGGTCCGTGCGCAGTGCGGCCATGGCCTTCTGCACCAGCAGTTCCGTGCGGGTGTCCACCGAGCTGGTTGCCTCGTCCAGGATGAGCAGCGACGGGTTGGCCACGAAGGCGCGGGCGATGGTGATGAGCTGCTTTTCACCGGCGCTGACGTTGTTGCCCTCTTCGTCGATGACGGTGCTGTACCCCTCTGGCAGGGCGCGGACGAAGCGGTCCACGAATGTGGCCTTGGCCGCCGCCATGACCTGGTCCTCGGTGGCGTCGAGCTTGCCGTACCTGATGTTGTCGTAGATGGAGCCGCCGAACAGCCAGGCGTCCTGCAGCACCATGCCCACCTTGGAGCGCAGTTCGGCGCGGCTCAGCTGGGTGACGTCCACGCCGTCGAGCGTGATGGAGCCGGAGTTGAGCTCGTAAAAGCGCATGACCAGGTTCACCAGCGTGGTCTTGCCAGCGCCGGTGGGTCCGACGATGGCGACGGTGTGCCCCGGCTCGGCAGTGAAGGACAGGTTCTCGATCAGCGGCTTGTCAGGCGTGTAGCTGAACGTGACGTCCTGGAATTCCACGTGGCCGTCGGTCTTGGCCGGCAGGTGCTTCGTGGCGGTCTCGGCGTCCTGCTCATCCGCGTCCAGGAACTCGAAGACGCGCTCGGCGGATGCCACACCGGACTGCAGCATGTTGGCCATGCCCGCCATCTGCCCCAGCGGCTGGGTGAACTCGCGCGAGTACTGGATGAAGGCTGTGGCGTCGCCCAGGCTCATGCTGCCCGAGGCAACCCGCAGGCCGCCCACCACCGCGATGCCGACGTAGCTGAGGTAGGAGACGAACTGCATCACGGGGAAGATGATGCCGGACACAAACTGCGCGCCGAAGCTGGCCTTGTACAGGGCCTCGTTGCGCTCCTCGAAGCGCTGCAGCATGTCGGCCTCGCGGCCGAAGACCCGCACCAGGTCGTGCCCGGAGAAGGACTCCTCGATCTGGCCGTTCAGCTCACCGGTGTTCTTCCACTGCGCGGCGAACAGCTTCTGGCTGCGTGCGCCTATCACGCCCGCCGCGGCACCGGACAGCGGCAGCGCAATGAGGGCGATCAGGGCCAGCTGCCACGAGACGATGAACATCATGATGACGATGCCCACCACGGTCAGCACCGAGCTGATGAGCTGGGCGAACGCCTGCTGCAGGGCTTGCTGGACATTGTCGACGTCGTTCGTCACCCGGGAGAGCACGTCACCGCGCTGGCGGGTGTCGAAGTAGTTCAGCGGCAGCCGGTTGAGCTTCTTTTCCGTATCGTCGCGCAGCTGCCGGATCACCTTCATGACGATCCTGTTGAGGACATAGCCCTGCAGCCACAGGAAGATGTTGGCCACGAAGTACATCAGCAGCACGGCCGAAATCAGGACGGTCAGCTTCTGGAAGTCGATGCCGGTTCCGGGCACGAGCTCCATCCGCGAGACCATGTCCGCGAAGTTGTTCTGGCCCTGTTCCCGGAGCCCCTCGACGAACTGGTCCTTGCTGACGCCGGCGGGCAGCTGCTTGCCCACCACGCCGCCGAAGATGACGTCCATGGCCTGGCCCAGCACCCTGGGCGCAATGACGTTGAGGATCACCGACACGATGACCATGCCCACCACGACGTAGATGCCGGCGGCTTCCGGCTTCAGCAGGCCCATGAGGCGCTTGGCCGAGGGCCAGAAGTGCTGGGCCTTCTTGGCCGGCATCGCGCCGAACATGCCGCCGTCGGCCTCGCCCGGCTTGTACTCCTCCTCGACGAAGTCGTCGTCCTCGAGGACCGCAGCTTCTGTGGCGGTCTGGCTCTGGAGCTTCTCCGTCTCCTGGCTCGTGCCGGGGTTCTGGCCGGCGCCCTTCTTGTCGGCGCTCATGCCACTTCCTCCACGCTCAGCTGGGACTCAACAATTTCCTGGTAGGTGGGCGACGTTTCGAGGAGCTCGTCGTGCGTGCCGCGGTCCACGATCCTGCCGTTGTCCAGCACCAGGATCTGGTCCGCTTCCGTGATGGTGGAGATGCGCTGCGCGACGATGATGACGGTGGCGTCGGCGGTGGTGCGCTTGAGCGCGGCGCGCAGCCGGGCGTCGGTGGCGACGTCCAGCGCGGAGAAGGAGTCGTCGAAGAGGTACACCTTGGGCTTGGTGACCAGGGCGCGCGCGATGCACAGTCGCTGGCGCTGGCCGCCGGACACGTTGGTGCCGCCCTGGGCGATGCGGGACGCGAGCCCGTTTTTCTTTTCCTTCACGAAACCGTCGCCCTGGGCCACATGCAGCGCATCCCAGAGTTCGTCGTCGGAAGCCTCCGGCTTTCCAAAGCGGAGGTTGTGCTCAATGGTTCCGGAGAACAGGTAGGGCCGCTGCGGAACCAGGGCAACGCGCTTGGTGATTTCCTCCCGGTCCAGCTGGCTGACGGGAACGCCGTCAAGGAGCACTTCGCCGTCGGCCACATCGTAGAGGCGCGGCAGCAGCGACAGCAGGGAGGTCTTTCCGGCGCCGGTGGAGCCGATGATGGCCACATTCTCCCCTGGCCGGGCGGTGAAGCTGATGTTGCTCAGGACCGGGGCCTCGGCTCCGGGGTAGGCGAACGTGACGTTGCGGTATTCCACCACGCCTTCCAGCTGTCCCGGGGTGACCGGCTGCTGGGGGTCGTGAATGGACGGTTCGACGTCAAGCACCTCGCCGATGCGGTCTGCGCAGACAGACGCGCGCGGGATCATCATGGCCATGAACGTGCCCATCATCACCGCCATGAGAATCTGCAGCAGGTACTGCAGGAACGCTGTCAGGGAGCCGACCTGCATCTCGCCGGAGTCCACCCGCTGGCCGCCGAACCACAGCACGGCGGCGGTGGACAGGTGCAGGATCATGCCGATGGCGGGGAACATCAGGACGAACAGCGCGCCGATCTTGAGCGATACGTCCGTCAGTTCCTTGTTGGCCAGGCCGAAGCGGTCGGTTTCATACGGTTCCCGCACGAAGGCACGGACCACGCGGATGCCGATGATCTGCTCGCGCAGGACCTCGTTGATGCGGTCGATCTTTTTCTGCATGGAACGGAAGAGCGGCATGAGGCGCACCACGATGTAACCCACCACCACGATGAGGATGGGGACCGAGACCCACACCAGCCAGGACAGGTTGATGTCCTCGCGCAGGGCCATGATGATGCCGCCGACGCACATGATGGGCGTGGACACCATGAAGTTCAGTCCCATCAGCACCAGCATCTGGACCTGCTGGACGTCGTTCGTGCCGCGGGTGATCAGGGTGGGCGCTCCGAACGCGTTGACGTCCTTGGCCGAGAAGCTGGTCACCTTGCGGAAAACGCCGCGGCGAAGGTCGCGGCCCACGGCCATGGCGGTCTTCGATCCGAAGTAGACGCCGGCGATGGCGGTGCCCACCTGGAGGAAGGCCACGAGGAGCATTAGGGCGCCGGTGCGCCAGATGAAGTCGGTGTCGCCGCGGGAGACGCCCTCGTCAATGATCTGGGCGTTGAGGCTGGGCAGGTAGAGCGCCGCAATGGTGGAAGCCAGCTGGAATGCGATGACAGCCAGGATGTACGGCAGATACGGTTTGGAGTAACGCCGTATGAGGGTGACGAGCATGCTCACGGATCCTTCGGGAGAGCGCCAATTAGTTGAGAGAAGTAATAGCAGGCGGGTATGACAGCCCAAGCGTTCCAACTCTACGAAATCTGTTGCCCGTGCGAAACGTCGCTGACGAAGATCATCCCAACGGACGACGCCGGCTCCTGCACACAAGCGCGAACGTACAGTTCAGCACCTCAACCCGAGCGCGAACGTACAGTTCAGCACCCCAGCCGGCCCCCGCCGTCGTACTCCCCGCGCCTTAACTAGAGTTTTTGTCCAGATAATGGCCTCCGGGAGGGATTTAGCGGCCATTACCTGGACAAAAACTCGGGTCGAGCGGGGGCTACTCGCCGCGGTGCTTGCCGTGCGAGGCGATGTAGTGCGCGGCGGCGCTCTGAAGCTTGCGTTCCTTGGCCAGCCGCCGGCTCAGTGCCTTCAGTTCGGCGCTAACCCGGGCCTGCTCCTCCGCGAGGATCCGCTGCTGCTCGGCCTGCCGGGCGACGGCGTTCAATGCCGTGGCCAGCTGAAGCTGCTGCTCCGCGAGAAGCCCCTGCGTTTCCTGGATGAGCGGCACCAGGTCGGCCGGCTTGTTGTTGTGCATCTCGGCCAGCATGGTCCGGGCCCGCGCCGGCGGTTCGTTCATCGGCATGACCGGCTCCGCCGTCCGTTGCCGGCCGGCGTACGCAGGCGTCTTCGCGTCGTCTTCCAGTTGGCGGGTCAGCACTTCGGCGAACTCACGTTCGAGGTCGTCGTCGGAATACTCGGCGGCCGGAAGTCCGGAACCTGGTGCGGACTCCGCGGCAGCCGGGGCAGCACCCTCCGGGCGGATATCAACGGTCCGGCGCAGCGGCTGTTCCTTGATCAGGAGTACGGCGATGAGGGCAACAACCGCGATGGCGCCGGCGATCAGGAAGATCTCGGCGGTGGCATCGCCGTAGGCGGCCCGCATGATGTCGCGGATCGGGGCGGGCATGTCGGCGAGGTCGAGGCTGGCACCGGAAGCGCCGGAGCCTGCCTTGATGCCGGCGTCGGCAAGGCCCTGGATGGCCAGTTCCTTGACCCGGTTGCTCATGATCGCACCCAGGACGGACACGCCGATCGCGCCGCCCACGGAGCGGAAGAACGCGACGGAAGCGCTTGCCGTGCCGATGTCGCTGGCACTGACGGTGTTCTGAACGGCCAGGACCAGGTTCTGCATGAGCATGCCGAGCCCGAGGCCGAGGATCGCAGTGAAGACGCCGGACTGCCACAGGTCAGTGGTGTGGTCCATGGTGCCGGCGAGGCCCAGGCCGCCGATCAGAAGGACCGAACCGGCGATCAGGTAGCGCTTCCACTTGCCGGTGCGGCTAATGAGCTGGCCGGAAAGCACGGAGCCGATCAGGTTGCCGGCGATCATGGGCAGGGTCAGGAGGCCCGCCTCGGTGGGCGTTGCGCCGCGTGCCACCTGGAAGTACTGGCCGAGGAACGTCGAGGAGCCGAACATCGCAACGCCCACGGCGACCGAGGCCCAGATGGCCAGGGCGGTGGTGCGTTCGGAGATGATCTTCAGCGGGATGATGGGCTGCTCAACCTTGGATTCCACCACCACGAGCAGCGCCAAAAGCACGACGCCGCCGCCCACCATGAGTGCCGACTGCCAGGACCACCAGTCGTAGTAGTCGGGGTTTCCGGCGAACGACACCCAGATGAGAAGCAGGCTGACGCCGGACGTCAGGAGGATAGAGCCGAGCCAGTCGATCTTGGCTGGCCGCTTGACGTGCTGGATCTTGAGGGTGATCTGCAGCAGGATCAGGGCGACGACGGCGAGCGGCACGCAGACGAAGAACGTCCAGCGCCAGCCGAGCGGGCTGTCGACGATGAAACCGCCAAGCAGCGGCCCGCCGGCCGTGCCGACGGCCATGACGGCGCCCATGTAGCCGGAGTACTTTCCGCGGTCCCGGGGCGGGATCATGGAGCCGATGATCGCCTGGGCCAGCGCCGTCAGGCCACCCATGGCGATGCCCTGGACAACGCGGGCCGTCAGCAGCAGCGGGATGGTCTGGGACAGGCCGGCCATCACCGAACCCGCCACGAAGATCACGATGCTGAGCTGGACGAGGACCTTCTTGTCGAACAGGTCCGCGAGCTTGCCCCAGATCGGGGTAGTGGCGGCGTTGGCCAGCAGTGCCGCGGTGATGACCCACGCGAAGTCCGTCTGCGTGCCCTTGAGCTCGGACATGATGGTGGGCAGTGCGTTGGCCACGATGGTGCTGCTGAGGATCGCGGTGAAGAAGGCCGCCAGGAGCCCGGTCAGGGCCTCCATGATCTGCCGGTGCGTCATCGGTGCTTGGGGTGAATGGGCCGAAGGGCGTGACGTGGCCGTCACGGGGACGGCAGCGTGGCTAGCCAATGAACTGCTCCTTGCGTTTCGTGGTGGTTGTGATGGCGCCGGCCGTCGTTGCCCGGGCGGATTCCCGGAGGGATTCCGCAAGTTTGGAGAGTACTTTCGCCGTCTCCTCGGCGTCCTGCTGGCTCCAGTCCTGCAGGAATTCCTGCAGCGTGGCCACGCGGTGTTCCTCGATCTCGATCAGTTTGGCGCGGCCAACGTCGGTGAGGGCCACCAGCTGCGCCCTTCCGTCGTCGGGATCCGGCCGGCGGTGGACCAGCCCCAGATCCTCAAGCTCTGCGATGTGCCGGCTGAGGACCGGCGCGCTGACGCCGAGCCGTGCGGCGAGGTGGGTGGCTCGGGATTCCTTCTCCCCCACGAACCGGAGGACACCCTGCAGCGCGATTCCCGCTTCCAGGCCGCGCGAGTTGGAAATGGCCACGCACCGGACGGCGCGCTGCAGGTCGAAGATCTGCCGCACGAGTTCGGCCGCGGTGTTTGGCTCAACTGCCATGGTGGATTGCCCCTTTTGCTTGCCTTAGGCAACTATATCAGGAAATGGTTGCTTTAGGAAACTAAGCAAACCAAGCAGAGGGACAGCCCGGTTAAATGGCAGAAGCGCGAACGTACAGTTGTGGCCCCATATCCGGGTGGAAATGGGGCCACAACTGTACGTTCGCGCTGGATGTACGGTGGGTTAGTTGTCCAGGTGGGTGGGGGCGAACATCTGCAGCAGAGTTTCGACGACGACGACGTTCGGGCCGTCCGCCGCGAAGCCCTCCTTGAGCGCGTCCCCCACGTTTTCCGGGGCGACCCGGGTGGCCGGAACGCCGAAGGATTCGGCCAGCTTCACGAAGTCCGGCCGCGCCAGTTCGGTGGCGGTCGCCTTGCCGAAGGCGCCCACCATGTATTCGCGCAGGATGCCGTAGCCGCCGTCGTCCACGATCAGCCAGGTGACGGGCACGTTGTGCTGCTTGGCCGTGGCGAGTTCGGCGATGGAGTACATGGCCGAGCCGTCGCCGGACACGGCGAGCACCCGGGCCGACGCCGCGGACTTGCCCACGGTCTCCAGGCCCACAGCCCCGCCGATTGCCGCCGGGAAGCCATAGCCCAGGCCGCCGGCGCCCTGGGCGGAATGGAACTGCCCCTCGCGGGCGTCCCAGCAGCTCCAGCCCCAGTACGCCGAGATGGTCATGTCCCAGAACGTCTGCATGTCCGCCGGAACGGCCTCGCGGATATCGGCCATGAACTTCAGTTCCTTGGCCAGGTCCTGCGACTCCAGCCGCTCCCTGACCTTGCGGAGCGACTCCCGGACCAGGTCCTCGGGCGAGGTTCCGCGCCAGTCGGGCCGGGCATCGGCGGGCACCGCCAGCGACGCGTCGAGGGCCGCGAGCGCCTGGCCGGCGTCGGCGCGGATCCCCAGGCCGGGCCGGTTGGATTCCAGGACGCGCGGTTCGGCGTCGATCTGGATGATCCGGCCGCGCGGTTCGAACGTGAAGTAGTTGGACGTGACCTCACCGAGCGAGGAGCCGATGACCACCAGCACGTCGGCGTCCTCCAGGACGTCCGTCATGTGCCGGTCCTCGATCCACGACTGCAGCGACAACTCATGGTTCCACGGGAAGGCCCCGTTGCCGCCGGGCGTGCAGATGACCGGTGCCCGCAGTTTTTCCGCGATCGAGAGCAGCGACTTTTCCGCCCGGCCCCGGCGGGTTCCACCGCCGGCGATAATGGCGGGACGCTCCGCCGTCGTCAGCCATTTCACGGCTTCCCGGACAAGCTCGACGCGCGGCGGGTTGTCCGCCGCTTCGGCCAGCGCATCCTCGACCGGCGGCACCACGATGGGATCCAGCAGCACGTTCTGCGGGATCTCCAGCCACACCGGACCCTGCGGCGAGGAGATCGCCTCGGTCCAGGCGTCCTGGATGGCGGACGGGATGCCAGAGGCGTGCTGGATCAGGCGCTGGCTCTTGGTGACGTTCGCGGCCGACGCCTTCTGGTCATCGAGCTGGTGCAGCATGCCCTTCCGGCGGGCACCCAGGCCCTCAAGCGGAATCTGGCTGGCGACCACCACCATGGGCACGCCCGTGGCGTAGGCTTCCTGCAGCCCGGCGAGCGACGTCAGCGCGCCCGGCCCGGTGGACAGGAACAGCACGCCCACTTCCCCCGTCGCCCGCGAGTAGCCGTCGGCGGCGAAGGCGCTGTTGTTCTCCACCCGGGAGGACACGAACTTCAGGTTGCCCCGGCCCATAGCGTCGAAGAGGCCCAGCGCGTGCTGGCCCGGGATGCCGAACACCGTCTTCGCGCCGAGCGCTTCGAGGGTTTCGACGACGAGATCCCCGCCGTTGCGGACACCGGTCACTGGGAGTACTCCCCCACGGCGGCACGGACAGCGCCATTGTCGGCCGGCGCGGGCGGGGCTGCCGCGAATCCTGCCGGACGGCGGGCTTCCCGGCCCAGCGCCTGGGCGGCGTAACCGGTCTCGGCGCCGAAGCGGTCGCCGGCGACGGTGTTGTCCGCCATCAGGGTGACGAGCTCGTAAGCCACGTGGCTGGCAGCAACGCCGGTAATCTCGGCATGGTCGTAGGCCGGCGCAACCTCGACCACGTCGGCGCCGACGAGGTTCATGCCGCGGAAGCCACGGATGATCTCCAGGAGTTCCCGGCTGGTGATGCCGCCGGCTTCGGGTGTGCCGGTGCCCGGCGCGTGGGCGGGGTCCAGGACGTCGATGTCGACGGAGATGTACAGCGGACGGTCTCCGATCCGGTCCCGCACCTTCGCCACCGTCTCGAGGACGCCCTGGTAGTAAACGTCAGCGGAGGTGACGATGCCGAACCCGAAGCGGTGGTCGTCGTCGAGATCCTTCTTCCCATACAGCGGGCCGCGGGTGCCGATATGGCTGATGGCCTCCGTGTCCAGGATGCCCTCCTCCACGGCTCGGCGGAACGGCGTGCCGTGCGTGTACTCGGCGCCGAAGTAGGTGTCCCAGGTGTCCAGGTGGGCGTCGAAGTGCAGCATGGCGATGGGGCCGCCCGCGCGCTCGGCGGCGGCGCGCAGCAGCGGCAGCGCGATGGTGTGGTCGCCGCCCAGAGTGAGCAGCTTGCTGCCGCCGGCCGTCAGGTCGAGAGCGTTCTGCTGGATGGTTTCGATCGCCTCGTTGATGTTGAACGGGTTCACGGCCATGTCGCCGGCGTCGGCCACCTGGCAGTTCTCGAACGGGCTGACGTCCCACGCCGGGTTGTACGGGCGGAGCAGCCGGCTGGCCTCGCGGACGTGGTTGGCGCCAAAGCGGGCGCCCGGGCGGTAGGAGACGCCGGAATCGAAGGGCACGCCCACCACGGTGATGTCGGACTTGGCCACCTGGTCCAGGCGCGGCAGGCGGGCATAGGTTGCGGCCCCGGCGTAGCGGGGAATACGGGATGAATCGATGGGGCCAAGGTTGCCGTTGGCTTCGATGCGCAGCTCTTCCAAGGGAACGCCTCTCCTTCGAGGATCGGGGGTGGGTTGTGACAGCCATCATACACTCGAAGTTGTCCAATGTGCACCGTATGTTTACTCGAATTGAGGAAGGCGGGCAGAAAAAACCCGGACCGCCCAGCATGGGGCGGCCCGGGCCGGTTCCAAAAAAGCTACCGGCTCGCGGCCGGCACCAGCACCCATAACACCTCGACGGGTTCATCGGTCGGGTTGACCCAGGTGTGGGGCTCCCGGCCTGGAAAGGTGACGGTGTCGCCGGTGGAAAGCTCGTACTCCTCGTTGGTCAGGATGAGCCTGATGGTCCCCTTGATCACGTGGAGGACATCAACGTCGCAGTCAACGGCATACAGCTCCGATTCGCCGCGGCCCCGCGGATCGATGACGGCCTGGATGATCTGCACGCGCCGCTCGGACCGCGCGGTCAGCAGCCGCTCGACGATGCCCTCCCCGCCGAGGGAAATCCGGGGGCCGGAGTCACGCTTGGTCAGGTGGGTTTCCGGCGCAGCGAACAGGTCGCCAATGGAGATCGACAGAACCTGGCACAGGGTCACCAGCGAGGCCACGGACGGCGAGGTCAGATCCCGCTCCACCCGGCTCAGGAATCCTTTGGTCAAGCCGGTGGCGTCGGCCACCTGCTCGATGGTGAGCCGCTGTGACTGGCGCGCGGCACGGATTCTTGAACCGATGGCAACCGGAACATTGCTCGGCTCAACTGGTAGTGCCTTCATTTACGAACCTTTCACGGCCGGCCGCCCGGCCCCATCATTGGAGTCATAGTATCGGCCCGGCCCTTCTGTGACGCGGGGCAAACCGCGCCCGGGAGCTTTGCGTCTTGACTGTTACTCGAATCACAGCCTACGCTTTTATGCAACAAGTGTTGCTTGTGAAACAACTCCCACAGGAGACGCCCCGCAAGGAACCCAGCGTTCCCCCAGATTTCCGTTCAGTGCAGCGCTACCCGGTCAGCCCGCTTCCCGGCCCGGCCCGCAAGCTGCCAAAGCTCCAAGGATCCCCAAATCATGGACGCAAGTTTCGTCAATATCGCCATCGTGGTGGTCTACCTGGCCGCCATGCTGGCCTTCGGCTGGTGGGGCAAGTCCCGCACCAAGAACAACAGCGACTTCCTCGTGGCCGGCCGCCGCCTCGGCCCGTTCCTCTACACGGGGACCATGGCCGCCGTCGTCCTGGGCGGTGCCTCCACCGTTGGCGGCGTCGGCCTGGGTTACAAGTTCGGCATCTCGGGCATGTGGCTCGTGGTGGCGATCGGCGCCGGCGTCCTGCTGCTGAGCCTCCTCTTCGCCGGCACCATCCAGAAGCTGAAGATCTACACGGTCTCCCAGATGCTGTCCCTGCGCTACGGCAGCCAGGCCACCCGGACCTCCGGCATCGTCATGCTCGCCTACACCCTGATGCTCTGCGCCACCTCCACCGGCGCGTACGCCACCATCTTCGTGGTGCTGTTCGGCTGGGACCGGGCGCTGGCCATCGCCATCGGCGGCGCCATTGTGCTGGTCTACTCAACCATCGGCGGCATGTGGTCCATCACCCTGGCCGACCAGGTCCAGTTCGTCATCAAGACCGTGGGGATCTTCTTCCTCATGCTGCCCTTCACGCTCAACGCAGCAGGCGGCCTGGACGGCATCCGCAGCCGCGTGGAAGCGAGCTTCTTCAGGATTGACGGCATCGGCGTCGAGACGATCATCACCTACTTCGTCGTCTACACCCTCGGCCTGCTGATCGGCCAGGACATCTGGCAGCGCGTGTTCACCGCCAAGACGCCGCGCGTTGCCCGGTGGGGCGGCGCCACCGCCGGCATCTACTGCATCCTCTACGGCGCGGCAGGCGCACTGATCGGCCTCGGCGCGAGGGTGGCGCTGCCCAAGATCGACGTCGCAACCGAAGGCAAGGACGTTGTGTACGCCGAGGTGGCGCAGAACCTTCTGCCCATCGGCATCGGCGGCCTGGTGCTCGCCGCCGCCGTCGCGGCCATGATGTCCACCGCGTCCGGCGCCCTGATCGCCGCTGCTACCGTGGCCCGCGCAGACGTGCTGCCGTTCGTCGCCGGCTGGTTCGGCAAGACCATCAACACCGACGATTCCGACAACCCCGAGCACGACGTCAAGGCCAACCGCATGTGGGTCCTCGGCCTGGGCATCGTGGCCATCCTGATCGCCATCATCACCAAGGACGTCGTCGCGGCCCTCACCATCGCCTACGACATCCTGGTGGGAGGCCTCCTCGTGGCCATCCTCGGCGGACTCATCTGGAAGCGCGGCACCGGCATCGCGGCCGCGGCGTCCATGGCGGTCGGATCCGTGGTGACGCTGGGGACCATGATCGTCCTGGAGATCAATGCCAAGGCACCGCTGGACGGCGTCTTTGCCAACGAGCCGATCTACTACGGCCTGCTCGCTTCCGCGGTGGTCTACGTGGCGGTGTCGCTGCTGACCAAGCCCACGGACCCCGCGGTCATGAGCCGCTGGTACCGCCGGGTGGCCGGCAAGGACACCGAGGAAGTGCCGGTTTCGGCCCCCGCACACTAATGTCACGTCCGCTGATGCGGCGGCTTTAAAACTACGACGACGGCGGTGCCTCCCAGCGCAGGGAGGCACCGCCGTCGTACGTCAAAGAGTCGTGCGTTAAAGAGTCGTGGTCCCCACCCGCTCCCTTCCCTCGCAAGTCCACATCGGCTCCCAGCCTTCGCAAGCTCAGGCAGGGAACCCGGCGGGCGGGGCCCAGGAGTTGGCTACAGCGGGAGGAACGGTTCACGCCTTACGTTTCGTAGCTTTCGTCCGCACGGAACTCGTCGTCCGCGTCCAGCGGAACTGTCCGTTCGTCGTCGTCCACCACCTCGGGGTTGGCGGGAACAACCCGCTCTTCGGAGTCAAGGAATTCGTCTTCCGTGTCCCAGTCCTCGTCCACGGGCGCGTCCTCGGCAAAGTCGTAGGCGGGATCGGACTCGATGGTGTTGCGGGTGTCCGGCTCGGGGCGCGATCCGTTGGTGTTCATCAGGCAGACCTCCGTGTGGTTGGACTTCCGTACCCGCCGTCGGCGAGGCACATTTTCATCAGATCACCGCGGGTGCGGGTGGTCAAGGGCGTTCGGACGGGCCGGCGGCATTGGCTCCGGCGGGCGGTCTTATTGAGGTTTCCCTAAACTTTGGGCTAAGGGTTACCGGCCGAAAATCCGCGGAATTACGGGGTAAAGTGGGCGGTGCAATGGGGCCGCATCAGTCCCATCTACCCAGGAGTTCCCGTGTCTCAGCACGCAAAATCTGACCCCCACACCAGCGGCAACGCGTCCGCCTCTTCCGCCGCAACCAATGGCCCCACTGACGGCGCCGCGGTTTCCACCCCACCGGCCTCCCGGCCGGAACCCAGCGCCGCCGACATCAAGCGCTGGCGCCAGTACCTGGCCGACGAAAGGGCCGAGGCCGCCGTCTACCGCGTGCTCGCGCAGAACCGTACCGGCGAAGAGCGCGCTATCCTCCTGGCCCTCGCCGAAGCCGAAGGCCGCCACGAGGCGCACTGGCTGAAGCTGCTGGGTGAGCACGCCGGCAAGCCCCGGCACGCTTCCCTGCGCAGCCGTTTTCTGGGCTTCCTCGCCCGCCACTTCGGGTCCGTGTTCGTGCTCGCGCTGGCGCAGCGGGCCGAGGGCCGCTCCCCCTACACCAGGGAACCGTCGGCCACCCCGGCCATGGCGGCCGACGAGCAGATCCACGAGGAGGTGGTCCGCGGCCTGGCAACCCGGGGCCGCAACCGGCTGGCCGGTACGTTCCGGGCCGCCGTCTTCGGCGCCAATGACGGCCTGGTCAGCAACCTCTCGCTGGTCATGGGCATGGCCGCCACGGGCGTTGGCAGCGGCGTTGTCCTGCTCAGCGGCATCTCCGGACTCCTGGCGGGCGCGTTCTCCATGGGCGCCGGCGAATTCGTTTCGGTCCGTTCCCAGCGCGAGCTGCTGGACGCCACCCGGCCCACCCAGGTGACTCTGGTGGCGGCACCGCAGCTGGACATCGAGCACAACGAGCTCCTGCTGGTCTACCTGGCCCGCGGCATGTCCCGCGAGGCGGCCGAACACCGCGTGGCCGAGCGCATGGGCCTCTTCACATGCGACTGCGATCCAAGCCTTTCGCTCCATCCCGAGCTCCCCGAGAGCGAGGACGAGCACGAAGCCGTGGGCACCGCCTGGGGCGCCGCGCTCTCCAGCTTCTGCTTCTTCGCCTCCGGGGCGATCGTGCCCATCATTCCCTTCCTTTTCGGCATGACCGGAATCGGCGCCCTCATCGTGGCCGCCGTCCTGGTGGGCGTCGCCCTGCTGGCCACCGGCGGCACCGTCGGCCTGCTGTCCGGCACCTCGCCGCTGACCCGCGGCCTGCGGCAGCTCGCCATCGGCCTTGGTGCGGCCGGAGTGACCTACCTTCTGGGCATGGCGTTTGGCTCTGTGATCGCCTGATCGGGCTGACTGGCTGGCTGGCTGGTTGGCTAAGCCGGTTTCATGCGCTCGTTAGCGGAACTGTAAAGTGTGTCTGTTTGCCTGATGCCTGTTTTCCCTTGTGGGGGTGCCGCGGCAGAGGAATGCCGTGAAAGGGGAGCAGTGGAGGGTCAGGAGCCCGGGTCGAGTCAACGCCGGCACCGGCACGGGCCGCGCCACTCGGGTCCGGCCACCGCGGCGGCGAAGTTCATCCGCCGCCTGATCGTGCTTGTTGCCCTTGGTTGTGCGGCGTTCCTCGCGGCCGGAATGGCCTACGGGGACCCCCGCTTTGCCGGTGTGCTGAACTTCCGCATCGGTTCGGGGGACCAGTCCTCGTCCCGGCAGGATGGTGCCGGTCAGGATGGTGCCGGGGAGGATCCGGCCGGGCAGGCGGGGCAGCCCGGACACGGCCGGCAGCCTGGCGGGGCCAGTGCCGGGTCCGGAGGCACCGGTACCGCGGGTGCACCGCCGCCGGGCCTCGAGGAGGCAGCCACTCCCCTGGGCACACCGGCACCGCCTCCCCCGCCCAGCGACTCCTACAAGTTCCTCGCAGTGAACAGCGACGGCTCCCCCGTGGGCTACTCGCCATGCCGTCCGCTGCACTATGTGGTGAATGCCGGCCTTGCGCCGGAGGGTGCGGCGGGCCTGGTTCCCTTGGCGATCCGGGAAATTTCCCGGGTCACCGGCATCCAGTTTGTGGACGACGGCGCCACCGACGAACAACCCTCGGACCAGCGTGCACCCTACCAGCCCGAAGCTTACGGCGACCGCTGGGCGCCCCTGCTGATCAGCTGGACCACGCCGGACGCGGCTCCCAAGCTGGGCGGCAAGGTCATCGGCACCGGCGGCAGTACCCACTACAGTTACGGGAACGGTCCCAAGAGCTACGTCACCGGCAGCCTGGAACTGGATGCCCCGCAGATGGCCATCGAGCTGGAACGCCCCGACGGCAGCGCCTACGCCACCGCAGTCATCCTCCATGAACTGAGCCACGTGATGGGACTGGAGCACGTTAGCGACCCCGTGCAGCTCATGTATCCGGAGATCGGCGCGCCCGACGGCCTCGCGGCCGGCGACCTGAACGGCCTCTACCGGCTGGGCAAGACACCCTGCCGCAAGGATCTGTAGCTCACCGGCCGAGGACCGCGAGCGCCTCGTCCACGCTGTCCACCAGGAAGATCCGCTGCTCCATGGCCCGTCCCGCCGCGAGACTTTGCAGCATGGGCCAGGCCGGAAAGCGATGCTCCCAGTGCTCCCTGCCCACCAGCACCATCGGGGTCATGGTCTCCGGGGCGCCGTAGTAGTTCTCGCAGGCATCCTGGAAGATCTCCTGCACCGTGCCCGCGGCGCCGGGCAGGAAGACGATCCCGCCGTTGCAGACCTCGAGGAGAATGGCCTCGCGGACGGCGTTGGCAAAGTACTTGGCGATGTGGGTGGCGAAGTAGTTGGGCGGTTCGTGTCCGTAAAACCAGGTGGGAATGCCGAGGGACGCGGTCCCGTCCGGAAAGCGTCCGACGGCGGCTGCCGCAGCGCGTGCCCAGGCGGACACCGAGGGGCGGAAGCCGGGGACGGCAGCAAGCTCCCGCAGCACACCGTGGAAATCGTCGTCGTCGGCCATGCTGAGATAGGCACCCAGGTTGGCGGCCTCCATGGCTCCGGGGCCGCCGCCGGTGGCCACCAGGTGGCCGCGCCGGGCCAGGAGCCGGCCGAGTGTGGCGGCCGCGGCGAATCCGTTGGTCCCCCGCTGCAGGGCGTGGCCGCCCATGACCCCGACGATGGAACGGCCGCCGCTGTTGAGGGTGCGGACGAATTCCTCCAGCGCGTCGCCGACGGCGTGGTCGTGCAGGGCTGCCGCGAGGGTGGAGTCGAGGCGGTTCCGCTGACCCGGGCGCATGCTCCACTGGTAGACCAAAGCGTCGGGGGTTTTCTCGTAGGGCCCATCGACGATGCCCGCATACAGCTCCTGCGGGGTGTAGAGCCCGGCACGATAAGGATTGAAGGGGACGCCGGTAAGCCGCGGGAAGATCAGTGCGCCCCTGCTGCGGAGCGAAGCCTCCACACCCGGGTCGAAGGTGCAGCCCAGGAAAACCGCGCCCTCGGCGTCCAGGCTTGCCAGGGCGGTGCCGCGTCCGCGCAGGTCCAGCGACTGGGCGTGCCAGCCGTGCATCGCCCTGGCTCCCGCGCTCACCAGCCGGTCGAACCTGGCAATGCTGTCCACCTCAAGGGTCCGCGGGCTGGGGTTCAGGCTGCCGGAGGGGTTCATGCTGCCCAGCCTAGTGCCGTGTTCAGCACTGCCACCGAAGCCCGTGCCCGGAACTCGACGACCTGAAAACCCAACTAGGTAGCAGCTGTGGGCGTTCCCAGCGCTGAGAACGCCCTGTGCTGCTACCTAGTTGGGTGGAAATATCAGGAACGGGTTAGGAAACCTGGAGGCCGCCGTTGATGTCGTAGGTGGCGGCGGTGATGTAGCCCGAGTCCGCGCCCAGCAGGAAGGAGATCAGCGCAGCCACTTCCTCGCGCGTACCCACGCGGCCCATCATGATGCCCTCGGACATCTGCGCCTTGCGGTCCTCGCTCAGCGCGCCGCCCATGATGTCGGTGTCGATCGGACCCGGGGCAATGGCGTTCACCGTCACGCCGAACTCGCCCACTTCGCGGGCCAGGGCCCGGGTGAACCCGATGATGCCTGCCTTGGAGGCACTGTACGCCACCTTGGAATAGGTGCCGCCGCCGCGCTGGGCGGAGATCGAGGAGATGCTCACGATGCGGCCGAGCTTGCGCTCGATCATTCCCTTGAGCACCCGCTGGGACACCACAAACGTGCCGCGCATGTTGATGGCGAAGACCTTGTCCCACTCGGCAACCGTGGTTTCCATGAAGGGCGTCGGCGAGCTGATGCCGGCCAGGTTGGCCAGAGCCACGATCGGCGGCAGGGATGCTTCGATCTCGGTGATCGCCCGGTCCACCGATGCCTCGTCGGAGACGTCTGCGCCCACGCCGATCGCCTTCACTGCACGGTTGGACCCGATCTCCGCGGCAGCGGCCTTCGCATCCTCGGCGTTGATGTCCAGGATCGCGATGGACCAGCCTTCGCTGGCCATGCGGTCAGCGGCTGCGCGGCCAATGCCGCGGGCAGACGCTGCGCCGGTCAGCACAACGGTGCGCTCTGCGGGGAATGGGGTGATTGAGCTCATTGCGGGTATTCCTTCGGGTGGTTCTCGGATGGGTCTTTAGTGGCTGGCCGGAGCGTCTGCGGAGGCCTTGACTGCCGGATCCAGCGCCGCATCGCCTTCGGGGCGCCTGCGGGCATAGAGGTAGGTGGCCACGGCCGTGACGCAGAGGCAGAAGGAGAGGAAGAGCAGGCCGCTCTGGTTGTTCCCGGTCGCGTCCTTCAGCAGGCCCACTGCGTAGGGGGCGACGAATCCGCCCAGGTTGCCCAGCGAGTTGACCATGGCCAGGCCGGAGGCTGCGGCTGCGCCGGTGAGCGCTGCGGACGGCATGGACAGGAACGGGGCAATGGCTCCGTAGATGCCCATCGCCGAGGCGGTCAGGGCGATGAGCGCCAGGACCGGGTTGACCGGGAGGAGGTAGCCGGCGGCGAGCAGGCCCAGGCCTGCCAGGACCATGCTGACGGCGCTGTGCCACGCACGTTTGCCGGTCTTGTCAGCACGCTTGCTCCAGAAGTAGACGAAGGCTGCTGCCACTGCGTACGGGATGAGGACGATGAATCCGACCTCGGCCGTGGAGAACTTGCCCAGGGCTGCCACGATGGTGGGCATCCAGAGTCCGAGGCCGTAGATTCCGCAGACCAGGCCGAAGTAGAGGGCCGAGTAGACGATGGTGCGCTTGTCCTTGAGGCCGGCCAGGAAGTTGTGGCTGCTGCCCTTGGACTTGGCTGCCAGTTCGGCGTCCATGGTGGTGGCGAGCCATTCGCGTTCGTCGGCGTTGAGCCACTTGGCGTCGCGGGGACGGTCCGTCATCAGGAACGGGGTCAGCACACCCAGGAGGATGGCGGGGATGCCCTCAATGATGTAGAGCCACTGCCAGCCGTGCAGGCCCATGATGCCGTCCATCTGGAGGAGCAGGCCGGAAACAGGTGCACCCAGGGCGTTGGAGATGGGCTGCGCGAGGATGAAGATGCCCAGCACGGTGACGCGCTGTGCGGCAGGGAACCACAGGGTCAGGTAGAAGAGGATGGCGGGGAAGAAGCCGGCCTCGGCCGCGCCGAGCAGGAAGCGGATGATGTAGTAGGTGGATTCGCCGTTCACCAGCGCCATCGCGGCTGCGAAGATACCCCAGGTGATGAGGATGCGGGCCAGCCATTTGCGGGCGCCGAATTTGTACATGCCGGCGTTGCTGGGGATTTCGAGTACGGCGTAGCCGAGGAAGAAGATGCCGGCGCCCAGTCCGTAGGCTGCGGCGCTCAGGCCGATGTCCTCGCTCATGGTCAGTTTGGCGAAGCCGACGTTGTTCCGGTCCAGGTACGCGATGAAGTAGAGCAGGACGATCAGTGGCATTACGCGGCGACGGACCTTGCGGAGCGTGCGGTCTCCAAGCTCGCCGAGTCCGGAGGACTTTGTGGTTAATGAAGTCATCATCGACCTTCTGTCTGGCGGTTCCCGGCCCGGCGGCTTTGCGGTGGGAAACCGCTGCTTGTCTTTGTGGGGGTTCTGTCCGGTTCAGCAATTATGTCTGATTTATCTGATGTCAGACATCTGATGGAAGAACATGACCAAAAGCATAGGAGGGTGACGAGCGTTACGTCAAGGCGAAACGGCTGGAGCCTGGAAAAGGCAGGCCGGGGAAGCTGGCGGATTTGAAGAAAGGCGGCCGGAGAAGACCGGCGGACGACAGAAAAATGCGCGCTACCGGACGAAACCTCGAACTACGGCGGGAACCGAAAACCCAGGCCTAGGGGCGCTGGCCGTGAACGTAGCGCTCGTAGTCCTCGAAGGTCTGGTCCATGTGCTCGTCCATGGCCTTGCGAGCCAGCTCGGCGTCGCCGGTGAGGATGCCCTCCAGCACGCGCTGGTGGAAGGCGATGGCGTGGCGCTGGATCTCCTCGATGGCCGACGTCTCGCGGCGGGCGCGGTAGAGGGACTGGCCCAGCTGCGCCAGGAGGGCACGGACAAACGGGTTGCCGGAGGCCTTCAGAACGGTGTCGTGGAAGGCGATGTCGGCCGCCACGAAACCGTCAAGGTCGCCGGCCTCGTGATACCGCTTCATGTCCGCGATGGACGCCCGCATCTCCTCGGCATGCTCGGGGGTGTGGCGCCTGGCGGCGAGCGCGGCGGCACCGGTTTCCACCATGCGCCGGACCTCGATCAGGCCGCGCGACACCTGGTCGTCCGCATTGCCGTGCGAGGCGGCCTTGATGATGGCGTCAAGGCCGGTCCAGTTGTCTGCGGGATTTACGAACGTTCCGCGGCCCGCCTTGACGTACAGGATGTTCTGGGCCCGGAGTGCTTTCAGGGCTTCCCGGGCGGTCAGCCGGCTGACGTCGTAGGCCTTGGCGATGTCAGCTTCCGGCGGCAATGCGTCATGCGGCTTCAGCCTGCCGTCGAGGATGTCGTCCAACAGACCGTCAACGAGGTCGTCAACAAGTGTCCTGCGCCCCACCGACTGCCCTACTTTCGCCTTGCCTGATGCCCCCAACACTACCGAAACTGGCGCAGACGCAGTAAAAAAGGCGCGAAGTGCATCAGCTTGCGGCCTGGGCACCCGTAACGTACGCCTCCAGCCTGGCGAGCGTCCTGTCGATATTCTCCGGATGGCGGCCCAGGTAGCCGGCCAGCCGAAGAAGGAATTTGCCGCGGACATGGCGCGCATCCCACTGTTCGGTGACAAGGGTTCCGGGAACGCCGCTGCAGTCTGTGCCCGGCTCCAGCAGGTAACGCCACACGTGCCCGTAGAAATGGCGCCACGCGATCCGGCGGCCCTCCTCGAACTCAGTGACGGTGTTGAGGATCCGGTAATTGACCCGGATTTTCATGTCCATGCCGAACTTGGCCCCAGGCCCAAGGCGCTCCGGGCCCCTGGGCTGGACTCCCTGCACCGTGCCCGAACCGTCGATTTCACTGTGCATTGCGGGCGTGGCCAGGATCGCGAAGATCCGGTCCGGCGCCGCGGCGATGAAGCGTTCCCGGGACACCAGATATCGGTTGCTCATCGGCCCAGCCTAACCGCCCGGTTATGGGGCAGAATTTGAGGATGCAGAATTCAACGCGGAATTCAGGAACAATGCAGGCCCCAAACGCAGCCCAGAACACGGCCACGGCGCAGGCCCGAGACACAGTCCCGGATGCAGACGCTGCGCCGAGTGCGGAGCCGGGCGATGTGCGCCGGCCGCGGATCGGCATCCCCGTCCGTCTGAGCAGCTCGGCGGATCCGGACCCGCGGGTGGCCAAGGCCAACAGCCTCTTCGGCTGCATCGTCAGCCTCATCCGCGATGTCGGCGGGGAACCGGTGCTGCTCACCCCCGAATCCCTGGAAGGGCTACCGGCGGGCGGCCTGAACGGCGCGCCGTCCGGCGGAACTTCCGACGGCGGATCCTCCGGCGGCGTTAAGGTCCCGGACGCGCCCGAGGCGCTTGACGGCGTCGTACTTCCAGGCGGCGGCGACGTCGATCCGCGCCTCTACGGCGAGGAGCCGGGGCCCTCCCTCTACGACGTCAACGCAGAGCAGGACCGGCTGGACATCGCGGTGGCGCGGCGCGCGCTCGATGCCGGCACGCCGGTGCTGGGGATCTGCCGCGGGCACCAGCTGCTGAATGTCCTGTACGGCGGAACGCTGGTCCAGGATATGACGCCGGGCACCGTGCCGCACCGCCAGATCCCGGCAGCGGCCAACAGGCCCTGGGTCTGGCACGAGGTGACCATCACCCGGGGGTCCAAGGTGGCGAAGATGTACGCCGACGTCGAAAATCCGGAAGCCGGCGGGACGGCGTCCGCCGGCACCGCTGATGCGGCCCCGGGCAAGCCAGCTGATGCCGCCGGGGCGGGTGGCACGGCCGCCGTCGAGGTCAAGATCGCTTCCGGCCACCACCAGGCTGTGGACCGGGTGGCGCCGGGGCTGCTGGTAACCGCCGTCGCGGACGACGGAACCGTGGAGGCGCTGGAGGACCCCGAGCGGTGGGTCGCATCGGTGCAGTGGCACCCGGAGGCTCTCGAGCTGACCGAGGAGCAACGGCTGGCACCGTTCCGGGTGTTCGTGGACGCCTGCCGCACGCGCTGAGTGCCCGGGGCGCTCGCCCGGGCGCCCTGACAAGCCATCCTGACCGGCCGCCTTCTCAAACCGGCGCATTCCTTGACTGGCGGCACCTCCCTGCTATGATCAAAATCAGGGTATGTCCTAACAAACGGACATGCACTGACATACAGGCCTCCGGACGCAGGAACCTGCAGCATAAAGGGAGCACTCAATGGCGAACCAACTACACCTCAGCATCGACCGCTCGTCGCCGGTGCCGCTGTACCATCAGGTCGTCCAGGGCATTGAAGCTGCAATCCACACCGGCCTGCTGGAACCCGGGAGCCGGCTGGAGAACGAGATCGACCTCGCCGCCCAGCTGAACCTCTCGCGCCCCACCATGCGCAAGGCAATGGACGAACTGGTCCGCTCCGGGCTGCTGGTCCGGAAGCGGGGCGTCGGCACGCAGGTGGTGTCGAGCCAGGTCCGCCGCCCCCTAGAGCTGTCCAGCCTGTACGACGACCTGACCAACAACGGCAGCAAGCCCACCACCGAGGTGCTCACCTTTGCTCACATCGAGGCCGACGCCGCCACGCGGGAGGCCCTGCACCTCGCCGCCGGGGCCAAGGTCTACCACTTCACCAGGCTCCGGAAGGTGGGCGGCAAGCCACTGGCCCTGATGGAGAACTGGGTGCGGGACGACATCACGCACATCGACGAGGACCTGCTCAAGACGCAGGGCCTGTATAGCATCCTGCGCGCCGGCGGCGTCAACTTCCGGCTGGCCACGCAGCGCATCGGCGCGATGGTGGCCAACGACTACCAGGCTCCGCTGCTGGAGACCGAGGCCGGCTCAGCCCTGGTGACCATGGAACGCACCGCGGTCGATGACACGGGGCGGAACGTTGAAACCGGACACCACGTTTACCGCGGCGACTCCTACAGCTTCGAGATGACACTGGTTCAGCGCTAGACCAGTCCAGCGCCAATGCAGCGGTAGCCCACAGAGGCAGCTTCAGCGCACGGGCGGCGACCTGCCTGCCGTTGCGCCGGACCGTCGTGCGCCGGACAGACCACCACACCTCCGAAAGGACACCACCTCATGGCCGAATGGGTCTACCCTCTGGGCAGTGCAGCCGAAGGCTGCTGGGACGTTTCGCTGGGAACGTCCGACTCAAAACTTGCAGTGGAAGGCTGGGAACACACGGGACTGAAGGTGGCCACGCTTGGGCCGGGCGCCGTCGTCGAACTTCCCCCTGCCGCCGAGGAAAGAATTGTCATCCCGCTGAGCGGCGCGTTCACGGCCACAGTGGACGGGCTGGACTACCCCCTGGCCGGGCGGGCCAGCGTGTTCAGCGGCCCCACCGACGTGCTGTACTCCGGGACGGACAAGGCGGTGACGGTCACCTCGTCCGACGGCGGCCGGGTTGCCATTGCGGCGGCGCCCGCCAAGGTCCAGTACCCCACCCGCCTGATCACCGCGGCGGAGACGCCGGTGGAGCTGCGCGGCGCCGGGAACTGCTCGCGCCAGGTCCACAACTTCGGCACCCCCGCCGCGCTTGAAGCCGACCGCTTCATCGTGTGCGAGGTCCTCACTCCCGCCGGCAACTGGTCCTCCTACCCTCCCCACAAGCACGACGAGGAGAAGGAAGGCGAGACCCAGCTCGAGGAGATCTACTACTTCGAGACGCGGGTGGCCGCCGCCCCGGGCTCCACGGGCCCGGGCGGGAAGGCGGACGCGATCGGCTACCAGCGGGTCTATGCCTCCGACCACCGGCCCATCGACGTATCGGCCGAGGTCCGCACGGGCGACGTGGTGCTGGTGCCCTACGGCTGGCACGGCCCGGCGATGGCCGCACCCGGCTACGACATGTACTACCTCAACGTCATGGCCGGGCCCGGCCGCGTCCGCGACTGGCTCATCAGCGACGACCCGCACCACGGCTGGGTGCGCCAGACCTGGGACAGCCAGAACCTGGACCCCCGGCTGCCGTTCGGGGCGTAGGTACTGCCCGCGGCCTTCGCCCGCTTTGGGCGCGGCGGTTCGGGACCGGCGGGGTGCGGGCCTAACGGACGGCAACGGGTCCGACGTCGGCCGGTTCGGCCTTGACTGAACCGGCCGCTTCCGTCTCCTCCCCCGTTGGGGACGCAACAGTTGCGGCGGTTGCCTCTGGAACCGAATTCCGGCGGGCAACTGCCTTGGCACGGGCCGCGGCGCCGGCCATCACCGCCAGGCCCAGGAAGGTGATGGCGGCCCCCGCCCAAATGGGCGAGGTGTAGCCCAGGCCGGCGGTGATGGTCACGCCGCCGAGCCAAGCGCCCAGGGCGTTGCCCACATTGAACGCGCCGATGTTGGCTCCGGACGCCAGTGTGGGCGCCTTGGCCGCGTACTTCATGACGCGCATCTGCAGGCCGGGCACCGTGGCGAACCCGAAACCGCCCAGGAGCAGCAGCGACGCAAAGGTGAGCACCTGGTTACCCGCGCTCAGGGCAAAAGTCACCAGCACCACCACGAGGACCGAGAGCACAGCGAGCAGGGTGCGGTCGACGTCGCGGTCGGCCGCCCTGCCACCGAAAGTGTTGCCGATAAAGAGGCCCACGCCAAAGACAATCAGCAGCCACGGCACTGTGGAGGCGGCGAATCCGGAAACTTCGGTGAGGGTGAAGGCGATGTAGGTGAAGGCGCCGAACATGCCGCCGTAGCCGAGGATGGTCACGAGGATGGACAGCCACACCTGGCCGGAGCGGAAGGCGCGCAGCTCGCTGCGCAGGCCGCCGCTTGCGTTGTCGCCGGGCCCCGCCTTGGGCACGAGGGCCAGGATGCCGGCGAGCGCCAGCACTCCGATGCCGGTGATGGCCCAGAAGGTGGAACGCCAGCCCGCAGCCTGCCCCAGGAGAGTGCCGAGCGGAACCCCGAGGACGTTGGCGGCCGTGAGCCCGGTGAACATGATGGCGATGGCGGCGGCCTTCTTGGTCGGAGCGACCATGCCGGCCGCCACAACCGCCCCGATGCCGAAGAAGGCACCGTGCGCGAGGGCGGCAACCACCCGGCCAGCCATCATCGCCCAGTAGTCAGGAGCAATGGCGGACAGCAGGTTGCCGGCAATGAAGAGCACCAGCAACATGGCCAGCACGGGCTTGCGCTGGAAGCGGGACACCGCGGCGGTGAGTCCCAGCGCTCCCACCACAACCGCGAGGGCATAGCCGGAGATGAACCAGCCGGCGGAGGCTTCGCTCACGCGGAAGTCGGTGGCCACTTCGGGGAGCAGCCCCATGATGACGAATTCGGTGAGTCCGATGCCGAACCCGCCGAGGGCTAGGGCTATCAGGCCAATAGGCATGGATGTGCTCCTTCGGAACTGTACTGAATGGGGAGGGCGGCGTAAGGTATTAGTTGCAGGCGCGCTATATTTCGTTGCACAAGCAAATATTGCATAAAAAGATATAGCGCGCAAGCAACTATCTGCCGTGCTCTGTTCCGAGTGAGCCGGAGAACTGGAGGAGGAGCCCATGGGCATCAAGGACGACGCCGTGGAGGTGCGCGCCCAGGGATGGCGCACGCTGGCGGCCCTGCACGGGCTGATCGAAGCGGAGCTGGAACGGTCGCTGCAGGGCCAGGCGCAGCTTTCCGTCGTCGAGTACACGGTGCTGGACGCGCTCAGCCGGCAGGACGGGTGGCACATGCGCATGCAGCAGCTGGCGCGTGCCACCGCCCTCAGTGCCAGCGCGACGACGCGCCTCGTGAACCGGCTGGAGGACCGCGGCCTGCTGACACGCATCCTGTGCGCGGACGACCGCCGCGGCATCTACACCGAACTGACCGACAGCGGGAGCAAGCTGCTCGCCGAAGCGCGGCCGGTCCACGACGCAACGCTGGAACGGACCCTCGCCGAAGCGCAGCAGGTGCCGGAGCTGGCACCCCTGGTGGACGCACTCCCCCGCCTCCACGCCGGCGTCTAACTCGCCCGGCCAGCCACCCGCCGTCGAGCGCCTTTTATGACGAGTTTTTGAGCAGATAATGCCCCCTCGAGGTCCTCGAGGGGGCATCATCTGGACAAAACTCCGGAGTGGGTGCGGCTTAGTGGACCGGGGTTCCCGCTTCGGAGCCGGTCTTTTGTTCGACGGCGGTCGCGGCTTCGGGGATGACGCCTGCCTGGTGCTTGAAGTAGTGCTCCACGTCCTCGAGGCTCTTGTCCTTGGTCTCGGGAACGTACTTCGCGGCGAACAGGATCGCGCCCACACCGAGGACGGCGAACACGAAGAACGTGTTGGAGATGCCGATGGCCGCGAGCAGCTGCGGGAAGCCGAAGCCGATCAGGAAGTTCACGATCCAGAGCACGAAGGCCGATGCGCCCATGCCCAGGCCGCGGAGCTTCAGCGGGAAGATCTCCGAGAGCATGAGCCACGTGACCGGCGAAATGGCGCCCTGCTGGAAGGCGAGGAACGTGACGGTCAGCGCCAGGATCACGTAGCCGCGGCCGGTGCCCTCAGGCAGGACCAGCGAGAACAGGCCGATCAGCAACAGCGCCGAGGTGGTGCCGAGCTGTCCGGTGATGAGCATGCGGCGGCGCCCCACCTTGCCGAGGAGCCAGATGCCCGCGAACGTGGCCAGCACGGAGATGACGCCGTTGGCGATATTGGCGCTCAGCGCGGCTTCCCGACCGAAGCCGGCATCAGCCAGGATCTGCGTGCCGTAGTACATGATCGAGTTCACGCCGGTGATCTGCTGGATCACCGCAAGGCCGACACCCACGAAGAAAATCCGCCGCAGCCAGGGAACCTGAAGGTCCTTCCAGGAACCCATCTTGGACTTGTAGTCCTCCACGGCCATGGACTTGACTTCATCGAACTCCGCCGTGGCCTCGGCCTTGGAGCGTATGCGCTGGAGCACGCCGAGCGCCTCGCCGAAGCTGCCCATCGAGGCGAGCCAGCGCGGGCTTTCGGGCATGAAGGCCATGCCGATCCACAGGGCGACAGCCGGCAGCGTGGCGATGACCAGCATCCACCGCCAGATGCCTCCGGCCTCGCCGAACGTGTTGCCGAGGTAGGCGTTGAAGATGAAGGCGAGCAGCTGGCCGGTGACGATCATGAGCTCGTTCTGCGTCACGATCCGTCCGCGGCGGGCCGACGGCGACACCTCGGCGAGGTACACCGGCACCGTCACGGATGCCCCGCCCACGGCCAGGCCCAGGATGAAGCGGGCAGCCACCATGAACTCGGTGCTGGGTGCCAGCGTGCAGCACAGCGTGCCGATCAGGAAGATGACGGCCAGGACCATGATCATCTTGCGGCGGCCGTTGCGGTCGGCCAGGCGCCCGCCGAAGAGGGCACCGAAGGCGGCGCCGAAGAGCAGCGACGACGTCACCATGCCCTCAGCCAGCGGGGTCAGGCCCAGGTCTTCCTGCATGTAGGGCAGGGCACCATTGATGACGCCCGTGTCGTAGCCGAACAGCAGGCCGCCGAAGGTGGAAATGATGGTGACGGTGCGAAGCGCCCGCTGGTGTTTTAAGTCGGCCTTCCCAGAAGGCGCGGCCGTCATACGCTGACTTTCTGCACGTACTGCTTCATGGTGTCCAGCTGGAAGCGGGACACCTCCTCGGCGTTCTCGTTTTCGGCGAAGACGCTGGAAACCATGACAGTGTCATCCCGGCCCAGGAACCCGATTTCCTTCAGGCCGCCGAAGAACTCGTCCCAGTTCACGTCGCCGTCGCCGATCTTCAGGTGCTGGTGCACCCGGACGGCGTTGCCGGGCGGGTTGGTGATGTAGCGCAGTCCGTGCGAGGCGTGGTGGTCCATGGTATCGGCCACGTGGACCAGACGAAGCCTGTCCCCCGCGGCGCGCATGATGTCCAGCGGCGAGTTCTTCATGTGGAAGCTGTGGGAAGCCACATAGACCATGCCGACGTTCTTCGAGTTCAGCCCCCGGATGACGCGGATCGCGGCGAGGCCTTCCTCCACGAAGTCGTCCGGGTGCGGGTCGATGAGCAGGTCGATGCCTTCGCGCTCAATGATGGGGAGCAGTTCCTCCATGGAGCGGTAGAACGCCCGCTCGGATTCCTCGGCGAGCTCCGGCCGGCCACTGAATTCGGTGTTCATGGTGCTCACGCCCAAGTCCACGGCGATCTGGATGGCGCGCTTCCAGTAGCGCACCGCTGCCTCACGGGCGTCCTCGTCCGGGCCGGACCAGCGCAGCACAGGCAGGATGGACGCGATTTCGATTCCCGCGTCGGTGCACGCCTTCTTCAGCTGGCCCACCAGTTCGTCGTCGGCCTTGGGGTGGTTGTAGAAGGGGATGAAATCCGGGTGCGGCGTCATCTGCATGTACTTGTAGCCGAGCTCGGCCACCACCTTGGGGAATTCCAGCAGGCTGTGGCTGTGGTGGAAGGGGGTGGGATCAAGGGCGATTTTCACGAGGAACACTCCATTGTGGAAAGAGACGGGTAACGAACGGAGTTTTTGTCCAGATATCGCAACCTCGAGGGCCTCTAAGTCGCGTCATCTGGACAAAAACTCCAAGGGGTGGGCCTAGCTGTAGAGGGCAGGCTTGGCGTTCAGTTTCACGGCGACCTTTTCGCCGTTCTTCTGGGCCTCCACGCCGGCTTCACAGCAGGCGGCCGTGGCGTAGCCGTCCCAAGCGGTGGGTCCGCCGATTTCGCCGCGGAGCGCGGCATCCACCCACGCCTGGATTTCGACGTCGTACGCGGCGCCGAAGCGCTCCTCGAAGCCGGGCGTGACCTTGCCGCCCCAGCGGCCGTTGCTGCGTACGTACGGGCCGCCGTCGCCGCCGATGCTGACGATGCCTTCCTCGAAGGAGGCCTGGGTGGCCACTTCGTAGCCGAACTTGGCGTTCACGTAGATTTCGACGTCGGCCAGGACACCGGACTCGGTTTCGATCAGGACATGCTGGGGATCGTGCTGTCCGGCCGGGGCGTTCTTCGTGGCCTTGCCGAGGCGGACCTGGACGGAGGTGATCTCTTCGCCGGTGAAGAAGCGGATGGCGTCGAACTCGTGGACCACGGAGTCGTTGATGAGCATCTCGTTGGTGAAGCCAGCGGGGGTGCTCGGGTTGCGGTGCTGGTGGTGCAGCATCAGCAGTTCGCCGAGCTCACCGTTGCGGATGACCGAACCGAGGGCGGCGTATTCGGCGTCGAAGCGGCGCATGAAGCCCACCTGGATGCGCTTGCGGCCCAGCTTCTCCTCGGCCTGGACGATCTTCCAGGACGATTCTGCGTCCGGCGTCAGCGGCTTCTCGCACAGGATGGGAATGTCCTTCGCAAGGGCCTTGAGCAGGATCTCCTCGTGCAGGAAGCCCGGGGTGGCGATGAGGACGGCGTTGACGTCACCGTTGTTGAGCGCCTCTTCGGCGTCGGCCAGGGCAACAGCCCCGGGAATGCCTTCGATGGCAGCCTGGGCGCGGGCCAGGTCAACATCGACGACGGCGGCAACTTCAGCGCCGTGGATGCGCTTGCTGAGGCGCTGGATGTGGTCCGCGCCCATGCGGCCGGCGCCGATAACGGCGACGCGAAGGGTTTCAGTCATTGTTCTTTCCTTACGTTTTGGTATGCCGGGGCGGAGGTCAGTTGACGGCAGTGCGGGAGCCGCAGGACAGCAGGTAGTTCCTGGTGCGCTTGGCGATGGGCATCGGAACGTCGAAGGCCACCGGGTACATGTCCTGCTCGACGATGCCGAAGATCGGCCGGTCCAGGGCCTCGACGGCTTCGATGACCGCGCGCAGGTCCGGCAGGCCGTTGGGCGGTTCCGTCATGACGCCGGCCAGGTTCGCCGCAGCCCAGGTCATGTTTTCCTCGTTGACCTTCTTCAGGACGTCCGGGTTGATCTGCTTCAGGTGCAGGTAGCCGATCCGGTCCGGGTAGTTCTTGATGAGCTCCAGGCTCGAGGCGCCGCAGTATTCCGCGTGGCCGGTGTCCAGGCACAGGTTGAGGTACTGCGGGTCGGTCGCACCCAGCAGCGTTTCGATGTCCTCCTGGGCTCCGACGTGCGAGTCGGCGTGGGAGTGGAACTGCTGATTGAGGCCGAAGTCCTCGAGCAGCGTCTTGCCGAGCCGGTTGTGACCGGCGAACAGGTCGGCCCAGGCCTCGTCGCTGAGCGTGCCGCTCTCGACGGCCTCACCGGTGACGTCATCACGCCACATGGCCGGGATGACCACGATGTGCTCGCCGCCCATGGCTGCTGTGAGTTCGGCGACCTTGCGTGCCGGTTCCCAGGCCGTCTCCCACTGGTCCAGGCCGCGGTGGAAGGCGGTGAAGACCGTGCCGGCGCAGACCTTCAGGTCGCGCTGCTTCAGTTCCTCGGCTAGCCGGGTGGGGTCCTTGGGCAGGTAGCCGTAGGGGCCCAGCTCGATCCACTTGTAGCCGGATTCTGCCACCTCGTCGAGGAAGCGCTCCCACGGGGTCTGCTTGGGGTCATCCGCAAACCACACGCCCCAGGAGTCGGGCGCGGTGCCGATGATCAGCTTGTTCTCTGTCATTGTGCGTTCCTTGTATTTGGGCCCACGCCGCCAGGGTTCCCTGGCCGTGGAGCCCTATCGGCGAGGGGCCCTGCCTGAGCTTGCGAAGGCTGGGAGCCGATGGGGACTTGCGAGGCTAGGGCGGCGGTGGGGATTAGTTGGAGGGGAAGTTGTAGGAGGCGCCGGAGGCGTGGGTGGGTTCGGGCCAGCGGGAGGTGACGACTTTGCCGCGGGTGTAGAAGGAGACGCCTTCGGGGCCGTAGATGTGCTTGTCGCCGAAGAGGGAGGCTTTCCAGCCGCCGAAGGAGTGGTAGGCCACCGGGACGGGCAGGGGCACGTTGATGCCGATCATGCCGACGGTGACGGAGCGCTGGAACTTGCGGGCCGCGGCTCCGGAGGAGGTGAAGATGGCGGTGCCGTTGCCGTAGGGGTTGGCGTTGATGAGCTTGATGCCGTCCTCGAGGGTGTCGACGCGGACGACGACGAGGACGGGTCCGAAGATTTCCTCCTGGTAGGCGGTCATCTCGGTCTTGACGTGGTCCAGGACGGTGGGGCCGACCCAGAAGCCGTCTTCGTGGCCGGGGACCACGAGGTCGCGGCCGTCCACCACCATCGCAGCACCGGCTGCTTCGGCTTCGGTGACGATCTTCACGATGCGTTCCTTGGAGGCGGGGGTGATGACCGGGCCCATTTCGGCGCCGGGCACAGTGCCGTTGTTGACCTTGACCGCGACGGCGCGTTCTTCGACCTTCTTGACCAGCAGGTCCGCGGCGTCCCCGACGGCGACGGCGACGGAGATCGCCATGCAGCGTTCCCCGGCGGAACCGAACGCGGCGGCGGCGAGGTGGTCGGCGGCGTTGTCCAGGTCGGCGTCGGGCAGGATGATCGCGTGGTTCTTCGCCCCGCCGAGGGCCTGGACGCGCTTGCCGTGCTTGGTGGCGGTTTCGTGGACGTACTTCGCGATCGGGGTGGAGCCGACAAAGGAGATGCCGTCCACGTCCGGGTGGGTCAGGAGCCCGTCGACGGTTTCCTTGTCGCCGTGCACGACCTGGAACACGCCGTCGGGCAGGCCAGCGTCCTTCCAGAGCTTGGCGAGCAGCAGGGAGGCGGAGGGGTCGCGTTCGGAGGGCTTGAGGATGAAGGCGTTGCCGGTGGCGATCGCCATCGGGGCCATCCACAGCGGCACCATGACGGGGAAGTTGAACGGGGTGATGCCGGCGACGACGCCAAGGGGTTCGCGGAAGGAGAAGACGTCGATTCCGGTGGAGACCTGATCGGAGTAGTCGCCCTTGAGCAGGGACGGGATGCCGCAGGCGAACTCAATCACCTCGAGGCCGCGGCCGATCTCGCCCTTGGCGTCGGAGAGGACCTTGCCGTGCTCGGCGGTGATCAGCTCGGCCAGCAGGTCCACGTGCTCGGCGACGAGCTCGCGGAACTTGAACAGCACCGCGGTGCGCTTGGCCAGGGAGATATCGCCCCAGGAATCGGCGGCCTTGCGGGCAGCGGCGACCGTGTTGTCCAGGTCCGCCCGGTTGGCAAGGCGCAGCTCCGCGCTGACCTGGCCGGTGGCCGGGTTGTACACCGGGGTGGTGCGGTCGCCTTCGCCGGCGGTCTCGGCGCCGTTGATGAAGTGGTTGATGGTGGTGGTGACGGTCGTCGTTGACATAGAGATGACTTCCTTGGTCTGGCGTTGGAAAGACTGTGGCTTTGGGTTAGCCGAGCAGTTTGCGCTGGCGGTTCTTGTGGTCGGTGTAGGTCTGGTAGGCCTGCTTGGTGGAGTCGAGGTCGGAGACCTGGGAGACGGGCACGTCCCACCAGGATTCGGAGCTCGGGGCGTCCAGCAGCGGGTCGGATTCGACGTGGATCACGATCGGGCCACCGCGTTCCGGGGCTGCCTTGGCGTCGCGGATGGCCTGTTCGAGTTCGGCGATGGCCTTCTCGCCTGGTTCGATCCGGATCACCTTCACGCCCAGGGACTCGGCGTTCAGGGCCAGGTCCACCGGGAGGGTCTCGCCCTCGTCGAAGGAGTGCTTCTCTTCGTCCAGGGCCCGGTACTGGGTGCCGAAGCGCTGCGAGCCGAGGGATTCGGAGAGGGAGCCGATGGAGGCGTAGCCGTGGTTCTGGATCAGGACTACGATCAGTTTGATCCGTTCGGCGACGGCGGTGACCAGTTCGGTGTGCATCATCAGGTAGGAGCCGTCCCCCACCATCACGACGACGTCGCGCTGGGCGCCGCCCTTGGCGGCTTCGGCAAGCGCTGCGCGCTTGACGCCGAGCCCGCCCGGGATTTCGTAGCCCATGCAGGAGTAGGCGTATTCGACGTGGTAGCCGAACGGGTCCCGGACGCGCCACATCTTGTGCAGGTCACCGGGGAGGGACCCGGCGGCGCAGATGACCACATCCTGGGCGTCCATGGCCCGGTTGGTGGCGCCGATGATCTCGTTCTGCGCCGGCAACGGCGTGTACCGGGTGTCGAAGGCAGTATCCACCGTGGTGTTCCAGCGCTGCTTCTCCGCTGCGATCTTCTGCTCGAGGTCGGCGCCCACGCGGTAGCCGCCCAGCGCCTGGTTCAGCTTGATCAGGGCCTTGCGGGCATCGGCCACGATCGGCAGTGAGGTGCCGTGCTTGTACGCGTCGATCGGGGCGACGTTGATGTTGATGAACTGCAGGTCCGGGTTCTGGAACGCGGTCCGGGAGGCGGTGGTGAAGTCCTCGTAGCGGGTGCCTATGCCAATGATCAGGTCCGCTTCCGCTGCCAGGGCGTTGGCCGCCGTCGTGCCAGTGGAGCCGATCGCGCCGAGGGAGTACTTGTGGTCCCAGGGCAGGACGCCGACGCCGGCCTGCGTGTTGCCCACCGGGATGCCGGTCAGTTCGGCGAACTTCGCGAGTTCCTCGTTCGCGTAGGCGTAGAGGACGCCGCCGCCGGCGATGATGAGCGGCCGCTTCGCGGCCCGGATGGCTTCGGCGGCGCGGCGGATGTCGTCGTCGTCCGCTTCGGGGCGGCGGATCCGCCACTCCCGCTCAGCGAGGAACTCCTCGGGAACGTCGAAGGCCTCGGCCTGGACGTCCTGGGGCAGCGAGATGGTGACCGCGCCCGTCTCGGCCGGGTCGGTCAGGACGCGCAGGCCGTGGTGGAACGCGGAGAACAGCTGCTCCGGCCGGGTAACCCGGTCAAAGAACTTCGACAGCGGCCGGAACGCGTCATTGACCGTCAGGTCGTACGCGTAGGGCTGTTCGAGCTGCTGCAGCACCGGGTCCGCGGCACGGGTGGCGAATGTGTCCGAGGGCAGCAGCAGGACCGGCAAACGGTTCGTGGTGGCCAAAGCGGCACCGGTGAGCAGGTTCGAGGAGCCCGGGCCGATGGAGGTGCTGATCGCGAAGGTCTGCCGGCGGCGGGTGTGCCTGGCATAGCCGACGGCCTGGTGGGACTGGGCCTGCTCGTTGCGGCCCTGGTAGTACGGCATGATCCGCGGATCGAGCTGCTGGTACTGCTTCAGGGCCTGGCCCACACCGGCCACGTTGCCGTGCCCGAAAATACCGAACGTGCCCGGAATCAGGCGCTCACGGAAATCGACCCCACCCACGGAATCAACGGTGTACTGCTTGGAAAGATACTCGACCACGGCCTGCGCCACGGTCATCCGGCGGGTTCCAGTTCCCATCGTTTTACTCCGATACTTCTGCGGTGAGGGCTGATGTGGTGTGGTGGAGGAGTGAGGCGGCCGCGGCGACAGCTCCGGCAACGTCGCCGTCGGCCGGGTAGAGCAGGGTGCGGCCGACGGTGAGTCCCTGCACGCCGGGCAGGGCCAGGGCGGCTCCCCAAGTGGCGAACACCTCGTCCTGAGTGCCTGCCGGGTCACCGCCGAGCAGCACCGTGGGCATGGTGGTGGCGGCCATGACGCGTTCCATCTCGGCCACCACCGGCAGCTTCATCCAGGTGTAGGCGCTCGTGGAGCCCAGGCCCTCGGCGATGGCGATGGACTTGATCACGGCGTCCGGGCTCAGGTCGTTGCGGACCCGGCCATTCTCCCGGACGGACAGGAAGGGCTCCACCATGGCGATCAGCTTGCGCTCAGCGAGGGAATCGATCGCCTTCGCGGTGGCCTCGAGCAGCGAGACGGTGTCCGGGTCGCCGAGGCAGATCCGCGTCAGCATCTTGCCGCCGTCCGCGCCCAGCTCCTCCAGCGCCGCGGCCGTGTGGCCGGTGAAACGGTCGTCGAACTCGTTGACCAGCCCAGCGAGGCCGCCGCGGTTCATCGACCCGAAAACGAGCTTGCCCTCCAGCGCCCCGAGGAGCAGCAGGTCATCCATGATGTCCGGGGAAGCCAGGATGCCGTCCACAGCAGGGTTGGCCAGCGCAATCTGCAGCCGGTCCAGGAGCTGGCGGCGGTCCGCCATGGCCACCGGGTCGTTGCCGACCGACAGGGCGCCGCGGGCCGGGTGGTCGGCTGCGACAATGAAGTTCTGCCGGCCGTGCTTCAGGCCGGGGTGGCGGCGGCGGGCCTTGGCGGCCCGGGAGATGGCCGCCGGGTCTTCGAGTCGGATGGTGCTCAGGTGCTCGTAACGGCGGGGGTTGTCATCCACCGCGAGGGTTGCGGTGCCGGGGTTGAGGCTCACAGGGCCGCTCCTTCGGGAACAGAAATGGTGGGGACAGCATCGCCGGGAACAAGGCGTCCGCGCTCGGCGAGCAGCGAGGTGACCTCGGCCGGCGTCGGCATCGCATCCGCGCAGGACAACCGGGAAGCAACAATGGCGCCCGCCGCATTCGCGTAGTCCAGGACCTGGGCCAGCGGCCAGCCGGAGAGCAGCCCGTGCACGAAGGCGCCGCCGAAGGAGTCCCCGGCGCCGAGGCCGTTGACGGTCTCGACCGGGACGGGAGCGGAAACCACGCGCTCCGTGCGGGTCTTGGCCATCACGCCCTCCGGGCCGAGCTTGACGACGGCGATCTCGACGCCGGCGTCCAGCAGGCGGTCCGCCTGCTCATCCGGGGTGCCCGGGCCCACGGCCACGGAGCATTCCTGGTCGTTGCCGATGGCGACGGTGACGTGCGGCAGGATCCGGGCCACCTGCTCCCGGGCTTCCTCTTCGGAGGCCCAGAACATGGGGCGGTAGTCGAGGTCGAGGACGGTGTACTGGCCATCCTTCAGGCCGGTGCGCGGCCGTGCTTCGTGGGCCGTGATGTGTGCCCCGCGGCTCGGCTCCTGGCAGAGACCGGTGACCGTGGACCAGAAGATCTGCGCGTCCCGGATGGCGTCCGTATCCAGCTCCTCGGCCTTGATCTGCAGGTCAGGTGCGGTGGGGAAACGGCCGTAGAAGTACAGCGGGAAATCATGCGGCGGCTGGATCGCGCAGAACGTGGCCGGCGTCTGCAGGCCCTGGACCGGGCTGACGAAGGAATCGTCAACGCCGAACTTCACCAGTTCACGGTGAAGGTACTTGCCGAACGGGTCATCGCCGGTGCGGGTGATCACACCGGTCCGGCGGCCATGGCGGGCGGCGGCGACAGCAACGTTGGATGGCGAGCCGCCGAGGTACTTGCCGAAGGACGAGACATCCTCCAGCCCTACCCCAATGTCGTTCGGGTAGATATCAACGCTGATGCGCCCGATCGTGAGCAGTTCGTGGGTCACGGTAATCGTGGACCTTTCTTTTGGATCTCAACCTTCAAGCAGCCGAACGGCCAAGGCTCCGGCGTTCCGCGGCCCCGTGAGCGGGACCACATGAACTACTGTGCCCTAGAATTTATGTCCTGTCAAAGGTTTGTACTGACATACTTACAACAAGCAGAACTCCCCTGAAAAGGCAGTATTGCGCCGGTGCTCACGGGGACGCGGGAGAGTGGGTATTTGTGCCTTTATTTCTTCGGTACGGCGAGCTCGCCGGTGACATACTGGGCGCGGCCAAATCCGAAGGACCAGTCCCCCGCAGTGTTCTCGACATAGCCGATGAAGACGTCCTCGCCGGCGACTCCCAGCGCCGCCAATTTCTCCGCCACCGCGGCAAAGAGGCTCTGCTTCGCCTCCTGGCTGCGCCCGCCCTGGGTGAAGATCTGGATCATGATGACGTCGCGCGTGCGCTCGAAGCCGAGGCCTGCGTCCTGCGCCACAATCCGGCCCGGCGCATGCTCGGTGACGATGTGGAAGTAATCGCGCTCCGGGATGCCATATTCAGCCAGGATGGCGTCATGGATGCCCCGGCTGAGGCGGTTGAGTTCATCCTGGCTGCGGCCGGAGTGGACGTCGATTCGCACGAGAGGCATGCTGTCTCCTTTGATAGTTTGTCCTGACATAATATCAAATGGCGTGACGAGGGCAAGGCTTTCTCCGCTCCCCGCCCAAGTGGCTCGCAGTAGATGTCGTTTTGGGGGCTCAAAACGACATCTACTGCGAGTCAGTTGGGTGTTAACGGACGACGGCGGCCGGTGACCTTCACGGGGAAGATCACCGGCCGCCGTCGTACGGGTTATTAGACGTGCGGGCGCTACCTGGCCAGCGCCTCCTCGAGCCGCTCGTAGCCGTCGCGGAGTCCGGTCTCCATGCCTGATTGGGCCATGCCGTCGCGGGCTTCCAGGCTGGGATAGACAGAGTGGGCCCGCAGCCGGCACCTGCCCCCGCCCAGGTCCTCGAAGCTCATGAATTCGATGCTGACGATGTCCGGGTAGCCGCTGAACTCGAAGGTCTGGATGGCGAAGTCGTTTTCACGGACGGTATGGAAGACGCCGCTGAAGGCGTACGTCACCCCGTCCGGGCCAGTGTGGTTGTACAAATACGTGCCTCCGGAACGGAAGTCGTAGTGGTCGATATCGATCTTCGTGCCGTGCGGGCCCAGCCATTGCGCGATCAGCCCGGGGTCCTTGTGCGCGCGGAACACGTCCGAAACCGGGAAATCGAACTCCCGCTCAAAGTCGATGAACGGGACGCCGTCCGGGACGGTGAGTTTAAGTGCGTTGCTCATGATCGGTCCTTCCTGGCTGGTGCCAAACGGTAGACCTCAAACCGTCGGAGGGCAATGGTTAAAAAGAAACGCGGGGTCACTCTGCGCCCAATCCGGGGGGTGGATCGGGCTGGGAGTGACCCCGCGTTGCCTGAAGTGAGGCTTAGAGCGCTGCGTAGACTTCGCGCAGCAGCTTGGCGGTCTCGGACGGCGTCTTGCCGACCTTCACACCTGCAGCCTCAAGGGCTTCCTTCTTCGCCTGGGCGGTGCCGGCGGAACCGGAGACGATGGCGCCTGCGTGGCCCATGGTCTTGCCTTCCGGCGCGGTGAAGCCTGCCACGTAGCCGACGACCGGCTTGGTGACGTTGGCCTTGATGAAGTCGGCTGCACGCTCTTCGGCGTCGCCGCCGATTTCGCCGATCATCACGATGGCCTTGGTCTCCGGGTCAGCCTCGAACGCAGCCAGGGCGTCGATGTGGGTGGTGCCGATGATGGGGTCACCGCCGATGCCGATGGCCGTGGAGAAGCCGAGGTCGCGCAGTTCGTACATCATCTGGTAGGTCAGCGTGCCGGACTTGGACACGAGGCCGATGGGGCCCTTGCCCGTGATGTTCGCCGGGGTGATGCCCACGAGGGCCTCGCCCGGGGTGATGATGCCGGGGCAGTTCGGTCCGATGATGCGGGTGACCTGGTTGCCGTCGGCGTCGACCTTGGACTGTGCCAGTGCCCAGAACTCGGCGGAGTCCTGGACCGGCACGCCTTCGGTGATGACCACGACCAGGCCGATGCCGGCCTCGATGGCTTCAACAACGGCGTTCTTGGTGAATGCCGGCGGGACGAAGACGATGGAGACGTCGGCGCCGGTCTCTGCCATGGCTTCCTTGACGGTGCCGAAAACGGTGATCTCGTTTTCGCCGTGCAGGACGGTGGTGCCGGCCTTGCGGGCGTTGACGCCGCCCACGATGTTGGTGCCGGCCTTGAGCATGAGGGCGGTGTGCTTGGTGCCCTCGCCGCCCGTGATGCCCTGGACGATGACCTTGGAGTCCTTGTTCAGATAAATAGACATGTTTTCTTTCCTAGATCTCGACAGGCTCGATCAGCGGGCGTTGGCGAGCTCGGCGGCCTTGTCGGCGCCCTCGTCCATGGTGGCGGCCAGGGTAACCAGCGGGTGGTTGGCCTCGGCGAGGATGCGGCGGCCTTCTTCGACGTTGTTGCCGTCGAGGCGGACAACCAGCGGCTTGTTGGCGGAGTGGCCCAGCTCGGCCAGTGCGCCCACGATGCCCTTGGCGACAGCGTCACAGGCGGTGATGCCGCCGAAGACGTTGACGAACACGGACTTGACCTGCTCGTCGCCCAGGATGACGTCCAGACCTGCGGCCATGACTTCGGCGGAGGCTCCGCCGCCGATGTCCAGGAAGTTGGCGGGCTTGACGTTGCCGTGGTTCTCGCCGGCGTAGGCGACGACGTCCAGGGTGGACATGACGAGGCCTGCACCGTTACCGATGATGCCGACTTCGCCGTCCAGCTTGACGTAGTTCAGGTCCTGCGCCTTGGCCTTGGCCTCGAGCGGGTCTGCGGATTCCTTGTCCTCAAGCTGGGCGTGCTTGGGGTGGCGGAATTCGGCGTTCTCGTCCAGCGTGACCTTGCCGTCCAGGGCAACGATCTCGCCCGCGCCGGTCTTGACCAGCGGGTTGACTTCAACGAGGGTGGCGTCTTCCTTCTTGAAGACGTCCCAGAGCTTCAGAATGACGCCGGCGACCTTGCCGCGCAGTTCTTCAGCAAACCCGGCGGCAGCGACGATTTCGTCAGCCTTGGCCTGGTCGATGCCCACGGCGGGGTCGATGGCTACCTTGGCCAGGGCTTCGGGCCGCTCAACGGCGAGCTGCTCGATCTCCATGCCGCCTTCAACCGAGCACATGGCCAGGTAGTTGCGGTTGGCCCGGTCCAGAAGGACGGAGAAGTAGTATTCCTCGGCGATGTCCGCACCCTGGGCGATCATCACCTTGTTGACGGTGTGGCCCTTGATGTCCATGCCCAGGATGCTGGTGGCGTGCTCAAGTGCCTCATCGGCGGACTTGGCAACCTTGACGCCGCCGGCCTTGCCGCGGCCACCGACCTTAACCTGTGCCTTGACGACAGTTACGCCGCCGATCTTCTCGGCAGCTGCCTTTGCTTCTTCAGGGGTGTGCGCCACGATGCCGGCGAGCACGGGTACACCGTGCGCTTCGAACATATCGCGCGCCTGATATTCAAACAGGTCCACGGTTTGTGTCCTTCTACGTCGAAGTAGTTTCTGTACAGCCGGACAACACCAAAGGTGCGGACCGGGCTGCGGAATTAACGCGCCCTGCGGCAGGTCCGGAAACGAGCCACGCGGCGCAATGCTCCTGTGGGAACTCTAGTCCTTTGGAGGGACCGGCCCGTTCCAGACTACCTGTTCTGTGAGTAACGACACTATTCTATGGACCGTAGAAAAACCCCGGGATTACGGGGTTTTTGCGGCCTTGGCGGGCCCCGATTGGACGTTTTTACCCTTCGCGGAGATGAGTTCGTAATGATCCCGGCTGATGAAGAAACCGACGCCGCCCGAGACGTTTCCGCAGGCCACCCCCGAGCGGTAGGCGGAGCACCGCAGGCCGTTCCGTTCGAGGTTGCCGCCGTCGGCCAGGACGGGAAGCTTGGAGACGGGCCCGTTGGGTGTGCCCTTTGGCCCGTACTCGGATTCCATCTGCGTGACGCCGGACCGGCACTCCCCGTACCGGGCCTGGCCGGGTGCCACGAGTGCCGCACCGCCCAGATAGCCGAGTCCGGTCCCGGCGCAGTCGTCGCCGATGTCCGCGGCCGCCGGTGCCGGATACACCGCGAGCTCGCAGTGCGCCACGGGCACGGTGGCCAGTTTCGCATTGCCGGGATCGCTGAAGTTGTTGGTTTCATAGGGCAGGTTCACGTGCGGCCCGCGGGCAGACGTCAGCGCGCACACGATGTTCCGGTCCGCGGTGACGAATGCCAGCACGTCCTCACCGGCGGCAAACCCAGCCGGGTCAGTGAGCGGCGCCTGTTTCAGCTGTTCGAGCGCGGGCAGGGGCGCCGGCGGGGTGTAGCCCGGATCCGCGACGGTTACCGAACAGCCGGCCAGGCTCATCGCAAGCAGGGCGGCCAGGAACGCGGCCAAGCCGGCGGCAACGTGTTCCAGGCGCCGCACCGGCACGCTCAGGCGTCGATCTTGGTCAGCGGCGCGTACCGGAGCAGCAGCCGCTTCTCGCCGACGTCGAACTTCACCTTCGCTACGGTCTTGTCCCCGGCGCCCTCGACGGCGAGCACTGTGCCGTTGCCGAAGCTGGTGTGGTTGACCTTGTCCCCCACGCTGACCGAAATGACTTCCTTCTGCGGCTGCACGCGGTTTTTCGCGACGGCGGCGGGGACGTCGGCGTTGAAGCCGGCGGAGGAATCGGCGCGGTTGCCGCGGGCCGTTCCGGCACCCCAGAAGGATCCGCTGTACCGGTTGGATCCGATGGAAGCCCCGCTCCCCCAGCCGCCGACCTGCCGGCTGGTGCCCTCGCGCTTCCATTCGACGAGCTCGGAAGGAATCTCCTCGAGGAACTGGCTGGCCGGGTTGTACTGGCTCTGGCCCCACATGTTGCGGACCTCGGAACGGGTGACGTAAAGGCGCTTCCGGGCGCGCGTCAGGCCCACGTAGGCGAGCCGACGCTCCTCCGCCAGTTCCTTGGGGTCCGTGGCCGAACGCTGGTGCGGGAAGAGCCCGTGCTCCATGCCGGTCAGGAACACCACCGGGAACTCGAGGCCCTTGGCGGTGTGCAGCGTCATGAGCGTGACCACGCCCAGCCGCTTGGCCTCCGCCACCGCGGCGTCGATGTCCGCGCCGGGTGCGTCCGGGATCTGGTCGGCGTCGGCCACGAGGGACACCTGCTCCAGGAAGGCCTCCAGGGACCCTTCGGGGTTCTCCTGCTCGTATTCACGCACGACGGCGACAAGCTCGGCGAGGTTCTCCACGCGGGACTCGTCCTGGGGATCGTTGCTGGAGCGCAGCGTGGCGAGGTACCCGGTCTGCTCCAGCACGGCCTCTAGCGCGGCCGCCGCACCGGACCCTGCGGCGACCTCGGCGAGGTCGTCCAGGAGCTTCACGAAGCCGAGCACCGCGTTGACGGAGCGGGTGGCCATGCCGGGCGCCTGGTCGGCGCGGCGGGCGGCGGCGATGAAGGAGGTGCGCTCCCGCTCGGCGAGGGCGGCCACGGCACCCTCGGCCCGGTCTCCGATCCCGCGCTTGGGTTCATTAAGGACGCGGCGGAGGTTGACGTCGTCGTCCGGGTTGACCAGCACGCGGAGGTACGCCAGGGCGTCCTTGATTTCCTTGCGCTCGTAGAACCTGGTGCCGCCCACCACCTTGTACGGCAGGCCCACGCGCACCAGGACATCTTCGATGGAGCGCGACTGGGCGTTGGTGCGGTAGAAGATGGCGACGTCGCCGGGGCGGAGGTTGTCCTCGTCCTGGAGCCGGTCGATCTCCTTGGCGATGAACTGGGCTTCGTCGTGCTCATTCTCGCCGACGTAGCCGATGATCTTGTGGCCTTCGCCCTCCGCGGTCCACAGCCTCTTCTCGGGGCGGTTGGGGTTGCGGGAGATGACGGAGTTGGCTGCGCTCAGGATGTTCTGGGTGGAGCGGTAGTTCTGCTCCAGCTTGATGGTGTGGGCGTTGGGGTAGTCCTTCTCGAACTCCACGATGTTGCGGATGTCCGCACCGCGGAACGCGTAGATGGACTGGTCGGAGTCGCCGACGACGGTCAGTTCAGCCGCGCCCGGCCCCTCGCCGACGATTTCGCGCACCAGGGCGTACTGCGCGTGGTTGGTGTCCTGGTATTCGTCCACCAGGACGTGCCGGAACCGGCGCCGGTAGGAGTCGGCGAGCGCCGGGAAGGCCCGGAACATGTAAACGGTCTGCGCGATCAGGTCGTCGAAGTCCATGGCGTTGGCCTGGCGCAGCCGCTGGGTGTAGCCCTTGAAGACGTCCGCCACGGCGCTCTCAAAGGGGTCACTGTGGTTGGCTGCGGAAGCGAAGGAGTCGTCGTCGATCAGTTCGTTCTTGAGCGCGGAGATCTTGTGCTGGATGGCCTTGGGCGCGAACTTCTTGGGGTCCAGGTCCAGGTTCTTGGCCACGAGCGTGATCAGCCGCAGGGAGTCCGCGGAGTCGTAGATGGAGAAGTTGGATTTCAGGCCGACGTTGGCCGCCTCGCGGCGCAGGATCCGGACGCAGGACGAGTGGAACGTGGAGATCCACATGGCTTTGGCCCTGGCGCCAACGAGGGCCTCGATGCGCTCACGCATTTCGGCGGCGGCCTTGTTGGTGAACGTGATGGCCAGGATCTCGCCGTGGTGGGCCCGCTTGGTGGCGATCAGGTAGGCGATCCGGTTGCTGAGGACGCGGGTTTTGCCGGAGCCTGCTCCGGCCACGATCAGCAGAGCGCTGCCGGAGTGCTTGACCGCCTCTTCCTGCTGCGGGTTCAGGCCCGCCAGCAGCGCCCCGGCGTCAGGGAGGTGGTGCCGGGCGGGCTCCCCGCCCGGGCCCGGATCGACGGGGCCGGATGCGGCGCCGTCGGCCGGGCCAACCGCCGGGTGGACTGCGGATTCACCCGGGCCGCTACCGAACGCGGGCGTCATCAGCCCTGTTTCAGGGCGCGACTTGGTGATGGCACCGGCGTGGGAACCAGCCTTGAACGGACCGTCAGCGTAGGGGTCAAACAACATATCCATGGTGACTACAAGTCTAGGCGGTGGGGCTGACACTGGAATCCGCCCTGTGGATAACCCCGCCGCCGGGCGGGGTCGTGGCACGCAAATACCCAGGCCGGAGGCCGGCGCAAACCTAGTCGACCGAGCCTGACTCAAGCGCGGCGCGCAGCTGGTGCACCGCCGTCGTTCCTCCCGCCATGAACCATTCCAGGCCGTTGACGTGGACGCTGCCGGCGAGGCCTCCGGCCGCCGTCACGACGGCTTTCCCGGGGAGCCAGTCCCATTCGGGGCAGCTGTGCTGGAACCAGCAGCCAAGCTGCCCGTCGGCGACGCGCCCCAGGTCGCACGAGCCGGACCCGAGCATCCGCAGCGTCGCGGCCGACGTCGCGGCGGCGTGCCACGGCATGGCGCACATCGGGTCGGAGAGCCAGCGGGGGTGGATATAGGTGGCGGCGCCGAGGTGGGAAACGTCGGCGGCGTTGCGGTTGGCCCCGTCCTCCCGGAAGGTGGTGACGGGATCGCCGTTGAGGGTGGTGGCGCGCTGCTTGCCGCCGATCCAGAGCTTGTCCTCCTCGGGCTGGAAAATGGCGCCGAGCAGCACATCGGATTCGTCCTTGAGGGCGATGGCCGAGCACCAGTAGGTGGAGCCCTGGAGGAAGTTGTACGTACCGTCCACCGGATCGATGACCCAGGTCCGCCCGCTGCTGCCATGCACCGCGGCGCCTTCCTCGCCCAGGACGCCGTCGTCCGGGCGGCAGCGCTGCAGCTGCTCCAGCACATACGCTTCCGCCGCGTGGTCCGCGGCTGTGACGACGTCGGAGATCGAGGTCTTGTGCTGGGCGTCGAGGCCGCCCTGCCGCATCAGCAGGGCCAGCTGCCCGGCCTCGCGGACCAGCTCAGCCGCCAGCTCGTAGTCGTCGAGCTCGGGGCTCAGGTTGGTGGCGCTGTGTCTACCCAGTTTGTGTCTGCCCAGTTCCGTCACGGTTCCCACCCTATCGGCGCCGGGCACCCGCTGCACAGCAGGCTTTGGTTTGCGGCGGGCGATAATGGACGCATGGCCAAAACACCTGCACAGCGGATCAAGAAGCACGGCGCGAAGGCCGCAGTACCCCAGCACCACCTGCCGCCGGTGATCAATCCCGGCACGGACCGCACGCCCGCGAAGGCACAGAACAACGCCAACCTCATCGTCATCGCCGGCGTGGTGGCCAGCCTGTTCCTGTTCTGGTACGTCCACCTGCTCACGCTGAACCAGCTCACCCAGCTGTCCGGCGGCCTGGCCATGCCCGATTCCCTGGTGGGCGGCTTCGACACCGGTTACGCCGAGCAGATCCGCCGTGCCCTGGACGGGGACGCCCGCGGCCAGCTCAACTACGTCCACAAGACGGCGGGCACCCTGTTTCCGCTGATCTTCGCCTTCACCTGGCTGCTGCTGATCGGCACCAACGTGGCCAACAAGGCGCTGCGCTGGGCGCTCTGGGCCCTGCCGCTGCTGTTCGTGGTGGTCCGGCTGTGGGGCAACGTCACCATCGATTCCATGATCGCGGCGGTAAACCTCGACGGCGGCCAGGTCGCCCTGGCGTCCGGCCTTACCGTGGCCGGCTGGGTACTGTTCGTGGCCAGCCTGCTCGCCGGCGGCGCCGCCGTGCTCCTGGGGCGCCGGTCTCCGAAGAGAGCCGCCGGCCAACCGGCCGGCCCGCAGCAGGAAGCCTAAGCGGCAAGCCAGCCTAAGCGCCCCGCGCCGCCTGGGCCCGGGCGTAGGCCTGCGCACCTGCCGTTCCTGCCGGACGCGCTGGGCGATGACCAGGCCGGCGGCGGCCAGGCCGATCGTGATGGGGTAGCCCATCAGCCGCTCAAGAGTTCCGGGCTCGGGGACGTCCAGGCCGGTGAAGGCAGCCGTGACGAGCGCGGCCGCGGACACCCCGCCGCTGGCCAGCACGAACCAGCCCAGCGGTGACTGCCGGAGCCACAGCGCGCCGAGCAGCAGCAATGCCAGGGATCCTGCGATGAAGTACATCACGGCCCCGGCGTAGTGCCAGCCCGATTCCAGGTCCTCCGGGACAAGCCCCACAATGATCGTTCCCGCGCCCGCCGTCCCGGTGAGGATCCGCGCCCCCACCGCCGAATACCAGGGCACCTCCCCTGAGTGGCTTGCCGCCACCCGCACCCCGGCCCGGGCGGCCACGCGCAGCAGCGCCGAGCTCAGCAGCAGGGCGCCCAGCAGCATTCCCAGGCCCTGCACCACGAAGGAGGAATTCATGAGCACGTGCAGCGGCGAACAGATGCTGCGGCCGTCATAGAGCCCGCAGGTGACCGCGCCCAGGTCGCTGATGAGGCCGGTCCGCCGGCTGTAGGGAGCGGGTCCGGCCCAGGCGCCGATGACGGCTGCCTCCGCCACGAAATACTGGACCACGCTGAGCACTGCCCATGCCCCGATGTACTGGCGCCTGGAGGCGGTGTCTGGCAGGAACGTTGTCCGGGCGGTGGGGACTTGAGCTGCGGCGGCCATGCCAAGAGCGTAGTACGCGCCGTCACCTTGTATGCTTGGAAGCGTGCCCGAACGGGCCGGTCCAAAACCCGGCCGCGGCGGGCGCCCGCCCTCGTAGCTCAGTGGATAGAGCACGGCTCTCCTAAAGCCGGTGTCGTTGGTTCGATTCCAATCGAGGGCACTTGAATCTGCAGCTCCCGTCCGGGCTCCGCGACTATCTGCTGGGCACAACGCCGGCGGACCCCTCTTCCCCGCACCTCCCCCGGCCAGGCCGCTGGTCCGTGGAGCGGACCATGCTGGACCGGGCCACCGGCACCCGCGGCACCTTTACCGGCGTCGTCATCTTTTCCCCCGACGACGACGGCGGGCTCCGCTTCCACGAGGAAGGGACCGTGGTCTGGCCTTCGGTTAACCGGCCGGCCAGCGAGGGCGAAACCTTCACCGGCCCGGCCAGCCGCGATTACCTGCTCAGGCCCGCGGACGCACCGGACGCCATGGACATGCTGTTTCCGGACGGCCGGCCGTTCCACCGGATGAGCTTCTCGCCCGAGGCCAGCCAGGACCGGCACTGGTGTGATCCGGACACCTACCGGGTCACGTACATCCGCCACGGCGAGGACGAGTTCAGCTACGCCTGGGATGTGACCGGCCCGCGCAAGGACCTGCTGCTGGAGTCGGTGCTGCGGAGGCTGCCCGTGTCGGCGCCCGCCGCAGAGGGGCTAGGCTCGAAACCGTGAATCCCCGCATCATCGTTTCCGCTGTGTGTGTCTACGACGCAGCCGGCCGGCTCCTGACCGTCCGCAAGCGCGGCACGGACAAGTTCATGCATCCCGGCGGCAAGCCCGAGCCCGGCGAAACCGCTGTGCAGGCCGCCGCGCGGGAGCTCCAGGAGGAGGTCGGCATCATTGTCGATCCCCGCGAACTGACCCTCATGGGCGTCTGGCTGGCGGACGCCGCCAACGAGGCAGCCACGGAAATCGAGGCCACGGTCTTCACGGCACCCGGCACGTGGGTGGCGCACCCCTCCGCGGAGATCGCCGAGATCCGGTGGCTGGACCTCGCGGCGAACTGGCCCGGGGACCTCGCGCCGCTGCTCACGGACCATATCCTTCCGGCGCTGGCGGCACCGGGGCGGTGACGTCCGGAACTCAGTACTCCGGGACCGCTTCCTCCGCCACGGCCGTGGCCTCGGCGAACTGGGTCCGGTACAGCTCGGCGTAGCGGCCGTCGGCGGCGAGCAGCTCGGTGTGGGTTCCGCGCTCCACAATCTGGCCGTCCTCCACCACCAGGATGGCGTCAGCCGCACGGATCGTTGAGAGCCGGTGGGCAATCACGACGGCGGTGCGGCCTTCCAGCGCAGCGCCCAGTGCCGCCTGCACGGCGGCTTCGTTCGTGGAGTCCAGCGCGGCGGTGGCTTCGTCGAGGATGACCACGCGGGGCTGGGCGATCAGCAGCCGGGCGATGGTGAGCCGCTGCCGTTCGCCGCCGGAGAGCCGGTAGCCGCGCTCCCCCACCACGGTTTCCAGGCCATCGGGAAGGGACCGGATCATGGCTTCGAGCCGGGCCTGGCGCAGCACCGACCACATATCCTCGTCGGTGGCCTCGGGGCGGGCGAGCCTCAGGTTGGAGGCGATGGTCTCGTGGAACAGGTGCCCGTCCTGGGTCACCATGCCCAGAGTGGCGCGGATGGAGTCGAAGGTCAGGTCGCGCACGTCCAGGCCGGAGGCCGGGGCGGTGCCGCCGAGGCGAACGGCGCCGGAATCGACGTCGTACAGCCGGGACAGCAGCTGGGCCACCGTGGACTTGCCGGCGCCGGAGGAGCCCACGAGGGCGACGGTCTGTCCCGGTTCCACCCGGAAGCTGATGCCGTGCAGCACTTCCTCGCCGCCACGGGTGTCCAGCGTGGAGACCTCCTCCAGCGACGCCAGCGAGACCTTGTCCGCCGAGGGGTAGGAGAAGCGCACGTCGTCGAACTCCACGGCCACGGGACCCGGCGGGACCGCCAAAGCCCCGGGCTTTTCCTGGATCAGGGGCTTCAGGTCCAGGATTTCGAAGACCCGCTCAAAGCTGACCAGGGCGCTCATGATCTCCACACGGGCGTTGGACAGCGCGGTGAGCGGCGCGTAGAGGCGGGTGAGCAGCAGCGCCAGCACCACGACGTCGCCCGGGGCGAGCTGCCCGGCGATGGCCAGCCAGCCGCCCAGGCCGTAGACCAGGGCGAGGGCCAGGGCGGAGACGAGCGTCAGGGCCGTCACGAACGTGAACTGCAGCATGGCCGTGCGCACGCCGATGTCGCGGACCCGGCCGGCCCGCAGCGCGAACTCGCGGGATTCCTCGTCTGGCCGCCCGAAGAGCTTGACCAGGGTGGCGCCGGGCGCGGAGAAGCGCTCGGTCATCTGGGTGCCCATCGCGGCGTTGTGCTCGGCCGCCTCGCGCCGCAGATCCGCCAGCCGGGAGCCCATTCGCCGGGCGGGGATGAGGAAGATCGGCAGCAGGATCATGGCCAGCACGGTGACCAGCCAGGAGGTGTTCAGCATCACCACGAGCGTGAGGATGAGCGCCACCACGTTGCTGACCACGCCGGACAGGGTTCCGGCGAACGCGGACTGGGCGCCGATGACGTCATTGTTCAGGCGGCTGACCAGGGCGCCGGTGCGGGTGCGGGTGAAGAATGCGATCGGCATTCTCTGCACGTGGTCGAACACCTTGGTGCGCAGGTCCACGATGACGCCCTCGCCGATGGTTGAGGACAGCCACCGGCTCACCATGCCGAGGGCTGCCTCGGCCACGGCCACGCCTGCGATCAGGGCCGCGAGCCGGATCACCTCGCCGGCATCGGCGCGGGCCACGATCGTGTTGACCACCTGGCCGGCCAGCACCGGCGTCGCAACCGCCAGGAAGGCCATGGCCACGGAGACGGCCACGAACCCGATCAGCTTTCCCCGGTGCGGACGGGCGAAGCCCATGACGCGCTTCAGGGTCTCCTTGGAGAAGGGCCGGGAACCGCTCTTGGCCCGGGTGATGTTGTAAAGGGAGCGCCAGGCGACGCCGTCCATGCTCATTTGTTCTGCTCCATCTTGCTTGCCGCCAGTTCGGTGACGACGCCGTTGTCCACGTTCCAGCGCACGTCCAGGCGGACGTTTTCCAGCAGCCGCCGGTCGTGGGTGACCAGCAGCAGGGCGCCGTCGTAGCTTTCCAGCGCTTCCTCCAGCTGCTCGATCGCCGGGAGGTCCAAGTGGTTGGTGGGCTCGTCCAGGACCAGCAGGTTCACGCCACGCGCCTGGAGCAGGGCGAGGGCGGCGCGGGTCCGCTCCCCCGGCGAGAGCGAGTCCACGGTGCGCGGGGTGTGGTCCGCCTTGAGTCCGAACTTCGCCAGCAGCGTGCGTACCTCGGCGGACGTGTAGTCGGTCAGCACGGCTTCGACGGCGTCACCCAGTTTGAGGTGACCGGCCAGCATCCCGCGGGCCTGGTCGATCTCACCGACGGCCACGGACACCCCGCGGGAGGCGTCGCCGGAGTCCGGTTCCTGGGTTCCCAGCAGGAGCCGGAGCAGCGTCGACTTGCCGGCCCCGTTGGGTCCGGTGATGCCGATCCGTTCACCGGCGTTCAGCTGCAGGTTCACCGGCCCCAGGGTGAAGCTGCCCTGCCGGACGACGGCGTCACGCAGCGTTGCCACCACGGAACTGGAGCGGGGCGCCTGGCCAATGCTGAACTGCAGCTGCCATTCCTTGCGCGGCTCCTCCACCACGTCCAGCCGGGCGATGCGCGATTCCATCTGCCGGACCTTCTGCGCCTGCTTCTCGGAGGACTCGGTGCTGGCGGCGCGGCGGATCTTGTCGTTGTCAGGGCTCTTCCGCATCGCGTTGCGGACACCCTGGGAGCTCCATTCCCGCTGGGTTCGGGCGCGGGACACGAGGTCCGCCTTGGTCGCGGCGAATTCCTCGTACCGTTCGCGGGCGTGCCGGCGGGCCACGGCGCGTTCCTCCAGGAAGGCCTCGTAGCCGCCGTCGTACACGGCCACCGAGTTCTGGGCCAGGTCCAGCTCCACAATGGAGGTCACACAGCGGGCGAGGAACTCGCGGTCGTGGGAGACCAGCACCACGCCGCCGCGCAGGCCCTGCACGAAGGCTTCCAGCTTGGCCAGCCCATCCAGGTCAAGGTCGTTGGTGGGCTCGTCCAAAAGCACGACGTCGAAGCGGCTCAGCAGCAGGGCGGCGAGCGCCACGCGCGCAGCCTGGCCGCCGGAGAGCCCGGTCATCTCGGCCTCGGGGCCGACGTCCAGGCCAAGGTCCGCGAGGACGGGGGCTATCCGCTCGTCCAGGTCCGCGGCGCCGGAGGCCATCCACCGGTCAAAGGCCAGCGAGTAGGCGTCGTCCGCTCCCGGCGCACCCGAACCGAGGGCTTCGGCCGTGGATTCCATCTCAGCGGTGGCATTCGCGCAGCCGGTGCGGCGGGCGATGTAGGCGGCAACCGTCTCGCCGGAGACGCGTTCATGTTCCTGCGGCAGCCAGCCCACGAAGGCGTCGGCCGGCGCGAGGCTGACGGTGCCGTCCTGCGCCTGGTCCACGCCGGCAAGGAGCCGCAGCAGCGTGGATTTGCCCGCACCGTTGGCGCCGACCACGCCAACAACGTCCCCGGGGGCCACCGTGAGCGACAGCCCGGAGAAGAGGGTGCGGTGATCATGACCGCCCGAAAGGTCCTTCGCAACAAGGGTTGCAGTCATCAATCCATCCTCTCACCGCTGCCCGTTTCCACCCGAAAATTCAGGCGGGCATGAAAGAACCCGCTGGTCCGGACTTGGGGGGTGTACGGACCAGCGGGTTCGACCATTTAGCATAGTGGAAGCGGTGCGCTACGTAAAATCGAGGCCGGCGGGCCGCCACTTTGCAGCACCCTGCCCGCCACCAGAGAGCGTTCCATGCCCCTACCCGCCAAGGCCTTCCAGCGCTGGCTGCACAGCGTCGCGCCGGATGCCAGCGTTGCTGATGTGGCCAGGGCTTCAGGGGTCAAGCGCACCACCCTCGCGCAGCAGCTGGTCCGCGGGAAGGTGGCCGAGGCAACCGTGGTGGGGATCAGTCGGGCGTTCAACATCAACCCGGTGGCGGCGCTGGGCGCCTTCGAGCCGTACCGGGACCTGGGAAGGCCGCCAATCCCGCCCACACTGCAGGAACTTGTCAGCCAGATCGCCACCGCGGACCTGCTGCACGCCATCATTGCCCGTTCCGAGGTCGACGCCGGAACCGGAGCCAAGGGTAAAGGCACAGGACCGCCCGAGCTCAGCCCGCCGCCGCATGCCACGTCCGTGAAGAACTGGGTGGACGCCATCGACGACGGCGAACTCCGCCACCGCGTCTCCGCCGCCACCGGCGTCGCACCCCAAAACTACTCGGCGCAACTGACCGCCAACCGGCTCGCCCCGGAACTCGCCCTCGCCACTTCCCGCGCTGCCGGCGTCGGACTGGCAGGCGGACTGGTGGCCACGGGGCTGGTGACCGAAGCCGAAGCCGGCTGGCCACCCGGTGCCCGGCAGGCGGCCCTGGACGGCCTGACCGACGGCCAGCTGACCGTTCTGGCCGGCGAACGCCTCCAGGTACTCGGCAAGACACTGCGGCGCCAGGAACACGACCAACAACAAACCGAACAGATCTGGAAGAACCTCGGATGATTGAGATCCTGCAGTGGACCACCCTGATCGCGTCCGGCGCCGCGGCGCTGAGTCGGATCCCGAACCTTGTCCGCCGGAAGAACAGGTCCATCTTCTATGCCCTGGCATTACTGACGCTGGCTATCCTCCTCAGCATCAAAGCTCCGTACCTGGCGGTCGATGCCTTGCTGGGCGGCACAAACCTTGCCAACCTGCTGCTGCGCTTCATCATCTTCGGGGCCATCTTCTTCCTCGGCATACGGATCGCGACAGGCTTCGGCGATAAAAGGGGGGTGCAATTGATCCGGGGCCATGCCGGCATATCCGCCCTCGCGCTGATCTCCGCCGTGCTGGTGGTGCTGTTCGTGCTGATGGACACCGCCGGTTCGACCGTGGGGATGACCGGCCTCGAATCCAGAAGCGGGCAGAACGCGGCGCTGCTCGAGTACTACGCCGCCGCGGGCCGCGCGTATCCGGCGTATGTGTGCCTCGCGATCCTGCCGGGGACGGTGCGGGCGGTCAGGAGCTCGCTGCCCGCCCTGCTCCGGGCCAGCGCGGCGCTGCTGGCCCTCGGCAGCATCGCGGTTCCGCTTACCTTGCTGTTCCCGGTCATCCCGCCGGCGCTGGGATTCCTTCGCTTCGTCATCAACTACACGGCCATCCTTTGCTTTGTCGCCGGACTGGCCCTGATCTGGCTGGACAGCGGCCGGGCCGGCCGGAAGCACCGGCTGCTGTCGGCCGAACGCCGCTGATATCCGACGCCGCTAATATGAGTCAAACATTCGTTCAGCAGAGAGCGTTTCATGCCCCTCCCCGCCAAAGCATTCCAGCGCTGGCTTAGTGGCGTCGCACCGGATACCAGCACGGCCGATGTCTGCAGGCTCTCCGGGGTCAAGCGCACCACCCTCGCCCAGCAGATGGTGCGGGGAAAGGTTGCCGAGACTACAGTCGTGAGCATCAGCCGGGCCTACAACATCAATCCGGTTGCCGCGCTGGCCACTTTCGAAACCTACAAGGACCTTGCCAGTTCCGCCATCCCTCCGACCGATAAGGAACTGGTAAGCCAAATCGCCACCGTCGACCTGCTGCGGGCCGTCATTGTCCGCATGGCACCCAAAGGCTCCGGCGGCCCTGTTGGCCCGGCGGAACTGGGCCCGCCGCCGCATGCCACCTCGGTGAAGAACTGGGTGGACGCCATCGACGACGGCGAACTCCGCCACCGTGTCTCCGCCGCCACCGGAGTTGCCCCGCAGAACTACTCGGCACAGCTGACCGCCAACCGGCTCGCCCCGGAACTCGCCCTCGCCACTTCCCGGGCCGCCGGCGTCGGACTGGCAGGCGGACTGGTGGCCACGGGGCTGGTGACGGAAGCGGAAGCCGGCTGGCCACCCGGCGCCCGGCAGGCGGCGCTGGACAGGCTCAGCGACGGCGACCTTACCGCCCTGGCCGGCGAGCGCCTCCAGGCATTGGGCAAGACCCTGCGCCGCCAGGAACAGGACCAGGAGCAGACCGAAAGAATCTGGGAGAACCTGGTGTGAGCGAGATTCTCCCGTGGATAACGCTGGTGGTCTGCGCGGGGGCCGCCCTGGCCCGGATTCCGAGCGCCGTGCGCGGCGTGAACCCCACCCTGTTCTTCATCTTCCTGCTGGCGACGGCCGCGGCGGTCCTCAGCATCGGGCAGTTCTATGTGGCCATCGACGGCGCGCTTGGCGGCATCAACATCGCCCATGTCGTGCTGCGCCTGATTGTCTTCGCAACCATCTACCTCATCGCGGTCCGCGTCACGAAGGGTTTTGGTGCTCCAGACGCCCACCGCATGATCGCCGGGCGCCCGGGGCTGGCTGTGCTCGCGATTTTCTCCGCCGCGCTCGTGGCCATCTTCCTGCTGATGGATGCCTCCGCCACCTCAGCGGACTTCCGGGACACCGCCGGGGCCAGCCCCCGAAATGAGGCCCTGATGCCGTATTACTGGGCCACGGCCCGTGGCTATCTGGCATACGTTTCTCTCGCGCTGCTGCCGGCCTTGCTCCGCAGCGTCCGGGAACACCTGCCGCCGCTCGTCAGGACAGGGGCGGTGCTGATGGCGGCCGGAGCGGTGGCCACCGTTGCCGGATTCTGCCTTGAATTCGCGCCTGCCCAGCTCCTCCCCGCGGCGCCGGCGGTGAACAACGGCGCCGTGGTTTTCTACACTTCCGGCCTGGTCATGGTGTGGCTGGCACGCCTGAACGCCGCCAACCGCAGGAGTCACGGAACGTCATCTACCGAGAGGTAGCAAACCTGGATTCACAAAATCATTAGAGCGTGAGAGAATCATGAATGTGTGAAAGCAGCTGCTGCCTGGCTCACAAGCTGTGGCGCCTGCCGGATCGCACATTGGGGGGATGAGTGGTGGCGGCCGTTGGGGACCGCCCCCACTCAGCCTTTTTAAGGGCGCGTTTCAGCCCCCCGTATGATGGCGAAATAAAAGGTCTTTGCCCATGCGTTGCACGCAGTGGCATCGCCGGAAGCCGGACCGGCGGCCGCGATGCCGCCGCCGCAGCCGAAAGAAGAAGGTATCCGCCATGAACCGTGTCCATTCCCGCCGCTCCGCCCTTGCAGCCACCCTTGCCGGACTGGCGCTGGCTCTGACGGCCTGTGGCGGCGGAGGCGGTGCAGGAAGTTCCTCGGCCCCCGCCTCCGGCGGCTCGGACACATCCCTCAGCGATGTGAAGTCCAAGGGAGAGATCGTCATCGCCACCGAGGGCACCTACAAGCCCTTCAGCTTCCACGCGGAAGGTGCAGGTGACCTCACGGGCTACGACGTCGAGATCGCCCGCGCCGTCGCCGAGAAGCTCGGGGTGAAGGCGACCTTCCAGGAGACCCAGTTCGACGGGATCTTCGCGGGCCTCGACGCCAAGCGCTTCGACACCATCGCCAACCAGATCTCCATCAACGCCGAGCGCAAGGCCAAGTACGACTTCTCCAAGCCGTACACCGTTTCCACGGGCGTGATCGTGACGAAGGCGGACAACAACAGCATTAACAGCTTTGAGAGCCTCAAGGGCAAGACCACGGCGCAGTCGCTCACCAGCAACTTCTACAAGCTGGCCGTCGACGCCGGGGCCAACGTCCAGTCCGTGGAGGGCTGGGCCCAGGGTGTGGCGCTGGTCCGGCAGGGGCGCGTGGACGCCATCGTCAACGACAAGCTCACGTACCTCGACTACGCCAAGACCAATCCCGACGCCGGACTGAAGATCGCCGCCGAAACCAAAGAGAAGTCGGAAAGCGCCTTCGTATTCCGCAAGGGTTCCGCGGAGCTCACGGCCGCAGTGAACAAGGCGCTGGACGAACTCCGCGCTGATGGAACGCTGGTCAAGATCTCGAAGAAGTACTTCGGCACGGACGTCACCAAGTAGATGCCGTTGAACTGGGATCTCGTCTGGAGCTCCTTCGGCCCCCTCGTCACCGGGGCAGTCACCGGCACCATCCCGCTGACGCTGGCGTCGTTCGTGATCGGCCTGGCGCTGGCCCTGCTGGTGGCGCTCATGCGGCTGAGCCGGAACGTGGTGGTGTCCGGCGTGGCGCGGTTCTACGTTTCGGTGATCCGCGGCACGCCGCTGCTGGTACAGCTGTTTGTGATCTTCTACGGCCTGCCGAGCCTGGGCGTGAAGCTGGATCCGTGGCCCAGCGCCATCATCGCCTTCTCGCTGAACGTGGGCGGTTATGCCGCCGAGGTCATCCGGGCCGCGATCCTGTCCGTGCCCAAGGGCCAGTGGGAAGCCGGCCACACCATCGGCATGTCCCGGGGCCAGTCGCTGCGCCGCATCATCCTGCCGCAGGCCGCCAGGGTGTCCGTGCCGCCGCTGTCCAACACCTTCATTTCGCTGGTCAAGGACACGTCCCTGGCCTCCCTGATCCTGGTCACGGAGCTCTTCCGCAACGCCCAGCAGATCGCGGCCTTCAGCCAGGAGTTCATGGTGCTGTACCTCGAGGCGGCCCTGGTCTACTGGGTGATCTGCCTGGCGCTCTCCTCCGGGCAGTCCGTCCTTGAAAGGAGACTGGACCGCTATGTCGCCCACTGACGAAGGCCGGGGACCCGCTCCCCACGGCGCAGCATCACAGGCCGGGCCGGTGCTGAAGGTCCGCAATCTCGCGAAGGCATTCGGCAGCAACGTGGTGCTTCGGGACATCGACCTCGACGTGCGCCGGGGCAACGTGGTGGCCCTGATCGGGCCGTCCGGTTCCGGCAAGACCACCGTGCTGCGCTCACTGAACGGACTGGAAACGCCCGACGCCGGGACGGTCACCTTTGCAGGGCCGGGCACGTCCGGACGTGCGGGGACAGACCTGGCGCTGGATTTCTCCGCCAAGGTCTCCAAGAAGGAGATCTCGGACCTGCGGGACCGCAGCGCCATGGTGTTCCAGCACTACAACCTGTTCCCGCACATGACCGTCCTGCAGAACGTCATTGAGGGACCGGTCCAGGTCCAGAAACGCAAGCGGGCCGAGGCCGCGGCCGACGCCGAAAAGCTCCTTGCCAGGGTAGGGCTGGCGGACAAGCGCGACGCCTATCCGTTCGAGCTCTCCGGCGGCCAGCAGCAGCGCGTGGGCATTGTGCGTGCCCTGGCCCTGAAACCCCAGCTGCTGCTGTTCGACGAGCCCACCTCGGCGCTGGACCCGGAGCTCGTGGGTGACGTCCTGGGCGTCATCCAGGAACTGGCCGACGAGGGGTGGACGATGGTCATCGTCACCCACGAGCTGGCCTTCGCCCGGCAGGTGGCGGACGAGGTCATCTTCATGGACGGCGGCCTGGTGGTGGAGCGCGGACCGGCCGCCGAGGTCCTTCGCGCGCCGCGGCAGGAGCGGACCCGGCAGTTCGTCCGGCGCCTGCTGCACGAGTTCTGACCGCCTTCTACCTTCGCCGTTTCGCCAAAAAGGGCCGCCCAGCAGCAAGCTGAGGGGCCCTCTTTGGTAAATCGCCGGCGCCGGGTCCAGCTGTCAGCGGGCGAGCCTCAGGGTCACGAGCTGGAACGGCCGCAGCGTGAGCTCGGCGGAATCCGTCCCGGCCACCACGCCCGTCGCCTCGACCGGCCGCTCGAGCAGGTCCACGGTCTGAATTCCGGCGGCCGGGAAGTTGGCGGCGAGCCGTCCGGCGGAGCGCTGGCCGAGCGATTCGTACAGCCGGACGATGACGTCGCCGGAGCCGTCTTCGGCCAGTTTCACCGCTTCGACCACCAGGGCCGGGTTGTCCACGGAAACCAGCGCCTCGGCCGGGTGTGCGCCCCGGACCGTCCTCGGCGCGAGGTTGGAGCGGTAGCCCTCCTCCACGGCTTCGGCGATTCCTGCTGCCGGCCTGACCCAGACGTCCAGCACGTGAAGGCCGCGGTCGGCCTCTGGGTCGGGGAACTTGGCGGCGCGCAGCAGCGAGAGCCGGACGGTGGTGGTGGTCCCGCCGTCGTTCCGGACGGACCGGGCGACGTCGTGCCCGTACGTCGAGGCGTTGGCGATGGCCACGCCGTACCCTGGCTCGGCCACATGGATCCAGCGGTGCGCGCAGATCTCGAACTTCGCCGCTTCCCACGACGTGTTCACGTGGGTGGGCCGGAAGACGTGGCCGAATTGGGTCTCGGCCGCGGAGCGGTCGGCCCTCAGGTCCAGCGGGAAGCCCAGCTTGAGCAGCTTCTCACGCTCCTGCCAGTTGACCTCGGTGGAAATCCCCAGCGACGGGCTCCCCGCCGCCAGCGTGATGCGCTGGGTAATGCGGGAGGAGCCGGTGAGCCGTTCAACCACGACGACGGCGTCCCCGCCGTTCCGCTCCAGCCGCACTTCCGCGGCGTCGGTCAGGCTGGTGACGTTCCGCCGGTAGAACTCATCGATGTCCCAGGCGTCCCATTCGTTGGGGGTGTCGCGGTGCAGTTCCAGGTGGTTGCCGAACTGGCCCGGGGCGATCGCCTCGCGACCTGTGCCGTAATCCCGCAGCGAGGTCAGAAGCCCGTTGTCATCCAGCACGGCACTGATAACGCCGTTGTCCAGGACAAAGCCGCCATCCAGCGGCGTTGCCGAAACCTCATTCCGGATTGCTGCTGCGCCCTCGGGTGCAGCAGCGTCCTTGGATACAGCAGGCGCGGCGGCTGCGAGCGCCGGGACTCCATGGCGCGCATGTGGGCTGGCGTTGAGCAGGAACTCCTGGGTCCCCTCGCCAAGGAGGGCGGTGGACGCCTCGCTGATGAGCGCCTCCAGCCCCTTGGCGACGGCGGCGTAGTTGCGTTCGGCGTCCTGGTGCACCCAAGCGATGGCGCTGCCGGGCAGGATGTCGTGGAACTGCTGCAGCAGGACCAGCTGCCATAGCCGCTTCAGTTCGGCCGCGGGGTAGGTGTACTCCCCGCTGGAGCGGACGGCGGCGGTGGCGCACCACAGCTCCGCCTCGCGCAGGAGGTGCTCGGACCGGCGGTTGCCCTGTTTGGTCCTTGCCTGGCTCGTGTAGGTTCCGCGGTGCAGCTCCAGGTACATCTCCCCCACCCACACCGGCAGCGCTTTGTACTCAGCCTCGGCCTGTTCAAAGAAACTGCGGGGCGCTCCGATCCGGACTTTCGGCGAGCCTTCCAGATCGGCCGCGCGGTGCGCGGCGGCGAGCATCTCCCGCGTGGGTCCGCCGCCGCCGTCGCCGTAGCCGAAGGGGACAAGCGAGGTGGTGCCGTATCCGTGGTCCCGGTAGTTGCGCTCGGCGTGCGCCAGATCCCGGGCGCTGAGTTCGGAGTTGTAGGTGTCCACCGGCGGGAAGTGCGTGAACAGGCGGGTGCCGTCGATGCCTTCCCAGTTGAAGGTGTGGTGCGGCATCCGGTTGATCTGGTTCCAGGAGATTTTCTGGGTCAGAAACCAGCGGCTGCCGGCCGCCTTGACGATCTGCGGCAGGGCCGCGGAGTACCCGAAGGAGTCCGGGAGCCAGGCTTCCCTGCACTCGACGTCGAATTCCCTGAGGAAGAAGCTCTTGCCTTCCACGAACTGCCGGGCCATCGCCTCACCGCCGGGCATGTTGGTGTCGGATTCCACCCACATGCCGCCCACGGGAATGAACTGGCCGGACTTCACCTTCTCGCGGATGCGTTCGAAGAGCTCCGGGTAGTATTCCTTGATCCAGGCGAGCTGCTGGGCCGAGGAGCAGGAAAACACGAAGTCCGGGTCCTCGTCCATGAGCGCCACCACGTTGGAAAAGGTCCGGGCGCACTTGCGCATGGTCTCCCGCACAGGCCACAGCCAGGCCGAGTCGATGTGTGCATGACCGGTGGCGACCAGCTGGTGGGCAGAGGCGTAGGCAGGCCTGGCCAGCACTTCGGACAGCGCTGCCCGCCCGGCAGACGCCGTACCCGCGACGTCGTCCGGGTCCATGGTGTCCATCATGCGCTCGAGCGCACGGAGGATCTCATGCCGGCGGGGCAGTTCGGTGGGGAGCTCGTGCATGAGCCCGCTGAGCGTCAGCACATCCTGCTGGAGCTCCCACACGGCGCGGTTCAGCTCCGCGATGGCGATGCTGCCGAGGCGGTACTGCGGTTCGTTGCCCGCCGTGGCTTTGTCCCCGTATGGAGTGGCTGCGAAGCTCCAGCCCTGGGCCACATCGGGGTTGGCTGCCGCCTCCACATAGAAGTCGACGGCGAGGCCGCTGCCCAGCAGCTTCAGCGGGATGTGCTGGTTACGGGGCGAGATGGCCTTGATGATGGTGCCGTCCGGCCGCCACGCGATCCCCTCGCATTGGAAGCCGGGGATCTCCGTGGTGAACCCCAGGTCCACCACGATCTCCACTTCGGTATCCGGCGCGCTTCCCCAGGCATCCGGCACCTCTCCCTGGAGCCGCAGCCACTTTGTGCTCCACGGGCGGCCCCACGCGGCGCCGTGTTCCTGCGGGACGAACTGCTGGCGCAGGGCCTCCAGCACCGGGACGGGTTCATCGGGAACGTCCCAGCTGCTGAGCTCCAGCGGCACGCTGCGCCCGTAGATGGCGGGGGTGATCCGTTCGCGGAGAAAGCGGTCCAGGCGGACTTCCGTGATCCGGCGGTCGTCGTGCAATGTGTACCTCTTTAGTACGTGAAAGCAGAAGCGGCCTGTGCTGGCTTTCGTGCGGGCATGGGCGTTGCGGTCAGCTTGGCTCCAGGCAGTTCAGTTGCCGTCTGAGCGGATTAACGCTTCCATTCGATGGATAAAATCTACTGCCTTGGGGCCCGCCCGCCAAGGGCCCACGCCCTACCGCGGCGCCGATGCAGGCGTGGAGATGCGGCCGGAGCCCGCGTAAACGTTCAGGCTGGTTCCCCGGCTGAAACCGGCAAGCGTGACGCCGGTGGACTCGGCAAGCTCCACCGCAAGGCTCGAGGGTGCGCTGACGGCAGCCAGCACCGGGATGCCGGCCAACGCGGCCTTCTGGACGAGCTCAAAGGACGCCCGCCCGGAAACCTGGAGCACAGTGTTGGTCAGCGGCAGCCGGCGTTCACGCAGGGCCCAGCCAACCACCTTGTCCACCGCATTGTGCCGCCCCACGTCCTCCCGCAGGCACAGCAGCTCCGCACCGCCGTCGTCGTCAATCCTGAACAGTCCGGCAGCATGTACTCCCCCGGTCACCTCAAAGACGGCCTGCGCCTCCCGCAGCTTGTCCGGCAGGGAGGCAAGCGTTTCGACCGGAACGGTGAGCCGGTCGGCGGCGGGGTTGAAGTGCGAGGACTTCGTCACCGATTCAATGGAGTCCGTGCCGCAGATCCCGCATGAGCTGGAGGTGTAAACGTGCCGGCCCGTGTCCGGCAGGGGCACATCGGGCCGCAGCTGGGCTTCGACCACGTTGAACGTCTGGACCCCGTTTTCGTCCTCGCCGGCACAGAACCTGAGCGAGATCAGCTGTTCGGCGTCCCAGATGACGCCCTCGGAGACGAGGAAACCGGCCACGAGGTCGAAGTCGTCCCCGGGCGTGCGCATGGTGACCGAGAAGGACAGGTTGCCCAGCCGGATCTCAAGAGGCTCCTCCACCGCCAGCACGTCCTCTCGGTGCCGGACCGGGAACTCCAGCGCCGCGGCCGAGCCGTCCAGGACGTAGCGGTGCACCTTGCGTCGTTGCGTTACACGGCCCATGAGAGACTCCCCGGTGAGTGGCTGTTCATGCCTCCATCATTGCATCTCAATCAAGCAGGCACTTCAATCGAGCAGGGCACTCCAGTCCACCGGCCCGCTTTGGGCTGCCTGCTTGGCGGAGGTCCGGGACGCGGACTTCCGCGCCGGGCCCTTGGCTTTGGATTCGGCGGTCTTGGGCTCGGGGATGTCCGGACCCCAGGGCAGCGCGAACGCCGGTACCATCTCGCCCAGCTGCACGCCGTGCGGCGGCACCACCAGGACGCCGTCGGCCGATGCCAGTCCTCGCATCATGCCCGGGCCCGTGTGCTGCGCCGGCGAGGCCATGCCATAGAGGAGCCGGAAGGGCATCAGCCGGGTGCGGCCGGGATCCGGTTCGATCATGGTGCCACACGGAACTTCCCGGACCGGTGGCAGCTGGCCGTGTCCCAGGGCGGCCAGGAGCGGCGCGCCCACCGTGGAGAGGGCCATCATTGCGGCCAGCGGGTTGCCCGGCAGCCCCAGCACGAAGCGCCCGTCCGGCAGTTCGGCGAGGACGGCCGGGTGTCCCGGCCGCATAGCGACGCCGTCGATGATCAGCCGTCCGCCTAGTTCAGCGATGGCACGCCGAAAGTGATCGGTGCCGGATAGGCCGGTGCCGCCGGTGGTGACGACGACGTCGGCAGGCAGGTTCAGTGCCTCGGGGATGCCCGAGTCTTCGAGGCCCTCCAGCCATTCCGTGTAGCTGTCGCCGATGCGGGCCTGTTCACGGCACAGGCCGCCCAGCATCTCAACGACCGTTGCCAGCTGCGGCCCGAACGTGTCACGCACCCGCCCGGGCTCGGGCAGACCGTGCTCGACCACCTCGGAGCCCGTCAGCAGCAGCTTCACCACAGGCTTGCCGAGGACCTCCACCTCGTCATATCCAGCGAGGGCGGCCAAGGCCACGTGGGCGGGGTTAAGCACGACGCCGGCCCTGACCAGAACGTCTCCGGCCTCCGCCTCCTCTGCGGCTTTCCTGATGTGCTGGCCGTTCCCCGGCTCGCCGGGGCGCGCGGCGCCGCCCAGCGTCAGGACGGGGAGCCCGTCGTCGTCCGTGGAGATCGCACCGCTCTCGGTGCGCAGCACCGACTTGGCGCCCGGGGGAATGAGTCCGCCCGTCACGATCACGCTCGCCTGGTGCGGGGCCAGCCGCTGCCCGGGCTCGGCCAGAATCCATGGACCGCTGCCGTTAACGGCCCAGCCGTCCATCGCGGACGATGCGTAGTGCGGCATGTCCTGATGGGCGGTGATGTCCGCGGCCAGGGTCCTGCCCACGGCCTCGCGCAAGGGAACGGGGGCCGCCGGGATCGGGGCAGCACAGTCGAAGGCGGCCTGCCGGGCCTCCTCCCAGGTGTGCGCCAGGTGCTTGGCATGCGGCTCCGGCTCCCCCGCTGCTTCCTGCTCGCGCTGCCCGTCCGGCTCGTCCGCCGCGGCGGGATCAGCGACCAGGTCGGGTCCGGTGTCGGACGCTGGTTCGACGGTGGCCGAAGCAGTTCCGTGATCGGCAGCGGTTGCGTCCCCGGCGGGGGTTGCCTCCGCGGAGGCGTGTGGGTCGTCGGAGCGGTGCTCGGGTGCGGCGGTCATTCCCCCGGAGTCCCGCTGGGCACCGAAGTTTCGGCGGGCTCCGTCCCGGCGGAGCCCGCGGCCGGGGAACCTGCTGTTGCCCGCGCCTCGTCGGCCGCGTACGACTTGGCAACCGCGCGGGCCACGTCCATGGCGCTTTTCATGGCGTCTGCGTCCGGGGCCTGGCCCGCAGCGCACGTCAGGCCGGTTGCGAGCCCTGCTATGAAGGTGGTGAGGGGTGCAGCCGGACGCACCACGGAGTGCGCAGCCACTCCCGCGACGGACAACACCTCGTTGATGTCGACGTCCACATCCTCGAGCTCAAAGGCCCGCAGCAGCAGACGGCACCATTCCTCAAGCGTCTCGTCCTGGCTTTTCATGCCTGCCTCCAAAGTCACGGCGGTCCGGAATCAGTCATTGCTCCCGGACAGCTACTCCCAACGCGGCCGCATCGTCCCAGGTGTCCACGTCATCCGTGGAGCCGGCGGGGACAACCACAGCCTGCACGTCAAGACTAGCAAGGAGGGCGAAGACTGACCCGTGCACCAGGGCGTTGCGTGCCGCGGCTTCCCGCACTGCGCGTTCCAGCGCAGCTGTGCTATAAAAACCCGCCAGCGGCTGCTGCCGTCCGTCGGCTGATGACGCCATCACGCCGTCAGCAGCTGCGCCGGGAAGGGCGTCCAGCAGGGCCTGCACAGCATCGCCCACGCGCGGCATGTCGCACGCAAGGACCAGGACCAAGTCCGCAGGGTCTGCTTCCCGGAGTGCGGCAAGCCCGGCGGCGATTGCCGCCGCCGGTCCCGCAAAGGGCGGATCCTCACGGGTGGTGAGGACACCACCGGGAAGGCCTGCCGTCTCAGGTCCCACCACAACAGTGTGCCGGGCCCCGGCGACTGCCGTGAGGGAGCGCTCAAGGAGGGTGGCGCCGTCGAACATCAGGGCAGACTTGGGTGAGCCACCCAGTCGCGAGGAGCGGCCGCCGGCCAGGATTATTGCGTCAAAGTCCACACACCCAGCGTAATGCCGGGATGAGCAGGCGAGGGTCAGGCTGCCCTCTCCGGAAGCAGGAACGGGTCCCACGCCGGCGTGGGTTTCTCCAGCTCCTTGATCTGCCACATGGTGCCCACGGGCGGAGCCGGATCGAACCGGAGCTTCCAGCCCATTTCACTGGGCGTGTGGTCACCCTTGACGTTGTTGCAGCGGAGGCAGGCTGCAACGAGGTTCTCCCAGGAATCGGCACCACCCCGGGATTTCGGCTGGACATGGTCTATGGTGTGGGCTGCCTTGCCGCAGTAGGCGCACCGGTGGCCGTCGCGGCGAAGCACGCCGCGCCTGCTCACCGCGGTGATCATGTTGTACCGGGGGCGGATGTAGCGGTTGAGGAGAATCACGGACGGACGGCCCATGATGTCCTGCGGCCCGACGACAGGATCGTCGCCTTCGGCCACCACGCTTGCCTTTCCGGTGAGCACAAGGACCAGCGCCCGGCGGAAAGTAACTACCGCCAGCGGTTCATATCCAGCATTCAGAACGAGTGTGCGCATGCACATACCTCTTCACGGCCGCACCCGGCAGAGGCGCGAGGGCCGACTGCCCTCTGCATGTCCGGGCTATGGATCGACACCATAAGAGTAAACACTCACTAGGCAGATGAGCGAATCGAACACAAGCATCGTCATGGCGTGTCACCAGAAATTCATGCGGGCGCAAGCAAAAAAGGACCCCCGCCAGCTGGCGGGGGTCCTTCCGTAACGCTTGGGGTGTCTTAGCCGCCGACGCGGATGAAGACGGGGCCGGAGCCGACGTTCACGCTGAACAGCGCGGTGGTTCCGCCGTTCCAGCCGCCGTGGACGGCCTGGCCGTTACCGACGTACACAGCGATGTGGGCCAGGCCCATGCCGCCGTTCTGGTAGTAGGCGAGGTCGCCCGGCTGAGCTTCAGCAGCGCTCACGGTGCGGCCGAGGGACAGGTAGCCTGCCGGCCAGCCGTGGTAGTGGATGCCCACGGCGGCGAGTGCGTTGGTGGCCAGCGCGGTGCAGTCCTGGGAGACGCCCAGCTGCGCGTAGGCAGCAGCGGCGATGGCAGCACCCTTGCCGCTGGCGGCAGTGGTCTTCGGCGCTGCCGGGGCAGCGGTCTGGACGGCGGCGGTAGCCTGGACAGCCGGCGCGGCTTCAGCAACCGGAGCAGCCTCTTCGGCGGGAGCGGCTTCCTGGACCTTGACAACAGGCTTCGGGGCCTCGACGACGGGAGCCGGGGTGGTGGAGACAGCAGGCTTCTCATAGGAGATGGCGATGCTGGAAGCGGCCGAGATGGTGGCCGGCGCCGCAGCGGACTGGACTTCCAGCGTGGAAGCCGGAGCGGATTCGCGCTGAACGTTGGTCTCAGCAGCGTTGGCGGCGATGCCGCTGGTCAGGACAAGACCGGAAGCAGCAGCGATAACTGCGGCCTGGCGGCCCATGCCACCGGCGTTGTCGCCGACGGCCTTGGCAATGACAGCCAGCGAGCTGGTCTTGGTGACCTCGGCGCGGTGCCGTGCAATGGTCGCACGTGTAGTCATTAAAATTTCTCTCTTTCGTGTTCCACGGACCGCGGTAGCAGGACGTGGGTTATCGACGCGCCGGCATCTTGGGGGTAAGCCGGCCCGCCTCGAATCGGATTCTTAGCGAAGGGTGTAAAAAGCGGACGTGCCCGTAGCGGACACCGCGTGCAGGAGAGTGCCCTGCGAAGGGTTCAGCGCGCTGATCATCATGCCGTTGCCGACGTAGATGCCCACGTGGGCGCCGCCGTTCTGCATGACCAGGTCACCGGGAGCAGGCGTGGAGGTGGGCTTCATGGCGTTCCACGCGTTGACGCGGGGAATGCTGATGCCTGCCTGTGCGTAAACCCACTGGGTGAAGCCGGAGCAGTCCCAGCCACTGGGGGTGGTGCCGCCCCAGACGTAGGGGCTGCCGATGCCGGTGTACGCGATTGCTGCCAGTCCGGAAGCTGCGGCGGAGGCCGCACCATCGGTGGACTTGGCGGTGACGGCCTGGGCCGCACCGGCGCTCTCGTCGCTGGCCTGGCCTGCGGTGGCCGTCTGGCTCTCATCGTTCGACTGCGGAGCGATGGTTTCGGCGACCGGGGCTGCCACTGTTGTGACGGCAGGACGCTCGAAGGAGACAGTGGCGGTGGGTGCGGCGGTCACAGCAAGCTGCGCGGCCTGTGATCCGGTCTCCGAGGAGGCGGAAACACCAATGTTGGCGTCGGCCGCGTTGGCAGGCATGCCAACGCTCAGGATGAGTCCTGAAGCAGCTGCGATAACAGCTGCCTGGCGACCTACTGTGCCGGCATTGGCGCTAACCGCCTTGGACACGGAGTCCAACGGGTTCATACGAACCGTTTGCGCGCGGTGGCGCGCGGCATTGTGGCGTGAAGACACGAAGGTAGCCTCTCCCAATGCCTGCGAGGTGAGCTGTCGGATTCGGATGGGAGTCACCCGGCCGCTCCGCTTCCTGGGAAGCTTTGCGACTTAACCCCAAGGTCTTCTTGCGAAGACCAAAATTGGTTCCCCCGCCCCTGCCAGACGATGTAATGCGAACGGACCTTGAGCGGTGGCAGAGTTAGGCAATCCACTCAAGAGCGTCAACTTCGGAAAAGTTGACGCGGTTTAGACGGTACAGCAGTTCGGAGCCAATGTCACATTCAGGTCACGGCGTGTCACAGGAATGAGAGTGCTCACTCGACTTGGCTCAGAGCCAGCCGGTGGGATCAACGACGTCCCCGTTGACCATCACCTCGAAGTGGAGGTGGCAGCCGGTGGAGGCGCCTGTGGTCCCGCTGAGGGCGATAACTTCGCCCCGGGTGACCTTCTGGCCAACCTGGACGCTGGAGGACGACAGGTGGTTGTACGTGGTCTCCAGGCCATTGCCGTGATCGATCACCACGCGGTTGCCTCCGCCGTACGGGTGCCAGCCCGAGAAGGTGACCTTGCCGCTGGCCGCGGCAAGCACCTCGGTGCCGCACTGTGCAGCGAAGTCCTGGCCGCGGTGGAACTCGCCGGCGCCGCCGGTGATCGGGCTGACCCGGTAACCGAACGGCGAGGACTTGACCAGCGTGGTCAGCGGCCCGCCCAGGGTGCCCGCCGAGGCCGCACGGCTGATGCTGCCGGCCGACTGGGCACTCAGGAGCTGCTTTAGCTTTCCGTCCGGGTCACCGGTGGTGGAGACGGACGTGCGGCTGAAGTCGATCTTTGCTGCCGCCTCCGCCGAAACCTTCGGCTGGGCCGGTGAGGCAGCGGAAGCAGACGCCGCTCCCTGCTGCTCGCCGGCAGCGAGGACAGGACTGGTGGCGGGGACAGTAACAGTCAGCAGGAGGCCGGTAGCCGCAAGGGCAACGCCGGCTTTCTGCCCGACGCCACTGGCCGAGGCGAAATCCGTAACCTGCCGGAACGGACCCCTCCGGCGGCGGCGCGCTTCGCGCTGGGCGTCCCGGGGACGGTCCGCGGCGGCGGCCTCCGCAAGGCGCGGCTCCGGAGCGGGACCAGTCGCGCGGCGGCGGCCCCGGGCATTCTGCATGGACAAGTACTGTTTCCTCTCTGGATAGCCTGCGAAGTTAGCTGTCGGATTCGGGTCAGAGAGTTCAGACCCGGTCCGCCATAACAAGCCGTTCCGGCACAGGGGTATCCCGGGAGGATTCCTTAGGCGGAAAAGACTTGCTGCTGCGGACTTCACCCCAAGGCTGTTCGAAACAGCCGGTTGTGGTTCCCCCGCCCCTGCCAGTGGGTGACTCGTGCTGCTGATCTGCTGGCAGGGTTCGGCTCCAGATCAGGTAACGCTTTTGTATCGGCGTTGCCGTTTAACTATAGGCGATTAAAGAGCACGGTAATAATTCCGTTATATTCATTGTGCAAAAGTGGTAGGTCATCCTGCCTGCAGATGTCAGACAGGCTGTGGCTTCCGCCCCGCTTCGCCACTCAGTCGCCTACCGCCCGCGTCAAGGGACCCCCGGCAAGGGACAGCAGGGAGGCGCCCCAGGGGAACTAGTCCAGGCTCACGAAGACGTGCGCAGCAACTTCCGGCGGCAGCTCAAGGGCGCCCTCGAACCCGGGTACGCGGACAGAGATGTACTCCCCCACGCGTTCGAGCGAGACGGCGGCGCCGGGCCGGATCCCGCCTTCATCCAGCTGGAGCAGCAGCTCCGGCTCCACCTGGATGGGTTCTGCCAGGCGGCTGACGGTGACCTTGGATTCGGGGCCGTAGCCGGTCATGGCGTCGAGCAGGTTCACCACGCCGTCGGAGAACGGACGGGCAGGCTGCCCGCCGAGTGCTGCCAGGCCGGGAATCGGGTTGCCATAGGGAGATTCGGTGGGGTGGCCGAGCATTTCGTAGATCCTGCGCTCCACGCGCTCACTCATGACGTGTTCCCACCGGCAGGCCTCGTCGTGGACGTAGGCCCAGTCAAGGCCGATGACGTCGGCGAGGAGGCGCTCGGCGAGCCGGTGCTTGCGCATCACCTCGGTGGCGCGCTTCCGGCCCACTTCGGTCAGTTCCAGGTGGCGGTCACCGGAGACGACGACGAGGCCGTCGCGTTCCATCCGGCCGATGGTCTGCGAGACAGTGGGGCCCGAGTGGCGGAGGCGTTCGGCGATGCGTGCCCGAAGCGCCACGATGTTCTCTTCCTCCAGCTCCAGAATGGTGCGAAGGTACATCTCCGTGGTGTCGATCAGATCCGTCATTCAGCTCAGCTCCTCGAGCACAGTATTTGTGTCCGTCCCACCGTACCGCGGGCCCGTCGCACCGGGATCCGGCAAGCTGCAGCGGCGGTCCTGTATGACGGCGGCGCAGCACCGGCTGTCTGCCCGTACGTCCAGTGCCAGCTTAGCCTATTTTGAATTAGTCCGGATAATTCGCCGGCCTGTGACGGGCACCATCTCAATGACTGGACTATGACGGGGGCGTGTTCCCGCGGTATCCGCGCTTCGGGCAGAATAAGGAGGGTTTCGTGGCGGTCATGGTTGCCTGCTGGCCATCGCCCCGACCCAGCCGAACCGCACTTTCCATGCCGAAAATTGGAGCCATTGTGAGCGACACCAGCATCACTATTCCCGCAAACCTCCTGCCCAAGGACGGACGGTTCGGCGCCGGTCCCTCCAAGGTCAGGCCCGAGCAGATCGAGGCACTCTCCGCAGCAGCCACGACGCTCCTTGGCACCTCGCACCGCCAGGCCCCCGTGAAGAACCTCGTAGGTTCCGTCCGCGAAGGCCTCAGCACCTTCTTCCGTGCCCCCGAAGGCTACGAAGTGGTCCTCGGCGTCGGCGGTTCCACCGCATTCTGGGACGTTGCCAGCTTCGGTCTGGTGGAAGAGAAGGCACAGCACCTGTCCTTCGGCGAGTTCGGCTCCAAGTTTGCCGCGGCCACGAACAAGGCGCCGTTCCTTGCCGAATCCTCCATCATCAAGTCCGAGCCCGGCACCTGCCCGGCCCCCAGGGCCGAGGCCGGCGTTGACGTGTACGCCTGGCCGCAGAACGAGACCTCAACCGGTGTTGCCGCGCCCGTCCAGCGGGTCAACGGCGCCGATGAGGGCGCACTGGTGCTGGTCGACGCAACTTCGGCAGCCGGCGGCCTCGACGTCGATGTGTCCCAGACGGACGTCTACTACTTCGCCCCGCAGAAGAACTTCGCCTCCGACGGCGGGCTGTGGCTGGGCCTCTTCTCCCCGGCAGCGCTGGAGCGGGCCGAGCGCGTCAAGGCCAGCGGACGCTGGATCCCGGACTTCCTGGACCTGAAGACCGCCATCGACAACTCCAAGCTGAACCAGACGTACAACACCCCGTCACTGTCCACGCTGGTCACCCTGGACGCCCAGGTGCAGTGGCTCAACGCCAACGGCGGCCTGGACTTCGCCGCCGGACGCACTGCCGATTCGGCCGGCCGCATCTACAAGTGGGCGGAAGCCTCCGAATTCGCCACGCCGTTCGTTGCCAACGCCACCGAGCGCTCCAACGTCATCGCCACCATCGACTTCGATGAGTCGATCGACGCCGCCGCCATCGCCAAGGTGCTCCGCGCCAACGGCATCGTGGACACCGAGCCCTACCGGAAGCTGGGTCGCAACCAGTTGCGCATCGCCACCTTCGTGGCCATCGAGCCGTCCGATGTCACCGCCCTGCTGGAGTGCATCGACTACGTGGTGGGCGAGCTGAAGAAGTAACCGCCTGTAAGGAGTTTTTGTCCAGATAATCGGGGTTCGAAGGCCTTTTGGCCGCATTATCTGGACAAAAACTCCTCAGTTAAAGCACGACGGCGCCGTCCGGACTTTCGTCCCGACGGCGCCGTTTTGCGCTGTGGTCAGTTCGCCGTTGTCAGCCCTGGTCCGGGCTGCCGGACTCTGATTCAGCGTCCGCGGCGGACTCGCCCGGGGCTGCCTCCGCAGCCTCGCCGTCCGCCGGCTCCTCGTCTTCCGGGGAGTCCTGCGCATCCTCCGCGTCCTGCTCCTGGGCGTCCTCCGGGCGCACGCGTTCGGCCCACGGCACCCACTCGGGGGCGAGGATCGAGTCTTCGGAGGGGAGCAGGCCAAGCTCGTTGACAGTGATCACCTTGGAGCGGGAGTTGCGGGTCAGGACGGCATACCACTGCCAGCCGATGTACCCCGGCAGCCTCGATTCGAAAAGGTGCGTCACCACGCGGTCGCCCTCGGTGCGGGCGGCCAGGTGGTCCCCGATTTCGGATGCCTTCGCGATGCCTTCGATGGCGGTCCGGGCGGTGTCCACGGCAGTGGCCAGTACGGCGTCGGGCTTCCCCGTCCGCCACACCGGGACTCCGGCGCGCCGCTTCGGCGCTTTGGATTCCACCTTGGATTCGGCCTGTTCAGGTTCCGGGTTCATGGGGGGCCTAGGCGTCCAGCTCGTCGGCAACCTTACGCAGGGCAGCGGCAATGGCCTTGCCCTTATTGCTGTCCGGGTACTTGCCGGAGGACAGCGTGCCGGAGAGGTTGTCCAGAACCGTCACCAGGTCCTGCACCAGCGGGGCGAGGTCCCTCGCGCTGGGGCGCTTGGCCTTGGCGATGGACGGTGTTTTTTCGAGGACCCGCAGGCCCAGGGCCTGGGCGCCCTTGCGGCCGTCCGCGACGCCGAACTCAACCCGGGTGCCGGCCTTCAGTTCCGAAACTCCGGAGGGCAGCGCGGACTTGGGAAGGAACACTTCCTGCCCGTCCTCGCCCGCGAGGAATCCGAAACCTTTGTCCTTGTCGTACCACTTGACCTTGCCGGTAGGCACCTAATCAACCTTCTTCGTTCTGACGTTCTGGGACATGGCCGGCCGTCACCGCATCCGCACCGATGTGCGGGTTCAGGGTATGACTGCCTGGTCCATGTTGGTCTGTTCCTTCAAGGTTATCCTGACTGGCAGGCTAATCCCGCTTTGAGGCGCGGCCGCGGCGCTGCTGTTAGCGTTACGTGCATGAGATCCGCGCGTATCCGGCGGCCACTGATGGCCGCGGCAGTGCTCCTTGCAGTTTTGTCCCTCGCTGCCGTCGGGGCGGTCATGGCGCTGGCCGCTGCGGGCCAGGCCGCGCCGCCATGGATCACGTCGGCTGCGCTTTACGGCCTTCCGGCGGCCTTCCTGCTGATGCTCGTGCTGGTGGCCGACGGCGTTGCCGCCCGCCGCCGGGCAGGAACTCCGGGCGGGCGGTAACGTTGGACTGATGTCCCTCATTCGAGCGCTCAGCAAGGACCTGGAGGCACGCAGCGACGAGTCACTGCGGGCCCTGTTTGCTGCGCGGCCGGACCTGATCTCCCCCGGCGTTCCCGATTTTCCCGCCCTGGCTGCCCGCGCGAGCGCCCGGGTGAGCGTGCAGCGGGCGCTGGAGCGCCTGAACCGTCCCCAGATGCAGGTCCTGGAGACACTGCACCTGTGCACCAACACGGACACTGGACACAGCGCCTCGGCCGCGGTGCTGAAGAAGGCCATCGCAGGGTCCACGGTGGCGGCCGTCGAGCAGCTCCTGCAGTCGTTGCATGACCTGGCCCTCGTGCAGCGGGCGGAGCCGCCGCATGGAGCAGGACCCGGCGCCCAGCGGCAGCGCTTCTACCTCCCGGTGAGCAGCCTGAAGGACGTCGTCGGCATCTACCCGGCCGGGCTGGGGCGCAGCTACACCGAGCTCGTCAGGCTGCAGCCGGCCTTCGCCCAGCGCGTTGTCCAGCTTGTCGCGGAGCTGCACCGCAGCGGCGCCGCGGTCCAGGCGGCCACCACTCCGATGGAGGCAGCGCTGGCGCTGCAGCACTGGACTTCCTCCCCCGCCGGACTCCAGGCGCTCCTCGCCAGCGCACCGGAACGGACGGCGGCGCTGCTGGCGAGGTTCAGCAACTGGGCCATGGGTGCCGTACCCCAGGCCCAGCGGAAGGCTTCCGTCACCACGGAAGGCCACGACGTCGGGCCCGTCGACTGGCTGCTGGCCCGGGGCCTGCTGGTGCCGCTGGATGCCGCCCACGTGGAACTGCCGCACAGCGTGGGCATCTCCCTGCGCGGCGGCGCCATCATCGACAACTTCTCCGTCACTCCCCCGGCCCCGACGCTCGGTGTCACCACCGCCGCGCTGCGCCGCAACGCCGCACTGGGGGCCATCGCCGAGACCCTGCGGCTCACCGGCGAGCTGCTGCATGCGGTTCGGGATCAGCCCTTGGCCACGCTGCGGAGCGGCGGGGTGGGCATCCGAGAAATGCGGAGGCTCGCCGAGTCGCTCCGCGTGGACCACCACACCACCGCGGTACTGCTTGAGCTCTGCGCGCTGTCCGGCCTGATCCGGCTGGACGTGGACAGCTCATGCTGGGTGCAGCCGCCCCAGCTGGAATGGCTCGGGCTCCCGCGGCAGGAACAGTGGCTGTGGCTCGTCAACGCCTGGCTGGCCAGCGAGCGCGCCCCGTCACTCGTGGGTCAGCCCATCAACGGCCAGCAGGCCGGGCCCGCCAACCACCGGGCCGCCCCGGCGGCCACCGTCAATGCCCTCTCCGCCGAGGCACAGCGGTCCGACGCGCCCGTCATCCGTAAGAGAATCCTGGAGATCCTGCGGGAGCTGACGCTCGAGGCGGAGATGCCGGACGGTGCGGCGCCGGTGCTCAACGCGGAGGCAGTGCTGCAGCGGGCCGAGTGGTCACAGCCCCGCATGGCGCGGCGGTTCAGTTCCCTGATCGGCGGCGTCCTTGCCGAGGCGGAGCTGCTGGGGCTGATCGGATCCGGCGCGCTCAGCCAGCTGGGTGCCGCCATCGCCGCCGACGCGCCCGACGACGCCATGGACCTCCTCGGCGAACACCTCCCTGCGGCCCTCAACCACGTGCTCCTGCAGGCCGACCTGACGGCCGTTGCGCCGGGATATCTGGCCCCCGACCTGGCAGAGCAGCTCCAGCGGATGGCCGACGCCGAAGGGCAGGGCCCGGCCACGACGTACCGGTTCTCCGTGGAGTCCATCCGGCGCGCCCTGGATTCGGGCCAGGATGCTGCCGCCATCCTCGATTTCCTCCGCCAGCACTCCGCCACCGCAGTGCCGCAGCCGCTGCAGTACCTTGTGGAAGACACCGCCGCCAGGCACGGCAAGCTGCGGGTCGGGGCGGCGGCCAGCTTCGTCCAGAGTGACGACGAAGCCGCGCTCAGCGAGCTCTGCCGGGAGGCTGCGGCTTCGTCCCTGGGCCTGGTCCGGATCGCCCCCACCGTCCTGGTCTCCATGGCTTCGCCCCGGCAGACGGCGCTCGTGCTGCGCGGGCTGGGACTGTCACCCGCCGTCGAAGAGGCGGGATCCGCCGTCGTACGCCTTAACCGCACCCCGCCTGTTCCGGGCAACGGCCGCCCCGTCTACAGCGCCCCGCGTACCGCACTTCCCGACGCCGACGTCACCGCCCAGCTCGCCGTCCTCCGCAACCATGCGGACCACGCCAGCCCCAACGGCTCCCGGCCCGCCGCCGCCGGCGGCGAGGAGGCCACCCAGCTGGGACTGGAGACCCTGCACAAGGCCATCCGGCTGAGGCAAAAGGTGGTGATGAACGTCGTGGACAGCCTGGGGAATGCGAAACTGGAAACGGTTGTTCCGGTATCGGTGGCGGGCGGACGTGTCCGCGTCTTCGACCCCGCGAAGGATACCGAACGGGTGCTTTCCATCCATCGGATCATCGACATCGAGGCAGCAGAGGAAATGCAGCAGTGAAGGTTCTACCTGCGTGAGCGACGGCCCCCTGATTGTCCAGAGCGACAAAACCATCCTCCTGGAAGTGGACCACGAACAGGCGACCGAGGCCCGGCACGCCATCGCGGCCTTCGCCGAGCTGGAGCGCGCGCCGGAGCACATGCACAGCTATAGGCTCACGCCCCTGGGGCTCTGGAACGCCCGGGCCGCGGGGCTCGACGCCGAGAAGGTGCTGGACACGCTGCTCACCTACTCCCGGTTCCCCGTGCCGCACTCCCTGCTGATCGACATCGAAGAAACCATGTCCCGGTATGGCCGGCTCCGGCTGGAGAAGGATCCCCAGCACGGACTGGTGATGCGAACCAGCGACTATCCGGTGCTGGAGGAGGTCAGCAGGGCCAAGAAGATCCAGCCGCTGCTGGGCCCGCGGATCGACGCCGAGACGGTGGTGGTCCATTCCTCCCAGCGGGGCCAGCTGAAGCAACTGCTGCTGAAGATCGGCTGGCCGGCAGAGGACCTGGCCGGCTACGTCGACGGCACACCGCACCCCATCATGCTCAATGAATCGGGCTGGACGCTGCGCCCGTACCAGCGGCTGGCCACGGAGAACTTTTGGGCCGGCGGCAGCGGCGTCGTCGTGCTTCCCTGCGGCGCCGGTAAGACGCTCGTTGGCGCTGCCGCGATGGCCACGAGCTCCACCACAACGCTGATCCTCGTCACCAACACGGTTTCGGCGCGGCAGTGGAAGGACGAGCTGCTCCGACGGACCTCGCTGACAGAGGATGAGATCGGCGAATATTCGGGCGCCGTCAAGGAAGTCCGCCCGGTGACGATCGCCACCTACCAGGTGCTCACCACCAAACGCGGCGGCCTGTACCCTCACCTTGAGCTCGTGGACGGCCACGACTGGGGCCTGATCATCTACGACGAGGTCCACCTGCTGCCCGCGCCGATCTTCCGGATGACGGCGGACCTGCAGGCGCGGCGGCGGCTCGGCCTCACGGCAACCCTGGTGCGGGAAGACGGCCGGGAAGGCGAGGTCTTCAGCCTCATCGGCCCCAAGCGCTACGACGCGCCGTGGAAGGACATCGAGGCCCAGGGCTACATCGCCCCCGCGGATTGCGTGGAGGTCCGCGTTGACCTGCCGAAGGATGAGCGCGTGGCGTATGCCATGGCCGAGGACGCGGACAAGTACCGGCTGTGTGCCACGTCCGAGACGAAGACGCTCGTGGCCGAACAGTTGGTGGAGCACCACCGGGGCGAGCAGGTCCTGGTGATCGGGCAGTACATCGACCAGCTCGACGAGCTCGGCGAGCGGCTGGACGCACCGGTCATCAAGGGCGAAACCCCGGTCAGGGCCCGGCAGAAGCTCTTTGACGCCTTCCGCGCCGGGCAGATCCAGACGCTTGTGGTGTCCAAGGTGGCCAACTTTTCCATCGACCTTCCCGAGGCCTCCGTGGCCATCCAGGTCTCCGGTTCCTTCGGTTCGCGCCAGGAGGAGGCCCAGCGCCTCGGCCGGCTGCTGCGGCCCAAGCAGGACGGGCGGGCGGCACGCTTCTACTCCCTCGTTGCCCGGGACACCCTGGACCAGGATTTCGCGGCGAAGCGCCAACGCTTCCTGGCCGAGCAGGGCTACGCCTACCGCATCATGGACGCCAAGGACGTCGAATCCTGCTGACCCAAGCAACACACAACATTCATCCAGAAAACTCCCAGATTCTGGGAGCATCATGGGAAATATGAAAAAGAACAGCGCCGAAGCGAAGCTCCTCGTGGTTGATGACGAACCGAACATCCGCGAGCTGCTTTCCACGTCCTTGCGCTTCGCCGGCTTTGAAGTGGTGTCTGCGGGCAACGGACGGGAGGCGCTGGCCGCCGTTGAGGCGCATGCCCCCGACCTCGCGGTGCTGGACGTCATGCTTCCGGACATGGACGGCTTCACCGTCACCCGACGGCTGCGCGCGGCCGGCAAGCATTTCCCGGTCCTCTTCCTGACCGCCAAGGATGACACCGAGGACAAGGTCACCGGGCTGACGGTGGGCGGCGACGATTACGTCACCAAACCCTTCAGCCTCGACGAGGTGGTGGCCCGCATCCGCGCTGTGCTCCGCAGGACCCAGCCGCTGCTGGAGGATGACGAGGCCGTCATCCGGGTGGATGACCTGGAGCTCGACGACGACGCCCACGAGGTGCGCCGCGGCGGCAAGGTGATCGAGCTGTCCCCCACCGAATTCAAGCTGCTCCGGTACCTGATGCTCAACCCGAACCGGGTCCTGTCCAAGGCACAGATCCTGGACCACGTCTGGGAATACGACTTCAACGGTGACGCCTCCATCGTCGAGTCCTACATTTCCTACCTGCGGCGCAAAGTGGACATCGATCCCGAGGCCCCGGCCCTCATCCAGACCAAGCGCGGCGTCGGCTACGTGCTGCGGACAGCAGAAAAGCGCTGATCTTGCTGGAGCGATGGAAGTCCGCGCTGGAGCGCTGGAAGTCCGCCACCCTCCGGTCCCAGCTGGTGGCCATCATGATGGCCCTCCTGCTGGTGGCCCTGGCCGTGACCGGGGCTGGTGCGCTGACGCTGCTGCGCGGATACCTCGAGGGCCAGGTGGACGACAAGCTGCGGGCCGCCGTCACCGCCGCCCAGTCGCAGCGCTCCATCTCCCCCATTGCCAACCCGGCGGTGCCCACGGATTATGCCGTGACGCTCTACTATCCGGGAACCCAGCGGGACCCCATCGACGACAAGCTGGCCCGCCCCGACATTGCGTCGATCTCCGTTGACGAGGCCCGGGAACGTGATTTCGTCCCCTACCAGGTGCGTGGCACCGACGGAAAAAACTGGCGGGTGGTGGCTGTTCCCGTCGTCGTGGGCAGCGAACAGCAGCGTGCGGTGGTGGTCATCGGACTGCCGCTGTCCCCGGTGGAGGAGGTCCTGCGCCACATCAGCCTGGTTGGGGTGGGTGTCGGGGTGCTAACGCTCATCCTCGCCTTCTTCATCGCCAACTGGACCGTGACCAGATCCTTCCGCCCGCTGGCCAGGGTGGAGAAAACGGCCGCCGCCATCGCCGCCGGCGACCTGTCACGCCGCGTCGATGTGGAGAACCCTTCCACGGAGGTTGGCCGCCTCGGCAGGTCCCTGAACGCCATGCTCTCCCACATCGAGGCCGCCTTCGCAGCCCGGATGGCGTCCGAGGACCGGATGCGCCGCTTTGCCGCGGACGCGTCCCACGAACTGCGCACCCCGCTGGTGACGATCCGGGGCTACTCGGAGCTGTACCGTCACGGCGCCCTGCAGTCCCCGGAGGATGTGGCCAACGCCATGGGCCGGATCGAGAGCGAGGCCAAGCGGATGGGCTCCATGGTGGAGGACCTGCTGCTGCTGGCACGCCTCGACGAGCAGCGGCCGCTGCAGCGCAAGCCCATCGACCTGCAGCTGCTCGCCCACGACGCCGTGGTGGACACCCAGGCCAGCGAGCGGAACCGCACCATCACCCTCACCGGCCTGCACAACGGCAGCGCCGAACCGGCGCCGGTGCTCGGCGACGAGGCAAAGCTGCGCCAGGTCATCGGCAACCTGGTGGGCAACGCACTGCGCTACACGCCCGCCGGGACACCCATCGAGCTCGCCGTGGGCGTCCGGCGGGCCGACGACGGTTCCGCCATGTCTGTCCTCGAAGTCCGGGACCACGGCCCCGGAATCGCCGAGGCTGAGGCGCCCAAGGTCTTCGAGCGCTTCTACCGGGCCGACACCTCGCGCACGCGGGAGACGGGCGGCAGCGGGCTGGGACTGGCGATCGTGGCCGCCATCGTCGGCTCGCACGGCGGCTCCGTCCGGGTGGACGGTACCGACGGCGGCGGCGCAACACTCGTGGTCAGCCTCCCCCTCCGCCAGGACTCGCCGGAGGCGGACGGCCCGAACGCAGACACCGCTGAGGTGGATGGCATTGGGACGTTCTCGGACACCGTTGCCGGGGACCGTGCTGCGGGCGGCAGGGGCTTATCCACATAGGGAATCCCGCCGTGGCGGCGGGTGCCGGCAGGTTCGTAGGCTCGACGTAGCGGGCCGGAACGTCCGGTCCGCCAGCCACAGCGACTGTCCTGCCGGGCAGTCCCTCAAGTTGTCGAGAGGCCCGCCATGAGCATCATTTCCGTCGATACCGAGCTACTGCAGGTGAAGTCAGCCAACGTCAAGGCGACCGTTGACCGGATCAGCGCCGACGTCCAGGCGATGAAACACGGCCTGGACGAACTGCAGGCAACGTGGCGCGGTTCGGCTGCCACCAACTTCCAGGCGCTCGTGGCCGAGTGGACGCTGACGCAGGGCAAAGTCGAGGCCTCGCTCGCCTCCATCAACCTGGCCCTGTCGTCGGCTGCTGACGCCTATGTCCAGGCGGAGCAGGGCAACGCCCAGCGCTTCAGCTGACACGGCCTTGCAGCTGACACGGCCTTTCAGGTGGCACCCCGCGGTCCAGACGGCGGGCGGTCCAGCTGACGCCCGGCTCACCGGCTGGAAGGGCGCCGCAGCTGGCGCCGGCGGCGGCTCAGGCTTCGGGCGTGCCCTGGTGGAACCGCAGGCGCCACTGGTCGCCGTCCAGGACCCACAGGGAGCTGCGCAGGGCTGAGCCGGCGCGGGAGTAGCTGCGGTAGGTCAGCAGGACCGTGTCGGTGCCGATCCGGTCAGCGCTGAGCACGTCCAGGTCGACGTGAGCGCCCGGGCTTTCCTCGAGGGACATCATCATGGCGTCACGGGTCCATAGCCGGCCGGCGGTGCCGATCTCCGTGAAGTCAGGGTGCAGGAGCTGCCCTGTGCGCCCGATGTCGCTGCGGACGTCCGGGCGGAGCAGTTCACGTTCCAGGGCCTCGACGATCTCTTCGGGCGTGGCACCGGCCGGAAGTTCCGCAAACGCCTCGTCACCAAGTTCGCCGGCGCCCAGTTCGCTGAACAGGTCAGGTTCGTTGAAGAGGTCAGGTTCGTCTCCGAAGAGAGCCGGGCTTCCTGACGCGAAGCGGTCCTGGTTGGCTGCTTCGCTGCGCGCCGGGGTCCCGGCTGCGCTGCGTCCCGGTGTTACAGGTTCAACCGGTGTTACAAGTTCAACCGGTGCTTCAGGCGCTTCGGGTTCGAACAGCGACGGGATGCCGCCCTCGCCGCGGCCCTCCTTGACGGGCCGCCGGGCTGCAGCCGGTTCCGCGTTGGGGAACCCCGGTCCTGAGCGGGCGGCAACGCCCTGCTGGTAGGCGGTTGCCACGGCCCTGGCGCGCTCGTCGGCGGCCTCGTTCAGCTCGTGCCCGGCGTGGCCCTTGACCCACTCAAACCGGTACTTCCGGCCGGCGAGCTCCCGGTCAATGTCCTTGAGGATGTCCACATTCAGCACGGGTTTGCCGTCCGCCTTGCGCCACCCCTTGCGTTTCCAGCCGGGCATCCATTTCGTCACCGAGTTGATCACGTACTGGCTGTCGCAGAGGATGTGCAGGTCCTCGTCGGGGAGGTGTGCGGTGGAGCGGAAGAGGTCCAGCACGGCCATCAGCTCACCCTGGTTGTTGGTGCCGTGCGGCCAGCCGCCGGCCCGCCAGCAGTCGTCGTTCACGTACCAGGCCCACCCTGCGGGGCCCGGGTTTCCCAATGCCGAACCGTCGGCAGCTGCAGTAATCGTCACCGAACCATCCTGCCAGACTGCAAGGACAAAATGCGCTGACGCAAAAATGCGGCCCCCTCCGTGGAGGGGGCCGCATTCATTAGCCAGCTGGGACCAGCGGGAGGCTAGAAGCCGCCCATGCCGCCCATGTCGTCGCCGCCGCCGACGGCCGGAGCGTTCTTCTCCGGCTTGTCAGCCACAACGGCCTCGGTGGTGAGGAACAGGCCGGCAATGGAAGCCGCGTTCTGCAGGGCAGAGCGGGTTACCTTGACGGGGTCGTTCACGCCGGCAGCCAGCAGGTCGACGTATTCGCCGGTTGCAGCGTTCAGGCCGTGGCCTGCGGGCAGGCCGCGGACCTTGTCCACCACGACGCCGGGCTCGAGGCCGGCGTTGAAGGCGATCTGCTTCAGCGGGGCGTCGATGGCAACGCGGACGATGTTCGCACCGGTTGCTTCGTCGCCTTCGAGCTGCAGGTTGGCGAATGCCTTGGCGCCGGCCTGGATCAGGGCCACGCCGCCACCGGCGACGATGCCTTCTTCAACGGCAGCCTTGGCGTTGCGGACAGCGTCCTCAATGCGGTGCTTGCGCTCCTTGAGCTCAACCTCCGTGGCGGCACCGGCCTTGATGACTGCAACGCCGCCGGCCAGCTTGGCCAGGCGCTCCTGCAGCTTCTCGCGGTCGTAGTCGGAGTCGGAGTTCTCGATCTCGGCGCGGATCTGGGCAACGCGGCCGGCGATCTGGTCGGCGTCGCCTGCACCTTCGACGATGGTGGTCTCGTCCTTGGTCACGACAACCTTGCGTGCCTTGCCCAGGAGGTCGAGGCCGGCGGTCTCGAGCTTGAGGCCGACTTCCTCGGCGATGACCTGGCCGCCGGTGAGGATGGCGATGTCGGCCAGCTGCGCCTTGCGGCGGTCACCGAAGCCCGGAGCCTTGACGGCGACGGACTTGAAGGTGCCGCGGATCTTGTTGACGATCAGGGTGGCCAGGGCCTCGCCCTCGATGTCTTCGGCGATGATCAGCAGCGGCTTGTTGGACTGCATGACCTTCTCGAGGACAGCAACCAGTTCCTTGACGTTGGAGATCTTGGAGTTGACGATCAGGATGTACGGGTCTTCGAGGACCGTTTCCTGGCGCTCGGTGTCGGTGACGAAGTAAGCCGAGATGTAGCCCTTGTCGAAGCGCATGCCTTCGGTGAGCTCCAGCTCGAGGCCGAAGGTGTTGGACTCCTCGACCGTGATGACGCCTTCCTTGCCCACCTTGTCCAGGGCTTCGGCGATCAGGGCGCCGATTTCGTCGTCACCGGCGGAGATGGAAGCCGTGGCTGCGATCTGTTCCTTGGTTTCGATTTCCTTGGCGGAGTCGAGCAGTTCAGCGGTTACGGCTTCAACAGCCTTCTCGATGCCGCGCTTGAGGGACAGCGGGTCAGCGCCGGCCGCAACGTTGCGCAGGCCTTCCTTGACCAGTGCCTGCGCCAGGACGGTGGCAGTCGTGGTGCCGTCGCCAGCGACGTCATCCGTCTTCTTGGCAACTTCCTTGACCAGCTCGGCGCCGATCTTCTCGTAGGGATCGTCCAGCTCGATCTCCTTGGCGATGGAGACACCATCGTTGGTGATCGTGGGGGCGCCCCACTTCTTTTCGAGGACGACGTTGCGGCCACGGGGGCCGAGGGTCACCTTGACGGCGTCGGCGAGGGTGTTAAGGCCCCGCTCAAGACCGCGGCGTGCCTCTTCATCAAATGCAATGATCTTGGCCATAACGGCAGTAGTCCTTTCGGGACAGTCGTTAAGAAGGAACCTTGCTGCGGTGCCCGCGACGGACGATCGTTTCCGCGGGCCTCTGTACGCCCAACAGTCCGGATCTCACCCCAACCAGGTGTTTCTTTCGCTCCTTGCGCCGTTGCCGGGGCTGTGCCGGCCTGAACCGGACGACCCTTAGCAGTCGGCACACTGGAGTGCTAATCAATAATTAGCACTCCCCCGGGGAGAGTGCAAGCAGATGAGCCTGTTTATCCCCGAACGGGCGGAGTTATTCGCTGCCAGCGATCACCCGGCCGGCCTGCCTGCTGCCTCGGCGCCCGTGAGCTTGGCCTTATTGTCAGCTCCGTACGTGAACACCATGAACTTCGCGGCAGTAACGTCCCCGTTTACATCAAAGCGAATGGGGCCCGACTCTCCGTCGTAATCGATGGCCTTCCCGTCGCGGATGGCGGCAAGGCAGTCCTTGTACGTCGAGCAGACCGTCCGCTGGGCTGGCGGCGAGGCAGACGCCTGTCCGCCGGAAGCGCCGCCGGAGACGGAGATAAGCGTGCCCGCGATGGAGGAACCGGCGTCGTCCTCGGCGGCAGCGGCGGCCACGGCCGCGAGGTTCACGGCATCATAGGTCTCAGCCGCGAACGTTGTGTCCTTGAGTTTCGCATCGATGGCCACGAGTTCAGCCTGGAAGTGAGCAGACGGGAAGACGCCGGGCACCAGGGCGCGCGTACCCTCCAGCGACTTCGATCCGAGGGCGGAGCCGTACTGCCTGAAGGCACCGTCGGCCAGGATCAGCTTGTTGCCCGGTACCCCGGCGTTTGTGAGTTCGGCGACGGCGCCCTGCGCTCCGTCCCGGGCAATAAGGACAACGGCGTCCGGCGCCGCGTCGCGGACGGCAGCCGCAGACTTCTGTGCCTCGCCCGCCTTGAAGCCGGAAACGGTCACGGGGTCCAGCCCAGTGGCTTTGGCGGAAGCGGAAACTGCGGCAGACACGTCCTGGCCGTAGCTGCCGTCCTCATAGACCACGGCGAGGCTCTTGGCTCCGGCGTCCTTGGCCAGTTTCACCAAAACGGGAGCCTGCGCGATGTCCGCCGCCGCCGTGCGGAAGTAGTAGCCGCCGCTCTTGTAGCCGGTGAGTTCCGGGGCCGTATTCGCGGGAGAGATGAGAGTGATCCGGGCCTTGGACAGCACGTCGATGGCGGCCGGGGCGCGGCTGGAATCGGTGGGGCCGATCACGACGTCCGCCTTGGCGTCGGCAAGCGCCCGGGCCTGCGCGGCGGTGTCGGCGCCGGTGGATGCCGGCAGCAGCTCCACGGGCCTGCCCTTGTGCCCGCCCGCGGCGTTAATCTCCTGGACGGCGAGCTTGGCGGCTGCCAGCTCGGCGGCGTTCAGGAAAGCCTGGGGTCCGGCGTTGTCCAGGATCAGCCCGATCCGCAGGGTCCCGTCGCCGCTGGCTTCAACCGGAGCCGTCCGGGCGTTGTCCCCGGATCCGGAGCAGGCGCCCAGCGTCATCACGACGGCGGCGCCCCAGACGGCAGAACCCCAGAGACCTGCGCTGCGTGCCACTAGACGGGCCGGACCTTTTCTGCCTGCGGACCCTTTTCGCCTTCGCCCACCTCCAGCTCCACGCGCTGGCCCTCGTCCAGCGCCCGGAACCCGTCGGTCTGGATGGCCGACCAGTGCACAAAGACGTCGTCGCCCGAATCGTCAACGGTGATGAAGCCGTAGCCCTTTTCCGCGTTGAACCACTTCACGGTTCCCAATGCCATGATCCCCACACTTTCAGGTTGCTTCCGTAAGGCCCACGTCGGTGTGTGCCGTGAATTACGCCTCGCAGCCTGCCTTCACTCTATCCAGTCAGGCCCTGAGCGGCGCAGGCCAGCGGGCCGGGGCGGAGGCAAAAGTTATTCAGGCGTAACCGGAATGGCTACTGGTAGCCGGGGCCCAGCACCACCGCAACCGGCGTGGGGAAGTCCGCGCTCTCCACCAGCGTGGGGATGTTCAGCAGTGCGCTGAGCGCCTCGGCGTTGGCCCGGTGGGCAGCATCCGAGTAGAAGATCACGGACTGCTGCTGGGGGGCGCCCTGCCAGTTGGCCACTTCACCGAGCACCCAGCCGTCGGACTGGACCGTGGCACCCACGCGTCCGGCCAGTCCGGAGGTCAGCGTGCCGTTGAAGATGGCTACCGGCTGCGACTTGTCCACCGCTGCCCGGGCAACGGTTTCCGAGGTGGCGGGTTCCAGCGCGGAGGGCGAAGCCGATTCGGAAGCGGACGCCGGGGCCGACTCGCTGGCGCTGGGTGTTGCACTAGCCGAGGACGCCGCCGTGGGGCTGGCCGACGCCGTGGACGTGGCGGCCGCTGCGGCGGGCGGCGGCGCGATGGCGGGCTGGAAGCCCAGCTGCGGCAGGAGGAAGAAAGCAACCAGTCCGACGGCGAGCGCCCCGATTCCCACGGAAAGGATCGGCCACAACTTCGGACGCGACGGCGCGGAGACAGCGCGGTGAACGCCCTGCCGGGAGGAGACCTCAGGCACCCTGTCGAATTCGTCCCGAGCAAAATTAGTCATGGTAAACAGGAGTCCTTGTTGGTTTTCGCCGGCAGTGCGGCGCTAGCAGTTACGCGTCAGATCCGAGGCGGCGTGCGGTGCGGGCCCGCTGACGTGACGTACGTAGTCTACGCAATCTCTTCACCAGCATGGGGTCGTGGGCCAGCGCGTGCTCTGTATCGATCAGGGCGTTCAGGATCTGGTAGTAGTGCGTCGCGGACAGGTCGAAGAGCTCGCGGATGGCCTGTTCCTTGGCGCCGGCGTACTTCCACCACTGCCGCTCCAGGGCAAGAATCTGCTGTTCCCGCTCGCTCAGCGGCGAGTCCCGGAGCTTGAAGTCATCCAGCAGCGAGCCGCTCCGCAGCCCCTGCTCCAGCGCTGAATCCTGCCCTGAATCCAGCGCTGAATCCAGCGCTGAATCCTGCCCAGTGAGATGGTCCTGCAACGGCTCGGCCACTGCGCTCTCCTTAGCTGAATCCGGTCAAAGTACCTCCCCTATGTTACGGAGGAATAACAGCGTTGTCATTTGCGGCGCGGAGCTCCAACCGGCCGTTTTGCTGAGACCGGCACCCGGCTCCGGGCAGGGGTGCGGGAGAATGGACACCGTGACGGAACCTGAAGCGCTCTTCGACCTCGAACCTGCGACGGCGGCCGGCCCGGACTTCGCGGAACTGGCCGCGCTGCCCCTCGGTGAGCTGATGGCGCCTGACTGGGCCGAGGCCCTGGCCGGGGTGGAGCCGGACCTACGGTCCGTACTGTCTTTCCTCGCCGGCGAAGAGGCGGCCGGGCGGCGGGTGCTGCCGTCGGCGTCGAACGTCCTCCGGGCTTTCCGGCAGCCGCTGAACGGGGTACGGGTCCTGATTGTGGGCCAGGATCCCTATCCCACCCCCGGACATGCCGTGGGGCTCGCCTTTTCCGTGGACGCCGGCACGCGTCCCATCCCGCGGAGCCTGGCCAACATCTACAAGGAGCTTGAATCCGACCTGGGCCTGCCGCCGCGGATCCACGGCGACCTCGGCGCCTGGGCGGACCAGGGTGTCCTGCTCCTCAACCGGGTGCTGAGCGTGGGTGAAGGCGCTGCCGGGTCCCACCGCGGCAAGGGCTGGGAACCAATCACGACGGCGGCAGTTGCCGCCGTCGTCGGCCGCCGGACAGCAGCGGGAACCGCAGCGCCCCTCGTAGCCGTACTCTGGGGAAAGGACGCAGAAACCGTCCGCCCCTTGCTGGGCAGCACCCCCGTGGTGGCCAGCGCCCACCCCAGCCCGCTGTCCGCCGCACGGGGGTTCTTCGGCTCCCGGCCGTTCAGCCACGCCAACGCCCTGCTGGCAGAGCAGGGCGCAGGGCCCGTGGACTGGGAGCTTCCGGCGGTCCCGGCTCCTCAGCTCGCGCCAAGGAGCTTAGGCTAGGCTTACCCGCATGACCTCGCTTCCGGCCGACACCACCGCCACCAAGAAATCCCGCCCGCAGGTCACCCTGACTGTACTTCGGCGGGAACGGCTTTCCGCGCACATGGTGCGGATTGTCGCCGGCGGCCCGGGGTTCGCTGATTACGTCAACAACGACTTCGTGGACCGTTACGTCAAGATCGTCTTTCCGCAGCCCGGGGTGGACTACCCCCAGCCCCTGGACCTGTGGGCCGTCAGGGAAACGATGCCCCGGGAGCAGTGGCCCCACACCCGCACCTACACGGTCCGCTGGGTGGACACAGCCGCCGGCGAACTTGCCATTGACTTCGTCGTCCACGGCGACGAAGGCCTGGCCGGGCCCTGGGCTGCCGCGGCCGAACCGGGCGACAGCCTCATCTTCACGGGCCCCGGCGGCGGGTACAACCCGGATCCGGACGCCGACTGGTACCTGCTGGCCGGGGACGAGGCCGCCTTGCCGGCAGTGGCAGCCGTCATCGAGTCCCTGCCCGCGCACGCCCGCGGCCTGGCCTTCCTCGAAGTGGCTACGGACGCGGACGTCCAGGAGATTGCTGCCCCGGCCGGACTCGAACTGGTCTGGCTGCAGCGCGGCGCTATTCCTGCCGGTGAGAGCAGCCAGCTGGTGGACGCGGTGCGCAACGCCGACTGGCCCGATGGCCGTGTGAACGTCTTTGCGCACGGCGAGCGTGGCTACATGAAGGGCCTGCGGGACGTGCTGTTCCGCGAACGCGGCCTGGACCGCAGTCAGGTTTCGCTGTCCGGCTACTGGGCCAGGGGCCGCGTCGAGGATGTGTTCCAGGCCGAGAAGAAGCTGCCGATAGGCAAGATCTAACCCGGAAAGATCTAGCCGGTCCTAGCGGCGGCGGGACCGCCGCCGCTCGTTGCTGGCAAGGCTGCGGGTGAGCGGCCGGGCCAGCGTGTCACCCAGCACAATGCCGCCGGCCACGCCAAACACGATCGCGCCGGCGCTGAGCATCCCGCCGGCCCCGAGCAGGATCTCCGATTCCTCGATGGTCAGGACGTACATCGACCGGAAAATCGTGAGGCCGGGCAGGAGAATCAGGCCGGCGGGCACGGCGACCACCAGCTGCGGGGCGCCCATCTTCAGCGCCACCACACGGGCCAGCAGGCCGATCACCACCGCTGCGAGCGCCGGCGAGAACCGCGGGCCAATGCCAACAGCCTCGCCGCCGATCAGGGCCAGGTGCCCCACCACACCGACGGCCGCCGTCGGAAGCAGCAGCTTCCAGTCGGTTTGTTCCGTAATGCCGATCGCCACGACGGCGATGGCCACCAGGATCACCTGCACCCACAGCGGGTAGGCGGGCGGGAAGGTTTCCGTGACATCGATCGGCTCCATGCCGATCCTGTCCCCCACCACAAACGCGACGGCGATCCCGGCAACGACGGCCCCGAACGTCAGCAGGGTGGACAGGAACCTGCCGGCCGCCGTCACGGGAAAGCCGTTGATGGCGTCCTGGACCGAGGACACGAGCCGCCCGGTGGGTAGCAGCAGCAGGATTCCGCCCACCACCACGATGGCGGGGGCCAGCCGGATCCCCACGGGACCGCCGAACCGCCACAGCAGCAGCGCTATCACCGTCACCACAAACGAACAGGCCGCCGTGATGAAGAAGTCGGGCGTCCGCCAGCGGCCCAGCTTCCGGGCCACCACGCTGATGAGCAGATTGGAGGCGAACGCGACAGCCGAGGCGCCGGGACCGCCGCCGATGACGGCCACGAACACGGCCGAGAACACCGCGAACGCCACCGTCACCATCCAGCGCGGGAACGGTTTGGGGCGCCGGACGATCTCGTCGAGCCGGCGGACGGCCTCGTCCCGGCCGACGCCGCCGGCCACGATATCGGTGACCAGCTGGTGGACCTGGGCAAGCCCCGCGTAGTTGTTCGTCCAGGACCGGACCACCCGCAGGAGGGTGATGGGCGTCTGGTCCTTGGCTGCGTAGTTGATGCCCACGGACTGGTTGGTGATGTCCACCTCGATGTTTTTCAGCCCCAGCGCCGCCGTCACGGCAATGATGCTGGTTTCGACCTCGAGGGCGCCGGCACCGTACCGGAACATCGACTCGGCGAGATGGAGCGCAAAGTCCATCGTCTTGCGTGCGGACTCATCAATCCCGCCCACCTGGATCATGGGGTTGGCGTAGGGGCTGCCGGCCAGCCTGTCCACGATGCTCAGTGGCGCCGTCGGCGGATTTTCCCCCTGCACCAGGCGGCGCAGCATGCGCTTGGCCGCCGCGTTCTGGTGCAGCTGCGAGGCGGTCAGCGGCTCCGTCTTGGGCAGCCCGTCCGTGGGCGGCCGGTTGGAGCCACGGGGTTGTTTGGTCATCAGGCTCCCCCTTCTGTCAGTGCCTTAGGAGTTCGGTGCCTTACCAGTTCGGTGCCTCAGTAAAACTGCTGCCCGGTGCGGCGGGTGTAGAGCTGCCGGGCGATGCGTTCGCCGGCGGCAATCCATGCCTTGTACTTCAGGGGGCTGATGACCTGGTCATAACAGCCGACGAAGTCCGTGACGGTCTTGCTGAAGCTGGTCTTGAAGAGTCCCAGCCCGTGGAAGGGATTCGACGTGTCCTTGAGTTTGTCGCTGGGCGGCGTTCCGCAGAAGTCGTATTCCGTGCAGCCCAACTCCTTGAGCTGGTTGATCGCGGTCCACTGCACCAGGTGCGAATCACCGTACTGGCTGCGTTTCTGCAGGGAACCGCCGTCCTTGTAGGTGCCCTTGCGGCCGTAGTTGATGACAAACGCACCCACCGAGGGAACGCCGTTTTCGTACACGAACATGAGCCGGCCCTGGCCGCGCTTGATGAAGTTCGTCCAGAACTGGCGGTAGTAGTCGTATTCGCGCACCCGGACCTGCGACTTCGCCTGGACGGTGTCTGTCATCAGGGCGTACATGGCCTTGAAATTTTCATCGCTGGGGTCGACGTTGTGCACCTCGACGCCCTCGCGGATGGCCCGGCGGACGGCGTTCCGTCCCCGTGAGTGGAGGTTGCGCAGCAGCTGGTTCTCCTCGGGGGAAATATCCAGCAGTGCTGTGGAGTCGTTGGGCTGCAGGTTGTGCGTCTTGACCAGCCCGGCCCCCTCAATGACTTCGCGCGCGGCATCACTAAGGATGATGTCCGGCTCGATCTTGATGGCGAAGACGCCCAGCCGTGCGCGCTTGACGAACTCGGCGTTCGCCGCGGCAATGCCGGGGATGTCCTCGACCCCGGCAACATCCGGCCCCTTGATGAGGTACCAGAGCTTGCCCAGCAGCGGGAAGCTCTTTTCCAGCACCAGGTTGTAGCTCGTGTAGTCGGCTGTTTCGTACACGAGATGCAGGGTCTTCCAGCCGAAGTGCTGCTTGACCTCGGCGAAGGCCTCCGACTGCAGCAGGTTTCCGCCGTTCGGATTCGCGGTGACGTGGGAGTCCCAGTTGGCAACCTCTTCGGAGGTGGCAAAGCGGGCAGTGAATTCTCGCAAGTGTGCCGTATCCAATCTTCGCTTACGTTTCGTGCAGGTGCCGGAGAAGCAGCCTCAAGTCTATCCGTCCGGCCTCCCGCGCCGCTTGCCGCGGGGACGTGATCCTGGTCAGAGCCGCACCTGCCGAAGCTCGGTGAGCGACAGGACGGCGCCTCCCGGCGTGCCCTCCGGAACGCCGGCGGTGAAGCGGTCGGCCTCGGCCAGGCGCGTCAGCGCGATCCGGGTCAGCTCAGCAATGTGCGGGATGGGGACCTGGAAGGTGCGGTAAGGCCCCAGCGGCGGTGGCTCGTCTGCCAGCAGGCGTTCCCTCATGATCCTCGCCAGCTCCTCCGGGCCCAGGAGCGGGGACTGGTCCAGCAGGAAGCCCGCCGCGGCCAGCCGGCCATCCATGGTCCAGGCCGCGATCTTCCAGAATTTCCGCGGTATCTGGATGCCCCGGTAGGGCAGGTCACCGGCGTCGAGGACGGGTCCGGTAAAGACGCTGATCCTGGCGTCGAACTGGCTGGCGTGGCGGAGAACGTGGTCTTCCAGGCCGGCCCAGAGTTCCTTGCCCTGGTTGAAGGCAGCTGCCTGCGGCGCCGCATTCGGGTATGAGAAGGTGTCCTGGTTTGCGGCCAGCGCGGTGCTGTCATCGCCCCAGACCGGGTCCAGGCGGCGGACAAGATGGCCCCGGTCGAGGTCGTTGTGCTGGTATACGTCCGGGCCGGTCTGGAGCCCCTGCGGCACCCGGGGGTCGAAGTGCCAGGTTCCCTCGCGCCCCAGCGGCACCAGCGCTTGTCCGTTGATGTTGACGCCCGTCACGGCTGCGAGCCTGCGCGCCGGCAACAGCCGCACCGAGAAGTGCGTGTAGCCGAGGAGGACCGTGGGCGCGTCCGGGCCCGGCAGGTCAACGGCCTCGCGCAGGAAGCCGGCATCGTAGCCTTCGCCCATGGTTCCCATGGTGGCACGCCGGCCTGACAATCGGCTCCGGCGCGTGAGGTTACTTGGCCGCCTTGACTCCGGCCGCGCCCTTGGCAACTGTAGAGCAATGGAAAGCACGGACGGCGTACGGGACGCGGGAGCCGGAAGCGACGCCGGCGCCGGCGGTGACGTCGGCGGAACCAGTGGTGACGGCGTGCGGCCCAGGCCGCGGCGCACCGCCGTCGAACTGGCCGCCCTCCTGGCATTCCTGGCCGCCAGCGCCCTGGTGGCCTGGCTGGGATCGCAGGCAACCATCAGCAACGTCACGGGCTGGTACGCGGCGGCGAACAAGGCGCCGTGGTCCCCGCCCAACTGGGTGTTCGGGCCGGTCTGGACCGTACTGTACGCGGCCATGGCTGTGGCGGCCTGGCTCGTTTGGCGAAGCCACAGCCCGAACCGCAGGGCTGCGCTCACCCTCTACGGCATACAGCTTGCCTTGAACCTCGCGTGGACGCCCGTCTTTTTCGGGCTGTATCCGGTGTGGGGTCCGGCCGCGCTCTGGCTGGCGCTGGGCATCATCGTGGCGCTGGCTCTGGCGGTGGCCGGCACCGTGCTGCTGTTCGGTCCAATCCGCCGGGCGGCCGGGCTGCTGATGCTGCCGTACCTGTCGTGGGTTATCTTCGCGTCGAGCCTGAACGTGTGGGCGGCCGCCAACAACTAGGTCCGGTCCGGTGGTTGAGCCTGTCGAAACCCGGTTCCGGGCAGGCTCAACCCGCGGGTCAGCACTCGACGACGTTGACCGCCAGTCCGCCCATGGCCGTTTCCTTGTATTTGGAGCTCATGTCCTTGCCCGTCTCCCGCATGGTCACGATGACCTCGTCCAGCGAGACCCGGTGCGAGCCGTCGCCCCACAGCGCCATCTTGGCCGCGTTGATGGCCTTGGCCGCCGCGATGGCGTTCCGCTCGATGCACGGCACCTGCACCAGGCCTCCGATCGGGTCGCAGGTCAGGCCCAGGTTGTGCTCCATCGCGATCTCCGCGGCGTTCTCCACCTGCGCAGGGGTGCCGCCCATGACCTCGGCCAGCCCGGCAGCCGCCATCGACGACGCCGAACCCACCTCCCCCTGGCAGCCCACCTCGGCACCGGAAATGGACGCCTGTTCCTTGTAAAGCACCCCGACGGCACCCGCGGTCAGCAGGAACTTGACCACGACGTCGTCGCGGTCTTCCTGGGTCGCCTGATCCATCCCGGGCGCAAAGTGCAGCGCGTAATAGAGGACAGCCGGGATGATCCCTGCTGCGCCGTTCGTCGGGGCGGTGACCACCCGCCCGCCGGAGGCGTTCTCCTCGTTGACCGCCAGCGCGACCAGGTTGACCCACTCCTGCCAGTACTTCGGGTCCCGGTAGTTCCCTCCGTGGTCACGGCCTTCCTTGAGCAGGCGCTCGTGCCAGTCAGGAGCACGACGGCGGACCTTCAGTCCGCCGGGCAGCAGCCCCTCACGCTTCAGGCTGGTCTGCACACACGCTTCCATCACCGAGTAGATGTGCAGCAGGCCTTCCCTGATGTCCTCTTCGGACCGGGAGGCGCGCTCGTTGACCAGCATAATGTCGGCGATGGACAGGCCCTTGGACTGGCAGCGGCCCAGCAGCTCGGCGGCGGTGCGGAACGGCAGCGGCAATTCCTTCTTGGACTCGTCCAGTTCCTGCTGCGCCGCGTCCTCCTCGCCCTCCCGGACGATGAATCCGCCACCGACCGAGAAGAACGTTGCCTCATGGAGTACGTTTCCCCCGGCGTCGGACACGGCGAACTTCATTCCGTTGGTGTGGCGCGGCAGGACGGTGAGCGGGTGCAGGATCATGTCCTTCACGCCGTACGGCAGGGCAACCGACCCGGACAACTGCAGCGTCCCGGTCTCGGCGATCGAGGCCAGCCGCTCCTCGACCTCATCGGGCAGGATCAGCTCCGGGTGGTACCCCTCCAGGCCCAGCAGGACCGCCGTCATGGTGCCGTGCCCGTGCCCGGTGGCCGCAAGCGAACCGTACAAGTCCACGCGCAGCGACGCCACGCCCTCCAGCTTCCCGGCGGACTTCAATTCCTCAGCAAAAACCGCGGCAGCCCGCATGGGGCCAACGGTGTGAGAACTCGAGGGCCCGATCCCAATCGAAAAGAGATCAAAGACTCCAACGGCCATAATCAATCCTAACTAGACATGTGGTCAGGCGCGGGTGGAGTTTTTGTCCAGATAATGGCTCCAAAAGGGCGGCAAAGTCATATGGTCGTAGCAACGCTCTGATAGATGGAGCGTTCAGATGCCAAAGTTGTTTCCCGTCAGTGCCCGTGGTGATTTCCTCGATT